>CAZPLR010000001.1:0-122756 GCA_964587555.1 uncultured Oscillospiraceae bacterium
ACGCTTTCGGGGTACGTGACCGCAACCGCACGCGACAGCAAGCTGCTTCCTTCCGAAAGGAACGGACTTCCGGAAAGTGACCGCCGCATATATTCAGCGCGTCGAGGATTGGATCAACAATTATCCGCGTGAAATATTGGGCTTTGAAACGTCCGGCGACCTGTTCGATCGACAGCTTGCCGCCGCTTGAAAATCTGTTCACAAAAAATTTACAAATTAAATTCTGATTTTTCTGCATTTACTCTTGACTTTTGCGTGAAAAAATGAAAAATCTTTTTCTTTGCCGCTCTGCGCTGATAAACGTCGCTTGATGATACCTCGAAATCACGTTTAGTAACCGTTTCGGCGGCAGATTCTGACGGAATGAGGGGATTTATGCGGGAAAGCGGCACAAAAAGATTGCAATTTGATGACAGAATATCAAAAAGTACTTGAAAAGTTTTACAGGATGGTATATAATGATTATTAATAGTTAGAATTGTCCTCCCTCTGGCGGAAGACAAAAGGGAGGAAACGTTTCTTTGGAATTCTCGCATTTTTCGGTCATGCTTTCGGAGTGTATCGAAGGGCTTGCCATTCGTGAAAACGGTGTTTATGTCGACGCAACGGCGGGCGGAGCGGGACATTCGAAAGAGATCGTCAAACGCTTGAACGCGGGCACGCTCTACGCGTTCGATCAGGATCCGGACGCGATTGCCGTAATCGCTGAGCGGCTTGCTCCTTATGCGGACAAGACTGTTGTCATCAAAGCCAATTTCCGCAATATGAAGGATGTGCTGCTTTCACGCGGGATTGCTGCGGTTGACGGCGTGCTGCTGGATTTGGGCGTTTCCTCTCATCAACTGGACGACGCTGCGCGCGGTTTTTCCTATCGAGCGGATGCGCCGTTGGATATGCGGATGAGCAAGACCGGCGTTTCGGCAAGGGATCTGGTCAACACCCTTTCAGCGCAGGAGCTGTCCCGTATTTTGTTTGAATACGGGGAAGAAAAATTTTCCCGCAGGATCGCGGGCGCGATTGTTTCGGCGCGTGAAAAGGCGCCGATCGAAACGACCGGACAGCTTGTGCAGATCGTTTCCGGTGCGATGCCGGCGGCGTCCAGGAGGGAAAAGCATCCGTGTAAGCGCACGTTTCAGGCGCTGCGCATCGCGGTCAACGAAGAGCTTGACGCGCTTTCAGAGGGGATCGACGAAGCGTTTGAGCTGTTGAATCCCGGCGGGAGATTGGTTGTTTTGACTTTTCACTCGCTGGAGGATCGCATGGTAAAGCAGAAATTTTTATCCTTTGCACAGGGCTGCACCTGCCCGCCGGATTTTCCGGTGTGTGTCTGCGGAAAAAAGCCGCGTGCAAAGATTATAACCAGAAAACCGCTTTTACCGTCTGAGGATGAGCTTGCGCTCAACAGCAGAAGTAAAAGCGCAAAGCTTCGGATATTGGAAAAACTGCCGATTGTATCGGTGATGTAACCCTTTAAAGGAGGTACCCGCCTATGGCAACTTCAAACTTGCAGACAGGTCGTTTGGCGCGCAAAGAGGCGCTGACCCGGAAGCAGCAGATATTAAAAAAACAGGCTGAGATTCATGCAGATCGGGAATCGGCTTATGCTGCGAGTATTCGCCAGCGCGTGCCGGTCGGCGCGGTTGCTGTTATCCTGTCGGTATGTCTTGCGCTTGGCGGCGTTTTGTGCTTAAATGCATACCGCAATGAGCTAAGCTATGATATTCTTGATGTAGAAAAAAAACTGACCGAGGCGGAGAGCCAGTACATCACGATGCAGAATCAGCTTGATGTGCAGGCTGCAAGCTTAGGGCGTGACGCTGCGGTGCTGGGAATGCAGGAGGCAAAGCAGAGCCAGATGCATTATATCGATTTGGTGACGGAGAATAAGATTGAGGTTGTCGGCGAGATGTCTGTCTGGGATAAGCTCTCGGCGTTCTTCAGCGGACTGTTCCACCAGGAATAAAGAGGTTGTCTTGTCTTGCGCGGTCAAAAAACAAATAGGAAAAGATTGGTATAAGGACAAGCGGGTTGTGATAAAATAGTACCGCGTACACCTTATACCTTTTTTGCACTTATCCTTGGGCGAATCAATGGGAAAGGATTATGAAAATGAAAAAAATATTTACCGGTACAAAGCGGGATTATGAAAGACGCTTAAAAGTCTTATTCTCCCTGTTGATTGCCGGCGTTATCACGATCGTCGTTTCGTTGTGCTATACGGTTTTTGTGGATGACGAGATTTACATAGCGTTCGGTGAGCGTCAGCAGATGTCAAGGCTGGATATTATGGCGAATCGCGGCACAATCTACGACAGCAACATGGAGGTTTTAGCGCAGAGCGCGACGGTTTGGAACGTGATTATCTCGCCGACCGCGCTGAAGGATGCTCAGAAGCAGGTCTGTGTGGAAAAGCTTTCGGACATCCTAGGTATGAGTCAGGAGGATATGACCGCGCATCTTGCCAAGGAGAATCAATACGAGATTCTGGCGCGCCGGGTGGAAAAAACGGTGATCGATCAGGTGCGAAGCTTTATGACCGAAGAAAAAATATACTGCATTACGCTGGAGGAGTCTTCCAAACGCTATTATCCGAACGGTTCGCTCGCAAGCGCCGTTTTGGGCTTCACCGGCAGCGATAATAACGGTTTATACGGGCTGGAGTATTATTACGACGAAACGCTGAGCGGCACCAACGGTTATACGATTACTGCTGTTGACGGAAAGGGAAACAACCTTTCGATCGGCTATGACCAGCGCGTGGATGCAAAGGACGGCAATTCGCTGGTTCTGACGCTTGATTCCAATATTCAGTATTATCTGGAAAAGGCGCTGAAGGAGGGGATCGAGATCCATAAGCCGAGCGACGGCGCCTGCGGTATCGTAATGGACGTCAACACCGGCGAGATTTTAGGCATGGCCTCCTTCAATAATTATGACTGCAACGACCCATACACCATTTTTAATGAGGATACGCTGGCGGCATTAAACGAGATCACCGACGAAGAGGAATATAAGCAGGCACTTTCCGAAGCAAGATCGGAGCAGTGGTATAATAAGGCGATTTCCTACGCTTACCAGCCGGGATCGGTGTTTAAAACCATTACCGCCTCCGCCGCGCTGGAAAGCGGCACCTCCACCTTAAATTCGACCTTTACCTGCCACGGCTCTTTTCAGGTGGGCGACAGAACCATGCGCTGTGTGCGCAGCAGCGGTCACGGCACCGAAACCTTTACGCAGGCGATAATCGATTCCTGCAACCCAAGCTTTATCCAAATTGGGCTTGGACTTGGCGCGGAGCTTTTCTATCAGTATTTTGATTCGTTTGGCTTGACCGCAAAAACCGGGATCGACCTGCCGGGCGAGGGCGTCAGCCAATATTATACGGCGGAGAATCTGACCCAGGTTTCGCTTGCCAGCTGTTCGTTCGGTCAGTCCTCGGCGGTCACACCGATCCAGATGGTAACTGCTGTTTCGGCAGTCGTCAACGGCGGCTATCTGGTCACACCGCATATCGTTTCGCAGGTTTTGGACGATTCCGGAAACATCGTCACATCGTATGGCACCGAGGTGAAGCATCAGGTCATTTCGGAGGAAACAAGCGCTACCATGCGCGATATTCTGGAGCAGGTTGTCAGCGCTAACGGCGGCAATAACGCCTATATCAAGGGCTATCGTATCGGCGGTAAGTCCGGTACTTCCCAGAAGCAGACAAAGGATGAGGACACCGTTTACGATGATGACGGCAACATCCAGTATAAATACATCTCCTCCTTCTGCGCGTTTGCGCCGGCGGATGATCCGCAGATCGCGGTTATGATTATGGTCGACGAGCCGACCGGCGGACAGATTTACGGTTCGGCTGTCGCTGCACCGATTGTTGCGGCGGTTATGGAGGATGTCCTGCCGTATATCGGCATCGATAAGGTTTACACCGACGAGGACCTTGAGGCGCTTCAGGCGACGGTTCCGGACGTTGTCGGCAAAACGATTCAGGTCGCGAAAAATATGCTGACCCAAGAAGAACTGGAGATCGAGGTAATCGGCGAGGGCAGCACGGTGCTCAGTCAGTTCCCGACCTTTGGCACGATGCTGGAAACCGGCGGAAAGATCATCGTTTATACCGACGACAGCGAACCGGAGCAGGTGACTGTACCGAACGTGCTGAAGCTTTCTCCGTCGCAGGCGAATGCCCGGCTGACAAACGCGGGACTTAATGTCTGCATTTCGGGCGGCGCTGCCGCAAACTCCGAGGCCTATGTCAGCGCGCAGAGTATTGCCGAAGGAGAAAAGGTTGAACGAGGCACGGTTGTCACCATCACCTGTGTGAAGGAAGAAAACGATTAACGCAGCCTAATTTCGGCAGCGGGGTTGACAGAAAACAAAAGATGTTGAAACATTCTGGTATTTCCATAAGCGGTAAAATGTGCGAAAGGAAGCTTGGATGGAACTGCATCTTTTGTTTGCGTCGGCAGGGGTTAAGGCAAAATACCTTCGTCCGCTGCCGTTATCAGTACAGATAGAAAAAATCGTCTTGGAAGCGGAGAGCGCGTGCGGGAACGCTTTGTTTCTCTGCATCAAAGGCAGGCATTACGATAGCCATGCCGATGCGCCGAGGGCTGCTGCACAAGGCGCAGTCGTTGTTGGGAGCAGTCCCGCCTCCGGTGTGGATATCGTCGTGGAGAACAGCAGGGAAGCGCTTTCGCTTTTACTGTGCGCGCTTTATCGTCATCCGGATCGGCGCATGCAGTTTATAGGCGTGACGGGGACCAACGGAAAAACGACCGTTTCCCACCTGCTATGGCAGCTTTTGCTCGGCGTAAAGAAAAGCGCCGGCTGGATTGGGACGCTCGGCGCGTTTTACGCAGGAAAGCAGGTCAAGGAGAGCAGGACGACTCCGCAGCCGGAAGAATTATGGCGGCTGATTGCGGATATGAATCACTGTGGGATTGAAGCAGTTTCAATGGAGGTTTCCTCGCAGGCGATCGACCAGTCCCGCACAGCGGGAATCCGGTTCTCGCTCGGCGTATTTACCAACCTGACCCGCGATCATTTGGATTATCACGGCGATATGGAGCGGTATTTTGCGGCGAAGGAGGCGCTTTTTTCCCAGTGCAGGGCAGCGCTGATCAATATCGATGATCCGTACGGCGAGCGGCTTTACCGCACGCTTAAGGGCACGGATAGGAAGGCGTCGTTTTCCGCCGAGGGAGCGGATGCGGATTATCAAATGACAATGCTTGATTGCGGGCTGGATGGCGGACGGTTTACGCTTTTTGAGCAGGAAAGCGGAAAAAGCGAGGAATTTTTTCTGCCGCTGATCGGAAAGCCGCTGTGCGTTGACGCCGCGCTTGCAATTGTCAGCGCGAGACTGTGCTTCGGCGTCGCGTTTGCGCAGGCAAAAAATGCGCTTCGCGGTTATCAGCCAGTGCGCGGGCGAGCCGAGCGGATTACAGTCGACGCGCCGTTTACAGTGATCTGTGATTACGCGCATACGCCGGATGCGCTCAAGCGGCTGTTTGCCCAGCTTCATGCGCTGAAAAAGCCGGAAGGCCGGCTGATCGCCGTTTATGGCTGCGGCGGCGAGCGCGATAAAGGAAAGCGCCCGCTTATGGCTGCCGCAGGCGCGCTTGCGGATGTTCTGATCCTCACCTCGGATAATCCGAGAGGGGAAAATCCGGAAAATATTTTAAAGGATATGAAAAAGGGCTTGCTTAATGGGCAAAAATGCAGTACAATAGTAAACCGAACGGAGGCGATCTCCTTTGCGCTGGAAATGGCAAAAAAGGATGATATCGTCGCGCTCTGTGGAAAAGGACATGAGGATTACCAGATCGTAGGGGACGCTCGGCTGCCGATGGACGAAAGAGAACTGGTTAAACAGGCGATGCGGGAGATCGGCGCAAAGCGTGCTATGCAAAAGAACGACGGATAAGATAAGGTTGTGGGCGTAAAACCGCCCGAAAGGAGAAGCGGTATGGAAAAAATGTCATTTCAGGCGATATTGAAAGCGACCGGCGGCAGGCAGGGCTGCAAATCAGATATTTTCGATGCGGCGCAGGCGTATATCACCGGCGTTAAGACCGACAGCCGAAAGATCGCGCCGGGAGATTTATTTGTCGCGATCAAGGGTGAGCATTTTGATGGTAATGCGTATGTCGAGCAGGCGCTGCAAAAGGGTGCTGCGGCGGTTTTGACCGTCAGGAATGTCTGCGATCCGCGTGTGATCGTGGTCGAGGACACTGTCAAGGCGCTGATGGCGACAGCAAAGGCGTATCGACGCAATTTCTTTGCTTTCGTGGTCGGCGTGACGGGCAGCGTTGGCAAAACCTCCACCAAAGAGATGATCTATGCGGTGCTTTCCGCGCATCATAAAACCTTAAAGACCGATGGAAACCACAATAACGAGATCGGTCTGCCGCTGACGCTGTTTGAGCTGGACGACAGTTATCGCTATGCGGTCATTGAGATGGGAATGAGCGGATTCGGCGAGATCACTGAGCTTTCCAAGGTCGCTTATCCGAATGTTGGCGTGATTACCAATATCGGAATTTCCCATATCGAGGTGCTGAAAAGCAGGGAGAATATCCTGAAGGCAAAAATGGAGATTGTCAACGGGATGCAGTCGGACGCACCTCTCATTTTAAACACCGATGATGACCTGCTGCGTAAAACCGCTGAAACGCTTGAACGCCCGGCGCTCACCTATGGTATCGACCAGTATGCCGATATCATGGCAAGCAATATCCGCATAAACGGCTATAGTACCGAGTTTGACATCACCGCTTATGGTCTGAGCCATCATGCAGTGATCCCGACCATCGGCAAGCATAATGTTTATAACGCGCTTGCCGCGTTTGCGGTGGGGTTAACTGTGGATATGCAGCCGCAGCAGATTATCAAGGCGCTTTTCCATTACCAAAACGCGGCGATGCGGCAGGAAATTAAGGAGATCGGCGGGTGTAAATTTATCATCGACTGCTATAACGCCAGCCCAGATTCGATGAAGGCGGCGCTCTCGGTGCTTTCGGATATCGAATGCACCGGCGCTGCAAAGCGTGTCGCAGTGCTTGGGGATATGCTGGAGCTGGGCGAGATCAGTGAGGAGCAGCATTTTGAGATCGGCAAGTTTGCCTCACGCTCGAAGCTGGATATCTTGATCTGCTATGGCGATATGGCAAGACATATCAAGCGCGGCGCGCTCATTTCCGGTATGCGCAGCGTGGTCTTCTTTGATAAAAAGGAGGAAGCGAGCGCATACTTGACCAAGGTGCTTAGAAAAGGGGACGTGGTTCTTTTTAAAGCAAGCCGTGGTATGGCGCTTGAGGAGATCATTGAGCAGACACAGAAAGAGCTTGCGCAAAATAATCAATAAAACATAAGAGGATGGATTTGGGTATGACTTTGACAATTTCACTTTTGGCTGTGGTTTTAGCGTTTTTGATCTCCGCTTTGTCTGGTAAAATATTGATTCCGTTTCTGCATAAACTGAATTTTGGACAGACCATTAACGATTTAGGCCCAACCTGGCACAAAAAGAAACAGGGGACGCCAGTGATGGGCGGTTTTATGTTCATTATCGGCAGTTTGGTCGCGATTGCGGCGTGCGTCGCGCTTTATTACGGCATGGGCAACAGTATGGAGCAGCCGGAGCTGATCCGGCTGCTTGACGGACTGTTTTTGATGATCGGCTGCGGATTGATCGGTTTTTTTGACGACTATATTAAGGTGGTCAAAAAGCGCAACCTTGGCTTGACCGAGATACAAAAGCTTGTTTTGCAGATTTCGGTGGCGGTTGTTTATCTGCTGACAATGCAGCTTTCTGGCGCTGCGACAACTGTGGTTGGAATCCCGTTTATCGGGCAGGTGGATTTCGGTTGGATCTATTGGCCGTTTATGTTGGTTTTGATCGTTGGCTTTACCAACGCCGTCAACCTGACCGACGGCGTCGACGGGCTTTGCGCTTCGGTGACGGTAATCTACTGCGCGGCGTTTATGGTGATATCCGGAATGCTGCATATGGCCGGAAGCAATATGATTGCAAGCGCAGTGGCGGGCGGAGCACTCGGATTTTTGATCTGGAATTTCCATCCGGCAAAGGTATTCATGGGCGACACCGGCTCGATGTATTTGGGCGGCACAGTCGTTGCGCTGGCGTTTATGATCAATCAGCCGGTTATTATCTTTATCGCTGGGCTGCTCTATTTTATTGAAGCCTTTTCGGTCATTCTGCAGGTGCTTTCGGTGAAGCTGCGCGGCAAGCGCATCTTTAAGATGAGCCCAATCCACCACCATTTTGAGATGTGCAATTGGTCAGAGGTGAAAATTGTCGCTGTTTTTTCCGCTTTTACGCTGATCTGCTGCGTGGCGGCAGTATTCGGCGCGGTGAAGATCGCGTAATCTATTCGTAAAAAGGGGAGTATTGGGCTTCTAAGCAGAAAGGATGGGTCGAGGGTACGATGGCGAGGGATAAAGAGCCGCGCGCTTCTGCCGCAGAGCGGAAGGAAAAATCCAATAAGCAAAAGACCGTGAAGGAAAAGAATAAAAAGCATCGCCCGCACACCTATGGCGAGCTGATGGCAAAGCAGCAGGGTAACGCCGCAGGAGACACGCGGCGCTCCTCCTATCAGCCGTATCGCTCCAAGGTAAACGGTGTGAAGGTAAAGCGCCCGGGAGTCGATCCTATTTTTCTAATTCTTCTTTGCATCCTGCTTGGTTTTGGGCTGTTGATGCTGTTTTCGGCAAGCTATGCAAACGCGATGTATTATGAGGGAGATAGCTTTTATTATATCAAGCGTCAGACGATCTTTATCATGATCGGCTTTGTCGGGATGTACGTTGCGTCGCGCATCGACTATACCAATTACAAAAAGCTGCATCTGTCAAAGGAGAAAATGCAGAAGCCGTTTTGGAAGAAATTCGCCGTTTCCATGCCGTATGTGTTGTACGGCGTGACGCTTGTGCTGTTAGCCATAACGCTGGTGATGCGTCCGCATAACGATGCCCATCGTTGGATTAACATCGGCAGCTTTTCATTCCAGCCTTCAGATATCATGAAATTCTGTCTGATCGTGCTGTTTGCGGCATATATTGATAAGCATTACCGCGACATCGCCGCGCACAGCTTTAAGTACGGCGTGCTTTACTATGTGGCGTTTCTAATCCCGGTTGCGTTTATCATGCTGTTGCAGCCGCATGTTTCCGGCACGATCATCATGATGCTGATTACGGCGGTTATGATGCTGATGGGCGGTACAAAGCTGCGGTATTTTGCCGGGCTTGCGGGCTGCGGCTTTGCGGGCGTTGCGGGCATCGTTATCATTAAGGGCGTCGGTTATGTGCAGGAGCGTCTGGTTGGCTGGCTTGACCCGATGTCGGATATTTCAGACTCGACTTGGCAGACGCTTCAAGGGCTTGTCTGTATTGCGACCGGGGGGTTCTGGGGAAAGGGCTTTGGCAATTCCTATCAAAAATATCTCTTTTTGCCGGAGCCGCAGAATGACTTTGTGTTTGCGATCGTCTGCGAGGAATTGGGACTATTGGGCGCATTTTTGGTAATCGGGCTGTTTGGGCTTTTGATTTGGCGCGGTTATTCAATCGCCCGAAGGGCAAAGGATCGATTTGGCATGCTGCTTGGCATCGGCATCATTTCGCAGGTTGCGATCCAAGTGCTGCTGAATATCGCGGTCGTCACCAAAACGATTCCGAACACCGGCGTTTCGCTACCGTTTTTCAGCTACGGCGGTACGTCGCTTTGTATTTTGATGACCGAAATGGGCATTATCCTGAATATTTCGCGGCATGTCAACGCGATGAAGGCAAAATAAGCCGTGCAGGACGCGGCGCTTGAAAGGAAGATTGGAATGAGAGTTTTGATTTCCGGAGGCGGCACAGCGGGGCATATCAATCCCGCGCTTGCCATTGCGCAGGAGTTTCGGGCAAATGACCCGGATGGTGCCATTTTATTTGTCGGTACGCCAAACGGCATGGAGGCAGATCTGATAAAGCGTGCCGGATTTGACTTCCAAGGGATTCCGGTAATGGGCTTTTACCGCTCCTTTTCGCCTTCATCGATGCTGCATAACGCGCGGGCGGTATATGAGGCACAGGCGGCGAAGCTGCGTGCCAAGCGGCTTTTAAAGGAGTTTAAGCCGGATATTGTCATCGGCACCGGCGGATATGTCTGCGGACCGGTTGTTTTGCAGGCGGAAAAGATGGGAATCCGCACCGCGCTGCATGAGCAGAATGCGTTTCCGGGGATGACCATCCGGATGCTTGCGCCGAAAGCGGATTATCTGTTTTTGGCAGTGGAAGAGGCAAAGGAGCATCTTCCGCAGGGCTGCAAGCATATTTCGGTGGTCGGAAACCCGGTCAGAGCGCAGATACTGAAAGCGGACCGCAAAAAGGCAAGAGAAAAGCTTGGCATCCCAGAGGGGCAGTTTACCATTCTTTCGTTCGGCGGCAGCTTGGGTGCGGATACCATCAATAAAATGGCGGCGGATCTGATCGCGTGGCATAAGGATTTGGGGAATATCCGCCATATCCATGGTTACGGCAGACTTGGTAAGGAAAAGTTTCCGGCGCTGATGAGAGAGCAAGGCACGGATCTGAGCCGCTATCCATTGATTACAGCGAGCGAGTACATCTATAATATTCAGGACGCGATTGCAGCCTGCGACTTAATCATCTGCCGCTGCGGGGCGCTGTCGCTTGCGGAGCTTGAGGTGCTTGGAAAGCCTTCTATTCTGGTTCCATCTCCGAACGTTACCGCAAACCATCAGTACTATAACGGCATGGTGCTTGTTAACCGCGGCGCTGCCGTAATGATCGAGGAGAAGGATTATGATAAGGCGCGTTTTTTGGAAATTGTAAGGGACTTTGCAGAGCATCCGGAAAAATGCGCGGCGTACGGCGAGAATGCGAGGAAGCTTGCGGTAACCGATACCGCCTCCCGTATTTACCATACGCTGGTCGATCAGGCGGCGGAGTGAGACTTATTTACTCACGGCATATACGGCAGATCTGCGGTTTCGTCCTCGGCTGGCTCGATATCTACGCCGAGTGCGGATAAATTCTGCGCAAAATGGTCGTAACCTCTGCGGATGCAGGAAACGCCGTGCAGGATGCTTTTCCCCTCGGCTGCTGCTGCCGCAAGGGCGAGCGCTGCCCCGCCGCGCAGATCCGGCGAGAGCAGATGTCTGCCGACAAGCCTTGCTTTTTCGGTGATGGCGGCGGTTTTTCCCTCGATTGTGATATGCGCACCCATCTGGATGAGCTGTGCCGCATGGGAGAAGCGGTTTTCAAAGATCGATTCGTAAAAGCTGCTCGGGGAAGCCGCCGTACACAGCATCGCCAAAAAGAGCGGCTGCATATCGGTCGCAAAGCCGGGATACGGCGCGGTAACAACCCGCCCAACGCCCGAAAGCTCCTTTGGCGCACAGAGGTATAGCCCGCCATCCTTTTCCGCAATCCGGCAGCCGGAACGCCGGTAGAGCGTGCAGGCGTAGGGGAGCAGCGGCTCGGTGATATTCGGAATCAAAAGTTCGCCGCCGGTTGCCGCAGCCATGCAGAGGTAGGTTGCCGCCGCAATGCGGTCTGGCATCAGCTTGTAGGCGCTTGAAAGACTTGTTTTGCATGTTCTTGGCGAGCCGGAGATGACGTAACGGCGTTTTCCGGCTCGCTCGGCCAAAAAACCGCGCGAACGCAGGAACGCGATAAAATCCAAGACCTCCGGCTCGCAGGCGGCGTTTTCCAAGATTGTTTCGCCATCGGCGCCGCAGGCGGCAAGGATGATGTTTTCTGTCGCGCCGACGCTTGGAAACGGCAGGATGATATGACAGCCGGTCAGCGCGTCGCATTCTCCAGAAATGCAGTCAGGGGCGGTTTCGATAAATCGCGCGCCCATCTTGGTCAGCGCCTGTAAATGGAAATCAATCGGGCGCTTGCCCAAAAAACACCCGCCCGGCATGGAGAATACGATTTTGTGAAAACGGGCGAGCATCGCGCCCAGAAAAATGAAGGCGCCGCGCGTCTTTGCCATCAGCTTTGGCGGAATGGCAAGCGGCAGGGCATTTTCGCTGTTTAAGACAAGCCTGTTTTGCTCTGCGGTAATCTCGCAGCCCAAATGGGCTAAAATTTCACAAACCGCATCTTTATCGGTGATCTGCGGCACTTCGTCCAGTGTGATGTTTCCCGGACGCAGCAGCGACGCGGCGAGGATTGGGAGCATGCTGTTTTTGCTGCCTTGGATATGTAGAACGCCGCGCACCGTATTTGGGCCGCGGATCGACAGCGGCTTGTTTTCGGCTCTTTCTTTCATGGATGGATCATTCCTTTCCGGAAAAGTCAGGGCTTTCTGCTGATCTGCCTTGGAATCAAACCTTTTTGTCGGCAAATTTATCACTTTGCTGCAATATATGATAAAACGCGCGGTTTTGCGCACATTTTTCGCAGATTTTTTTCGAGAAAAAAATGCGTGTGTAATCGCCAGAGCATAGAAACGGGAAGGAAAGGAGCATGTGCTGGGCGCTTTTGGGATGATTGCCCCGTTTCGCCCGCATCCGAATTGCGTTATGAACGATCAAAACAACGGAGAGAACAATCGCACGCCGCTGAACGGCAAAGACCCCAAAGAGCATAAGCCATACATATCCCCTGCAATGCTCTCTATCGATCGGGAAGAGAAGATCGAACGGGAGGAGGAAGAGGCAAAGCGGAAGGCGTTAGACGCCAAGAAATCCGCAAAGGCAAAAAGCACCTCTTATCAGCCGCTTTCCTTCGTGATGGCTGATCTGACCGAGAGGGAGGATGCGCCAAAACGCACGCCGCAGTCGAGCGGCGCACAGGGGAGCAGAAGCTTTTCGGCTGAAGAAGAGCAGGTCATTCAAAGAGCCGCCGCAAAGAGCGGCGCGCGTAAAAACGCGGTTCAGCCGCCAAAGCGCACAAAGAATCCTCCGATTACAGTCGTACATGGTTCCGGAAAAAAGTCTGTGCCGCCAGTGGGGGAAAAAGCAAAGCAAAAGCCGTCAGGAGCCAAGAAAAAAGCAAAGCGGCGTTCTGGAAACGGCGATCCTGCTTTAAGGCGGGCGCCTGCGCCAAAAAAACGTCCGGAAAAGAATAAAAAGCGCCGTAAAAATAATTATCTGCTTTATTATGTGGGCTTTGGCGTCATCGCGATGATCGCTTTGACCATCCTTTCGCTGACGGTGCTTTTCCCAGTGCGTGAGATCACGGTCGTCCCAACTGATGAAACGATCACGCTGACCGAGGAGCAGCAGCAGGAACTTATCACGGCTTCCGGCGTCCTTACTGGAAATAATCTGCTGCGGCTGAATGCCGGCGATATCAGAGAGCGGATCTTAAACGCGAGCAATCTGGTCGACGATGTGAAGCTGTCGCGTAAGCTGCCGAGTAAAGCTGTTTTGGAGGTGAACGTTGCAAAGCCGAAGTATGTGCTGTACGCGCAGAAAACCTATTACACAATCAGCGAGAATAACCGCGTAATGAATATCACCGACTCGCACGCAGATGTGAAGGGGCTGATGTGCGTCAACGGTTTTTCGGTGGAGGAATGTGCAGTCGGCAGCTTTTACGACGAATATGCTGTGCTGTCGAATCGGGCAGAGATGGCAAAACAGGCGCTGGAGTCGGAAACTGACAGCGAAAAGAAAGCGGAGCTTGAGGAGGCTGCGACCGATGCGGCACAGGAATTGAGGCGGTATGAGATGTTTTTAGAGCTGACGGATAAGCTTTCTGAGGCAGGATTTACCGACGTTACCTACGTTTCACTCAAGCTTTCTTCCGATATCTGCTTTACCTACGCCGGACGCATTCGGGTTAATCTCGGCGGCTATACCGACATCGACTATAAGCTCTCGCTGGCGAGCGAGATCATCTTTACACAATTGGAAGAAAACGTAAAGGGGACCTTGAATCTGACCGTGCCGAGCCTGCCGGGTTTTCAAAAGTCAAAATGATTCTGTGCCGACAGAACGGCAAAACATATCAGTTTGGAAGGATTGGATAAAATGCTGCTTTTGCAAAGCGAATTGATCTTTGAGATGGACGGGAGCAAGAAATCCTTTGATTTTTTAAAGCAGTCCCGCTGCGGGGGCGTCACGGTGGAACGGACGCAGGAAAAGGGCAGGCTGCGGATTACGGCGCGTTCGGAAAAACCCTGCCGCCTGCTGCGCGCCTGTCTTGCTTTTTCCTATGCGTTTGAAAAGGATACGAGGATCTTTTTAAACGGCTTTCAGTCCGCGACGGAAAGTATTGAGCATGAGATCACCGATAAAATGACCGGGCTTTCACATCTTTCGCTGCGCACAGTGGAAAAGCGCTGTCTTGCCGCCGGCGGGGATTATGCGTTTGTCGATTATCCGCAGAAGGCGGGGGTGCTGCACGGTTTTAGCTACGGCTATCTGCGCGAAGACAAGCAATATACGCTGATCGGCTCGGTTGACGAGCGAAGCGGATTTACCGTCCTGCATACGGACGTGCGCCGCGGGGCTGTGACCGTGGAGAAGGACTGTGCAGATCTGCTGTTTTCTGGGGAATATGCGCTTTTTGATCTCTGTATATTCCGCGGGACGGAGGATCAGGTGTTCGACGCCTATTTTGCGGCGATGGGGCTGCCGCCTTTGCAGGGAAGGGCGGTGTTCGGCTATTCCAGCCGGATTGGGCTTTCCCAACAGGAGGCGTATCAAAGCCTTGCAGCGGTGAAAAACGGCGCACTGCCCGAAAAGCCGCAGCTTTTTCTCATTGATCAGGGGTATCAGCGTGTGTGCGGGGACTATTTGACGGTCGATACTGAAAAATTCCCAAGCGGGATGGCGATCATCGCAAGGGCGATCGCTGAGCAGGGGATTGCGCCGGGGATAAGCTTTTCTCCTTTTGTCTGCGCAAAGCAATCGACGCTGTTTGCAGAGCATCCGCAATGGCTGCTGCGCGACGACAAAGGACAACCGATCCGGGCGGCGCTGGGCAAAGAGGGCGAGCTTTATGCGTTGGATTCCCAGAACGAGCAGTTTTTGGCGTATTTGAAGGATGTGTTTACGACGATGCAGGATGCTTGGGGCTATCAGGCGTTTGCGGTGGACCATCTATACGCCGCCTGCCTGCTGCCGCGCCGGAATAAAACGCGCGGGCAGATAATGTGCGAGGCGATGGACTTTCTGCGCGCGTGTACGGAGGGCAAGACGCTGATCGCTGTGAAAACGCCGCTCGCGCCGGCTTTCGGTAAGGCGGATTATTGCAGGGTCTGCTGTGATGTCACCGAGCGTTGGAGCGGAAAGGCTGGGAAGAGCATTGCCTGTCGAGAAAAGGACAGCGTGATAAGCGCGCTGCAAAATGCGGTCTTCCGCCGGCAGTTAAACGGCAGAGCGTTTTGGAATGAGGTTGGCGCGATCTATCTGCGTAAGGAACACAGCGCGCTTTCTCCGCTGCAAAAGACGGTTTTCGCTAAGCTGAACGCTGTCTGCGGCGGACCGCTGTTCGTTTCCGACAACGCCGATAAGTATGGGGAGAATGAAAGGCAGGCGCTGGCAGAGCTGCTTGCGCTGCGCGGATCGAAGGTTCTTTCCGCCGGATACTACAAGCAGAAGCTGATCGTCTGCTGCAAGCAAGATGAAGATTCCGTTTTTACAATAACGGCGCCGTTAAACGGCAAGCGCTCCCGTTTGGGATAAACGATGGGCTTGCTGAAAATACCGGTATTATTGATTTGCGGCGGAGCAGCCGTCGTTACATCGTGCAAGAACGTTTTCGCGCAAAGTTTTGGATTGTTTTTGATTCGATTCCGGCGCGATTCGCAGCGCAGTACTTGACTTTTTGGGGAAAATCATGTATGATAGAAATAAACTTTCATCACTTGCAAAAAAGACGAAATTTTGCGATGTTTTCTGCGGATGGATCGGCGGAGAACAGCGAAAAATGAATTTTTGAATGAAATTTTCCTGCAAATGCGCGGCAAGGATAGGCGGCATTTGCGGAAGAAAAGATCGGGAAAGGGGTTTGAATCATGGGAAAGACGATTGCTGAGAAGATCCTGTCGAAGCATCTTGTGGACGGCGTCATGGAAAAGGGAACTGAGATCGGCATAAAAATCGACCAAACACTCACCCAGGACGCAACCGGAACGATGGCATACTTAGAATTCGAAGCGATGGGGATTAAACGGGTCAAAACGGAAAAGAGCGTCGCCTACATCGATCATAATACGCTGCAAAACGGATTTGAGAATGCGGATGACCATCGGTTTATCGGATCGGTCGCCAAAAAGCATGGCATTTATTATTCGCGTCCGGGCAACGGCATTTGTCATCAGGTGCATTTGGAGCGTTTTGGAATCCCGGGCAAAACGCTGATCGGTTCGGACAGCCATACGCCGACCGGCGGCGGCATCGGTATGCTTGCGTTTGGCGCGGGCGGGCTTGACGTCGCGGTCGCGATGGGCGGCGGAGCCTACTATATCACCTGTCCAAAAGAGGTGCGCATCAACTTAACCGGCAAGCTTTCCCCATGGGTTTCGGCAAAGGACGTTATTTTGAAGGTATTGCAGCTGCTTTCGGTCAAGGGCGGCGTTGGTAAGATCATGGAATACGGCGGCGCGGGCGTTGCTACGCTGTCTGTTCCAGAGCGCGCCACCATCACGAATATGGGAGCGGAATTGGGCGCCACGACCTCGGTTTTCCCATCTGACGAGGTGACGCGCGCGTTTTTGAAGGCGCAGGGCAGAGAGGAAGATTACGCGCCGGTTTTTGCTGATGCGGATGCAGTGTATGATGAAACCTATGAGATCGATCTGTCGGCGCTGAAGCCGCTTGCCGCTTGTCCGCATTCGCCGGACGCGGTGAAAGCCTGCGGTGAGATTGGAAAAATTAAGGTGGATCAGGTTTGCATCGGTTCCTGCACCAACTCCTCGCTTTTGGACATGATGAAGGTTGCGCACATCCTAAAGGGCAAGACGGTGCATCCGGGCGTTTCGTTGGTGATTGCGCCGGGCTCTAAGCAGGTACTCAATATGATGGCGGAAAACGGGCTTTTGGCGGATATCATTGCTTCCGGCGCAAGAGTGCTGGAATGCGCCTGCGGTCCGTGTATCGGGATGGGCCAGTCGCCAAATTCCGGCGGCGTTTCGCTGCGTACCTTTAACCGCAATTTCTTAGGCAGAAGCGGCACTGCTGACGCGCAGGTATATTTGGTCAGCCCGGAAACCGCCGCTGTCAGTGCGCTGACCGGCGTTTTGACCGATCCACGCGAGTACTTAGGCGAGGCAGTCGCTTTCACGCTGCCGGAGAAATTCTTAGTTAACGACAACATGATCGAACCGCCGGCATCTGAGGAGGAGGCAGAGGAACTGCCGATCCTGCGCGGTCCGAATATCAAGGAGTTCCCAAAAACGGAGCCGCTGGAAAGAAGCATGAAGGCTGGCGTGCTTTTGAAGGTTGGGGATAATATCACGACCGACCATATTATGCCGGCAGGCGCGAAGATTCTTCCGTATCGGTCGAATATTCCGTACCTTTCAAAATTCTGCTTTACGGTCTGCGACAAGGCGTTCCCGGAGCGCGCGAAAGCGGCAAACGGCGGCTTTATTGTCGGCGGATCAAACTACGGGCAGGGTTCCTCCCGTGAACATGCGGCGCTGGTTCCGCTTTATCTAGGCGTGAAGGCGGTTATCGTAAAGAGCTTTGCGCGCATTCACCGCTCGAATCTCATCAATGCCGGCATTCTGCCGCTGACCTTTGTCAATGAGAGCGACTATGACCAGATCGAGCAGGGCGATATTCTGCAATTAAAACATATTCGCCGTTATATCGAGCAGGATGAGAAGATCGTTTTGCAGGATCTTACCAAGGGAATCGATATTCCGGTTGAGGCAAATCTCTCCGGCAGAGCAAAGGATATTCTGCTGGCTGGCGGTCTGCTTAACTATACGGTCGGCAGGTAAAATAAAGAGAAAGTATGATGGATATTGAACAGCATCTTTATGAACTGGCAGCGGCGCTGATCGAAAAGCGCTATCCGACCGGCTGGGGCGGCGCGGCGGCGGTGCATACCGCAAGCGGGAACGACTATCTGAGCATTGCGCTGAGTACCCCTAATGCAGGCGCGGAATTGTGTATTGAAACCGGCGCGATGTGCGAGGCGCATAAGTTCGGCGAGCGGATCACCCATTGCATCTGTGTGGTCCGGGAGGACGAGAACGCGCCGTTTCGCGTCCTTTCTCCATGCGGCATCTGTCAGGAGCGGCTTTTGTACTGGGGAAAAAGGGTCAGAGTCGGCGTGACGACCAAGGATAACACTCTGAAATATGTCGCGTTATCGGAATTAAATCCATATCATTGGACCGACGCCTATTCACCGGAGGAATTGGAGCATTATTCCGAGGACGAATTGTGAGGCTACAGAATAAGGAGGAAAAAATGGAATTATCCCAAGCGAGCGAAAAGTTTTTAGAGGTAGTCAAGGAGCAGCTTGCCCGTATCGAGCAGATGAAGGCGCAGGGCGGCTTTGTGCAGTATGATAAGCTGGATACCATTGTGATCGGTGTGTGCGGCGGCGACGGGATCGGCCCTGTTATTACCCATGAAACCGAACGGGTTTTGAAGTATCTGTTAAAGGATGAGGAAGCGGAAGGAAGAGTCTGCTTTAAGGAGATTGACGGGCTGACGATCGAGAACCGCGTCGCTGCTGGAAAGGCGATTCCAGACGATGTATTGGCGGAGCTAAAAGCCTGCCATGTGATCTTAAAGGGTCCGACCACCACGCCGCGTGCCGGCGATCCATGGCCGAATATTGAAAGCGCGAATGTTGCGATGCGCAAGCAGCTGGATTTATTCTGCAATCTGCGCCCGGTCAAGGTGCCGTCTGAGGGGATCGACTGGACCTTTTTCCGCGAAAATACGGAGGGAGCTTATACGCTCGGCTCAAAAGGTGTAAACATCACCGACGATTTGGCGATGGATTTTACGGTTACCACCTCGCAGGGAACCGATCGCATTGCGCGTCTGGCTTACGATTACGCGGCGAAAAACGGCAAAACGCGCGTTTCCATTGTCACCAAAGCGAATATCATCAAAACGACCGACGGAAAATTCCTGCGGATGTGCCAAGAGATCGGCAAGGAGTATCCGCAGATTACAACCGACGACTGGTACATTGATATCATGACTGCGAAGCTGGTCGATCCGAAGCGCCGCAGAGATTTCCAAGTCATTGTGCTGCCGAACCTTTACGGCGATATCATCACCGATGAGGCGGCGGAATTTCAGGGCGGCGTCGGTACCGCCGGCAGTGCGAACATCGGCAAGAAATATGCGATGTTTGAGGCGATTCATGGCTCTGCGCCGCGCATGGTCGCAGAGGGACGCGATAAATATGCCGATCCGTGCTCGATGCTGCGCGCAGGGGTAATGCTGTTGAACCACATCGGCTATCGAGAAAAAGCGGCAAAGCTGGAGCGTGCGCTGGATATTTGCATGTTTGAGGAAGCAAAGCTGAAGATCACCGGCAGAGATACCGGCTGCACGACCGAGGAATTTGGCGATTATGTGATGGAAATGATCGAAAGACTGTAAATCCTGCGCGGCACTGCTGCAATATAGCAGAAAAAAGGAGTCCGACAAAAATCGGGCTCCTTTTTGCGCTGCTGTTCAGCGGTCGAAAGCGGGGTTAAATGCATAGAAGTTTTTGCTGTCAAGCGTGTCGAGAACACGTCTAAGCGCTTCGCCGAAGCGCTGGTAATGGACGATCTCGCGTGCGCGCAGGAATTTGATGACATCGCGCACATCCGGATCATCGCTTAAGCGCAGGATATTGTCGTAGGTCAAGCGTGCCTTCTGCTCAGCTGCAAGGTCTTCGTGCAGATCGGCTAACACATCTCCGGTGGACTGTAAGGTTGAGGCGGAGAACGGTGTGCCGGAAGCAGCCTGCGGATAAATGCCGGTGGTATGATCCACAAAGTAGACGTCAAAGCCGCTTTCCTTGATCTGCTGCGGCGTTAGATTGCGGGTGAGCTGATAGACTAAGGTGCTGACCATCTCTATATGCCCAAGTTCTTCCGTCCCAACATCTGTTAAAATTGCACGAACAATGTTATCCGGCGCGGCATAGCGCTGGGAGAGATAGCGGGTCGCCGCTCCCGCTTCGCCATCCGGTCCGCCGACCTGCGTGATGATGATTTTTGCCATTGCCGGATTCGGCGTTTTAACCTTTACAGGATACTCTAAATGTCTGTCATATGTCCACATAGCTTACTGCGCCTCCAATTCCCACGGCCATGGATCGTCGACCCAGTTCCATTCTACGCCCAACTCATCGGTCTGCTGTAATGGCCCATATTTGTGTACGAATTCGTCCCGCAGTTTGCGGTAGGCGTTGTTCATCTTTTGGAAATACTCAAACGCCTCGCGATTCTGCGGGTGGGTGTCAAGAAATAATCCTGCCTCCAACGCAGCAAAATTGTAGGTTTGCACCATACGCAGAAGCTTCGAACGCCCTTCCATCGTACCGTCCTCCGGACGGCTTATCGAGTTATTCATTCTTGTCACGCGGGACCGCCTCCTCTCCGATAAACGGCAAATCGAGCTGCATAAAGATTGTGCCGCGCGCAAGACCGTCCTCCGGGGAGTACAGCTTTTGCCAGATTTGAATGGGCGTGTAGCTCATCGCGAGCGCGATGTTCTGTGGGTCTAAGAAGATTTTTTCATCCTCCATGCCATCAGCCTCCTTCTCTCAAACTCATTTGTTTTTCGGCGCGACGCATTTTGTGTTTGCTTTCGCACCGTATGCGGCGATGTCGCTTTTGTTTTGTCAAGAGCAGTATATGCGCAATTTGCAATTTTGTGTCAATCTGCGCTGAAAAAGGACGCTTGAACAAAATTAGACCGCGGTGTCACGGCGTGTCAGAATCACTCCCGTTTTTGATTTGTGTCGCTGCTTTTCCAAAGACGGGGAAAAAGGTTTCCGCCAATTTCCGCTCATATCTGCACGCAGTTTTCATATGCTATAAATGCAAACACGAAACAATTATTTTGGAGGAAATGAATGATGAACAGCAAAAGTTCGAATAATTTAGTAGTGCCGGAGGCACGTGCCGCAATGGATAAGTTTAAAATGGAAGCTGCAAACGAAGTTGGCGTTCCGTTAAAGGAAGGCTATAACGGCGACCTGACCTCTAGACAGGCTGGTTCTATCGGCGGTCAGATGGTAAAGAAAATGATCGAATCTTACGAGAATTCTGCAAAATAAGCTTTCCCTTGATTCCGCGTCCTATCACATGGACGCGGAATTTTTATGTCTTTTTACACATCTCTGCGCTGTCCGATCAATCTGGGGCGGTTCATTGCGGACGGAGGAGCTTTTAGATCGGCTCTCCGCAAAAATTGCATGGAAGCTTGAGAAAATGGGCTTGTCCGGATTCTAACATCCTGCGGTAGCCTCCGAATAGTGCAAACGCCATCCTTCTGGCGTTCTGCAAAAGCGTGAAGACGCTCTCATAACGGATGTCCTTGGAGTATGGGTCGCACCAAGCGTTTCCGGTGACGTTCAGACAGTCCCAATCCGGTTTGCTCCCGCGCAGCTTAAAATGCCCGGTTCCGGTGCCCGCTTTGCCAATCCAGGATTCCGCTTTGGAAACCGCTTGCACAATCCTTGGATGATTCCCGTAGAACAGCTTTTGCAGCGATATGCCGCTGTCAAAACAGCTTTCGATGCTCTTTGGCGGAAGTTCACAGCCGAAAAGATCACGAGCGAGGTTGCTGTACACCCACGCGATCGCGTTTTTCTGCGGCTGCGGCAGCGTATATTGCGCGCTCACATCGAAGCTGGTGATGTTGTGTCCCGTGATCTTTTCGTAGAGCGCGGTGTCGATGCAGCTTTCGATGTAAGAATGGATTCCAGAGGTGTGGAGCTGCGGATTGAGCGCAGAAAATTCTCCTTGCCAGAAATAGATGAACGGATGCAGCGCAGCGTCGACGCAAAAATGACAGATAAAGCCGTAAAAATAGGCAATCAGGATATCCCGGCATCCAAACGGAGCGATTAAGATGCGCTTGACGTATTCCTCAAAAATCTGGCTTGTGTAGAGACGGTGCATCTGCCGCCCTAAATCGTTGATTTCGCCGCCGGAGAGCAGAACGCGGTGAAAATATAATAAATCCGGTCCCTGCAGCCCCCAAGCAAATGCCTGCGGATATTTCTGAACTGTTTTCTTGATCGCGCCCGGAAGCTCGGGATCGGATAGAATCTGCCGTCCAAATAAATGATGGGTCACAAAATCAGGCAAAATAAGTCCCCCTTTATCTTTTATAGCCTTATTATAGCAGTGTTTGCGGCGTATTTCATGTCAACTTTGTGAATTTCGCAAGGCGGCGGTGCTGTTGCATTTTCAAGGAAACTGTGTTATAATGTTGCTAACGAAACGAACAGATTAGTAAACCGATGAAGGGATCAGAATGCAAATGGACTATCAGATCGATTATCAGAAATACGCGGTGAATTTTGTGCTTCCGGCAATGATTACCGAGGATCTGCCGCATATCGACGGCGATTACCTGAAGGTTATCCTACAGATCTTCCAAACGCCGATGCACCACTATTCTTCCGCCTTGCTTTCCACCATTTTGGAATTGGAGGAGAATAAGGTCAACGCCGCGCTTTCCTATTGGGGAAAGCGTGGGCTTTTGGAAGTCGTCGGCGCGCCTGCGCAGAGCGAGCCGTATGCAGTCGGCAAGGGCGTCAAGCCGGTTACTGCGCCGGAAATCCCGGATGACGGCGAAATCTCTTTTCTGCTGCAAGCGGCGGAAGGGATTATGGGCAGACCGATTACCTCCCAAGAGCGCAACACGCTTCTTAATATCTGTACCGTGATGAATATGCCGGCGGATATCGTCGTAATGGTGATTCAGTATTGCAGTGAGATTGGGAATTGCAGTATGTTTAAGGTAGAAAAGCTGTGCGCAGAATGGGCAAAGGACGGCATTAACACGCACGAACGCGCCGAAGCGAAGCTGAAGCAGCTTTCCGAAAAGGACTCGATCGAGAGCAATGTCGCGAAATGCCTGCGCGTACAGGGCAGACCGCTTTCTAAGTCGGAGGCAAAATACGCCCACACATGGGTAGAGGAATGGGGATTTAAGTACGATATGATCTCTGCTGCGTATGAGATCACGGTCAAAAATACCGGCGGGCTTTCGCTGCCGTATTTAAACCGCGTGCTGGAAAATTGGAGCCGGATTGGAATCCGCACGCCGGATGAGATCAGCAAATGGAGCTGGAAGGGAAATTCGCCGGACAAGGAGGCGTCCTCCTATTCCCGCGACGAATTAGAGGCATACTGGAATAAGTTTTAAAAGGGGGGCTTTTCATGAGCGAGGGGAAATACACTGCGGCGCAGCGGATTGTTGACGAGCGCAGACAGCGCGCGATCGCTCTGGCTGCCGCCCACACTGCCGAAGCTGAGCAGAAGATCCCGCAGATCAAATATTACCACATCGCAAAGCGCCGGCATTTTGCCGCCGCATCGGCGGAGATTCTGCGCGCAGATTTGACTGGCGAGGAAAAGCGCGCCCGCCTGCTTCAGCTCAAGCAGGAGTCGGAGGTTATGAACCAGAGCATCAAGGATTTATTGCTGCGCGGCGGATTTCCAGCAGATTATCTTGAAGAAAAATTTACCTGCCCGCTTTGCTGTGATATGGGGAATGTTGACGGAAAGCGCTGTTCCTGTCTGGAGGAGCTTGCCAAAAAGCAGGCGGCGCGCTCGTTTGCCGAGCAGATACCGGTTAAGCTGACCGATTTTGCGGATTTCCGGTTGGAATATTACAGTCCGGTTAATGTCACGCCGGGCAAGCACCGCAACGACAGGGAGCAGATGGCGTTCATCTACGATAGCTGCGTGGAATACGCCGAGCGGTTCGATCCGAAAACATCCCGCAGCCTGTTTTTTACCGGCGCGACGGGACTGGGAAAGACATTTTTGTCGCTTGCAATTGCAAAGAAGGTTTTGGAGCTTGGCATAGAGGTGATCTACACCTCGGCGCTGGATCTGTTTCGCAACCTACAGGATGACTATTATAATGCTGGCAGAGAAAAGGCGGTCAGCATGGACGACGCGCTGGACATTCCGCTGTTGATTATTGACGATCTGGGGAGCGAGTACTTAAACCAATTTGTGCCGTCGGCTTTGTTCCATATTGTGGAGTCGCGCTTGGAGCACGGCTTGCCGACCATCATCAGCACGAACCTTTCGGGCGCGGAGATGGAAAAACGGTACGCAAAACGGGTTTATTCCCGCATTTTCACGCAATATCTGGTGTTCAGCTTTGTCGGCAGCGATATTCGCGTTTTAAAATTAAAGAATGGTCTGAAGTTAGAAGGGGAAATGGAAGATGGAAGGCGACCGTTATATTGAGATTGTATTGGGGACGACAAGGCGTGCTTGGGAAGATCAAAGAGCGCAGATCGATCAATTAAAGGAGCAGATGATCCGCGCGATCAAGGAAAAGTGTTCGATTTATCTGTTCGGCTGCTCACACGCCGGCATTCTGGCGGAGGAGATGTTCTACCGCACCGGCGGCTTAGCGCTGATCAATCCGATCTTTTTTCCGGGGTTTATGCTCAACACCCGTCCGATTACAATGACATCGCAGCTTGAGCGGGTTGCGGGGATCGGTAAAGCTTTGGTCGACCAGAATCATATCAAGGCGGGGGATCTTTTGCTGATTCACTCGGTATCCGGCCGCAATACCGTCCCGGTCGAAATGGCGGAAGAAGCGCGGGAGAGAGGCGCTTTTGTTGCCTGTATCACCAATTTGGATTATTCGAGAACGGTGAGCAGCCGTCATCCGTCAGGGAAAAAGCTTTATGAGGTCTGTGATCTTGTGATCGACAATTGCGGTGTGTCGGGTGACGCGGCGATCGCCATACCGGGACTTGCCGAGCGGGTTGGCCCTACCTCGACCGCCGTCGGCACAGCAATCTTAAACGCCGTAGTGGTGGATGTGATCGAGCGGCTGGTAGCCGACGGTATAACACCGCCAATTTTTATGAGCGCAAATCTAGACGGCGGCGACGAACATAACCGCGCCATGATGGAGGAATATAAGGAAAACATCTTCTATATGTGAGAGTTATCGGGCAGATGCGCCGTTTGCTTCAATGGAAAAATATCTGCCGTTTGTTTGCAGACATTGCGCTGAAGAAAACAGACAACGCTTTATAAGGGAGGCTTCTTCTGCCGGCTTTTGCAGTACAGAAGGGAGATATGTAGGGGAAAAGATCGTTTTGTTTTCCGCTGTAGGCATAACGCGGGATGTATAACCGCCGGAATTGCCTGCACGCGCCGGATTTTGGTTCGGAGCGTGCAGGCCTTTGTTTTTGTGATGCAAAGAATATGCGCGGGATAAAACTTTTTTGCAGGAAAGAAAAAACTGTTATTCATTTATTCATAAAAAATTTTCCTCAGATTGTTTCTTTGGCGCCTAAGATCTGGTAAAATAAGCTTGATATTATTATTCGAAGCATAATATACAAAAATTCAGAAAGCCAAAGGGGTTTTGCGCGCGGTGTATATTTTTCCCGCGCCTATGCAGGCCATAGAAAGAAGGAGGAAATCATATGTCCGAATACTCTGTTATTACACCACAGATCGAAGCGTTATCCGAACAGTGCTTAAATCATTACGGCATATCGCCGGAGCTTTATACGCAGTACGACGTCAAGCGCGGCCTGCGCGATATCAACGGCAAGGGAGTTTTGGCGGGGCTCACCGAGATTTCTGATGTTGTCGCCACGAAAGTGGTAAATGGGGAAAATGTTCCATGTGAAGGAAAGCTGTATTATCGCGGGATCGACGTTGAGGATCTTGTTTCCGGCTTTCTGCACGATAAGCGTTTCGGCTTTGAGGAAGCGACGTATCTGCTTCTTTTTGGCGTTCTGCCGGACGCGAAGCAATTAAAAGAGTTTACCGAGATTCTTTCCGGCTACCGGACCCTGCCGACCTCGTTTGTCCGCGATATCATCATGAAAGCGCCGAGCAAAGATATGATGAATACGCTTGCCAGAAGCGTTTTGACGCTTTATTCCTACGATGATCGCGCGGATGATACCTCGGTGCAGAATGTGCTGCGCCAATGCTTGCAGCTGATCGCGCTATTTCCAATGCTTTCGGTCTACGGCTATCAGGCGTACTGCCACTATCACGACGGGCAGAGCCTTTATATCCACAATCCGCTGCCGGAGCTTTCCACTGCGGAGAATATTCTGCGCCTGCTGCGTCCGGATGCGTCCTATACTGAGATGGAAGCGAAGGTTTTAGACGTTGCGTTGGTGCTGCACGCGGAGCATGGCGGCGGCAACAACTCGACCTTTACAACTCATGTTGTGACATCCTCCGGCACCGACACCTATTCCGCGGTCGCTGCCTCGCTGGGTTCACTGAAGGGACCGCGTCACGGCGGCGCAAATATTAAGGTAGTGCAGATGGTCGAGGATATGAAAACGCATGTCACCGATTGGCACGATGACGAGGCGATCTCAGTTTATCTGAGGAAGCTGCTGCATCGGGAGGCGTTTGACAAGCAGGGATTGATTTATGGGATGGGGCACGCTGTTTACTCGCTTTCCGATCCGCGCGCGCGTATTTTCAATAAGTTTGTACAGCGGCTGGCAGAGGAGAAGGGATTTCTAGACGAATATATGTTGTATGCGAACGTCGAGCGTCTTGCGCCGCAAGTTATTGCGAAGGAGCGTAAAATATATAAGGGCGTTTCCGCCAATGTCGATTTTTATTCCGGCTTTGTATATCGTATGCTTGGACTTCCGCTGGAGCTTTACACGCCGATCTTTGCAATTGCCCGCATTGCCGGTTGGTCGGCGCACCGCTTAGAGGAAATCATCGGCGGAGGTAAGATCATCCGGCCGGCATACCGCTGCGTGAAGCCGCATCAGCCGTATCTGCCGCTCGAAAAACGATGACGCAGCAAGAATCGGGTGTGCTTTCGGCGACCCGGTTATATTCAAAAAGCCTCCTTTGATGCCATAAGATGACGAAAGCGTCAAAATCTTTCTGCTTTAAAAAAGATAGTCCGAAAATTCCCAAAAGGGCTTTACTTTTTCTTTTAAATCATGTATTATATTGTTAGATGATTGAAAACCGTTCTCTTTTTGGAAAGCATTTTTTCCATTTCGGAGTGATCAGAGACGGGAAAGGGAGACTTTTTATGCAGCTTAAGTATAAACGTGTGTTATTAAAGCTTTCCGGTGAGGCACTGGCTGGAAAAAAGGGATTTGGGCTGGATTTTGATGTGATTACAAGCATTTGCAGGTCGGTTGCGGAAACCGTCGCGCTCGGCGCGCAGATTGCGATTGTGGTCGGCGGCGGCAATTTCTGGCGCGGCCGCTCCTCCGGAAATATGGATAGAACTCGCGCGGATCATATTGGGATGCTCGGTACGACGATGAACGCGCTGGCGGTCGGGGACGTTCTGGAGAGTCTTGGGGTCGATACCCGCGTGATGACCGCCATTGCAATGCATGAGATCGCAGAGCCGTACATCCGCAATCGTGCGGTCAGCCATCTGAAAAAGGGGCGCACCCTTGTCTTTGGCTGCGGAACCGGAAGCCCGTTTTTCTCGACCGATACCGCCGCAAGCCTGCGTGCAGTCGAGATCAATGCGGATATTGTGCTGAAAGCGACGATGGTAGACGGCGTTTATGACAAGGACCCAAAGATATATCCGGATGCGGCAAAGTATGACGTTATCCCAATGTCGGAGGTGCTTGCAAAGGGCTTAAAGGTCATGGACAGCACTGCCGCGTCCATGTGCCGTGATAATCATATGCCAATGCTCGTATTTGATTTGACTGAGCCGGATAATATTCGGAAAGCGGTTTTAGGCGAAAACGTCGGCACCGTCGTGCTGGCTGAATAAATGGAAAGCAGAAAGGAAAGAATCATATGAAAGAGAGAATCAAAAAAACTGAGGAAAAGATGAAGAAAACCATTGCCAAGATGGAGGCGGATTTTGCCGCGATCCGTGCCGGACGCGCGAATCCTGCGGTTTTGGATAAGGTGCTTGTGCCGTATTACGGCTCGCCGACCCCGATCAATCAGCTTGCCAGCGTTTCGGTAGCGGAGGCGCGCGTACTGGTCATTCAGCCGTGGGATAAAAAGACTCTCTCCGATATCGAAAAGGAGATTAATAAGTCCAATATCGGTATCCACCCGAATAACGACGGCAGTTCGATCCGGCTGGTTTTTCCGCCAATGACTGAGGAACGCCGTAAAGAGCTGAATAAGGATATCTCCAAGATGGGCGAGGAGTGTAAGGTTGCTGTGCGCAGCATCCGCCGTGACGCAAATGATAAGCTTAAAGCTATGAAGAAGAATAGTGAAATCACCGAGGATGAGCAGAAAGACGGCGAGAAGCAGATTCAGAATCTCACCGACAAGTATTGCAAAATCGCCGATGAAAAGGTCAAGGCAAAACAAGCCGAGATCATGGAGATCTAAGCCTCCTGCTGCAAAAGAACGGAACATATTGGAATATTGCGAGGGCAAAACACGGGCGGTATAACGGGCGTTTTGCTTTCGCGTAAAAGGGAGGATTGGAGTGGCTACGATAGCAAAAAAGGGGGAGCTGCCGCAGCATATCGGTATCATTATGGACGGCAACGGCCGCTGGGCAAAGCTGCGCGGTCTGCCGCGCACAGCGGGGCATAAGGCGGGTGCGGCTGTCTTTAAGAAGATCATCACCCATTGCGGCGAGCTGGGGATCGGCTTTGTTACCGTTTATGCGTTTTCCACGGAAAATTGGAAACGGTCAAAGGAGGAGGTCGGCGCGCTGATGAAGCTCTTTATGGAGTATCTGGAGGATGCGAAGAATTATTATAAGGATAATATCCGCATCCGGATTATCGGTGACCGTGCCCCGTTTTCTCCGGAAATGAACGCGCGTATCGACCGCTGCGAGGCGGATACTGCCGCTGCAACCGGACTTACCCTAAATGTTGCTCTCAATTACGGCGGACAGCATGAGCTGACGCAGGCGATGCGGGAAATCGCTAAGGAGGTCGCAGCGGGGAAAATAAGCCCGGATGCGATCGATGAGGGAGTGGTGGAAAGCCATCTTTATACTGCGGGTCAGCCGCCGGTCGACCTCATCATTCGCCCAAGCGGAGAATACCGCTTGTCCAATTTTATGATATGGCAGGCGGCGTACGCAGAATATGTGTTTATGGATACGCTTTGGCCGGATTTCTCTGCGAAGGAGCTGGATAAGGCACTTGCGGCTTATGCCAAGCGCAGCAGACGCTTCGGCGCAGAGGACGCAAAAGCCGCAAAATAAGCCTAGTTTGATCGATCATAGGATTACACGTTTCTCCTTCTCATTGCGTCTGTTTTTCGGTGACATTTCGAATGAAAAGGGAGCGGCGACAGAAAGGAATGGTCATTCGGATGAAACAACGCATTATCACCGGTCTTGTCGCGCTTGGCATCTTCGCTGCCGCGATGCTCGGATATTTCACACCGGCGCTGAACGTCGTGTTTGCTGCTATTATTTTGATTGCGGTCTGGGAGCTGTTCCACGCGACGGGACTACTCAAGCATAAAGCGCTTTACATACTTTCGACCGTTTATGCGGTCAGTCTGCCGTTTGTGCTGATGCTTGAAAACAGCAGCTTTATCCTTGTGGCGGAAACTGCTCTTTTTGCCTTTTTGCTCCTAGTCATTGCAATGCGGCTGCATCAGACGGTTAAATTCAGCGAGGTCTGCACCGCGTTCTTTCTTTCCACCGTATTCCCGCTGTGCTTCCTTTGCCTGCTGTTAACGCGCTATGCAGAGCCGCTTTACGGGCTTTATTATTTGATCGCTATCTGTTTTATCGCATGGGGCGGGGATACCTTTGCTTATTTTACCGGACGGTTTCTTGGAAAGCATAAGCTTGCGCCGGTGATCAGCCCGAAAAAGACAATCGAAGGGGTTGTCGGCGGAGTGGCTGGAAGCGTGCTGGTGATTTGGGTCTTTTCTTTGAGCTACAGTGCAGTGATGGAACGGCTTGGTTATGCGATTTCCGTGCGGTACGAGATCATCCTGCCGGCTGCGGCGGTTCTTTCACTGGTCAGCGTGTTCGGCGATTTGACATGCTCGTTGATTAAACGGCAGTATGGCATTAAGGATTTTGGCACGATCATGCCGGGGCATGGCGGGGTTATGGATCGGTTTGATAGCGTGCTGATGGTTGCGCCCTTCATTGTATTTTTGATGTATGTCTGCCCGGTTGTTCTTTCCGTTTAATTTGATTCACAACAGACCGTTTCCTGCGGCGGCTCCCGCTTTTTGGGAAACGGTCGTTTTCTTTGTATAAAATACCGCCATAAATAGCTTATTTTTACCGGCGGTGAATAGAATAGAAGGTAACTATGGAGTATCGTCAGAATCAGCAAAAGAAAAAAAGCGTCGCGCTGCTTGGTTCCACCGGTTCAATCGGCACGCAATCGCTTGAGGTTATCCGCGACAGAGATTTTACAGTGGCGGCTTTGGCGGCAAATACCAACGTTTCTCTGCTGGAAAAGCAGGCGCGCGCGTTTTCGCCAAAGCTTGTATGTATTTATGATGAAACGCGCTATAGCGCGCTGAAGCTTTCCCTTGCAGATACGAATGTACGGGTTGTCTGCGGCATGGAGGGGCTTTTGCAGGCGGCTGCCGAGCCGTCGGCAGACATCACGCTTAACGCGGTCGTTGGAATGATCGGACTCCGCCCGACCCTAGCGGCGATTGCGGCGGGAAAGGACATTGCGCTTGCAAATAAGGAAACGCTGGTTACCGGCGGCGCGTTGGTGATGAATGCGGTGAGGGAAAAGGGGGTGCGTCTGCTCCCGGTCGACAGCGAGCATTCCGCCATTTTCCAATGCTTACAAGGTAATGATAAGCGGCAGGTCAGGCGCATTATCCTGACAGCATCCGGGGGACCGTTTTTCGGCATGACGCGGCGGCAGCTTGCGGATAAGGTCGCCGCCGACGCGCTGCGCCATCCGAACTGGAATATGGGCGCAAAGATCACGATTGATTCTGCCACTTTGATGAATAAGGGCTTAGAGTTTATCGAGGCGGCGTGGCTGTTTGACAAAAAGCCGGATGAGATTCAGATTGTCGTACAGCGTGAAAGCGTGATCCACTCGGCGGTCGAATATGTTGATCACGCGGTGATCGCGCAGCTTGGCGTACCGGATATGAAGGTGCCGATCCAATATGCGCTGACCTATCCGGATCGCTTCCCATGCAGTTGTAAGGAGCTTTCTCTTTTTGATTATCCAGAGCTGCATTTTGCGCGCGCGGATGAGGAAACTTTCACCTGCTTAAAGGCGGCAAAGCTTGCGTTTGCGCGCGGCGGGCTTGCGGCGACAGCGGTAAACGGCGCAAACGAGGCGGCGGTCGCTTTGTTTTTGCAGGGAAAAATCCGCTTTTTGCAGATCGGCGAGCTTGTTATGAAGGCGCTTGATGCGGTGCGGGAGGAAGATGTGAGCTTGGAAGCGATCCTTGCGGCGGATCGGGCGGCGAGGGAACTGGTTTACGCTTCGATTTGATGCGGAAAGGAGTTCATTCTTGAATATCTTTGTTACGATCTTAGTCAGTATCTTGGTGTTTGGTCTCATTATTTTCATTCATGAGCTGGGGCATTTTCTCTGCGCAAAGGCGTTTCATGTTACCGTCGATGAGTTTGCGCTCGGTATGGGACCGACCCTTCTCAAAAGGCAGGTGAAGGGTACGGTCTATGCGCTGCGGCTTTTTCCGATCGGCGGCTTTGTCAAGATGCAGGGCGAGGAAAAAACGGAGGAAGGAGAGTGCAGCGATGATCCGGGAATGTTTTATAATAAGCCTTGCTGGCAGCGGATCATCATTCTGGCGGCAGGTGCGTTTATGAATTTGCTGCTTGGGCTGGTGCTTTCGCTGGTGATGACGCTGTCACAAAGCCATATTGCAACCAATATCGTCGCGCGGTTTGAAGAAAATGCCTTGTCGGCACAAAGCGGGTTAGCGCTTGAGGATGAGATCCTAAAGATCAACGGCGTTTCTGTTTTGACCGACCGCGATATTGTTACCCAGCTTTTGAGCGACGAGGACGGCAGCTATCAGTTTATCGTGCGGAGAAACGGGGAGAAGATGACTCTAAACGGTGTAAAACTCGCCTCGCAAAAGACCGAATCCGGTGAGAACACGCTCATTTTGGATTTTAAGGTCTACTCCTATCCAAAGACCTTTTTATCGACAGTAAAATATACCTGGAATAACTTTCTTTCGCTTGCAAGGAGCATCTGGCTTTCACTTGGCGATCTAATCTCCGGCAAGGTGGGTTTTTCCCAGCTTTCTGGTCCGGTCGGCGTAGGTAAGGTGATCGGGCAGGCGGCGAGCGCCGGACTGGAAACGTTCTTTTATATCTTCGCGTTCATTACAATCAACATCGGAATTTTCAATCTTCTGCCAATTCCGGCGCTGGACGGCGGCAGACTGATCTTTGTGCTGATCGAGCTGATTATTCGTAAGCCGGTTCCGGGAAAATACGAAAACATGATCCATTTTGTCGGTTTGATGCTGCTGTTGCTGCTGATGCTTGCAGTCACTGCCAAAGATATCCTTGGATTGTTTCGTTAGGAGGCACAGTATGTCACAGGTTGAGCAGCTTTTATTATTTGAGGAACTGAACCCTGCGCCGCTCGCCGAGCGGCTGCGCCCGCAGACGCTGTCTGAATTCTGCGGGCAGCGCCAGCTTTTGGGCGAGGGGAAGGTGCTGCGAAGGATTATCGAGTCTGACCGGATCGGATCGATGATCTTTTGGGGTCCGCCCGGCGTCGGCAAAACAACGCTGGCGCAGATTATTGCCAGACGCACCAAGGCGAATTTTATCAATTTTTCCGCTGTTTCCAGCGGGATCAAGGAGATCCGTCAGGTGATGGCAAATGCCGAGGAAGAACGGCTTTACGGCAGAAAAACGATCCTATTCATTGATGAAATCCACCGTTTTAACAAGGCGCAGCAGGACGCATTTTTACCTTATGTGGAAAAAGGCAGTATCATCCTGATCGGTGCGACGACGGAGAATCCGTCGTTTGAGATAAACGGCGCGCTGCTTTCCCGCTGTAAGGTGTTTGTATTGCAGCCGCTTTCGCAGGACGATATCAGGGAGCTGCTGTCGCATGCGCTGCACGACCCGCGCGGCTTTGGAAACGAGCGAGTGGAGATTGCCGAGGAATGCTTGGATATGATCGCGGGATTCGCTAACGGCGATGCGCGAAGCGCGCTTTCAACGCTGGAGATGGTGGTGCTAAACGGCGACTTTGACGGAGAAAAAACGGTTGTGACCGTCGATACGGTCGAGCAATGCACTCAGAAGAAATCGCTTTTGTATGATAAAAACGGCGAGGAGCATTATAACCTGATTTCCGCGCTGCATAAATCCATGCGTAATTCTGATCCGGATGCGGCGGTTTATTGGCTGGCGCGAATGCTGGAGGCAGGAGAGGACCCGCTTTATGTCGCAAGACGGATAACGCGGTTTGCAAGCGAGGATGTCGGACTTGCCGATCCGCGCGCGCTGGAGCTTGCGGTCGCCGCATATCAGGCGTGCCATTACATCGGGATGCCGGAATGCAGCGTGCATCTTACCGAGGCAGTCGTTTATCTATCGCTGGCGCCGAAATCAAACGCTTTGTATAAGGCGTATGAGGACGCCAAAAAGGATGCGATGACCCGGCTTGCCGAGCCGGTGCCGCTTGTTATCCGCAACGCGCCGACCAAGCTTCTGGAGGAGCTGAATTATGGTAAGGGATATCAGTATGCGCATGACGCCGCTGAGAAGCTGACCGATATGCAATGCCTGCCGGATTCATTGGTCGGGAGGGCGTATTATATCCCGACTGAGCAGGGCGTCGAGGCGAAATTTAAAGCGAGGTTGGAGCAGATCAAGGCGTGGAAGAGCAGCGCAGAACAGGCGCGCAGGAAAAGCGAGATAGAATAAGCATGGCACAAGATACGAGTTTTAAATCCCAGTTTCCAATTTGTCTGATCGAAAAATCACTGAAAAATCAAATCTTCGCCGCGCCATCGAGCAGGAATCCCGCGAAAGGTTTCCTGCTCTTTTTTGCTTAGAAACTGTGACGCGGCGTACTTTACCGCATGCCCTTTCTCTAAACGGAAAAGGCTCTTGAAGCAGCCTCATGTTTCGCGGCGGATTTTTTTCTTGCAAACCATAGTGGGCTGTGCTATAATAAAATAGAATAAGCCTGATCTTCGGCGGATAGGTTATAGGAGGTTTCAGCTATGATGATAGACCAGAAGCGTAAAGTCAGAAGGGTGAAGGTTGGACAGCTTGTGATGGGTGACGGGAACATCACCGTGCAGTCGATGCTCAATGTCCCCGCGCACGACGTGGCGGGCAGCGTAAAGCAGGCCAAGGCGCTTGAAGCAGCCGGATGCCAGATCATTCGCGCCGCGATTCCGGATATGGAGAGCGTGAAACTGATTCCGGCGCTGAAGGAAGCTGTGAAAGCCCCAATTGTCGCCGATATCCATTTTGATTACCGGCTGGCTTTGGAGGCGGCGGCAGCAGGAGCCGATAAGGTGCGGATTAATCCGGGAAATATCGGTTCGGACGATCGGGTGAAGGCGGTTGTGGATGCTTGTAGAGCGCGTCAGATCCCGATTCGCATCGGCGTAAACTCCGGTTCCTTGGAGAAGGAGATTCTGGCAAAATACGGCAGAGTTACCGATGAAGCGTTGGTCGAAAGCGCGCTTTATCATGTTTCGCTGCTGGAAAAATTTGACTTTCACGACATTGTTATTTCGATTAAATCCTCCAACGTCGCAATGATGGTCAGCGCCTACCGGATTCTTGCCGGTCAGTGCGGTTATCCGCTTCATCTGGGCGTGACCGAGGCGGGAACGCCGCACATGGGAATGATAAAAAACGCGGTCGGCATTGGCAGCCTTTTGCTTGACGGCATCGGCGATACCATCCGCGTCAGCCTAACGGGCGATCCGGTCGAGGAGGTCAAGGCGGGGTATGATATCCTGCGCGCGGTCGGTAAAGGGCCAAAGGGCGTGGAATTTGTTTCCTGCCCGACCTGCGGTCGAACCCGCATCGACCTGATCGGACTTGCCGAGCGGGTGGAGGATGCGCTAAAAGACTGCCAAAAACAGATTAAGGTCGCCGTCATGGGCTGCGTCGTCAACGGTCCGGGAGAGGCAAGAGAGGCGGACATCGGCTTGGCGGGCGGCAACGGTGATGTGCTGCTTTTCGCCAAGGGCAAACCGCTTTATAAGGTACCGCAGGAGCGGGCGCTGCAAGCGCTTTTGGATGAGATTGATAAGCTTTGATAAATTTCTGAAAGGACAGGAAAAGGTCTTGCAAAATACATTCGGCGAGGTGTTCTCGCCATTCATTGATGACAGCGGATTACTTGACACGGTGCGGGATTTCCCGATCTTAAAACTGAATCTGGATCGCGAGCGGCGCGCCGTTACCCTCTGGCTGCGTTGTGGCAGCTTGGTTATGCGCGAGCAGCTTTTTTCGTTGGAGCGCGCGCTTAAGGATGCGCTGCGTTTACAGCAGACGCAGATTTTTCCAAAATATTCCCCCGATCAGTTTGACGCTTCCTATTTTCCGCAGCTTTTGATGCTGTTAAAGCGCACGCATCCGGTGACAAACGGCTTTTTGGATGACGCTAATGCGTCGTATGACCCGCAAAGCCGTCTTTTGAGTTTAACGCTGCGCCATGGCGGGAATATTTTAATGACCAACCATATCGACGCGGAGATATCAAAGCTGATTGAGGAAGAATTTTCGATTACGGTGCAGGTGCGTTTTTTAGGGCTTGTGGATGTGGAGCGTATTGCGCTGCCGGCGCAGGAGCTTCCGCCGGAGGAAATGGCATATATTCGGCAGGCTGCTGCGAACCACGACGGCGGGGAAACCGCGCCTGCCGGAAAAAGCAGGAGAGAGGTTCACTTTTTCGACGATTTTCTCTTTGACGCTGAGGACGGCGAGAGCGTTGTCGGCAGAAGGATCGCCGAAAAGCCGATCCCTTTGCGGGAGGTAACTGCGGAAAGCGGTAAAATTGTGGTCTGCGGCGAGGTGTTTTTCGTCGAAAGCCGCGATACCCGCGATGGAAGCAAGTTTATCCTGACTGTACATTTTACCGATTATACCGGTTCGAATACGCTGAAGATCATCGCCGAGCAGGCAAAAAAGGAGGATTATGCCGCGATTAAGAAGGGCGTGATCCTGCTTGTGCGCGGTGAGGCAAATTATGATAAATACGACCATGAGGTCAGCATCCGCCCGTACGATATCATGACCTTCACACGCGTTAGGCGTAAGGATACCGCTGAGGAGAAGCGGGTCGAGCTGCATTTGCACAGCAATATGTCGATGATGGACGCGATGGCGCCGGCAGACGTCTTGGTCAAGCAGGCTTACGCTTGGGGGCATAAGGCGATGGCGATCACGGATCACGGTGTGGTGCAGGGATTCCCAGACGTCATGAAAGCGGTCGACGGTATCCGCAAGGAGGGCGGCACGTTTAAGCCGATTTACGGGTGCGAGATTTACTATGTCAACGATGTTATGGACATCGTCGCTGGAGATATCGCGGCTGCCGCAGAGGAGGAGTTTGTCGTTTTCGATACCGAAACAACCGGTCTTTCGGCCGAAAATGACCGTATGATTGAAATCGGCGCGGTAAAGGTCAGAAACGGGGAGGTTGTCGACTCGTTTGATACCTTTATCTATCCCGGACGCTCGATTCCGCCGAAAATCACCGAGCTTACCTCGATCACTAACGAAATGGTGGAGGACGCGCCGAACGAGCGCGAGGGGCTGGAAGCGTTCTTGGGCTTTGTGGGAGATGCAGCCACTTTGGTTGCGCATAATGCACCGTTTGATATGGGCTTTTTGAATGCCGCGTTGAAACGCAATGGGATCGAGCGGAGATTTGCTTCGGTCGACACCGTGGTTTTGGCTAGAAGCCTTTATCCGGAGCTGAAGAACCATAAGCTGGATACGGTTGCAAGCGCATTGAAGGTAGGCGATTTTCACCATCACAGGGCATGCGACGACGCCGACGTTTTGGCGCGCATCTTTGAAAAAATGCGGCAAAAAATTCATTCCCTTCATCCGGATGCGTCAATTTCTGAGTGGAATCATATCCTTTCGGGCGGTGATCCGAAAAAGTCGCCGTATTATCACATGGTTTTACTTGTGCAGAATGCCGTTGGCTTAAAAAATCTATATAAGCTGGTTTCATATGCGCATTTAAAATATTATTTCAAAAAGCCGCGCGTCCCGCGCAGTGAGCTGCTAAAGCATCGGGAGGGGCTGCTGATCGGCTCTGCCTGCGAGGCGGGCGAGCTGTTTCGTGCAATCACCTCCGGAAAGCCGTGGGGTGAGCTTTGTGAGATCGCAAAATTTTACGATTATTTGGAGATTCAGCCGATCGGCAATAACCGCTTTATGCTGGAAAAGGGGCTTGCGGCGAACGAAAAGCAATTGGAAGATTTTAATCGCACCGTTGTGCGGTTGGGCGAGCGTCTGCATATTCCGGTCGTTGCAACCTGCGACGTGCATTTCAAGGAGCCGGAGGACGCGATTTACCGCGAGGTCTTGCAGGCGGGAATGCGTATGCCGGTTGATACGGCGCAGCCGCCGCTTTACTTCCGCACGACCGACGAGATGCTGAAGGAATTTGCTTATTTAGGGCAGGAGAAAGCAAAGGAGGTTGTCATCGTCAATCCAAATCGTATCGCCGATTTGATCGATGATGATGTTCGTCCAATACCAAAGGGAACCTATCCGCCGCACATTGAGGGCGCTGCCGAGGACCTAACTGCGATCACGACCAAACGTGCGCATGAGATCTACGGCGACCCGCTGCCGGAGATCGTCGAAACCCGCTTAAACCGCGAGCTGGACGCGATCATCAAGCACGGCTTTGCGGTTTTGTACATCATTGCGCAGAAGCTGGTGCATAAGTCGGTGGAAGACGGGTATCAGGTTGGGTCGCGTGGCTCGGTCGGCTCGTCGTTTGTCGCAACAATGGCGGGCATATCGGAGGTTAATCCGCTGATCCCGCACTATGTCTGCCCGAATTGCAAGCACGCCGAGTTTATTACCGACGGTTCCTACGGCTCCGGCTTTGATATGCCGAAGAAAAACTGCCCGCAGTGCGGCACCCTGATGCTTCAGGACGGACATGATATCCCGTTTGAAACCTTCTTGGGCTTTAATGGCGACAAGGAGCCAGATATCGATTTAAACTTCTCTGGCGAGTATCAGGCCCGCGCGCACCGGTACACTGAGGTGTTGTTTGGCAAGGAGAACGTTTTTAAAGCTGGTACGATCGCGACCGTCGCGGAAAAGACCGCTTATGGCTTTGCTGCGCACTATTTTGAGGAACGCGGCATTACGCCGCACGAAGCGGAAAAGCTGCGGCTGGCGCAGGGCTGTACCGGCGTAAAGCGCACCACCGGTCAGCATCCGGGCGGTATGGTTGTTATTCCGGCAGATCACGAGATTTACGATTTCACGCCGGTACAGCATCCGGCTGATTCCGCTGATTCTGAGGTTGTAACAACCCACTTCGATTTCCATTCGCTCCATGACACCATCCTAAAGCTTGACCTGCTCGGGCATGATGTTCCGACGATGTATAAGTATTTGGAGCAATTCACAGGAATCCCAGTCACCTCACCGGAGGTGGAGATGAGCGACCCGAAGATATACAGCCTATTTACTTCCCCTGAGGCGCTTGGCGTTACGCCGGAGGAGATTGATTGTGAAACCGGCACCTTTGCGCTGCCGGAAATGGGGACGCCGTTTGTGCGCGGGATGCTGCTGGAATGTAAACCAAAGGGGTTTTCCGACCTTTTGCAGATTTCCGGACTTTCCCATGGCACCGACGTTTGGCTCGGTAACGCGCAGGAGCTGATCCGCAGCAAAACCTGCACCATTTCCGAGGTTATCGGTACGCGCGACAGCATTATGACCTATCTGATCTCCAAAGGGGTGGATAAGTCGATGGCGTTTAAGATTATGGAGATTACCCGTAAGGGAAACGCTAAAAAGCTGTTGACAGAGGAACATTATAAGCAGATGCGCGAACATAATGTCCCAGAATGGTATATCGATAGCTGCCTAAAGATCAAATATATGTTCCCAAAGGCGCATGCCGCCGCCTATAATATCGCGTCTACACGGCTAGCGTGGTACAAAATCTATCACCCAATTGCGTTTTATGCCGCTGTCTTTACGGTGCGCGGGCAGGATTTAGAGGGCGAAACGGTCGTCAAAGGGAAGGACGCTACCCGCCGCAGAATGGATGAGCTGAAGGCTAAAAATATGGACCGTACCGCGAAAGAGGACGGTGTTTATGAAATGCTGCAGATCTGCAACGAGATGCTTTGCCGCGGCTTTTCCTTCCTCCCGATTGATCTTTATAAATCGCACGCGCGGATCTATCGGATTGAAGGTAACGCATTACGGCTGCCGTTTTGCAGCATCAAATCGACCGGCGAACAGGTTGCGCAGCGGCTTTACGAGGCTGCGAATCAGGGTGACTTTATCTCGGTTGAGGATTTGCAGCAGCGCACCAACTGCTCAAAGCTTATCATTGAGTCGCTGCGTGCTGCCGGCGCTTTGGACGGCTTACCGGAAACCAGCCAGCTTACATTTTTTAATATGTGATTGCCGAAGAAACAATTGCCCCGCGCTTGACAAAGAACGTCGGGCGTGGTATGATATTACTGTTCAGCGAAGTAGCATGGTATTACTTTAATGTATAAAAGCGTTAAATAGGAAGGAAACGGACGCATTTGAAGAATCGACTGATTACGCCGGAAGGCACAAAGGATTATTTATTTGAGGAAGTGGAGGCGCGCAATCTAGCGGCAAAGCGCGTTTCCGGCGTATTTAAGGGGCGCGGCTTTGTCGAGGTGCAGACGCCGGGCATAGAGTTTATGGACGTTTTCTGCGAAGGGGAGTTTGGAATCCCGGCGGAGTATTTGTATAAGCTGAGCGACGCAAAGGGGAGGCTGATAGCGTTAAGAGCGGACTCAACCATGCCAATTGCCAGATTATGTGCAACGCGGCTGCAAAACAAGCGTTTGCCGCTGCGGCTATATTATCGTCAGCCGGTGTTTTCGGCGGAACCGGTCATGCGTGGACGCAGCGACGAGGTTTTGCAGGTCGGGGTCGAATATATAGGCGGCAGCGGCTTTGCCGCCGATCTGGATATCCTGACTGCAGCGGCGGATACGCTGTTTTCGCTCGGAAAGGGCAGAGTAGAGCTTGGGCATATCGGAATTTTCAACGCCGCAATGCAGGAGCTTGCATTGTGCGAGGAACAGCGCGAGCAGGTGAGAAGTCTGATTGAAACAAAGAACTATCCGCTGCTCAATGACCTGCTTGATTCGCTTGACCCGGAAGGAAAAAAACCGCTTTGCAGGGCGATGAAGCAGCTTCCGCGTTTGTTTGGCGGCGAAGAGGTGTTTGCAAAGGCAAAGGCTCTTTTTTCCGGTGAGGAAGCTATTAAGGCGTTGAACGAACTGGAGCGGCTGTATCATGCGCTTTGCCGTATTGTGCCTGATGCCGATATTATGATGGATTTAGGGCTTGTCAACCGGAACGACTATTACACAGGGGTTGTTTTCTGCGGATATTTGGAGGGGATCGGCAAGCCGGTACTGCTCGGCGGCAGGTATGACAATCTGCTTTCGCGGTTTGGAAAAAGCGCGCCTGCGGTCGGCTTTGGCGTGGATATTGACGCCTGCGCGCGATATCTGGCAAGGCATGAAGAGATCGGCGTTTCCTCACCGGATATCCTGCTGCATGCAGAGGAAGGCTTTGAGGAAAAGGCGTTTTTGCTTCAGCGGAAGGCGATCTCAGACGGCGGCATCTGCGAAGTCAGTGCGTTTGAAACGCTGGAGCAGGCGATCTGCTACGCGAGGGAAAACCATATTCCGCAGCTAATCCATGTTGGCGCATTCGGGGAAGTGTGCCTGTCGGTTGAGGAGGAGAAGAACGCATGAAGAAGCTTCGCATTGCCCTAACCAAAGGGCGGCTTGAGAGTAAGACGGTTCGGCTTTTGGAAAAGTTGGGCTACGATTGTTCAAACCTGCGCGACAAGGGCAGGAGGCTGATCTTTGATATTCCGAACGCTGAGATGGAGGTCGTGCTGGCGAAGGCCGCAGACGTTATTACTTATATTGAAAACGGCGTATGCGATATTGGAGTCGTTGGCAAGGACACAATCATGGAATATGGCGGAAGCTTTTTTGAGGTACTTGACCTTGGATTCGGCAGATGCCGGTTTGCGCTTGCCGCGAAGAAGGACGCGCCGTTTTATGACGGCTATAATGAACGCACCATTGCCACCAAGTATCCGAATGTCACCCGCCGCTTTTTTGAAAGTAAAGGAATGGACGTCAGGGTTGTGAAGATCGAAGGCTCGGTCGAATTGGCGCCGCTGTTGGGGCTTGCCGACGGGATTGTGGATATTGTCGAAACCGGCACGACGCTAAAGGAAAATGGGCTGGTGGTTTTAGAGGAGGTCGCGCCGATCTCCGCAAAGCTGATTGTGAATACGGTAAGCATGAAGCTTTATCAGCGGAGGATAGAGAATTTTATCGAGCAGATCAGCGGTTTGCAGGATGTTTAGAAAATAAGGGCAGGAGGGGCAATATGATTCCAGTAATTTATGCGGACGGCGTTGCCGAACGCAGCTTTTTGAAGGAGATGCGCGCCCGCAGCGCGGCGGTGAACGCAAAGGTTACAGAAACCGTGCAGCGGATCATCGACGACGTGCGTGAAAATGGAGATGCGGCGGTACGGGCTTATACTGAGAAATTCGACCATTCGGTTTTGGAATGCTTTGAGGTCGGCCGCGATGTCATCAACGACGCGCTGACCGAGGCGGACCCGGATTTTGTCGCAGCGTTGCTGAATGCGCAGGAGAATATCGCGGCGTTTCATAATCGCCAGAAGGCGCAGGGATTTATCGATCCGCATCCGGACGGCGTGGTTTTGGGGCAGCGGGTGCGCGGCTTGAACCGCGTTGGACTTTATGTGCCGGGAGGCACGGCGGCGTATCCTTCCTCGGTGCTGATGAACGCTGTTCCGGCAAAGATTGCCGGAGTGAAGGAATTGATTATGGTTACGCCGCCGGGAAAAGATGGCAAGCCGAACCCGGATATTCTGGTCGCTGCGGCGATCGCCGGAGTGGACAGGGTCTTTTTGCTGGGCGGCGCGCAGGCGATTGCGGCGCTGAGCTTCGGCACAGAATCCATTCCGAAGGTGGATAAGATCGTCGGACCGGGCAATATCTTTGTCGCGACTGCCAAAAAGCTGCTTTACGGCACGGTCGATATCGATATGATCGCCGGACCGAGTGAGATTTTGGTGTTGGCGGATGAAACCGCTGATCCGAAGTTTTTGGCGGCGGATCTTATGTCACAGGCGGAGCATGACCGCATGGCGAGCGCGATCTTGGTTACGACCTGCAAGACGCTTCCGGAGAAGGTGGATCAGGAGATTGTCCGTCAGTGCGCGGCGCTCTCCCGCGCCGATATCATTCAGGAGTCGATCCAGAATTATGGCGCTGTGATTGTCTGTAAAAATATGGATGATGCGGTCGCGATGGCGAACGAGCTTGCGCCGGAGCATATTGAGATTGCGACGAAGGACCCGTTTGAGTACGTTGGCAAGATCGATAACGCCGGCTCGGTGTTCTTGGGTCAATACGCACCGGAGCCGCTCGGCGATTACTACGCCGGACCGAACCACGTTTTGCCGACTTCCGGTACCGCGCGGTTTTTCTCGCCGCTTTCGGTTGACAGCTTTGTCAAGCGATCCAGCTTTATTTATTACACTGCCGACGCGCTGAAAAAGGCGAAGAACGATATTGTTACCATTGCAAACCGCGAGGGTCTGACCGCGCACGCAAATGCGATCACTGTCCGGTTTGAGGAGGGAGAAGCTGCCGATGTATGAGCTGAACGATAAGATCAAGGCTCTCACACCGTATGACCCGATCTCTGGCAACTATCGGATTCGATTGGATGCAAACGAATCGTTTTTGGAGCCGGATGAAGGGATGATGGAGAAGATCACCGCCGCTGTGCAGGGGGTCGCTTATAACCGTTATCCCGATCCAACCGCAAAGGAGCTGCGGCGGATAATCGGCGCATATTTTGGCGTTGATCCGCAGCTTGTCACCTGCGGAAACGGCTCGGACGAGCTTCTCGGCGTGCTGATCGGCGCATTTTTGACCGCTGGGGATAGGCTTTTGACCCTTTCGCCGGATTTCAGTATGTACCGGCTGTATGGCGAGATCTATGGCGCGGAGAATGTTGTCTATGATAAAGGTCCGGATCTGACTGTCGACGTAGACCGGCTGCTTTCCATGCTGCAAAAGGATCCGAAGCTTCGAATGGTGCTGTTTTCTAATCCTTGCAACCCAACTTCGAAGGGGATTTCAGCGGCGGAATGCGAGCGGCTGATTCGAAATGCCGGGAATTGTCTGATCGTACTGGATGAGGCGTATATGGACTTTTTCGATGAGAGCGAAAGCTTTGTGCGTCGGGTGGAAGAATTTGATAATTTGATCGTACTGCGCACCTGCTCGAAAGCGTTTGGGCTTGCCGCAATCCGCTTGGGCATCGCGTTTGCAAATCCGCGCCTGACGAGCGCGTTGACTGCGGTGAAGTCGCCGTATAACGTCAATTCGCTGACGCAGGCGGTCGCCGCAGCGCTTCTTGCGGACAAGGAATTGCTTTGGAAAAGAACGGCGCAGATCAAAGAAAGCCGCGACGCATTATATGAAGCATTGAAGCATTTTACGGGAGGAATTCTCAAGCGCGTTTTGATACCGCAGACGAACTTTGTGCTGCTTGATTTTGGCGATTCCGGAACAGCTGAGCGCGTGTTTTACGGCCTTTTGGATACTTACTCCATTGCCGTGCGGCATATGGGAAGGTATTTGCGGATTACTGCTGGAACGGAAGAAGAAAATAAAGCGGTTGTTCAAGCGCTGAAAAACCTGCTTGACATGGATTTCATTGACCGGAAAGGATGAAAGCTGGATGAATCAGACTGTCACATTGATCCGCACGACGAAGGAAACTGACATTGCGGTGTCGCTTTGCCTTTATGGAGAGGGGAAAAGCGAAATATCTACCGGGATCGGTTTTTTTGACCATATGCTGACCGCACTTGCCGCGCACTCCGGTGTCAATCTGACTGTGCATGCAAAAGGCGACCTAAATGTCGACTGCCACCACACGATTGAGGACACTGGTATTCTGCTTGGCGATGCGTTTTATCAGGCGCTCGGCGACAAAGGTGGAATTACGCGTTACGGACACGCGATGATTCCCATGGACGAGGCGCTTGGCGTCTGCGCGCTGGATATTTCCGGACGGCCGTTCTTAAAATTCGACTGCGTTTTCACCGCAGATCGGATCGGAGAGATGGACACCCAGATGGTGGCCGAGTTTTTCCGCGCGTTTGCATTTCATGCGGGAATCACGCTGCATCTGCTGTTACCTTACGGCGAAAATGACCATCATAAGGCAGAGGCGTTATTTAAGGCGATGGCGCACGCGCTGCATGATGCGCTTGTCCCGCGTGACGGCGTGCTGTCAACCAAGGGGAGCATCGACAGGTGACAGTCATTTTGGCGCAGCTTTCCGATGTTCCGCGCGTGATGCAAATCTATGATAGGGCGAGGGCTTTCATGCGCAGTTTGGGGAATCTGACCCAGTGGAAGAACGGCTATCCGTCTGAGGCGATTCTTAAAACGGATATCGCGGCGGGACGATGCTTTCTTGTCAAAATGGGGGAAAATACCTGCGGCGTTTTTACCTTTTCCATCGGAGAGGAGGAAACCTACCGATATATCGAGGACGGCGCATGGGACAGCGATAAGCCGTATGGCGTGATTCACCGTCTGGCATCCAGCGGGGAGGTGCGCGGCGTGCTTGATACGGCGCTGGACTATTGCCTGTCGCAGATCGATGAAATCCGCGTCGACACTCATGCGGATAACGCGCCGATGCTTGGCGCACTGAAAAAGCGCGGTTTTGTTCGACGCGGGCGGATCTATGTTGCCGACGGCACGCCGCGCGAGGCGTTTTCGTTTGCGGCAAAGAAAGGAAAAACGGAATGATTGCGATTATTGACTATAAAGCGGGGAATCTTTTCTCGGTGAAAAATGCGTTGGACTTTCTCGGCGTTGAGAACGTTGTCACCGCCGATTCCGAAACGCTTCAGGAAGCGGACGGTATCATCCTGCCCGGCGTTGGAGCGTTTCCGGCAGCAAAACAGTCGTTAGACGAAAAGGGGATTACGCCGCTGCTGCAAACGTTCGCGCAGCAGAAGCCGCTGCTTGGTATCTGCCTGGGGTTCCAGCTCTTGTTTTCCTACAGCACCGAGTTTGCGAAAACCGAGGGCTTGGGACTGATACCGGGCTATGTCGACCGGGTAGATGATTTTTCTGGCGAGCTGAAGGTGCCGCACATGGGATGGAACGCGCTGCACCTCCGCCAAGATTGTCCAATCTTGGGTAAGCTTAGGGAGGGGGACAGCGTGTATTTTGTCCACTCCTACCGCGCGTTCACCGAAAGCGCATATTTAGTCGCCGATGCGGATTATGGAAGCGCGATCCCGGCAATGGTGCAAAACGGTAAGGTGTTCGGCTGCCAATTCCATCCGGAAAAAAGCGGGGAACTGGGGCTTTCGATCCTGCGCGCGTTCGCGTCGCTTTCAGAGGGAGAGAAATCATTGCCGTAATAAGCGGAAGGAGGAAAATGGTTATGATATTGGAAATTGCTGCCGCTCCATGCAAGGCTTGAGGACGCTGCATGGAGGATGAGCGCCGTATAACGGCGGCTTATGTCCTCGGCTTTGCTTTTTTGATAGGCTGCTTCATGCTTGATAAAAATTCAAAGGAGTAAAGCAATATGAAAAATGAAAAATTAAAACCATTTTTGATCTTTCAGAGTACCCAAACGCTGTCTATGCTCGGCAGTTCGATGACTGGATTTGCGCTGTCGCTATGGCTATATGAAGAAACCGGTTCTGCGCTGCAAACTGCGCTTTTGTCGATCTGTACCTACGCGCCGTATGTGTTGATGAGCGTTTTTGCGGGCGCTTTGAGCGACAGGTGGGATAAGAAAAAGGTGCTGCTTGTCTGCGACGCTTTAGCGGCATGCAGTTCTCTGATTACGCTGTTCCTGCTCAAGTGCAGTCTGCTGCAGGGATGGCATTTATATCTGCTGAACGCGGCGAACGGGCTGATGAATACGATCCAGCAGCCGGCAAGCGACGTTTCGGTCACGCTGATTACACCGGAGGAATGCTATCAGCAGACAAGCGGACTGCGTTCGTTTTCGAATGCGTTTGCGGGTATTCTGCATCCGATCCTTGCCACAGCGGTCTTTTCCTTCGCCGGGATTGAAGCTGTGATCTATGTGGATTTGGCGACTTTTGCCATCGCGTTTATTTCGCTTTGGGCGTTCATTCCAATTCCGCATACTGCGGGAAGGGAGAAAGGCGAGCCGTTTTTCCAGACGGTGAAAGGCGGATTCTCCTACTTGAGAGATCATCGCATGATTCTTGCGCTGGTCTTGTTTATGGCTGGGGTCAATTTTGTTGCCGAGGCATTTTCGGCGGCGCTTCCAGCGTTTGTGCTGCCGCGCGAAAGCGGCGGCGAGCTTGTGTTGGGCGCGATGAACTCCTGTTCCGGCATTGCGGTGCTGGTCGGCGGGTTACTGGTGACGATCCTGCCGTCTCCAAAAGAACGTATCCGCGTGATCGTAATCACGATGATCCTGTCGTTGAGTATTGAAAATTTCCTGCTTGCGTTTACGCAGAACCCGCTCCTGTGGTGTGCCGCGCAAATTATCGGCTGGCTGCCGGTGCCGTTTATGAACGCAAGCCTAGATGTGATCCTGCGTTCGACCATCCCGGTTGATCTACAGGGAAGGATCTACTCTTGCCGAAACACGCTCCAATTTTTCACGATTCCGCTGGGCTATTTTGCAGGCGGATATCTGATAGACTGCGTGTTTGAGCCGCTGATGGCGTCGGCTGCGCAGGACTCGGTTCTTATACGGCTGTTTGGCGCGGGAAAGGGAGCTGGCGCGGCTGTCCTAATCTTCCTGCTTGGCGTACTCGGAGCGCTTTATTGCCTGATCTGCGGCGGCAGGATCATGAAAAAGTACCGCTTTGCCGAGCCGCGTCAAGGGAAAGCCGGCGATCTGCATAGGAAATAGGGAGTTTACAGAAAGGATGGTATCTGCGCATGATTATTTTTCCGGCAATCGATATTCAGGATGGTAAATGCGTCAGATTATATAAAGGCGATTTTTCCACTGTTTCGCAGGTGGCGGAAAGCCCGCTTTCAGCCGCCCGCGCGTTTGAGGCGGCGGGCGCGGAATATCTGCATGCCGTCGATCTTGACGGCGCGAAGGAAGGGAAACGCTGCAACGAGCAGATTTACTGCGCGCTTGCAAGGGATACGCGCCTTAAGGTCGAGGTCGGCGGCGGGATTCGTGATCGTGCGGCGATTGAGTTTTATCTGCAAAACGGCGTTTGGCGTGTGATCTTAGGCTCTGCCGCAGTCAGTAACCCCGCGTTTGTTAAGGAGGCGGTCGGCGCTTATGGCGCTCAGCGTATTGTTGTCGGCATCGACGCAAAGGACGAGTATGCCGCAACGGCGGGATGGCTTGAAATCAGTCAAAAGCATTACCTCACGCTGGCAAAGGAAATGGAGGACTGCGGAGTGAAAACGATCATCTATACCGATATTTCGAAGGATGGCACGCTGTCCGGACCGAATCTTGAACAGCTTGACCGGCTGAATCGCGCTGTATCCTGCGACATTGTCGCTTCCGGCGGGATCAGATCGCTTGCGGATATCCAGGCGCTGACTGGATTGGGGCTTTACGGCGCAATCTGCGGAAAGTCGCTTTACGCCGGAACGCTCTCGCTTGAAAAAGCGATCGATGCCGGGAAAGGAGAAGGTATATGAGCGTTAAGAATACGCTGGCAAAACGCATCATTCCTTGTCTTGACGTAAAGGACGGGAGGGTCGTCAAGGGGATCAACTTTGTCGGCATCAAGGAGGTTGGCGATCCGGTAGAGTGCGCGAAGGCTTATAACGACGCGGGTGCGGACGAGATCGTTTTCCTTGATATCACTGCGACTCATGAGCGCAGGAAAACGATGGCGGACGTTGTGTCGCGCACGGCACGGCAGATTTTTGTGCCGCTGACCGTTGGCGGCGGTATTTCCTCTATCGAGGACTTTAAGCTGTTGCTGCGCGCGGGCGCGGATAAGATAGCGGTCAACTCGGCTGCGGTGCGCCGTCCTGCGCTGATCGCGCAGGCTGCGGATATCTTTGGCAGGCAGTGTGTGGTCTGTGCGATTGATGCAAAGCGTTTTCCGGACAATCGCTATCATGTCGTAATTAACGGCGGACGGATTGATACTGGGCTTGACGCAATTGCGTGGGCAAAACAAGCGGAGGAATTAGGCGCCGGGGAGATACTGCTTACCTCGATGGACGCCGACGGCACCAAAAAGGGATTTGATCTGCCGATGCTGAACGCGGTCTGCGGCAGCGTGAAGATTCCGGTGATCGCATCGGGAGGCTGCGGGAATCTGGAGCATTTTGCTCACGTTTTTGAACAAACCGGCGCTGACGCGGCGCTTGCCGCTTCCTTGTTTCATTATCACGAGCTGACTGTTTTGCAGGTCAAGGAATATCTTCATGCGCGCGGCATCCCAGTCAGGCTGCTGCGGAGAACGGAGGAAGCCATATGCTAAAGGTAAGCGAACCTGATTTGTCGCGATTCTTTGTTAAATCGGAACTGATCCCCGCGATTGTGACCGAAGCGGAAACCGGCGAGGTCTTGATGCTTGCATATATGAATCGCGAAAGTCTTGCGCGCACGCTGGAAACCGGCTATACCTGGTTTTGGTCACGGTCAAGGCAAGAATTATGGAATAAGGGTGCGACCAGCGGGCATCTGCAAAGGGTCGAGGAAATCTGGTGCGACTGCGATGATGACACGCTGCTTGTTAAGGTGCATCAGACTGGCGCTGCCTGCCATACGGGGCACCATAGCTGCTTTTTTACGCGGATCGCGCAGAGCGAGGAAGGAAAATAAGGATGGAAGAAACGATCAAAGGCTTGTATGAGGTGGTGCTGCGCCGAAAGGAGAATCCGCAGGAAGGCTCCTACACCTGCTACTTGTTTGAAAAGGGATTGGATAAGATACTAAAGAAATGCGGCGAGGAAAACGCCGAGATGATTATCGCCGCAAAAAACGAGGATAAGGATGAGCTGTGTGGAGAGATCGCCGATCTCTGCTACCATGTGCTTGTCATGATGGCGCAGAAGGGCGTTTCCGTTGATGATGTACAGGCGATTTTGGAGGAACGCCGCAAAAAGATCGGCAACCTGAAGCAGTTTCATGTTTCCGATCATAATACGTAACGGTATTCCCGCCGGAGTCTCCGGCGGGTTTTTATTCATTGCCTCTAAATGCTTTGTTTTCCTCAATTTGTTACCGTAAGTGTAGACATTTTTCCTTTTGTGTGCTATAATAAGCTTGTTGTATGGTGCGCAAAGCGCATTTTGCGGCTGGATGCCGTAAAAAGCGATGGTTTGCGATAATAGGGAAGCCGGGTGAAAATCCCGCGCGGGGCCGCCGCCGTAACAGCAGAGGAAACAAAAGCGCGTTTTGCGGCATTTTATTTTGCCGATAGGTACTGGAAAGCTGTGGTTGCACACTGCTTTGCGGGAAGCCAAAGTGTTTTTGCGGATGCTCAAGCCGGAAGACCTGCCTGCAATATGATTTGTACGTCACGGAACCCTGACGGTGCAAAGCCGCAAGAAACAGATCTGTGCATCTTAGAAGGCTTTTCCGATCCATTTGGAAAGGTTTATATTGTTGTACGCATTTTGCAAAAACGGTTTTGCCCCTCATTGAAAAATGAGGGTGTTTTTATGCGGCAAAAACTACCGGATATCGCATCCGGGAAAAAGAATAAGGAGAATTGTTGTATGACAAAGCTTGAAAAACGTATTTTAAGCCTTACCTTTGTCATCGCGTTGACGTTTGGTGCAACACAAACTGTTTCCGCAATGCACATCATGGAAGGCTACCTTCCCGTTTCAAACGCAGTTTGCTGGGGCGTACTGTGCATTCCATTTCTGGTTTGGGGCATTATTTCTATCCGCAAAATGGTGTCGAACCATCGCAAAACGCTGGTCATTTTGGCGATGTGCGCCGCCTACGCTTTTGTACTCTCAGCGCTAAAAATCCCGAGCGTGACCGGTTCATGCTCCCACCCGACCGGAACCGGACTTGGCGCAATGCTGTTCGGACCTGCGCCGATGGCGGTTCTGGGCATCATTGTGCTTTTGTTCCAAGCAATCCTGCTTGCGCACGGCGGCTTAACAACGCTCGGCGCGAACACCTTCAGCATGGCGATTGCCGGTCCGTTTTTAAGCTATGGCGTGTTCTGGCTGTGTAAGAAGTTAAAAATCAACCGCTTTGTCGGTATCTTCTTAGGCGCAGCGCTCGGCGATCTGTTTACTTACTGCGTGACCAGCGTGCAGCTTGGCATTGCGCATCCGGGCGAAAATATGTGGGCATCGATCGGCGAGTTTATGGGTATTTTTGCTTTAACGCAGGTTCCGCTTGCGATTGTGGAGGGACTGCTTTCGGTGGTTGTTGTCATGGCGCTTGAAAAATTTGCGTCTCCGGAGCTTTCGGAGCTTGGATATTATGGAAAGGAAAGGCAGGCGGCGTAAAATGAAGATCAGCAAACAATTTTTAATTGGTATTATTTTGGTTTTGCTTTGCGTTATCATCGCCGTGACTGGGCTTGCGATGAACAAGGGTGCTGAGTTCGGAGGATCGGACGGAGAGGCTGAGGAGATGATCAGCGTTGTCGATCCGGATTACGAGCCATGGGCAGAAAGCCTGATCGAACTGCCGAGCGGCGAGGTCGAGAGTCTGCTCTTCGCGCTTCAGGCAGCGATCGGCTCCGGCGTTATCTTTTTCTGCTTCGGCTATCTTGCTGCGAGAAAGAAATATGCCGGACGGAGTGAAGAAACGGAAAGATTATCGGAGTAAGTGCGTGAAAGGATTCCTCCGGCGATTGCCGGAGGAATTTCGGGTAAATAGAATGCTTACAATATGTTGTATCTTTATTTTATCCCTCTGCTTTTACGGCAGAATCCCGACGCCCTTCCTGATCGCTGCCGCCGGCGTTCTGGCGGCTGGCGCAATCCTGCGCCGTATCCTTCACGGTGAACATCGGCACGACAATCTTGACTTTGACGCGCTCGCGGGACAAGACAGCGCGCTGCATCGGTTTCCTCCGGCGGCAAAGATCTTTTTGGTGGTATGCGCTGTAATTTTCTGTCTGCTTGCGGATCACTTCCTTTTTGCAATAACGCTGTTTGCGGCAGATGTGCTGCTGATGCGTTTTGCTGGAAAGCTCTCGCTCCACGATATGATGAGCGGATTCTCTGCACCGGCGGTATTTATTCTGTGCGGCAGCGTGACACTGCTGCTGCCGTTCTCCCATGAAGCGGGGCAGCTTTTTTCGATTCCGATTTTTGGCGGATATCTTGCGCTTTCTCCGGAGGGACAGCGCAGCGCGCTGCATCTAATCTGCAATGCATTTGCTTCGGTGAGCGCGCTGCTGCTTTTGGGGATGACAACTCCGATCGCGAAGATCGTTTCTGTCTGCCGGAAAATCCGTCTGCCAAAGGTCGCCGTTGAATTGATGGTGCTGATCTACCGCTATCTGATCCTGCTTTCTTCCACCTTGGGGCATATGCAGGCGGCGGCAAGGACAAGGCTCGGCTATCTGAATATGCGCACGACAATGAAAAGCGCAAAACTGATTGCCGCACAGCTAATCGTTCTGGCATTTGAAAAAGCTTCGGCAAACTTTGATGCGATGGAGACGCGCTGCTACGAAGGTGACATCTGCTTTTTGACGCGCGAAGAGAAGGTGAGCCGGATGCAGTGGATTTTGGCGCTGGGAATACTCGCTCTGCTTTGCAGCGGCTTGACTGCCGCAAAGCTTTGGAAAGGCGGTGCGATATGAGCGAAATATTAAGCTTAAAAGATGTCAGCTTTACCTATCCGCGCGGGAAGAAAGAGGCGCTGAAAAAAGTTAATCTTTCGTTTTGTGCAGGCGAAAGGGTTGCGATTTTAGGCAATAACGGCGCGGGAAAAACGACCCTTTTTTCGCTCTGCTGCGGGCTTCTTTCTCCGCAGGAGGGGGAGATCCTGTTAGATGGGAAAAAGGTGGGCAGAGATAAAAAGGCGCTGCATAAGGCGGTCGGTATTGTTTTTCAGGAGCCGGACAACCAAATAATCGCCTCCACTGTTTACGAGGAGGTATCATTCGGACCGCTGAATCTTTCGAAGGATAAGGCTGCCGCCAAGCTGCGGACCGACGCGGCGATCTCGCTGATGGCGCTGGAGGATTATTGTGACCGCGCGCCGCACCGGCTTTCCGGCGGAGAAAAAAAGCGGGTGACGGTCGCGGATGTGCTGGCGATGGATGCAAGGCTGCTGCTTTTAGACGAACCGACCGCTTCGCTCGATCCGGTCAACACCGAGAGATTGGAGGCGCATCTGAATGCCCTGTCTCAAAAGGGCTATGCCTTGCTGGTTTCCACCCACGATATAGATTTTGCTTATCGCTTTGCCGATCGGGTGCTGGTTTTGTCGGACGGCGTTCTGCTTGCAGACGGTAAGCCGGAAGAGGTGTTCCTTCGGGAAGAAGTGCTTCAAAAAGCCGGACTTTGCGCGCCAACGCTTTGGACGCTTTCGCGTGTAGTTCTTCCGGGGATCAAGATTCCCCCGCACACGGTGGACGATTTTTGTGCGCTGTACAATATGCAAAAAGGAGGGGATAACGCATGAGGAAAGAGAAAGCGATTCTGCTGGTTAGCTTTGGCACCTCTTATCCGGAAACGCGAAAGAAAACGATCGACCGCATCACTGCGGAGACAGCTTCGTTATATCCGGACTATGAGGTTGTGACTGCGTTTACAAGCCCGACTATCCTGCGCATTCTGCGAAAGCGGGGCGAGGAAATGTTCGATCCCGAGGAAGCGCTTTCTTACCTCGCCAAAAGCGGGGTAAAGGAGGTTTATTTGCAGCCGACCCATTTGATTCCGGGCATCGAATATGACCGTCTGGCGGAAACAGCGCAGAGCTTTTCGGGAAGCTTTGCTGTGCTGAGGATTGGCCGTCCGCTGCTGGATTCCGGCGCGGATGTAAAAAAGGTGTTGACGATCCTGACAAGCGAGATTGCGTTGGAAGAGGACGAGGCGCTTGTTTTAATGGGACATGGCTCGCCGCACGAAGCAAATGCCGTTTATCTGGATATGAACGATTATTTTGCGGCAGATGGCAGGCAGCGCGTGTTTGTCGGTACAGTAGAGGCCAAGCTGGATTTGGGCGATATGCTGCGGCTGCTTAAGCAGAACCGCTATACCCGTGCGGCGCTTGCGCCAATGCTGCTGGTCGCCGGAGAACACGCGAACCACGATATGGCGGGAGATGATCCGGATAGCTGGAAATCGCAGTTTGCGCAAAACGGAATCACACCGCGCTGTATTATCAAGGGGATCGGCGAATACCGCGCGATCCGGAAGATGTATTACCAAAAACTGGGTGCGCTTATAGGCGAGAGATGATAGAAAGGGGAGCTTTGTATGGCGTTGAAGGAATATGTGATGCAGGACGGCAAAAGGCTGCGCTGCGGTTTTACGACCGGTTCTGCCGCTGCAATGGCGGCAAAGGCGGCGTGCTATATGCTTTTTACCGGAAAAAAGCTCTCTTTTGTTTCCATTGTGACTCCTGCCGGCGTGACGGTTAGCGCGCCGGTTGAGGCAGCCTGTATCGGTAAGGGGTGTGTGTCCTGCGGAGTGAGAAAGGACGGAGGGGACGATGTCGACGCGACCGACGGCTTATTGATCTGTGCGAAGGTTTCCTATCGGCTGGAAAGCGGCATCCTTTTAACCGGTGGAAAAGGGGTCGGCATTGTGACAAAGCCGGGGCTTAACCAGCCGGTCGGTGCGTATGCAATCAACGAGGTGCCGCGCCGTATGATCCTTTTTGAGGTACAGTCTTGCTGCGAGGAATTTGAGATTGCACACGGGTTAACAGTGGAGATCAGTGTTCCGGACGGGGAGGAGGTTGCAAAAAAAACCTTTAATCCGCGCCTTGGAATCGAAGGAGGCATCTCGATCTTAGGCACCGATGGCATTGTCCGCCCAAAAAGCGTGCAGGCGCTGGTCGATACGATTAAGGTGGAGATTGCGCAGCGTGCGGCGCTTGGCGACCGGTATTTACTCACTGTTCCGGGCAGCTACGGCGCGGATTTTGCCGCTGGATCTGCCGGACTTGAAAGAATCGATCCGGTGCAGTGCTCCAATTATGTTGGGCAAACAATCGATATCGCGCGGGACGCCGGAATGAAAGGGCTTTTGCTTGTCTCCCATGCCGGAAAGCTTTGTAAGCTGGCAGGCGGCATCATGAACACCCATTCAAAGGAGGCAGACTGCCGCGCGGAACTGTTTGCCGCCTTTGCTGCGGCAGAGGGGGCGGATAAAGCGACGGTTTTGGCGCTGCTTGAGAGCGTTTCTGCCGATGCCTGCATCGCCATTTTAAACGAGAGAGGCTTGACAAAGGCAGTTTTGGCGCGGATGATGGCGCGGATCGATTATTACTTGACGCATCGTGCAGATGGGATGATGATCGGCGCGATCATGTTTTCGGCAAAATACGGATTTTTGGGGCAGACGCCGGGGGCTGCCCGGCTGATTGCAGCACTTCAGGAACAGCGAATGGCAAAGGATAGGGAGGAAAGATCATAGAAATGAAAAAAGCGGTTTTTACCGGCGTCGGGTTGGGTCCCGGTGATCCAGAGCTAATCACGTTAAAGGCGTATCGAACGCTCAAGAACGCCGAGGCGATCGTTTTCCCGGATTCCGGCGGGGGGATCAACCCTGCGGCGCGAATTATCTCTCAGCTTGACGGGCTGTGCCCGCAGGAAACGCTTTCGCTGAAATTACCGATGACCCGTGATAAAGCAGAACTGAACAGGGCGCATCAGACGGCGGCAAAGCAGATTATCGATCTGCTTTCAGCGGGAAAAAGCGTTTGTATGCCGGTAATTGGCGATGTTTCGATCTATTCGACCTTTTCTTATCTTGCGCCGCTGGTGGCTGACGCGGGGTTTGCGGTTTCGATGATCCCCGGCGTACCGAGCTTCTGTGCGGCGGCGGCTAAGCTTGGGATCAGCTTGACTTCGATGGAAAGCGAGGTTCATATCCTGCCAAGAAGCGATGCGCTTTTCGAAAAGCTAAAGCTTCCGGGAACAAAGATCATTATGAAGAGCGGAAGGACGCTTCCGGAGGTCAAAAAAGCGCTTTGCGATGCGGGGGTCTATGAAAAAACCGCGATGGTGGTAAATTGCGGGCTGCCGGGCGAGGAGGTATATCCGCAGCTTGACCAAGCGCCGGAGAAAACCGGGTATTTTACGCTATTGATCGTAAGGGATTAAGGAGGGAAGCAGATGATTACCTTTGTCGGAGCTGGTCCGGGGGCGCCGGATCTTATCACGCTGCGCGGTTTTCGCGCGATTGCCGAAGCGGACGTGATTATCTACGCTGGGAGTCTTGTGTCGGAGGAGCTGCTGCGTGACGTAAAAAAAGACTGTCTTATCTATAACAGCGCCGTCATGACCTTGGAGGAAGTGATCGCGGTGATGGAGCAGTACAAGGAGAAAAAGGTTGTGCGGCTGCACACCGGCGATCCGTCGATCTACGGCGCGATCCGCGAGCAGATGGATTTGCTTCGGGCGAAAAACATCCCGTTTTCGAGCGTGCCGGGCGTGTCAAGCTTTTGCGCTGCTGCCGCCGCGTTAGGCGCAGAATATACGCTTCCGGAGGTTTCGCAGACGCTCATTATCTCGCGTATGGCGGGCAGAACGCCGGTTCCAGAGCGCGAGCAGATTCGAGGGCTTGCAGCGCACGGCAGCAGTATGGTGCTGTTTTTAAGCGCCTCTCTTGCGCAGGAGCTGCAAAATGAGTTGCTTGCCGGCGCTTATAGTGAGAATACGCCGGCAGCGGTTGTTTACAAAGCGAGCTGGCCGGATGAGCAGGTCTTTCGTTGCACCGTCGGAACGCTTGCAAAAACGGTGCGGGAAAACGGTATTTATAAGCATACGCTTCTTTTAATCGGCGACTTTTTAGGGCAAAATCCCGCACGCAGTAAGCTGTATGATCCTAATTTTACCACCGAATACCGCGCTGCGACGCAGAAGGAATCGTAATAGGCTTGCGGCATATATGCCGATGTTGAAAAAAACGGTGTAACAGGTGTCTTTTCATCGTAAGAAACACAAAGAAGGGAAGGCGTCAGGATGAAGAAAATTGCGGTCATTTCGTTTACCGAAGCCGGTCATGCGTTGGCGCTGCGGATTGCCAGCGCGCTTGACGATGCTCAGGTCAGCGTGACGCGCGGCTATCCGGTGCGGGAGTGGGCTGAACAGAATTTTTCTCGGCAGGATGCATTGATCTTTGTCGGCGCGCTCGGTATCGCGGTGCGGGCGATCGCGCCGCTGCTAAAGAGCAAAACGACCGATCCGGCTGTGATTGTGCTGGACGAAACAGGGAAATTTTGTATCCCGGTGGTATCGGGGCACCTTGGCGGCGCAAACGCGCTTGCGGATGCGATCTCAAAAAAGCTTGGTTCGCTTCCGGTCATCACTACCGCGACCGACCGGCGCGGCGTTTTCGCGATTGATTGCTGGGCGAAGGACAAAGGGATAACAATTGAGAATCCCGCGCAAATCAAGTTGATTTCCAGTAAATTGCTTGCCGGGGAGGATGCGAAGTTTTACACGGATTTTCCGGTAAGCGCCCCGCCTCCGCATGGAATAAAGATTTCTGATGCGCTGCAAAATGCGGATATCACACTTTCTGTACGGCAGTTGGCGCAGACGTCGCCCGACGCTTTGCGGCTGATTCCACGCATTGTTTACCTTGGCATCGGCTGTAAAAAGGGAACCTGCGAAGCGCAGATTGCGTTTGCAGTGGAGAAGGCGCTCTTGCAGATGGGAATTCATCCGCTTGCGGTTGGGGCAATCTGTACCATTGATCGTAAGGGGGAAGAGACGGGGCTTATCGCCTTCTGTAAGACGCGCAAGCTTCCGCTTAAAACTTTTACAACTGAGGAATTATCGGCTTGTACGGGCATTTTCAGTGCATCGGAGTTTGTCAAAGGAACCGTTGGTGTGGATAACGTCTGCGAGCGAGCTGCGGTTTGCGGAAGCGGGTCAGCCGATGTGTCGGGGTTGATCCTGCGCAAGACGATTTTTCCTTCGGTTACGGTTGCCGCAGCGCAGGCGGTTTATACAGTGGAATTTTCTGGATTTACAGAATAGAAGGGGTTGTCGAATGAAGCTGCTTTATGTTGTTGGGATCGGTCCCGGATGTGAAGAATTTTTGACCGCGGAAGCGAAAGAAGCGCTGGAAAACAGCGAAGTGATCTGCGGATATACCGTTTATATTGAATTGATTAGGAATTTATGCGCGGGAAAAATGCTGCTTTCTACCCCGATGCGCAAGGAGATTGACCGTTGTCATTTAGCGCTGCAAAGTGCCGCGGCAGGGAGGACGACCGCGATGGTGTGCAGCGGGGACGCCGGGGTTTACGGCATGGCAGCGCCGATTTTACAGCTTTCAGTGAAATATCCGGAGGTGAAGATCCAAGTGATCTCCGGCGTAACAGCGGCGCTTTCGGGCGCGGCAGTCTTGGGGGCGCCGCTTTCGCACGATTTTGCAGTGATCTCGCTTTCCGACCTATTAACGCCATGGGAGCGGATCATAGCGCGGTTAAGGGCGGCTGCTAGCGCCGATTTTGCAATCGTTTTGTATAACCCTGCTAGCCGCAAGCGTGCGGATTATCTGCAAAAAGCGGTCGATTGCATGCTGGAATACAAAGAGCCGCAGACTGTCTGCGGCGTGGTGCGCAACATTGGCAGAGAAGGACAGTGCTTTGATATCATGACACTTGGCGCTCTGCGCGCGTATCCGGCAGATATGTTCACCACTGTATTCATTGGAAATCGAGAAACGTTTGCCGCAGACGGGCGGATGATCACCCCGCGCGGCTATGGGATGGATGTATGAGAGCGGCGTTGTTCGGCGGAACAGCCGATGGGCGCGCGCTGGCGCTGCGGCTGCGGGAGCTTGATATCCCGCTTGCAATCAGCGTGGCGACCGATTATGGCAGGGAGCTGCTTTCCTCCTTTTGCAGTGAGGATGTTTTCAAGGGGCGGATGGATCAAGCGCAGATGATCGAGTTCTTCCGGTCGCAGCAGATCACCGCTGTGGTGGATGCGACCCACCCATACGCCGATTTGGTGACGGAAAACATCTCTGCCGCAGCAAGCGCGCTCCATTTGCCGTATTATCGCCTGATGCGGGAAAAATCTGATCTTTCCGGATGCCTGAAGGTGAAGGATGCGGCGTCGGCGGCAAAGGCGGCGCAAAAGCTGCCCGGCAATATCCTGATTACGACTGGAAGCAAGGAAATATTGGCATTTCAGAGCATTTTTGAAAGAGCGTATGCAAGAATCCTTCCGGGAGTCGAGCCGATCAAATGTTGTCTGGACGCAGGGCTTGCGGCTAAGCGGATTATCGCGATGCAGGGACCATTTTCGGCTGAATTAAACGCCGCGCTGATGCGCGCGCTTTCGATCCGTGTGATGATTACCAAGGACGGCGGCAAGACGGGAGGCTTTCCCGAAAAGCTCGCGGCTGCACGGGAGTGCAGTGTGACGCCAATTGTGATTGTTCGTCCAGTCGAACAGGGCGGGCTTACGGCAGAGGAGATTATAGAAGCGTTAAAATGGGAGAAAATGTCTGAAATAGCAGGAAAGGATAAGTCTTTATGAAGAGGGTTGCGCTTGTTGGCGTTGGTCCGGGGAACGAAAAACTTCTGACGATACAGGCGAAGGAAGCGATCGAAACCGCTTCGCTTGTGATTGGCGCGAAGCGGATGCTTGAAGTTTATACTGCCCCGGAGCAGGAAAAAATCGCCGAATATCGTCCGGAGCAGATCAAAGCGGCGCTTGTCGGGCGTGATTTTGAAGCGGCGGCGGTACTTTTTTCGGGCGATCTGGGTTTTTATTCCGGTGCAAAGAAGCTCTTGCCGCTATTGGACGAATTCGATGTGCGCTTGCTTCCGGGAATTTCAAGCGTGCAGAGCTTTTCCGCAGCGCTTGGACAGCCGTGGGAGGATTGGTTTTTGACCTCGGTGCATGGCGTTTCATTGGATATTGCGAATATCGTGCGTACGCATCCTAAAACAATGCTTTTGACCGGAACTAACCCGGATATTTCAGACATTTGTGGGCAGCTATGCGAAGCGGGGCTGGGCGATGCGGCAGTTTCGGTCGGTGAGAATCTTTCGTACCCGCAGCAAAGGATTATTGTGACGGACGCATTTCATGGTGCGGAAATGCGCTTTGCACCGCTTGCGGTTTTGTTGATCGAAAATCCGTCGGCAGGACGGGCATATACGTTTGGTATGGCGGACGACGCATTTATTCGTGGGAAGGTGCCGATGACCAAATCCGAGGTGCGTGCGGTTGCGCTGTCCAAGCTGCAGCTTTTCGACGGCGCGGTGGTCTGGGATGTCGGTGCGGGAACAGGATCGGTTTCGGTTGAGGCTGCCGCTCTTGCGCCGCGCGCAAAGGTATTTGCGGTCGAATGCAATTTGGAAGGCGTTTCGCTCATCGAGCAAAACCGTGATCGTTTTGGCTGTGAGAATCTAAATGTTGTCGCGGGGAAAGCGCCGGAGGCGCTGCTGCCGCTCCCTGCGCCGGACTGCGTTTTTATCGGCGGAAGCGGTGGGGAGCTGCCAGAGATTTTGACGCTTGTATTGCAAAAGAATCCGCATGCGCGGGTCGTTGTGACCTGCGTGACCTTGGAAACGCTTGCCGCATTGCAGAATGTGGCGGCTATCCTGCCGATTACCGAGCCGGAGATGGTGCAGATTTCGGCTGCGCGAGTGCGTAAGCTTGGAAAGTACCATATGCCGCAGGCGGAGAATCCCGTTTTTATCGTTAGCTTTGACGGGAAGGAGAGAATGCCTTGAAATGTCTGAAATTACCGCGTTTTATGATTGCTGCTCCATCCTCTGGAAGCGGGAAAACTACTGTAACGCTAGCGGTGATTGCAGCGCTTTGCGCGCGTAAAAAGCGTATTGCTGCGTTTAAATGCGGTCCGGATTACATCGATCCGATGTTTTATGCGCAGGCAGTTGGGACAAGTGAGCCGGCATATAATCTCGACCAATTTTTTACAGATGCCGGCACGATAAAGGCGATCTTTGCCTCTCATGCAGAAAGTGCTGAGCTTTCGGTGATTGAGGGGGTCATGGGATATTTCGACGGCGTGGGCGCTGTGACCGAAGAGGCGTCCAGCTATGCGCTGGCGGATACGCTTTCTTGTCCGGTTATCATGGTTTTGCGCGCGAAAGGGGCTTCGCTCACCCTTGCCGCATTGCTGCGCGGACTCATGTCGTTTCGCACGCCGAACCGCATTGCGGGAGTCATTCTCAACGAGTGCAGCCCGATGCTGTACCGCACGCTGGCGCCAATGCTGCAAAAGGAATGTGGGATTTCGGTTTGCGGCTTTCTGCCGCCGCTTGCTGACTGCGTGTTTCCGTCTAGGCATCTGGGGCTTCACACTGCGGGCGAGATCGCCGATCTGTCTGAAAAGGTGCGGATGCTTGCGGAAAACGCTGAAAAATATATTGCGCTTGACACGCTGCTGCAGCTCGCTGACGCAGCGGAGGATATCCGCTGCGAGCCATTTTCTTTTGCGTCGGTCGGGCACCCGGTGATCGCGGTCGCCGCCGACGCTGCGTTTAATTTCACGTATGGAGATAATTTAGCGCTGCTGCAAGCCCTCGGCGCAAAGCTTGTCTTTTTCTCGCCGCTGCATGATGCGCGTTTGCCGGACTGCGATGGGCTGTATCTCTGTGGCGGTTATCCAGAGTTATATGCAAAGACGCTTTCTGAAAATCATGAAATGCTAAAAGATGTCCGGGAATGCGTTGAAGGCGGGCTGCCAACGATTGCCGAATGCGGCGGCTTTTTGTATCTGCACCAGTTTCTTACGGCAGCGGATGGGCACAGTTATCCAATGGCTGGCGTGATTCCAGCTTCGGCGGAGGACAGCGGTAGGCTTGTGCGGTTTGGATATCAGACCTTGACCGCTAATCGGGATAATCTGCTTTGCAGAGCTGGGGAGCAGATTCGCGCGCATGAGTTCCATCATTGGGATTCTACTGCGTGCGGCGAAGGATTTCATGTGCGAAAGCCGGTTTCCGGTAGGGAGTGGGAGAGCGTTTTTGTTTCCGATACGCTCTATGCGGGCTATCCGCATCTATATTTTTATGCGAATCCGCGCTTTGCGCAGGCGTTTGTATGCGCTTGCGAGCGCTATCGCAAGGGAAAAATCGAAAGGAATGGATGTTTATGATATTGCCGAAGAAACTGCGGGATACGCTTGCTTCGCTTCAAGCTTTTGCACCGGACGAGGCTGCGCGCACGTGCAGTCGACACCGCTGGGACGCGATGAGCAAGCCTCTTGGCAGCTTGGGCGTGTTTGAAGACATCGTCTGCAAGATCGCCGCGCTGACCGGCGATGCGCATGTCGATTTTAGAAAGCGTGCGGTGATCCTGTTTTGCGCGGATAACGGGGTGGTTGCGCAGGGGGTTACGCAATGCGGCAAAGAGGTGACAGCCGCTGTTGCCAAGAACTTTACGGAGCACTCTACCTGTGTCTGCCGGATGGCGGCGCTCACGCACACCGATACGATTCCGGTGGATATCGGCATGGATGCGCCAAAGGTTGCGGGCGTTTGGGATTACCGGGCAGCAAACGGTACAAAGGATTTCACCATTGAGCCTGCCATGACCGCAAATGAGGCGCAAAATGCCATCTTTTCCGGCATGGAGATTGCGCTGCGCTGCAAAAATCTTGGCTACCGGCTGTTGATTACCGGGGAAATGGGGATCGGAAACACCACAACGACCGCAGCGCTTGCCTCAGTATTATGCGGACTTGCGCCGGAGAAAACGACGGGATGCGGCGCGGGGCTTTCATCCGAGGGGCTTGCGCGCAAGGTCGCGGCGGTGAAAAAAGGAATTGCGCTGCACCGGCCGTCGGCGGACGAGCCGTTTGAACTGCTGTGCGCGCTCGGCGGACTTGATATCGCTGGGATGGTGGGACTGATTTTCGGCGGGTTAAAATATCAAATTCCGATTCTGTTGGACGGGGTAATCTGCGCGGCTGCCGCGTTGATCGCGTATAAGCTCTGTCCGGCGTGCGCACACGCGCTGATTGCGACTCATGTTTCCGCTGAACCGGCGGGCAAGGCGTTGTTTGAACAGCTGCCGCTGGTCCCGTTCGTACAGGCGGGAATGCGGCTGGGAGAAGGGACAGGCGCTGTGATCTGTCTGCCGATGTTCGATATTGCCGCTGAGCTTTACCGGAATATGTACACCTTTGAAGAAAATCATATCACGCCTTATGAGCATTTAGATTGAGGGAGCGTTTATGCTGCATCTTATCATTGGCGGCGCTGGCAGCGGAAAAAGCGCCTATGCCGAAAAAATAATCGTTGAAAGCGGCGCTTATCCACACTATTATGTCGCGACAATGCAGCCGTTTGGGAAGGAAGCGCTTTCCCGGATCGAGCGGCATCGAAAACTGCGAGCTGGAAAGGGCTTTGAAACGCTGGAACGCCAGATCTCGCTTTCAAAATTGGAATTACCGGAAGACGGCTGCGCCGTCTTGCTTGAGTGCGTTGGAAACCTGCTTGCAAACGAGATGTACGATCCTGCGGGAAGCAAGGAGGCTTGCATCGGCGAGATTGTTTTGGGGGTTAAACGGCTTGCGGAGCAGGCGAAATGCGTCGCAGTAGTGACAAACGACGTTTTTTCCGACGGGAATACTTATGATGCGGAAACCATGCGCTATATCGCGTACTTGGGAGAAGTCAATCGGAGGCTTGCGGAGCTGGCAGACCGTGTGACCGAGGTGGTTTGCGGAATCCCGCTTGCAAGGAAAGGAAGTGGCTTTGATGCGGAGGATCAAGAGTATTTTAAAAACAATTTGGAATAATACCGCGATTGCGTTTTCCATGTTTTCGCGGATTCCAGTGCCGTATAAGCTGGTTGATTGGCGGCCGGAGAATATGCGCTATATGATGTGCGCGTTTCCGCTTGTCGGGATTTTTGAGGCACTTTTGTGCTTTTTGATTTTGCTGTTCGGCAGATATTTTTCCTGTGATAGGTTTGTTTTGGCAGCCGCGCTGACCATTGCGCCGCTGATTGTTTCCGGCGGGGTGCATCTGGACGGCTACTGCGATACCGCCGACGCGCTTTCCTCTCAAGCGCCGCGCGAAAAGAAGCTAGAGATTTTAAAGGATCCGCATTGCGGTGCGTTTGCGGTTATCGCGGTGGTCTGCTACCTGCTTTTGTACTTCGCGATTAACACGGAGCTTGCGTTTACAAACGAGCAGATGATCTGCTATTTTTCCATGCCGGTATTCGCCCGCGCGCTTTCCGGTCTTGCAGTTGCGGTCTTTCCATGCGCGAAGGAAACGGGGCTTGCCAAGACCTTTTCCGACGCGGCGCAGAAGAAAAGGGTGCGCGGCTTTACCATCGGCTTGCTGATCCTGCTTACGGCGGAGATGACCGTTTTCGCATGGAAAGAGGGGCTTGTTTGCATTGGGATGGCGCTCCTTTGCTTTTGGAGGTACGGCGTGATGCAGAAAAAGCAGTTTGGCGGCATTACCGGCGATCTGGCGGGATGGTTTGTGCAGAAAGCGATGCTGTATGCGATGGCAGGGCTGTATTTATTGCAGCTATTAGGAGGGAAATTTTCATGGTATTGATCGTTGGCGGAAGAAGCAGTGGGAAAAGGGCGTACCTGCTTTCCCATTTTCCCTATCATTCGGAGGATATTAGCGACATTCCCGGAAAGACGGCGGTTTTGACCGACCTACAGAAATTTGTTTGGGAAAATTTTGATAAAATGCCTTTAGATGCGCTGTTTGACGCAGTAAAGCGGCAGGAAGCCGTTCTCTGTGACGAGGTTGGCTGCGGTATCGTACCGGTTGACAAAAGAGAACGCGATTATCGGGAAACGGTCGGCAGGCTTTGCTGTATGCTGGCGGAGCGCGCAGATACGGTCATCCGCGTCACCTGCGGCATAGGGCAGATAATCCGAGGAGAAGCGGTATGCTAAGCTATCCAATGATTACCTTTTGCGCGATTGCGGCAGGATTTGCGTTGGATTTATGTATTGGCGATCCGGAGAAGATGTATGTAAAGCCATTTGCGCATCCGGTTGTGCTGATGGGTAAGCTGATTTCCCGCTTGGAAAAGATTTTTCGCAGGAGGGCGAAAGAGGATAACAAAAAGCTGCGGCGGTACGGTGTGCTGCTGAGCGTCATTCTGCCGCTTGTAAGCCTCTTGGCGTCCGCCGCAATCCTTTACGGAAGCTACCTCATCCATCCGATCCTCTGTCTTTGCCTGCACAGCTTTTTCTGCTATCAGATTTTGGCGGCGCGATGCTTGATAAAGGAGAGCAGCAATGTCAGAAGGGCGGTCGAAAGCGGAAATTTGCCGGATGCGCAGAATGCGGTCGGACGGATTGTAGGACGGGATGTAAGGCGGCTCGATATGGACGGCGTAATCCGCGCAGCGGTTGAAACGGTCGCGGAAAACGCCTCGGACGGTGTAATCGCGCCGTTGATCTATATGCTGATTGGCGGAGCGCCGCTTGGCTTTTGCTATAAAGCGATCAACACGATGGACAGCATGGTTGGCTACACCAACGAAAAATACTTGCATTTTGGGCGTGCGGCGGCAAAGCTTGATGACGCGGTAAACTATATTCCATCGCGGATCAGCGGGTTTTTGTTCTGCGTCAGCGCTTTTTTGCTGGGTGAGGATGGCAAAAACGCCTTTATGATCTGGAAACGCGACCGCCGCAAGCATGCAAGCCCAAATTCTGCGCAGACAGAATCCGCCTGTGCAGGCGCGCTGCGTCTGCGTCTTGCTGGAGATGCGTGGTATTTTGGAAAGCTGCACCGCAAGCCGTTCATCGGAGACGACCTAAGGCCGATCATACCGGAGGATATTACACGTGCGAATTGGCTGATGCTGCTTTCCAGCGTAATCTGTCTGTTTATCGGACTTTTACTCCGACTTGGTCTGTCGATTTTGATTTTGTAAGGAGAGAAGCGCATGAAAACCTATACGCATGGGGCTGACCCGCTGAAAGCGATGGCGTACCAGCAAAGAACGGGCAAACCGCTGCTTGATCTCTCGGCGAACGTCAATCCGTTGGGGATGCCGAAGCGCGCGGAAGCGGCGCTGAAGGAGGCGGTTGAAAGCGGCGCGTTTACGGGCTATCCCGATCCGTACTGCTTAACGCTGACGGGTGCGATTGCGGAAAAATTCGGCGTGGAGCAAAAGCAGATTCTTTGCGGAAATGGCGCTGCGGATCTCATCTTTAAGCTTTGCGCGCATTACCGCCCAAAAAGGGCGTTGATTGTTGAACCGACCTTTTCCGAGTATGAACAGGCGCTTTTACAAAGCGGCTGTGAGCGGATCGATTACCACATGCTGCAAGCGCCGGATTATATAGCGGATGAACGGCTGCTCGACCGGATTTGCCCGGTTTATGACGTTCTCTTTTGCTGTACGCCGAATAATCCGACCGGACGGTGCATCCCAGATGCGCTGCTGCTTCGTATTCTGCAAAGATGCAGGGAGTGCGGCGTGCTGCTGATCGTCGACGAGTGTTTTTTGGATTTTACCGGTGTGAAGAGCGCGTTGATCGGCGCGCTTTCGGAAGGCGGCGTGGTCTTATTGCGGGCGTTTACGAAGTTTTACGGTATGGCGGGACTGCGGTTAGGTTTTTTGCTGGCGGAGAGGCGGATCGTGGAGGAATTAGAATCCTGCGGTCAGCCGTGGGCGGTTTCCGCTCCGGCGCAGATTGCCGGCGCCGCCGCGCTGTGCGACGAAGCGTACGAGCGGCAAACGCTTTCTTTGATTCAAATTGAGCGAAAGCGGCTGTTTGATGGAATCAAGGCTGCGGGATACGCTGTTCTGCCGGGCGAGGCAAACTTCCTGTTCTTCCATGCGGAGGAGGATTTGGGCGAAAGGCTGATGGAAAAGGGGATCATCCTGCGCAGCTGTGAAAATTATCCGGGGCTTGCAAGCGGCGATTATCGTGTCGCAGTACGAAAAGCGGCAGAAAATATCCGGTTTTTAAATGCGCTTGCGGATTTGCGCGGCGAGAGGGAGGATGGATGAAAATGGCAAAATGTATCATGGTGCAGGGGACGGCATCCGGCGCTGGGAAAAGCCTGCTGGTGGCGGCACTTTGCCGTATTTTTAAGCAGGATGGATTAAAGGCTGCGCCGTTTAAGAGCCAGAATATGGCGCTTAACAGCTTTATCACCGAGGAAGGGCTTGAGATGGGACGCGCACAGGTTATGCAGGCGGAGGCGGCAATGATTAAGCCCTCTGTGCTGATGAATCCGATTCTGTTAAAGCCGACCACCGATATTGGCAGCCAGGTTATTGTAAACGGTAAGGTTCTCGGCACGATGAAGGCGGTGGATTATTTTAAGAGAAAGCGTTCGCTGATCCCCGACGTTCTTTCTGCCTATGCCGCGCTTGCCAAGCAGTATGATGTGATCGTGATCGAGGGCGCAGGAAGTCCGGCGGAGATCAACCTCAAAACAGATGATATTGTCAATATGGGGCTTGCTGAGCTTGTGGATGCGCCGGTGATTTTGATTGGCGATATTGATAAAGGCGGCGTATTTGCAAGTCTATACGGTACGGTTGAGCTGGTCACGCCGCAGGAGCGCGCGCGGATTAAGGGGACTGTCATCAATAAATTTCGCGGCGATAAGTCCATTTTAGAGCCGGGGCTGCGTCAACTGGAGGATTTAACGCATATTCCGGTTTTGGGGGTCGTACCGTACCTGCCGCTTGCGCTGGAGGACGAGGATTCGCTCACAGATCGCTTCGACCAGCGGAAGGAAAAGGGAGTGCTTGATATAGCGGTTATCCGGCTGCCGCGTATCTCGAATTTTACCGATTTTAACCCACTTGAACAGATTTCGGGCGTCAGCCTGCGCTATGTTTCAGCGGCGAGAGAGCTGGGGACGCCGGACTGTGTGATCCTGCCGGGAAGCAAAAGTACGATTGCCGATCTGCTTGCGCTGCGGCAAAACGGCATTGAGGCGGCGATCAAGAAGCTTGCGGCGCAGGGTGTGCCGATTATCGGTATCTGCGGCGGGTATCAGATGCTTGGCAAACGGCTTGCCGACGCCGATGGGGTCGAGGGCGAGAAAGGGCAGACAGTTGCTGGAATGGGTCTTTTGCCGGTGGAAACGACATTCACCGCCGAGAAACGCCGAACGAGAGTGGATGGAAAAACACGCACCTTCTCCGGCACATTTGCACCGCTTTCCGAAAAGACGTTTTCCGGATATGAGATTCATATGGGCAGGACAGAAAACGCTGGCGGCGAGATTTTTTCCGAGCTTTTTTCCTTTGGAAAAGAGGGCGGTTCACAGCCGGATGGATGCGTTTGCGAGAATGTTTTTGGCAGCTATGTGCATGGCATTTTTGAAAAAGAGGAGTTTACGCAAGGCTTTCTGCGCTGCCTGCTTGCCAGATGCGGTCTTGCGGAGGATGCGTTGGCACCGGTAGATTATGATACGTTCAAGCAAGCGGAATATGACAAGCTTGCTGATTGTGTTAGGGAAAGCTTAGATATGAAGGAAATCTATCGGATTATCGGGAGAGGAGGGTTAAATGATGAACGATAAATCCTCTATGCTTGGAAAGGGATACATTCATCTATACTGCGGAGATGGAAAGGGAAAAACAACCGCCTCCGCCGGGCTTGCGCTGCGCGCTGCCGGAAATGGGTTGAAGGTTGTCTTTTTGCAGTTTTTAAAAAGCGGTGACAGCGGAGAAGTATCTGCGCTTGCGGCATTTGGCGGCGTTTGTGTGCTGTGCGGAAAGGTTGGCGGCTTTGTCAGCCGGATGACAGAAGAGGAGAAAGCGCAGACAAGGCGTATTCACGATGAGAACCTGCAAAAGGCGGTCGCGCTATGCGAAAGCGGCGAGTGTGAGCTGCTGGTTTTAGACGAGGTATGCGCTGCGTGCGAGTACGGGCTTTTGGACGAGGAGATGCTAAAGACGTTTTTGGAGCAAAAACCGGATGGGGTTGAAGTCGTGATGACCGGAAGGCATCCGCAGGCGTTTATGCTTCAGGCGGCGGATTATGTCACCGAAATGCGTCCAATCCGCCATCCGTATGAGAAGGGCGTTCTCGCCCGTCGCGGAATTGAGTATTAGTAAGGAAGGAAAAAGCGATGGAGCTTCCATTAAATGCCGTGCTGCCGGGCGAGATAGAGGCGCGCAGCATGGAGATCATCCAAACGGAGTTGAAGGAGCGCTGCGGAGAGAACGCATTGGAAAAATTTGCGCCGGAGGAACGCCCGGTTTTGCTGCGCTGCATTCACACCTCGGCGGATTTTGCGTATTATGATAACCTGACCTTTTCGCCAAACGCCGTCAAAAAAGCGATCCGCGTATTTTCGTCGGGGACGGTGATTGTCACCGACACGACCATGGCGCTTTCTGGCATCAGTAAGAGGGCGCTTTCCAAGTTCGGCATGGAAGCGTATTGCTTTGTAGCGGATCAGAATGTCGCGGCTCGCGCAAAGGAGCAGGGCGTAACCCGATCCTATGCAGCAGTGGAGGAGGCGCTTTCTTTGGCGCGGGCAGGAAGGCGGCTTATCTTTGCGGTGGGAAATGCGCCGACCGCGCTGGTAAGGATCTACGAGCTCATCTGCGAGGGGCGGCTCTCCCCGGCGCTTGTCATCGGCGTTCCGGTCGGTTTTGTCAACGTGGTGGAAAGCAAGGAGCGGATTTTATCGCTGCCTGATACACCGTATATTGTGGCAAAGGGAAGAAAGGGCGGAAGCAATATCGCCGCCGCGATCTGCAATGCGCTGCTGTATGAAGCCGGCGGAAGGTAATTACAAATTCTTACAAAACGGTATTGCCCTTGTACGCCCTGCGAGACTATGTTATAATATAGAAAATAAGGCAGATGCAGCAGGAATTTCCGTTGCTTTTTTCTGCTTTGAAAGGTTGAGGGAATACATATGAGCATAGAAAATCACGAATATTCGCGTGCAAAAGAGCGTTTTGCAGCGTTTGGCGTCGACGTTGAGCAGGCGATGCGCACGCTTTCTAATAAACCGATCTCGATTCACTGTTGGCAGGGCGACGATGTTACCGGCTTTGAAGCAGGCGCGGGCGTGTTAACCGGCGGGATTCAGGTTACTGGGAATTATCCGGGCAGGGCGAGAAATTTTGACGAGCTGTGCGCCGATTTTTTGGCGGCGGCAAAGCTGATTCCGGGAAAAAAGAAGATCAACCTGCACGCAAGCTACGCGGTCTTTACTCCGGAAAACGGCGGCTTTGTCGATCGCGATCAGCTAAAGCCGAAGCATTTTGAAAAATGGGTTGCATTTGCGAGGGAAAACGGTTTTGGCATCGATTTTAACCCGACGTTTTTCTCTCATCCGAAGTCGAACGGTCTGACGCTTTCTAGCCCCGATAAGGAAATACGCGCCTTTTGGGTGCGTCACGCAATTGCTTGTAGAGAGATTGCAGCCTATTTTGCAAGGGAGTTAGGAGAGGAATGTCTGTGCAATCTTTGGATACCGGACGGCTTCAAGGATATTCCCGCCGATCGGCTCACTCCGCGGCTGCTGCTGAAGCAGAGCCTTGACGAAATTTACGCCAAGCCGCTTGACGGGGTGATCGATTCGGTGGAAAGCAAGTTTTTCGGCATCGGGCTGGAAAGCTGCACGGTGGGCAGCAGCGAGTTTTATATCAGCTACGCCGCCTCTCATCCGGGCGTTTATCCGCTTTTGGATAATGGGCATTATCATCCGAACGAATTTGTCAGCGATAAAATCCCGGCGCTTCTGCCGTTTTTTGACCGCATTGCGCTGCATGTTACGCGCGGCGTCAATTGGGACTCCGATCATGTGGTGCGCTTTGACGACGAAACGAGGGAGCTTGCCTGTGAGCTTGTCCGTACCGGCGCACTTGAAAAGGTGATGATCGGGTTAGATTACTTCGATGCCTCGATCAATCGTATTGCGGCGTGGGTGATCGGCGTGCGCAGTCTGCAAAAGGCGCTGTTGTATGCGCTTACATTGCCGCACGCCATGCTTGCCGACCTGCAGAAAAACGGCGCATTCACGAAACTGCTTGTATTGCAGGAAGAACTTAAGACGCTGCCGTTTGGCAAAATCTGGGAGGAATATTGCCAAAGAGAAGGCGTCCCGGCGGACAACGGCTGGTTTGATGCGGTGGCTGCTTATGAAAAAGAGGTTCTTGCTGAAAGGGGGAGCGGCAGATGAGGCGCGTGGTTTCGATTCTATCGGTGTTTGTGATTCTGCTTTCGCTCGCGGGCTGCAAAGCGATCGGCGATATAAACTCCGATTCCTCTGACCTAGTCCAGCCGTCATCCTCTTCCATGGAACAGAGCAGCGAAGACGATTCCTCTGCGGAAGGGCAGGAGCAGTCTTCGCAGAACGTCGCGTCCGAAACGTCCTCTGAGATGCAGTCGGCGGAGGAACCCTCCTCTGAGGAAACTTCTTCGCAGGAAAGCAGCTCAGCGGAGAATGGCTCGGTTTCCTATCGCTTTCCGTACTGCATCAAGATCAACCGCGCGCTGAATACTGCGACGGTTTATGAGAAGGACGAGGATGGAGAGTTTACGGTGCCGCTTAAGGCGATTGTGGTTTCCTGCGGGACGGATACCCCGCTTGGAACCTTTCACATCAGCAGCCAGTACCGCTGGAAGCTGATGGACGGCGACGTTTACGCGCAGTATGCCAGCCGGGTTGTCGGACATATCTTAATTCACTCGGTGCCGTATTATACGGCAAGCAGCGACGATCTCTGCTATCGGGAGTACAATAAGCTTGGCACAACCGCCTCGCACGGTTGTATCCGCATGACCGCAGTCGATTCAAAATGGGTCTTTCAAAACTGCAAAAGCGGCACGACGGTCGTGATTTACGACGATAGCGATTCCGCCGGACCGCTCGGGAAGCCAACTGCGCCGAAGGTTCCGACCACTGGGAAATACCGCGGCTGGGATCCGACCGATCCGGATAAGGATAATCCTTGGCATAACGTTGGGGATCCGGTTTTGAAGGGGGTTCAAGATAAAACAATCGAATTGGGCGATCAATTTGATCCGCTTGACGGCGTAACCGCTGTCGATGGGCTAGATTTTGATATCACGGAAAAGATCAAGGTCAAGAGCAAGGTTGTTCTGGATCAAGAGGGCACCTATGCGGTTAAGTACAGCGTTACCGACTCTCAGAATAAGACGGTGGAGCAACTGGTAAAAATTACGGTCAAGGATACGCTTCCGCCGGATATCAGGATTTCTTCGACCGATTTGTTTACGGTTTCCAGTGAGGAAGAGGGATTTGCGGAGATTCAAAAACGCATCTCTGTGACCGACCGCTCCGGAAACTGTGAAAGCGACGTTCAGATTACGGTGCTGTCTCAAAAGGATAAAACCGAAGTTACCACCACAGTGCGGGAGCTTTTAGCGGAGCAGTCCTCGCAGGAGGAATCCTCGTTGCCGGAGGAAGACGGAGATACGTCTTCTGCGCCGCAGACGCAGACGGTGACGACGACCCATGTGATGTGGCTTTACACCTGTCAAGCGACGATCACAGCATCCGACGCCAAGGGAAATACCTCTGCAAAAGAAGCCGTTTTGCAATTTATTGTGGACGGCGGTATCACCGAAACGGTCGAATGACGCCTTGACAGCGTGGAAAAAAGCTGATATAATAGAAAAAAGGGAATGAGGTTCTCCCTTGCGCGTCTGCGCAGAACCGCTGATGATAAGCTGATGACTTCTGTGATTTTATCGCAGGAGCCATCGGCTTTTTGCGATTTTAGGAGGATTTTTTATGTTAACTTCACTCGCGTACATTTTCTTGGTGGGACTTTCGTTAGCGGAGATTTTCAAGAAACTGCATCTGCCGCGCATCGTCGGGATGCTGCTTGGCGGCGTTCTGCTTGGTCCGTATCTGCTGGATCTGCTCGACCCATCGATCTTGGGCATCTCGGAAGAGCTGCGCTCGATGGCGCTGATTATCATTCTAATAAAAGCCGGGCTTGCGCTGAATCTTACAGATTTGAAAAAGATCGGACGTCCCGCGGTGCTGCTGTCGTTTTTGCCCGCAGTATTTGAGATTGCAGGATGTGTGCTGTTTGCGCCGGTACTGCTTGGGGTGAATCTCGCCGAAGCGGCGCTGCTCGGTGCGGTACTGGGCGCGGTTTCTCCGGCGGTAGTCGTGCCGAAGATGGTGGAGCTGATCGAAGCAAAGCGCGGCACGAAAAAAGCGGTGCCGCAGCTTATTTTGGCGGGCGCATCGCTGGACGATGTGTTTGTGATTCTGCTGTTTTCCACTTTTTTGGGATTGGTGCAGGGAAAGAGCGCTTCGGTACTGGATTTTGCGGCAGTTCCTTTTTCTATTGTGCTTGGCGTACTGCTCGGCGCGGCGACCGGCTGTGCGCTTGCAGCAGTATTTGAGCTGCTGCATCAAAGAGGGCGCTCGATGCGCGGAAGCGTCAAGGTAATTGTCGTATTGGCAACTGCGTTTCTGCTTACGGCAGCGGAAGATTGGCTCAAGCCGGTGCTGCCGGTTTCGGGGCTTTTGGCAGTGATGAGCATGGCGATTGCAGTGCAGGCGCGCTGCCGGACGGAGGTATCGAAAACGCTTTCTGAAAAATTTGGAAAGCTATGGCTTGCGGCGGAGTTGCTGTTATTCGTGTTGGTCGGAGCGGCGGTCGATATTCGCTACACGCTGCATGCTGGCGCTGCGGCGGTCGCGCTGATTCTGCTGGCGCTGGTTTTCCGCTCTGCCGGCGTGCTTTTATCGCTGATCCGAAGCGAACTGAATTGGAAAGAGAGAATTTTTTGCGTGATCGCCTATCTGCCGAAAGCAACGGTACAGGCGGCGATCGGCGGGACTGCGCTCTCGCTTGGATTGCCGTGCGGAAGGCTTGTGCTTTCGGTCGCCGTTTTATCCATTCTGCTGACGGCGCCGCTCGGCGCGCTTGGGATGGATTTGAGCGCAGGACGGCTCTTACAGGACGACAGCGGCGGTCTGGAAACGGATCGGCTGTAAAAACCGGTTTGCGCAGAATCAGGAGGGCGAAAGGAATTGTGCGGGATCGGCAAAAAACTTGTTAGGGATTATTTTATGAAACTTTACAGAACCTTCATACCTTGCAGTGTAAAATCGTGTACAATAAAATCAAGATAGATTTTGTCGAATATCAGCCGCGCCGGGATGAGGAAGCGGACAGAAAGGATGCTTGTTTCGTGTTCGGTTATATTAAAACCTATCCGCCGCAGTTAAAGATTTCGGATCACGAGGCATATCGCAGCGCGTACTGCGGCGTATGCAAAGGGATCGGGAAGGATTACGGACATTTCTGGCGGCTTTTTTTGAGCTATGACTTCGCGTTTTTAAAGGTACTTTATGAAAGCCTGCAAAACGGAAGGCTTTGTGCAAAGCGCGGCAGATGCATTGCGCATCCGTTTCACAAGCGTTATTGCATGGGCTGCTCCGGCGGCGGGCAGAATGATAAGCGTATCAGCGCCGCCGCCGTTTTAACGATGGGCGCGCAGATAGAGGATCATGCGCAGGACGCGCATGTTTTAGGCAGGCTTTTTTGGAAGCCTGCGGCTTTTCTGGCAAGGCTTTCGCTTCGCAGGGCAAGGCGGGATTTTCCAGAGCTTGCACAAGCGGCGGACGTTTTGAGTAGGGACCAAAGGCGCGCGGAGGAGAACCCTTCGGTCAGTGCCGACGCCGCCGCCGATCCGACCGGCGCCTATTTGGCGTTTGTGTTGGAATCGCTTTCTTCCGACACGGCCGAGAAGCGTATTCTGCACGAGATGGGGTATCAGCTTGGGCGATATGTGTATTTTACCGACGCGCTGGATGATTTGGAAAAGGATATCCGGCGGGGAAACTTTAACCCGTTTTTGCTCAAGGGAATTCCGCGGACCGACGCGGAGAAAGATTCGCTGCGCGGCGCGGCAAAGCAGACGATTAACCGTTGTATCGGCGGGGCGATAGACGCTTATGAGCTTCTGACGCTGCACAGGCTAAAGCCGGTTTTAGATAATATTTTGTATTTTGGTTTACAGAACACTGTTTGTCAGCTTCACGCGGGAAAAAAGCGCGGAAGCGAAGAAATGGAGATCATTTGATGAAAGACCCGTATGAAATTCTTGGCGTTTCGCCCGACGCTTCGCTTGAGCAGGTGAAGGAATCCTACCGCGCTCTTGCCAAAAAATATCATCCGGATAATTATGCGGACAGCCCGCTGAAGGACTTGGCGGAGGAAAAGATGCGCGAGGTTAATGCCGCCTACGACACGGTTGTCAGCGACATTAAACGCCGTCAGCAGAGCGGGGGAGGTTATCGTCAAAATTATAATGGCGATCAAGGCCGCGCTGGGCAGAACGCCTATAACGGTCCGTTTGCCGATGTCAGGCGCATGCTTTCCTCCGGGCAGATCTCGCAGGCTGAGGAGCTTTTGGAGGGAATCCCGCTTTCACGCCGCGACGCGGAGTGGTACTATCTACGCGGGATGGCGTATTACCGCCGCGGCTGGTTCGACGATGCGCTCAATCATTTCAATACTGCGTGCAACCTAGCGCCGACAAATTTGGAGTACCGGCAGGCGTTTAATCAGGCGAGCCGCTACTCCAACGCGAATTACGGCAACGTATACCGGCAGAATAACTCTCGCCGTTCAGGCGGGGAGTGCGATTTCTGCGACGTCTGTTCCGGGCTTTTGTGCGCGGACTGCTGCTGCGAATGTATGGGCGGAGATTTGATCCCGTGCTGTTAAGGCGGCTTCATTAAAATTGCGCCGTCCGGCTATTTCAGCGCCGGGCGGTTTTTCTTTATGCGGTAAGGAAAAGGAGAGAAGTTTATGGGAAAAAAAGGACTCCGGCCGGCGGTCAAGGCAGCGGCATACGGCGGTATTTCCACTGCGCTCATCATGGTATTGATGCTGTTTTCCTCGCTGCTTCCGTTTATGGAGTATGCGATCCCGGCTGCCGCAGCGCTGATTATTTTCCTGTTTGAAAAGGAATGCGGGAGAAAGGCGGGATGGATTTGTTACGCGGCTTCGGCGCTTTTGTGCGTACTGTTTTTGCCGAATAAGGAGCCTGCGGTGCTGTATGCGTTATTCTTCGGGTATTACCCGCTGCTGAGGGAGGTGCTGAACGTAAGATGCCGCAAATGGGCTGCGACGCTTTGCAAATATGCGGTATTTAACCTTATGATGATCGGCGCTTATGCGGTACTTATCTTTTTATTTCAATTGACTGAGCTTTGGGAGGACATCAATTTGGGGATGCGTTATGGTGCGGTTGTCCTGCTTTTATTTGGGAATATTGCGTTCGCTCTTTATGATTTGCTGCTTCTGCGCGCCGAGCAGCTCTATCAAGCGAAAAAGATGGGACTGGAGCTTCATTTTGACGGTTATTTGGCGAGGTTTTTTCGCTCGGCAAGGAGTTTCTTCGGAAAAACAAAAAAATAGTGAGCAAAAGGCTTTTGCTTTTGCCAAAAATATGCTATAATAAAATTGTGTTCCTGCGTGAGAAAAAACGCGGGGGATGAAAGCGACAGGGAATGACTTATTTTCATAGGAAAGGAATGGAATACTATGGATTCCAGAAACGATTTTGACAAGGAACTGGAGCGTTTGGAGCAGCTCTTGCGCAACATTCAATCGCCAAATTTTGGGCAGCAGATTCAGCGTGGAGTGGAGAATACAGCTAAGCGGTTCTCCAATACGGTCAATTCTTTTACCCAGCAGAATCAGCAAAACCAGCAGCCAAAGCAAGCGCCGCGCCCGAATTATCCCAACCAGAACCAAAATCAGTATCAAAACCGGCAATATGGGCAAGCATACTCGTCTGGTGGAGCAAGGCAGAATGCGCAGTATGCTCCGCCGCGTCAGGGGCAGAATACCGGCTACAACACAAACTATGCAAACACCTCGACATATCAAAACGGCTCGGCCAGCGGACAAAATGGTAGTTATGGGCGTCCAATGACCCCAAATCCGCTGCCAAAATACCCTTACGGCGTAAAGCCGCAGCAAAATCAGCAGAATATTTACCGCCAGACTCCGCCGCAACAGAGTGTGCCTGCAAAGCGTCCGCCTACCGCCGTTGTCCCGGCGCAGAAACCGATTCCCGGCAAAACGGCAAGCGTTTTGCTGCGCACCTTTGGCATGATTGGGCTGATTCCGACCGGTCTTTTCTATTTTTTTGCGCTTCCGTCAACAATGGTGAACAGCGGGATTCAAGCGGCAGCGTCGATGAGCGCGGGATTTTTGCCGGCGCTTGGCGTATTTGCCGTTATGACCTTTGCAGGATTTCATATGGCAAGCCGGGTCAAGCGGTGCAAGAAATACCGTGAGCTGTTCGGCAATTCCAAAATGATCTCGCTGGAGCAGCTTTCCCATATGACCGGAAGAAGCAAAAAATTCCTGATAAAAGACCTGCGTAAGATGGTGCGCCGCGGGATGCTTTCCAGCGTTTACTTTGACGCGGCGCAGACCTGTGTGATTTTAGACGATGAAACCTATCATCAGTATCAGGTGCTGGAAAACAGGCGCAAGAATCTGGAGTCTACCCAGAGCGAGGCGACAAGGCTGCCGCTTCAGGACACCGATGATCCAAACGATAGGCTGAAATACATCCGCCAGATCCGCGCGGCAAACGACGCGCTGCCGGGCAAGGAAATTTCCGAGAAGCTGTTTCGCTTAGAATCGATCACAGTTAAAATTTACGAGCATATCGATAAGCATCCGGAGAAGATCGATCAGGTGCGCAAATTTATGGATTACTATATGCCGACCACAACGAAGCTGGTAAGCGCATATCAGGAGTTTGAGGCGCAGCCGGTTCAGGGCGAAAATATCTTAGGCGCGAAGCGCGAGATTGAGGAGATGCTCGACACCATCTGCAAGGCGTTTGAAAACCTGCTGGACAGTATGTTTGCCGATAACGCAATGGATATTTCCTCCGACATTTCGGTGATGGAAACGATGTTCAAGCAGGATGGTCTGACCAAGGACGATATTTCTGCTTCCCGCTGACGGGAGAAAGGGCGAGTCATGAAAGCAAAATACCTCAAAAAGCACCTGAAAGCGCTGATTATCACACTGATCCTTGGTGCGGTCGGGTATTACTTTTTCCTTCCGGTCTGCAATCCGCATGCAGGCGAATTCTGGGTTGCGGTCAGCGTAATCGCGATTGTATTCGGTGTGCTGGATTTGTTTTTTTGCCGGACGGGGAATATTCCGGAGAATTTTAAAAGCGGCAGGGTAAAACCGCGCGGGCTGCTGCGGATGTTATTTCACAGCCTTGGAACAGGAGTTCCGGCTGCGGTGATTCTTGTTTCCGTTCTCTGCGTGGGGATCGGCGCGATCTCTTCTATGGAGATATTCCAGTCGAAGAATCTTTCCGAGATGTTGGCGCCAGAGCCTGCGGATATCGCGGAATATGATGTGCAGATCGACGATGTGCCGCTCATGGATAAGGATACTGCGACTCTGTTGTCACAGCGCAAAATGGGAGGGCTTACCGATTTGGTTTCCCAGTTTTCAGTGGGCGAGAATGCACAAGTGAACATTTCGGGAGCGCCGGTTCGTGTTGCGCCGCTGGAATATAACGGCTTTTTCAAATGGTTCGCCAATCGGAAGGAGGGAATCGCCGGTTATATCACAATCGATATGATCTCCCAGCAAACCGAGCTTGTTCGGGTGGAAAACGGGATCCGGTATTCCAACAGCGCGTATTTCAACGACAATCTGACCCGGCGTCTGCGTTTTGCCGCTCCGACCAAGATTTTGGGAATAAGCGCGTTTGAGCTGGATGAGGAGGGCAGCCCGTATTGGATCACCCCGTATTACGGTATGAAGGCGGGATGGTTTGGCGGAAAAGACGTCATCGGTGTTCTGATTATGGACGCCGTAACTGGCGAGGTCGAAGATTACCCGGTGGAGCAGGTGCCGGACTGGGTTGATCATGTGTTCCCGGCGGATTTGATTTTAGAGCAGTACGATTATCACGGCGCATATAAAAACGGCTACTGGAATAGCGTGTTTGAGCAGATCGGTGTGGTGCAGACGACCGACGGCTACAATTATATCGCGATCGGCACCGATATCTATGTGTATTCCGGCGTGACTTCGATCGCCGACGATGAGTCGAACATCGGCTTTATCTTTGTCAATCAGCGCACCAAGGAGGCGGTACAGTACACCTTAGCGGGCGCAGAGGAATACTCTGCCGAGGCAAGCGCCGAGGGGCTTGTGCAGCATCTGAATTATAAAGCAACCTTCCCGCTGCTTGTGAATTTAAACGGCGAGCCGACCTACTATATGGCGCTGAAGGACGCGGGCGGATTGGTTAAGATGTATGGACTGGTCAATGTAGAGAAATATCAGAATGTTGCGGTCGAATCGACCTTAGAGGAGTGTATTTCTGCTTACAGCGAGCTGATGGGGATTGCTGATGCGCCGGAGGATTCGGACAAATATGAAGGAGTTGAGCCGGCGGTTCTGTGCGGTGTGGTCACTGACCTGCGTACTGCGATGATCGACGGAAATACCTGGTATTACCTGCAGATCGACAATTCATCCCGGTATTACAAGGCGTCTGTTTCAGAATTTGAGGATTTGATTCTAACGAATGTAGGAGACAGCGTAGAAATATCGTTTTATGAAGGGATGAACGAGTTTCTGCTCATGCAAAGCTTCACGCTGCATGTAGAATAAAATATGGAATGCCGCACAGTTGGAAAGACCGTGCGGCATTTTTTAAGCGAGCTGCCGGGTGAGCAGAGCGACGCAAAGCTGCGCCAAACGGTATTCCTGCTCGGTCGGCGGTGCTTTGCTGCCGTCGTCCATGACCAACAGCGCGCCGGTGATATCGGAATCCTCTAAGATTGGGAAAACGCAGAAGGCCTTATAATCGCAGCCCTCAACTGCGGGGATCGATTCACCCGCTCCGTTCCAAGTTTTACGCTCGGCTAGGATCTGCTCGATTGCCGGGGAGATGCGCCTGCCTTCAATCTCCTTTTTTGGGATGCCTGCCGCTGCGGTGATGTGGTCTTTGTCGCAGATGGCGCAGATAAGCGAGGTCATCTTGTGCAGCGTCTGCACATAATATCCAGCAAGCTCGCTGATCTCACCGATGGGGGAGTATTTCTTAAAGATCACCTCGCCGTCGGCAGAGGTGAAGATCTCAAGCGGCTCGCCGTCACGCAGGCGCAGCGTTCTTCTGATCTCCTTTGGTATTACGACGCGCCCCAAATCGTCAATGCGCCGCACTATTCCGGTTGCTTTCATATTGAAACCTCCTTAAAGTGTTAGACCTTAATTTTATGGATCGCATTGGATGCTTGCCTTTAGCTTTTGCCGCGCCTTGAAAAATATACGCCGATTTTCTCCTAAAATCGCCATCTAAAATTCCGTTTACCCGCTTCGATAGACAATGCGCTATTTCTACAAAACTGTAAATTCCCGATCGGGATGAAATTCGTCAAATTGTCCTTTGCGCTTTTTCGAAAAATATGGTATAATATTTTACGTATCGATACAAAGTATCCGGTGAGATATGGCTTATATTAGCCTATTATTACAAAAATGTAGGCATGAACAGGAGGGGAAAACATATGGAACGATTTTCAGTCGGCGATACGGTGCGGTATTCCACAACAGGGGTTTGTCGTGTAGCGGATGTAACAAAGCAGCAATTTGGAAAAACAGCGGAGGAGTATTACGTTTTGCAGCCGGTGCATAAAAAAGAATTGCAGGTATTTGTACCTTGCAAGAACGAGCAGTTGGTTGCCAAAATGAAACGCCTTTTATCCGCTGCGGAGGTTAAGCGTCTGATTGCAGAGATGCCGCAGGAGGAATTTGGCTGGGAAGAGGACGATCAGCTTCGCAAGGCACAGTACCAGCAGATGCTGCAAAGCGGCAGCCGAAAAGAGTTGATCGGCATGATTAAAGCGATTTATGCGCATCAAAAGCAGCGCGAACTGAGCGGGAAAAAACTGCACCAATCGGATGAACGTTTCATGGAGGCGGCGGAAAAGCTGCTTTACGACGAGTTTTCCTACGTGCTGCAGATCAAGCCGGAGGAGGTATTGCCGTTTATCTTCAGGCAGCTTGAGCCAAAAGAGAAAAATCCGGATCGGTGATCCGTGTGCATATTAGGCGCCTCGCATTTTGCTGCGAGGCGTTTTTCATTTTGCGGTAAATCTGCATAACGGCGGGAAAGCGCTCATATATTGGAAGCAGACGACCTGATCGGCAAGGAACTTTGGATAAGCGCATGAAATCAGCCGAAAGCAGGTCGGGTCATAACAATGCAAACGGGAGGAAAAACAGGATGACCGCTGTACAGATGCCGGTAACGCCTCAGGCGTTACAAACGCCGCAATCCAGTATTTATGAGGAAATAGCCGCGCGAACGGGCGGCGATATTTACATTGGGGTAGTTGGCCCGGTTCGTACCGGGAAATCGACCTTTATCAAGCAATTTATGGAAAAGCTCGTAATTCCGCAAATGGAAAAAGGCTTTTCCCGCGATCGCGCGGTAGATGAACTGCCGCAGTCGGCGGCGGGACGGACGATCATGACCACCGAGCCGAAATTCATTCCGGAGTCGGGCGCAGTGATCAGACCAGACGACGCGGTAAAGCTGACTGTGCGGCTGATCGACTGTGTGGGCTATGTTGTGCCAAGTGCTTTAGGCTATATCGAAAATGAACAGCCGCGGCTTGTGCAGACGCCGTGGTTCGACCATCCGGTTCCATTTAATATGGCTGCGGAGATCGGCACACGCAAGGTTATTTTAGAGCACTCCACAGTTGGAGTGGTCGTGACCACCGACGGCTCTCTCAGCGATATTCCGCGCAGCGAGTACGCTGAAGCGGAGAAACGGGTCGTCGACGAGTTAAGCGCGCTCAACAAACCATTTGTCGTACTGCTGAACTGTGTTGATCCGCAGGCAAAGGAATCGGTGGCGCTGGCAGAGGAATTAACCGACGCCTATGCGGTTCCTGTCATAGCGGTAAATTGTCTGTCGCTGGAACGTGACCAGCTCCTTGCAATCCTACAGCAATTGCTATATGAATTTCCAGTGAAAGAAATCGCGGTGCAAATGCCGCGCTGGGTCGCCTCGCTCGATAAGGAGCATTGGCTGAAAAAATCGGTTTTCGACTGTATTCGCACCTATGCCGCCGATCTGAGCAAGATCGAGGAGGTGTATGCGTTTGTGGAAAAGCTTGCTCTTTGCGAGAATGTGGAGCAGGCACAGCTCAAAAAGATCGATCTTGGAACAGGAAAAGCCGATATCCTGCTGCGGCTGCCAGACGCGCTTTTCTATCGTGTGATCGGAGAGGTAACTGGATTTGAGATTGAAAACGAATCGGCGCTGATGCCGCTTTTAAAGGAGCTTGCTGAGGTCAAGCGCCGCTATGACCGGCTTGCAGGCGCGCTGCAGGAGGTGGAAGCCAGCGGTTACGGTATTGTAATGCCGTCGATGGAGGAGCTGCTGCTCGATGAACCGGAAATTATCAAGCAGGGCGGAAAGTACGGCGTGCGGCTGAAGGCGGCCGCACCAAGCATTCATATGATGAAAGCGAATATTACGACCGAGGTTTCGCCGATTGTCGGCAGTGAGCGACAGAGCGAGGAGCTTATCTCCTATCTGATGGAAGAGTTTAAGGAGGATCCGCAGAAGATCTGGCAGAGCAATATTTTCGGCAAATCGCTGCATGAATTGGTGAACGAGGGGCTGCGCAGCAAGCTTTCACGGATGCCGGTCGATGCGCGGATGAAATTGCAGGAAACGATAGAGCGCATCATCAACGAGGGATGCAGCGGCTTGATCTGTTTTATTTTGTGAAAATACCCAGCGAAAAAAAGTCGCAAAAGGGTTGCAATTTGTACATAGATATGCTATAATATTTGCGATAGGATCGTTGCTATCCTTTCGAAATACATATTTATGGAGGATTGTAAAATGAGTAAGGGTGCATTGTTGGTCATTTCCATTTTTTTGGGTGAGTTAGGCGTTGACCGTTTTTGTGTCGGTAAGGTTGGCACCGGTATATTGAAGCTGATTACCGTCGGCGGTTGTGGGATTTGGTGGCTGATCGACATTATCATGATCGCTTGTGGTAGCTTTACCGATAAAGCCGGCAACAAAATTCAGTAAATCATGTTCTAAATGCAATCGCCGCAGTTTTCTGCGGCGATTTGGTTATTTCATGTTTGTTTTTACGATGATTGAGCGACGATACGCGCAAGGAACGGATTTCATCCGGAAAGCTCCGTGGTTCTGACAAGCTGCTTACTCCTTTTCCTTCCCGAATATCTGCGCATATAGCCTTTGTCCGGTCGGCGTAGCGGCAAGTCCGCCGTCGGCGGTTTCCCTCAGCGCGCATGGCATACTGTCGCCGATCCGTTTCATCGCTAAAATGACCTCGTCGCATGGGATCGCGCTTTGGATGCCGGCGATCACCAATTCGGCGGCGATAAACGCATTTGCAACGCCGGAAGCGTTTCGCTTGATGCAGGGAATCTCGACCAGTCCAGCAACCGGGTCGCAGACAAGCCCGAGGATATTCTTAAGCGCGATTGCTGCTGCGTGGATGGCTTGCTCCGGCGTTCCGCCGGATAGCTCGACTATCGCTGCGGCTGCCATTGCCGACGCTGCGCCGCATTCCGCTTGGCAGCCTCCCTGCGCGCCGGCTAAGGTTGCGCAATTTGCGATAATCATCCCAATACCGGATGCAGCAAACAGGGAGAGGACGGCGTCCTCCCTGGAGACCTTCTTTTTCTCCATCATCGTCAGCACTGCGGCGGGCAGTATTCCACAGGAGCCTGCGGTCGGCGCGGCAACGATGCGCCCCATCGCCGCGTTATATTCCGAAACGGCGAGTGCCTTTTGGATCGCGGATGAAATGACCTCACCGCAGAGCGTATTCCCTTTATCAAGGTAGAGCGACATAAGATAGGCGTCGCCGCCGCTCAATCCGCTTTGGGAACAAAGCCCGCGCTGTGATCCGGCAGCTACTGATGCTTCCATCACGGTAAGTCTGTGTTCCATCTCGGCAAACAGCGCGCTTTCTGTTAGCTCCAGCGTGTTTGCCTGCTCGGACAGCACAAATGCCCCAAGGCGCTTATGCTCTTCGTTTGCAGCGGCGGCAAGCTGGGCAGCCGAGCGGTATTTAAAATTGACCATATGCGCAACATTTCCTTTGCTATATAATATTTGTATTCCCATCCGCTCAGCTTAATTGTTTGGCAAGCGGATGCAGCAGGATCGAATGAATAACGTTCGGGAGTACGTCAATCTGCTCGGTGAGCTGCGGCTTGATCTCGCCGTCAAGCTCGATTGTCATAACCGCCTCGCCGCCCTTGGATTCACGCGAGAGCCGGAAATTGCAGATATTGACCTGATACTGCCCGACATAGCGCGTAACCGCTGCGATCACGCCCGGCGCGTCTTTATGCAGCACGACCAGCGTCGTATGCTGACCGCTGACCGAAACTTCCATGCCGTTAATCCTTTCGATCAGGATCTCGCCTCCGCCGATGCTTGCGCCCTGTACCGAAACGCTTTTGCCGCTCCTGCCGTACAATGTGACAGAGGCGGTGTTCGGGTGCAGATCGTCGTTCTGCGCAGTCGTAATCTGTATCGAAACGTTCGCTTCCCTCGCATGAAGAAAGCTATCCTTCAGCCGCATATCGTCCGGGTCCATCCCCAAAATGCCGGCAACGATTGCTTTATCCGTCCCGTGCCCGCAGTAGGTCTTAGCAAACGAGCCGTAAAACTCAATAAACGCTCCGCTGACCGGCTCACTCAGCAAAGCGTTTGCAACCTTTCCGATCCGGCAGGCGCCAGCCGTGTGGGAGGATGACGGTCCGATCATCACTGGACCGATGATATCCAAACAGTTCATAATGCCCCTCCATTGGTTTTCTTCCTTCATCATAGCATATTCTGCCTGAAAACGCAAGAGGGAAAAACAGCGGTTTGCCTTTCGTAAAGAAAGAAGGAAAAATTCCACTTAACAAGGATGAAACGGCGTGCAAAGAGCGTTTTTCTACAGAAAATGCGCTGCCCGGTGCCTTTGGCTGCGGATATCGCTTAATTTTATCGGTTTTTCGCGCTTTTATAAGCATTTGATTCTTTTTATGCCAACTTTCGCAATAAAAAAATTCCATGAATTTAAGGATAGCCACTTGACTTTTTTGTTATAATATGGTATAGTGTAGTTAATGTAAAAAGAAATTGGCGCTTCGTCGCATTGCGCAGAGAAATAGGAGGTTGTGTATGTATTATGTTATGAGCGGCTTAAACGGATATGTGGAGGAATTCCGGAAGATGCTGCAAAAGGTTCGCTTCACGCCGCGGGATGAGCTTTACCTGCTGGGCGATATTATCGGGAATGGTCCAGATTCTTTTGGGCTTTTGAAGGATCTGATGCTCCGGGACAATGTATATCCGCTGATGGGGAAAAACGAGTACCGTTTCATCAAGATTTTTGGGGCAATTCCTGCTGCGGCGGAGCTTTCTGAGCCAAGCGCGCTTGCGGCGTTATTAGATGATGAGCAGAAGGAGCTGCTTGCCGCATGGATCAGCGACGGCGGCGCGCCGATTATCTCGCAGTATCTGGCGCTTTCGGCAGAGACGCGGGAGGCGATCTTAGATTATTTAGAGGAGTTCATGCCGTATGAGGAGATCACCTGCTGCAACAAGAAGTATCTGCTTGCATATGGCTGTATTAGCGGTTACGAGCAGGGGAAGGCTTGGGAGGATTATCCGGTCAGCGCGTTTTTAGCGGAATTTTCAGCAAAGATGCTGTCGGCGCTGGACGACAATCTGACGCTGGTTTTTGGCAGTACGCCGGTTTCCAAGCTGCCGGACACTACCTATGGGCGCATTTATTACGGGGATAATTTTATTGACGTAAACTGTGAGGTCGGAAACGATGAAGTCGATGGGCTGCTCGGCTGTATCCGTTTGGGCGACGAGCGTGATTTCTACGTGGAATAAGATGGAAGTAGACAATCAAAATAAATTCGTTTTCATAAAATGTTTTTTCTTTAGACGGTTTGTCATTTGACTTTTTTGCCCAAATATGCTACAATAACGTTAATCAAAGAAAGATGTTGACGGAGAGAGTAGGAAAGCGGTGAAAGCCAAAGCGAGCGGGGGAGAGTGAAAGCCCCGTGCAAGTGGCGCTTTTACGAAAATCACTCCCGAATCGCCGGCTGAAAGAAGAGTAAGCCGCGCCGGTTTTCCACCGTTATTCGGAACGCATATTTTTGTATGTTGGAATAGGTGGTTAAAAGCGAAGTATGCCTTCGTCCTGTTTTACATGGGGCGAAGGCTTTTTATTTTGAAGGAGGAGTAAGCTAATGTATCGCAAGGTTTCGACCAGCATGGATTTTGTCAAGCGCGAAAAAGAGGTCGAGCGTTTTTGGAAAGAGAACGACATTTTCCGCAAAAGTATCGATCTGCGGAAGGACGGGGAGGAATACACCTTCTACGACGGTCCGCCGACTGCAAACGGCAAGCCGCATATCGGTCATGTTCTGACCCGTGTCATCAAAGATATGATCCCGCGTTATCGCACGATGAAGGGGTACAAGGTTCCGCGTAAGGCGGGCTGGGATACCCACGGGCTTCCGGTTGAACTGGAGGTTGAAAAAATGCTCGGGCTTGACGGTAAGGATCAGATCGAGCAGTACGGCTTGGAGCCGTTCATTCAGAAATGTAAGGAAAGCGTTTGGAAATATAAGGGGATGTGGGAGGATTTCTCCGGCACTGTCGGCTTCTGGGCAGATATGGAACATCCTTATGTTACCTATCACAACGATTTTATTGAGTCGGAATGGTGGGCGTTAAAACAGATCTGGGAGAAAAAGCTTCTTTACAAGGGCTTTAAGATTGTCCCGTATTGCCCGCGCTGCGGGACACCGCTTTCCAGTCACGAGGTCGCGCAAGGGTATAAGGATATCAAGGAACGTTCGGCTGTTGCTCGCTTTAAGGTAAAAGGCGAGGATGCGTATATTTTGGCTTGGACAACCACTCCGTGGACGCTGCCGTCCAACGTCGCGCTCTGCGTTAATCCGGACGATACCTATGTCAAGGTAAAAACTGCCGACGGCTATACCTATTATTTGGCGGACGCGCTCTGCGAGACGGTTCTGGGCAAAGAGCCGACCGCGCCGTATGAGGTGTTGGATACCTTCCTTGGAACGGCGATGGAGCATATGGAGTATGAGCCGTTGTTTGACTGCGCAGTTTCGATCTGCGAAAAACAGCATAAAAAGGCGTACTATGTTACCTGCGACCGCTATGTCACGATGTCGGACGGTACCGGCGTTGTTCATATCGCCCCAGCGTTCGGTGAGGATGACGCAAAGGTTGGCAGAAACTATGATCTGCCGTTTGTACAACTGGTAGACGGTTCGGGGCACATGACCAAGGAAACGCCGTATGCCGGTGTTTTCTGCAAGGACGCAGACAAGCTGATCTTGACCGATCTGGACAAAAAGGGGCTTTTGTTCTCTGCGCCGAGATTTGAGCATAGCTATCCGTTCTGCTGGCGCTGCGATACGCCGCTGATCTACTACGCGCGGGAATCATGGTTTATCCGGATGACGGCGCTTAAGGATGATCTGATCCAAAATAACAACACAATCAATTGGATTCCGGAGAGCATCGGCAAGGGGCGCTTTGGCGACTGGCTGGAGAACGTGCAGGATTGGGGCGTTTCGCGTAACCGTTATTGGGGTACGCCGCTGAATATTTGGGAGTGCGCGTGCGGATATCAGCACGCGATCGGCAGTATTGCAGAGTTAAAGGAAATGTCGGATAACTGTCCGGAGGATATCGAGCTTCACCGTCCATATATCGACGCGGTCACCATTACCTGCCCACAGTGCGGAAAGCAGATGAAGCGTGTTCCAGAGGTTATCGACTGCTGGTTTGACTCCGGTTCGATGCCGTTTGCGCAGCACCATTATCCGTTTGAGAACAAGGAGCTTTTTGAGGAACAGTTCCCGGCGGACTTTATCTCTGAGGCGGTGGATCAGACACGCGGCTGGTTTTATTCGCTGCTGGCGATCTCAACGCTGCTGTTCAATAAGGCGCCGTATAAAAACGTTATCGTGTTGGGGCTTGTTCAGGACGAAAACGGACAGAAGATGTCCAAATCAAAGGGCAACGCGGTCGACCCGTTCGAAGCGCTGAACACCTACGGCGCGGATGCGATCCGCTGGTACTTTTACACCAATTCAGCGCCGTGGCTTCCAAACCGTTTCTACGGCAAAGCGGTTGTTGAAGGACAGCGTAAATTTATGGGGACGCTTTGGAATACCTATGCGTTTTTTGTATTGTATGCGAATATCGACGGATTTGACGCGACCAAATATACCCTTGATTACGATAAGCTTGGGCTAATGGATCGTTGGGTTCTCTCCCGTGTCAACTCGATGATTGCGGCTGTAGATGAGAATCTCAACAATTACCGGATTCCGGAGGCGGCAAGAGCGCTTGAGCAGTTCGTGGACGAGCTTTCCAACTGGTATGTTCGCCGCAGCCGCGAGCGTTTCTGGGGTGAAACCTTGACGCAGGATAAGATCAACGCCTACATGACGCTATATACCGTGCTGGTTAATACCGCGAAAACTGCCGCGCCGATGATTCCGTTTATGACCGAGGATATCTATCGCAATCTGGTTTGCAGCATTGATCCCGCCGCGCCGGAAAGCGTGCATCTGTGCGATTTCCCGACCGTCAGAACCGAATGGATCGACAAGGATTTAGAAGAAAGCATGGAGGAAGTTTTGAACGTCGTTGTGTTAGGACGCGGCGCACGAAACGCTGCCAACATGAAAAACCGTCAGCCGCTTGCGCAGATGTTCATCTGCGCGTCAAAGGAGCTGAAAAAAGACTACTGCAGCATTGTGCTGGAGGAGTTAAATGTTAAGGCGCTCACGTTTACGGCGGATGTTTCCGGCTTTATGGACTACACCTTTAAGCCGCAGCTTAAAACCCTAGGCCCGAAGTACGGCAAGCGGTTAGGGGAGATCCGCGCAGCGCTGCAGGATTTAAATGGCGCTGCCGCAAAGCGGGAATTGGATGAAACCGGCGTGTTAAGGCTGGCTTTGCCAAGCGGCGAGGTGGAATTGACCGCCGACGATCTGCTGATCGCTACCGCGCAGGCGCCGCACTTTGTTTCGATGAGCGACAAGGGAGTTACGGTCGTGCTTGATACAAGACTAACGCCGGAGCTGATCGAGGAGGGCTTTGTCCGCGAGATCGTGTCGAAGATCCAGTCGATGCGTAAAGAGGCGGATTTCAACGTCGTTTCCAGAATCAACCTTTACGTTTCCGGAAGCGAGAAGATCGCCGCGATCATTGCGGCAAACGAGGATTCGGTTTGCAAGGACACGCTGGGAGAAAAAGTGTTTTATGGCGAAACTGCCGTTATCTCGAAGGAATGGGATATCAACGGCGAAAAAGTGACCCTTGGCGTGGAAGAGAACAAATAAATTGAACAACTGTTCTGTGCGCAATAAGATATATGGCGCGCAGAACAGCTTTATTTACGAGAAGATGGGAGAGGTACAGAATATGTTGCTAAAAAAGCGGACTGCGGCGCCAAAACCTGCCGCAATGCTTTTTGAGATGAAGAATGAGGAAGGGGAGAGAGGATGGAGGAAAAGTCAAGCTGCGTGATCTCGTTCAGCGGAAGAAAGAACGGGAACTGTGAAAAAATCGGCAGGCTTGTCTGTTCGCTGCTGCAACACGTCAAGCTGTATTCCTTTTCTGATTTTACGCTGCATCCCTGCGGCGGCTGCAATTACGAATGCTTTGATATGCGCGAAAAATGCCCGTATATCGAGGATATGGAGTGTACGCTGCTTGATGAGATTGTAAAAAGCGAATGCGCTTACTTCATCCTGCCGAATTACTGCGACTATCCGTGCGCTAATTTCTTTCTCTTTAACGAAAGAAGCCAGTGCTATTTCCAGCGTCGTCCGGAATTGCTTGAAGCGTATGAAAGCGTCAGAAAAAAATTTATCGTTGTCAGCAACACGAATGAGGACAATTTTAAAGCGGCGTTATCCTACCATGTGGAGGAGGCTCCGGAGATTCTGTTTCTCTCCGCCAAGAAATATGGCAAAGTAAGCGTTCATGGCGATCTGCTTGATTCCACGCAGGCAGCCAGAGATATCAAACGGTTTGCAGAAGATTGAAAAATTGATACGGATATTTGCGGCTGCCGCTTTTTCCTTGACAGGGGCAGAAAATTGTGCTATGATTAAAGAAATAAAAAGAGGCAGGAAACCTGTCGAAAATTTTATGCTTAAAGGAGGAAATCAATATGCAGAATATTCCGGTAGTGAAGCTGGGCTTGATCTCGGTTTCGCGCGATTGTTTCCCAATTTCTCTTTCCACTGCGCGCCGCAATCGTGTGGCGGAGGCATATGGAGAGGGTATTTATAACTGTCCGATCACCGTTGAAAATGAGGTTGATGCGCAGAAGGCTGTCGCCGACGTCAAGGCGCACGGCGTCAACGCGCTGGTTGTTTACTTAGGAAATTTCGGACCGGAAACGTCCGAAACGCTGATCGCCCGGTTCTTTGGCGGTCCTACGATGTACTGCGCTGCTGCGGAGGAGGATGGCAACAGCCTGGTCGACGGACGCGGCGATGCGTACTGCGGCATGCTCAACTGCTCCTATAATCTGGGAATGCGCCGGATCAAGGCATTCATTCCGCAGTATCCGGTCGGCACGGCGCCGGAGCTTGCAAGGCTGATAGGCGAGTTTGTTCCGTTTGCAAAAGCGCTGCTCGGCATTGCGAATCTGAAGATCATCACCTTTGGTCCGCGTCCGCAGGACTTCTTTGCCTGTAACGCGCCGATTAAGCCGCTGTTTGATTTGGGCGTTGAGATCGAGGAAAACTCCGAGCTTGATTTGTATGATGCTTATTTGGCGCACAAGAACGACCCGCGTATTCCGGGAGTGATTGCCGACATGGAGAAGGAACTTGGCGAGGGCAACAAGCATCCGGGCGTCCTGCCGCGTCTTGCGCAGTATGAGCTGACGCTGCTTGATTGGGCGGAGAAGCATAAAGGCAGCCGCGAATATGTTGCGTTCGCGAACAAATGCTGGCCAAGCTTTGAGCGGTATTTCGGCTTTGTCCCATGTTATGTCAACTCCCGTCTGACCGCGCGCGGGATTCCTGTTTCCTGTGAGGTTGATATCTACGGCGCGCTTTCCGAGTATATTGGCACCTGCGTCACCGGTGCGCCGGTCACATTGCTTGACATCAATAATACCGTTCCGGAAAACCTGTACTGCGAGGATATCAAGGATAAGTACGATGTACGTTTGACCGAAACCTTCATGGGCTTCCATTGCGGAAATACGCCGATCTGTCGTCTTGCTAAGGGCGAAATGAAATATCAGCTGATTCAGAAGCGTTCGCTTGAGCCTGACGGTGAGCCAGACATTACCCGCGGCACACTGGAAGGCGATTTGGCGGCAGGCAATATCACCTTCTTCCGTTTACAGTCCAATGCAGCCGGACAGTTAAAAGCGTATGTTGCCCAAGGACAGATTCTGCCGGTTGCAACACGTTCGTTCGGCGGTATCGGCATCTTCGCTATCCCGGAGATGGATCGCTTCTACCGTCATGTTCTGGTGGAGAAGCAGTATCCACATCATGGCGCGGTTGCGTTCGGTCATGTTGGTAAGGTGCTGTTTGATCTGTTCCATTATTTAGGTGTGGAGGACGTCGCGTACAATCAGCCGAAGTCGCTGCCGTATCCGACTGAAAATCCGTTCTGTTGAGCCTAAAATACGTCTGAAGCCTGCTTTTTGATATTGATAAGCATTGATATACGGTCGGATTCATTATAAGATCCGGCCGTTTACAATAGGGGGAATTATTATGAGAATCAATGGCGCTTTTATCGACAAAGGACCCCAGGATTGGCAGATTTTGCAGCGGCATGGAGATTTTGCTTCGCTTTCGATCTCTGGAGGCTGGAATGTGCCTGACGGCTTTGATGAAGCTGCGGTACAGTGCGTCATGGCGCGTATCGTTTTCGAGGAAACAAATAAGCCGGTCGTTAACTGGCAAAAATGCCAGACAAGCTTTGCGCCGGATCATAAAAGCGGAGATTGGCGTCATACCTTTGAGCGTGTTCCAAAAGGCGGGCTTTACCGGCTGGAAACGAAGGTTTATTGCGGGGATATGGTCTGGGGGATACGCGGCGATATGGTGCATCATCTCGGTGTGGGCGATATTTACGTCGTCATTGGACAATCCAACGCCAGCGGCTACGGCCGCGATCATGTCAAGGACGCGCCGGAGATCGGCGTACATATGCTGCGCGCAAGAGGAAGATGGGATCTTGCCAGCCACCCGTTTAACGATTCGACCGATACCATTTATCCAGATAACAGAGAGGGCTCGAATCCGGGCGTAAGCCCGTACCTGCATTTTGCAAAAATGCTCAAGAATGCCTTAAATATGCCGATTGGGATCATTCCAGCGGCGGAAGGCGGTTCGCCGATTGAGGATTGGCTTTTGCAGCAGAACGGATATCTTTACCGCAATATGCGGCGTTATCTGCGGGATATCGGCAACGACTTCTGCGCGTTTTTGTGGTATCAAGGCTGCACTGATTGCAGAGCGGAGCGTTTTGGCGGCACGCATTATCTTGCGGAATTTGCGCTGCTTGTCAAAACCCTGCGTGAGGAGTATGGCGACAAGCCGATCTATACCACTCAGCTCAATAAGCTGACCACCGATTATTCCACCGAAGGCTGTTTATATCCGCGCCGCAGCTTTGGCGTGCTGCGCGATGCGCAGCGTTTGGCGGCAAAGCAGATCAAGGATGTGTATGTTGTGCCGTCCTATGATCTGACCTTGAGCGATGAGATCCACAACAGCGCCGCTGCCAACTTGACCATCGGCGAGCGGCTCGCCGAACTGGCGCTGCATACCTACTATCATCTTCCGGGCTATGAGCATTGCTTTGCGCCGGACATTGAGAGAGTCACAAAAACTGCGCCGAACCAGACGCTTCTTCGTTTTTCTCACTGTGCAAGCATCTATGTGCTTACGGTACCGGAGCGGGAAATGCCGTTTATATGCGAGGATGATGCGGGAGAAGCGCATCCGATTGTGATTGCGCGGACGGATGAGAGCGCGATAACGATTACATGGAACCGCGCGCTTGCAGATAGCGCAAAGGTAAGCCTTGCCGCCGAGGAATTGGGCGCGATGCGGGTGCTGTTCGATCAGCCGTCGTATCTTCCGCCGCTGGCGTTTTACCGCGTCGCGGTGGAAGAATCATAAAACGATCATACCGGCAGCAAAACGCTGCCGGTATTTTGAATTTTCCAAAAAGAGATGCTTTTCCTCGCATTTTGGGACGCTTCTCCTTGCGATTATAGCGCCGCCTTGATCTTTTGCAGCGCCGCTTTTTCCAGACGCGAAACCTGTGCCTGGGAGATACCGATTTCTCCGGCAACCTCGACCTGCGTTTTGCCCTGAATGAAGCGCTTGCTCAGGATTGAGCGTTCACGCGGCGCGAGGTTTTTGATCGATTCCTTTAAGCAGATTTCCTGCGTCCAGTCGTCAAGCTGGTCGTTTGTACCAAGCTGATCCATGACGTAGATGGTGTCGCCGCCGTCGGAATAGACTGGTTCATAAAGCGAGATCGGGGAAGTGATCGCCTCCAACGCCATCACGATATCCTGCTTCGGCAGCTTCAGCTTTTCCGCGATCTCATCGACAGTCGGTTCGCGGTTTAATCCGGCGGAAAGCTGCTCCTTACAGAGCATTGCGCGGTATGCCAAATCCTTGAGTGAGCGTGATACCCGTACCGCATTGTAATCGCGCAGATAGCGGCGTATTTCGCCGATAATCATCGGCACGGCGTAGGTTGAAAACCGCACCTCATGTCCTAAGTCGAAATTATCGATTGCCTTTATTAATCCGATACAGCCGACTTGAAAAAGATCGTCCGGATTCTCATTCCGGCTGGAAAAACGTTGGACTACGCTTAGAACCAGCCGCAGGTTGCCGTTAATCAGCTCCTCTCTCGCTTTTTTATCTCCAGATTTATATTGTGTCAAAAGCGATTGCTTTTTCGTTTCGCTCAATACTGGCAGCTTTGAGGTGTCGATTCCACAGATCTCCACCTTGCTGTAGCTTCGGTACATAAAATCTTCCTCCTCTTAAAGCGGTATATTCCCATTATGAGAACGTGCGCGGCGAATTATACCTTTCCAAAATGCTGGGGATTTTTGGCGAAATAATTGCAAAATAAAATTTGAAAAAGATATTTACAAACTATCTCAAAAATGTTATAATAAAACTTGAATTACATTTTTTTGCTGTTTTCCCTATATGAAAGACTTCAAAAAGAGAGGAAAGCTGCGTGAAATGACGTTTTCTGGCGGAAAGGCATTGGGTGTGTGAATGAGAAGATGGTCGCTGAAGGGAAAAAAGCGTGATGTCGAGGAGAATAAAAAACGGATGCGACAGTTCATCCGCGAATATCGCTGCGGAACATTGCTTTCAGCGATTTTAGCGGTGCGCGGTTACGATGCGGAGCAGGTGGAGAAGCTGCTGGATGAAACGCTTTTATTTGACGATCCGTTTACACTGAAGGATATGGACCTTGCGGTCGAGCGCATCAACCGTGCGGTCGATGATAGCGAGCATATTGTGATCTATGGCGATTACGACTGCGACGGCGTCACCGCAAGCGTGCTGCTTTTCAGCTTTTTACAGGGGCTTGGCGCTGAGGTCGAGATCAGGCTTCCGGATCGTTTGAAGGACGGCTATGGTCTGCATGAGCCTGCGGTTAAGCGGATGGCGCGGGACGGCGTTGATCTTATCATCACGGTAGATAACGGCATTGCCGCAGTAAAGGAAGCGGAATTGATCGCTCAATTAGGGATGGATTTGATTGTCACCGACCATCATTTGCCGGGAGAGAAACTGCCGCAGGCGGTCGCTGTTGTCGATCCGCACCGCGCTGACTGCGAAAGCCGGTTTAAGGATCTGGCTGGCGTCGGCGTGGCGCTGAAGCTGGTCGCCGCAATGCAGGACGGCGACTATCTCACAGCGCTGGAGTCCTTTGGCGCGATTGCGGCAATCGGTACCATCGGCGATATCATGCCGATTACCGATGAGAACCGCTCAATTGTCCGATTTGGATTTCAAATGCTGAAAAATGCCGATTTTCCGGGCTTGCAGGCGCTGCTCAGCGCAGCGGGCGTCAAACCGGGGCGCATCTCCACCAAAGACGTTGCGTTTTCGCTTGTCCCGCGGATCAATGCCGCCGGCAGGATTGGCGACCCGATGGACGCAGTGAATCTGCTGTTATGCGAGGATGAGGAGCTGGCGGTACAGCTTGCCGGAAAATTAAACAGCCTCAACGCTGCAAGGCAGCAGCTAGAGCAGCAGATTATGGACGACATTGCGCTGCTTACTGCGAAGGATCCCAAAATAACGCTTGAGCGGGTGATTGTGGTTTCGGGCAAGGATTGGCATCCGGGGGTGATCGGCATCTGCGCCGCAAAGCTGCTTGAGCGGTATGGGAAACCTGCTTTTGTGCTGACGGTCGATTCACAAACCGGCGCTGCGCACGGCTCGGCGCGCGGGATCGAGGGATTTTCGGTTTACGACGCGCTTGCCGGAACGAGCAGCGTGTTGACTGCATTCGGCGGGCATGAGGGCGCGGGCGGATTTTCGCTTGCGGAAAAGGATATCCCGCAGTGGCGGGATCGACTTTATCGCTACTGCCGGACTCGTTTCCCGATTATGCCTACATACGCCATTACCGCTGATCTTGCGGTCACGCCGCGCACGCTTAGTATTGCTGCGGTTGAGGAATTGAGCAGGCTGGAGCCGTTTGGCACCGGGAACAGCGGGGACAGCAATCAGCTGCCGATCTTTTTGCTGCGCGGCTGCACGCTACAGGATAAAATCCCGCTTTCTGGCGGAAAGCACACTAGGCTTTTGGTAGAATGCGCGGGAGAAAGGGCGGAAATATTGCTGTTTCATGCGGTGACCGACGATATTTGCTTTGAATGCGGAGCGCGGCTTGATTTTCTGGTGGAGCCGCAGGTAAGCGTTTATCACGAGGAAAAGCAGCTGTCCCTGCGCTGTGTTGATTACCGCAGCAGTTTGATTGTGCAGGATAAATTTTTTTCGGCAAAAGCGTATTATGAGATGTTCTGCCGCGGGGAGCAGATCACAGACCGACGTCTGCTTCTGCATATGGGACCAACCCGCAGCGAAATCGGCGCGGTATATAAGCGGCTGATGGGCAAAGATGTCTGGAATTGCAACGTTGAGCTGCTGTATTCGGCTATTGTTTCGCCGGAAAAGATGAACTACTGTAAATTTCGGCTTTGTGTCGATGTGCTAAGGGAATTAGGCTTTGTTTCAACCGACGCTTCGGGGCGGCTTATCTGTCATGCGGTGAAGGAAAAGGTGAAGCTTTCCGACTCGAAGACATACGCTTATTTTGAGGCGTTGCGGGAAGGACAGACTGAAAAATAAAAAATCAAGAATCAAATTGCCTTGTTTTGCTTATGCTATGGCGGACAAAGCGAGGGAAAAGAGAAACATTGGATCGCGTCAGACCCTGTGCGAAAGGAAGGAATCGCTATATGTCAGAACCCACCCATCTTATTCCGATGTTAGAGGAGTATAGTATTGATGATCTGATTGAAAAGATCGAAAAGTCCCAGCGGAATATTGACACAAAGCTTGTGCGCTTTGCGTACGATACGGCACAGGCATATCACAAAGGGCAAAGGCGGCTTTCCGGAGAACCGTATATCATTCATCCGCTGGCGGTGGCGTATATTTTATTTCATCTTGGGATGGACACCGAAAGCATCTGCGCGGGTATCCTGCACGATGTGATCGAGGATACCTCTTGTACGGAGGAGGAACTGACAAAGAACTTTGGCGCGACCATCGCACAGCTTGTACAGGGCGTTACAAAGCTGACCAAGCTTCAGATCCGTTCAAAAGAGGAAGCGCAGGCGGAGAATGTGCGGAAGATGTTGCTTGCGATGTGCGACGATATTCGTGTTGTCATTATCAAGCTTGCCGATAGACTGCACAATATGCGTACCGGCGAGTATTGGAGTGAGAAGAAGCAGCGGGAAAAGGCGTTGGAAACAATGGAAGTCTACGCGCCGCTGGCACATCGGCTCGGCATCCGCGCCATCAAGGAGGAACTGGAGGATTATGCGCTGCGCTATCTAGATCCAGTCGCTTATGCTGAGATCGAAGAGCAGCTAAAACTAAAATCAGAGCAGCGTGAAACGTTTATCATCGACATCCAAAAGCGTATTTTGGAGCGGCTTGCGCAGAGCTGCATTACCGCACATATCGAAGGACGGGTCAAGAGCGTTTACGGGGTATACCGCAAGGTATATATAGGCGGCAAAAGCTTTGACGAGGTGTTCGATGTGTTTGCGGTGCGGGTGATCGTTTCCTCGGAAACCGACTGCTACAATGTGCTCGGCATCATTCACGATATGTTCAGCCCGCTGCCGAACCGCTTTAAGGACTATATCTCCACCCCGAAGCCGAACGGATACCGCAGCCTGCACACCACTGTTATCGGCAAGGAGGCAATTCCGTTTGAGGTGCAGATACGCACTTGGGAGATGCACCATATTGCCGAATACGGTATCGCCGCGCACTGGAAATACAAGGCTGGCATCAAAGGGAACGGCAAGCTTGATGAAACGATCGCCTGGGTGCGCCAGATGATCCAGAATCAGCAGGAGTCGGAGGGCGCGGAGGATATCATCAAAACCATTAAGACCGACCTTTCGGCGGATGAGGTCTATGCGTTTACCCCGAAAGGGGATGTGAAGTGTCTCCCAAGCGGTTCGACTGTGATCGACTTTGCCTACGCGATCCATTCGGAGGTAGGGAATCACATGATCGGCGCAAAGATCAATACGCGGATGGTGAGCCTGAATACCGAGATACAGACCGGACAGATTGTTGAAATTATCACGACCAAGGCGCCGGGGCACGGACCAAACCGAGATTGGCTTGCGATTGCAAAAACCAGCGAGGCGCGCAGTAAGATCCGCGCGTGGTTCAAGCGCGAGCGCAGGGAGGAGAATATCGAAACCGGCAGGGTAGAGTTTGAGCGCGCTTTGCAGCGCAGTAATATTGCGATCCCGCCGGAAAAATACGACGCATTTGTTGAAAATACCGCAAAGCGTCAGCGTTATGATTCAGCGGAGGAGTTTTACGCTGCGATTGGCTATGGCGGGCTCCCGCTTACCAAGATCATCCCGCGGATACGTGACGAGTATCTGAAGGCGATCCAACTGGAGCAGCTAAAGGAGCAGCAGAGCGAAAAGGCTGAAATATCGCAGCAGGTCGCCGAGCAGCAGCAGAATTTGCAGCAAAGGAAGGAACTGAAAAGCGCGCGCAGCGGCGTGATCGTCGACGGGATTGACAACTGCGAGGTCAAGCTTGCCCGTTGCTGTAATCCGGTTCCAGGGGACGAGATTATCGGCTTTATTACCCGCGGGCACGGCGTTTCGGTGCATAAGAAAAACTGCACCAACATGATCGCAGTGCAGAAGAAACCAACGCAGGAGGGGCGGTGGATCAGCGTCCGTTGGGCGGAGAATGTGAAAACCGTCTTTTTGGGGACGCTTGACATCATTACAGAAAACCGCACCGGACTGCTTGCCGATTTGACCATGCTTTTGTCGAATAATCGTGTATCGATCGAGCAGCTAAACACCCATAATATGAAAAACGGCAACGCGAATATTATCATTACAATTGGAATACAGGACATCAGCCAGCTTAATAATATTATGCAGCAGGTGCGTAAGATCCGCGGGATCCTTTCGGTGGATCGGTATGGGGAGGCATAACGGAGTTTTCGGCAGATGGAAAGCGGCTTTTTACATCTGCAACATGAAAAAGCCGCAATCCATTCACACAAAAGACTTGATTCTTGTTCGGAAATCGTATATACTAAAACCGTATAGTGCTTGTGCGCAGATCTTGGCGCAAAGACAGAAAGGAATGGTCAAAAGAGCATGGGTTTGATGGAGAAAATATTCGGCAGCTACAGTGAGAAGGAATTACGCCGTATTGAGCCGATTAAGGATGAGGTTTTAAATTTAGAGTCAAAATATGAAAAAATGTCGGATCGTGTATTGCGCGACCAAACCGAAATATTAAAAAAGCGCGCTGCCGAGGGCGATTCGCTCGACGTGCTGCTTCCGGACGCTTTTGCGGTTGTCAGGGAGGCGGCGTGGCGCGTACTGGGCTTAAAAGCGTTTCCGGTGCAGATCATCGGCGGTATTGTGCTGCATCAAGGCAGAATCGCCGAGATGAAAACCGGCGAGGGTAAAACGCTGGTTGCGATTATGCCGGCGTATCTGAATGCGCTGACCGGCAAAGGCGTGCATATCGTCACAGTCAACGATTATCTGGCAAAATATCAGTCGGAGGAAATGGGCAAGGTATTCCGTTTTCTCGGCATGAGTGTGGGACTGATTATTCGAGAAACCAAGGACAAAAAGGCCGCTTATGCTGCGGACGTCACCTACGGCACCAACAACGAGTTCGGCTTTGATTATCTGCGTGACAATATGGTTACGCGCAGAGAGGACCGCGTGATGCGCATGCAGAATTTTGCCATCGTTGACGAGGTGGACTCAATTCTAATCGACGAGGCGAGAACGCCGCTGATTATTTCCGGCGCGGGGGATAAGTCTTCCGATATGTATGCCAGAGCAAATATGTTTGCCGCCGGATTGAAGCCGTTTGTTATCGCTGAAACCGATAACAAAGAGGATCAGGATGACGTGGACGCGGACTATATCGTGGATGAAAAGGCGAAAACTGCTACCCTGACGCCGCGCGGCATTAAAAAGGCGGAGGAGTATTTCCATGTCGAAACGCTGACCGATTCGGACAATATCTCGCTGATGGGGTATATCAATCAGGCGATCATGGCGCACGGCGTGAAGAAGAAGGAGATTGATTATGTCGTCAAGGATGGCGAGGTCATTATTGTCGACGAGTTTACCGGACGTTTGATGATCGGCCGCCGTTATTCCAATGGTCTGCATCAGGCGATTGAAGCGAAAGAGGGCGTACAGGTTCAGAAGGAATCCAAGACGATGGCGACGATTACCTTTCAGAATTTCTTCCGTCAATATACCAAGCTTTCCGGCATGACAGGTACCGCAAAAACGGAGGAAGACGAATTCAGAGAGATCTATAAGCTGGATATCGTTGAAATCCCAACGAATAAGCCGGTCATTCGTCAGGATCACGACGACGTTGTCTTTAAGACCCTAACCGCAAAATATAACGCGGTCATCGATCAGGTGGCAGAGTGCCACGCGAAGGGGCAGCCGGTTTTGGTAGGTACCGTCTCGATCGAAAAATCCGAGCTGCTTTCCGGAATGCTGCGCCGCAAGGGCATTAAGCATAATGTGCTGAACGCGAAGTATCACGAGAAGGAAGCACAGATCGTTGCGCAGGCTGGGCAGTTCGGGGCAGTTACGATTGCAACGAACATGGCGGGCCGCGGCACCGATATCAAGCTTGGCGGCAATGCGGAATATCTGGCGAAAAACAGGATGGTGAAGCAGGGTTATGACGAGCTGTTGGTAGAGGAGGCCTCCGGCTTTGCCGAAACCGAGGATGAGGAAATTTTAGAGGCTAGAAAGGTCTATAACGAGTGGCTGGATAAGTACCGAGAGGAGATCGCGCCGCAGGCGGATAAGGTCAGAGAAGCGGGCGGACTTTTCATCATCGGCACAGAGCGTCATGACGCAAGGCGAATTGACAATCAGCTGCGCGGTCGTTCCGGACGTCAGGGCGATCCGGGGGAAAGCCGTTTCTTCCTTTCGCTGGAAGATAATCTGATGCGTCTGTTTGGCGGTGAGCGGCTTCAGAATATGATGAATATGCTGAAGGTTGAGGACGATTTACCGATCGAGAATAAATTCCTGACCAAATCGATCCGTTCTGCGCAGGAGAAGGTCGAGGATCAGCATTTTGCAATGCGTAAAAACGTATTAGCTTACGATGACGTAATGAATCAGCAGCGCGCGGTGATCTACGAGGAGCGCAATCGCGTGCTAGATCAGAAGGATGTGCAGGAGAATATCCTGAAAATGATGAATTCCTCGATTGATGAAACGGTCAAATCCTATCTTGCTGACACCGACGTACATGAGGAATGGAACATCAAGGGTTTAAAGGATCATTATTTCGGTTGGCTGACCACCGAGACAGATTTCAACTATACTCCGCAGCAGCTTGCCGATATTCAGAGAGAGACCATCATCTCCACGCTGCAAAGCCGGGCGCTGGCAAAGTACAAAAAGCTGGAAACGCTGATTACGCCGAAGGTGATGCGCGAGATCGAGCGGGTGATCCTGCTGCGTACCGTTGACCGCAACTGGATCGAGCATATCGACGCGATGGATGAGCTGCGTCAAGGGATTGGGCTGCGCGCATTTGGTCAGCACGATCCGGTGGTTGAGTACCGGATCGAAGGCTCTCAGATGTTTGAAGAGATGATTGCGGTGATCCGTGAGGACACCTACAAAGGTATCCTTCTAACGCGTGTGCGTGTGACCGACGATGCGGGCAACACAGTCAAGGAAAACGCGAACCCTTCTGCAGATACGCCGCAGAAAGCGCCGGATCTACAGCAGCCAAAGGTCGCTTTGCCAGAGATGCCGCGCGTCCAGATGGGGAAGCTCAATGCTTCTTTAGGCTCTCAGCCGGTCAAGAAGGTATCGCTTCCAGTAAAAAAGCAGCAGATTGGACGTAATGACCCGTGCCCATGCGGCAGCGGATTAAAGTATAAAAAGTGCTGCGGCAGAGATCAATAATTCCAAAAGAACAAATAATATGAACCTCCGCTTTTGTGACAAAAAGCGGAGGCACAGTTTTATATGGAAAAGAGAAAAAGATGAAGATTTCAGATATTGTTACCGTTATTGTCGACCGCCCGCTTGGAAGCGCGCATCCGAAACACCCGGATATCGTTTATTCGGTGAATTACGGCTATCTTCCCGGCGTTTTTGCACCGGATGGAGAGGAGCAGGACGCTTATATTCTCGGTGTGGAGGAGCCGGTAAAGGAGTTTACCGGAAGGATTATCGCTGTGATCCACCGTCTTGACGACGTGGAAGATAAACTGGTTGTCGCGCCGGAAAATATCTGCTTTACCAAAGAGGAAATTGCTCGAAAAACCGCGTTTGTCGAGCAATTTTTTGAAAGTGTGATATTATTATAGCATTTTAGTCGGAGCTGGATTATTTCAACAAAACAGGTTGGAAATCCTTGGCAATTCTGCGAATTGTATTTTGCATCGCGGCATGATAGAATGAAGCTACAAAGGAAAAATCCACCCCCTTATTTTTTATACGGAGGATACTTCACATGAAAAGAAAAGCATTTTTCAAATTACTATGCAGCGCGGTTTTAAGCGTATCGCTGCTCGCTGTAGGAACGACAGGAATTTCGGTGAGCGCAGCGGTAAAAAGCGTATCGATCGGCGCGCTGCAAACATCCGCCGCGAAGGTAAGCGGATTGAGCTTTAAAGCGACAGGCGGCGGCGACTTTATTGCCGGAGTCAATGAAGCGGTTATTTCATTCACACCTAGCAGCACCGGAACAGCGACCGTCGCAGTGCAGAATTCTAAAGGGAAGACGGTGTATTCCGCAAAGGCAAGCTGCAAGTCAGGCACAGCGGTGAGTTTAAAATGGGACGGCAGCGATGTGTCGGTGAGCGGCAGCTACAGTAATTATCGTGCGGTTGTTACATTAGGCGGGAGCAGCGTCTCATCCAGCTATCTGCGGCTTTACAAAAAGAATACAAAGGCTGATGCGACGCTGTATCAGATGAAGAAGGTTGAAACCGAGCAAAAACACGGTTATACCGAAAAAACGTCGACTGCCGAGCTCTTTAAAACCAACACGAAAGGGCAGATCGTCAGTTCGGTCGGAAAGGTTGTTGAGGCGGAGCGCTATCGCAGCCATACCTATCGTTATACCAACAAGTTCAGCTATGATACGTACGGACGGCTTATCAAGATCACCTATACGGAAAATAATGAGGTCGAAACCGTTAAAATAAGCTATAATTCTAAGGGGCAGGTTTCTGCTTTGACCATCACGGAGGATGATGGCGACGTAACGCAGTACAAATATAGCTATGACACGTATGGAAATGTGGTAAAGAAGCAGGAAAAAGAGCTTTACGATGACGACGTTGAGTACACTACTCATAAATACACCTATGATAAGTCGGGCAATATCGTAAAGGATGTGGTCACTGAGGATGACGATCGGTACACACTAACCTACACCTATGATGCAGACGGCAACCGCCTGACAGCGAAGAAGGTGGAAGGGAAAGAGGTTGTAACCTATAAATATGGATACGACCCATACGGTAATCTGGTTTCTATCAAGGAAAAGGATGGAAATGAAACGGTCACAACCGTCTTTGTTTACACCTACCAAGTCAAATAAGCAAAAAGAACGGCGATCATGCTTTGCGTGATCGCCGTTTTCCTGCCTTTTGGGGTTAGATAAACCGTTCTATTTTCGCGCATTGCGCCGCATCCGCCAGATAAAGCGAAGGCTTTCCGGAGATTAGGCAGCGGATAAATTCCGCCATGCAGGCGGTGTGAGCCGACTGGAAGAAGCCTAAAAATCCACGCTCATCCGGATAAGACAGGCGTTCGCTGTCCGGCAAGGAGGAGGCGCGCAGGATCAATCCGGCGTTGTCCTCGTAGCGATAGCAAAGCAGTTCGTGCGGGTTCTTTGAATCAAAATGCAGCGAGCCTTTGCTCCCAAACACCGTAAAATCGTCCTGTTGGGTATTTTGCGAAAAAACGCGCGACGCCTCGATCATCCCTTTTGCTCCGCATGGCAGCGTCACATCATACCGCGCGATTTCGTCAACCAGCGAACGATCGGTAAAGAAGATGCGTTTATCCGCCGGCTTTGCATCTGAGATCCCATCGAATAAAAAGTCGGTCAGATCCAGCGTGTGTACGCATAGATCAAGGGAAGCGCCGCCGCCGCTTTCCGGCAAGGTGCGCCAAACGCCTTTTTTCTTTGGCGTCAGATAGCTGCGGTGGTAGAGCTGACCTCGGAAGTCGATGATACTGCCAATCGTTCCTTTCTTCAGCTCGTTTCTCATCAGTCGCGCCGCTGGTAAAAAACGATAGATAAGCGGAATGCCAGTCATGATACCGTGATTTGCTGCATTCTGCGCCATCTCTTCAGAATCGGCAGCGCTTTGGGAAAGCGGTTTTTCGCAATAAATCGCTTTTCCCGCCATAACGCAGGCGTCAAAGTACACCTTATGCGCTGCGTTTGGGGTGCATATTGAAACAAAGCGGATCTCTGGATCCGATAGGATTTCGTTCAGACTTTGGGTGTTTTTAACTCCCGGAATGCGCAGCTCGGTCGGCTTACGGGTCAAAACGTATTTCAGCTCGACCGAAAACGGCAGATTCAGCTTGATGTTCATGTCATAAGCAGCAAGCGCATGGGTGCGGGCGATACCGCCCCAGCCGATGATGGCAAAACAGATTTTTTCCATGTTTTTTCCCTTCCTATTGGGATGTATTTCCTATTTTCCTGTTTAGATGCGAGTTGAAAGCACAGTGGAATATCGCTGGCGGAACGCTTCAAAAGTGCCGTTATCCAGTGCGTCGCGGATTCTCTCCATCAGCGTGTTGTAGAAATAGAGGTTATGCTGCACCGCAAGCCGCATGGCAAGCAGCTCGTTCGCTTTGAATAGGTGACGCAGATAAGCGCGGGAATGTCTACGGCAGGTTGGGCAGCCGCATTCCTCATCGATCGGGCGCAGATCCTCGGCGTATTTTGCGTTATTGAGGTTAATGACGCCGTGCCATGTATTTAAGTGACCGTGGCGGGCGTTGCGGCTTGGCATAACGCAGTCAAATAGGTCGACGCCGCGCGCCACCGCCTCGATGATATTGCTCGGTGTGCCGACTCCCATTAGATAGCGTATTTTTTCCTTTGGCATGAACGGCTCAATCTGCTCGATGATGTGATACATCACCTCTGTTGGTTCGCCGACAGCCAGTCCGCCGATGGCATAGCCGTCGAGATCGAGCGCAGCAATGTCCTTCATATGTTGGATACGCAGGTCGTCAAACGTGCAGCCCTGATTGATGCCAAACAGCAGTTGATGCGGATTGATGGTGTCCGGCAGGGAATTTAACCGTGCCATTTCCGCTTTACAGCGGGCGAGCCAGCGGGTCGTGCGCGCACAAGAGCGCAGTGCGTATTCATAGGGAGCAGGGTTTTCAACACATTCGTCAAATGCCATTGCAATGGTAGAACCTAGGTTTGACTGGATCTGCATCGATCGCTCCGGCGACATGAAAATTTTTGCACCGTCTATGTGAGAGTGAAATGAAACGCCCTCTTCCTTGATGGTGCGCAGCTTGGCGAGGGAAAAGACCTGAAACCCGCCGCTGTCGGTCAGGATCGGTCCATTCCAGCCCATAAAACGGTGCAGCCCGCCCAACCGTTTGATTAGCTCATCGCCCGGGCGAACGTGAAGATGGTAGGTGTTGCATAGCTCCACCTGACATTTTAATTCATTTTTTAGATCATAGGAATCAATACCGCCTTTGATCGCGGCACAGGTGCCGACATTCATAAAAGCCGGCGTTTGCACTGTCCCGTGTACAGTTACAAACTCGCCGCGCCGGGCGTTATTTTCTATTTTAAGAAGCTTGTACATAGTGAATCTCCTTGATATGTATGTGATAGAAGGAAAAGATAATCCATATAACTGCGATCCCGCACACGATTATTTTCGTACATTCTTTAGATGATTAACATCGCGTCGCCGAAGCTGAAAAAGCGATAGCGTTTTTGCACTGCCTCGCGGTACGCCGCCATTGTATGCTCGTAGCCCGCGAATGCGCTGACCAGCATGATTAGGGTCGATTCCGGCAGGTGGAAGTTAGTGATCAAGCCGTCGATCACATGGAACTCTTTCCCCGGATAGAGGAAGATATCGGTGTAGCCGCTGCAACCGTGCAGCGTGTCATAGTATGCCGCAGCGCTTTCCAGCGTGCGGCAGCTTGTTGTGCCGACCGCAATGACTCGCTTTCCGGCGGCTTTTGTTTGCAGAATCAGATCCGCCGTTTCCTGCGGCAGCTCGTAATGCTCCGCGTGCATATGGTGATCGGCGATGTTCTCCGCTTTGACCGGGCGGAAGGTGCCTAGTCCGACGTGAAGCGTCACCCGCGCGATCCTTACGCCCTTTTGCTCGATGCGCGCAAGCAGCTCCGGCGTGAAATGCAGCCCGGCGGTCGGCGCGGCGGCGGAGCCTACCTCACGGGAATACACAGTTTGATACCGCTCCTTATCGGTAAGCTTTTCTTTGATGTAAGGCGGCAGCGGCATCTGCCCGATCACATCTAAAACCTCGTAGATGCTTTTGTATTTTTCTTTATCATAAGTAAAATGCACGATCCGATTGCCATCCTCTTTTACCTCGATTACCGCCGCTTTTAGGATATCCTGAAAGATAAACTGTGCGCCCAAACGGCACTTTTTGCCGGGCTTGACAAGCGTTTCCCAGCAATCGTTGTCCTTTTGCGCCAGCAGTAAAAGCTCGATAGCAGCGCCGGAACCCTCCTTGATCCCGTACAGTCTTGCTGGGATAACGCGGGAGTCGTTGACTACAAGCAGATCGCCCGGTTCTAAAAAGTCGATCAGATCGTAAAAATGCCGGTGCGCTGACTGACCAGTCGCGCGGTTCAGTACCATCAGTTGAGAGTGGTCGCGCGGCTCAAGCGGGGTCTGCGCAATCAATTCCTTCGGAAGGTCGAAATAAAAATCACTGGTTTTCATTTGGTTCATAAGCTTGCAGGAAGAACAGTCCTGCTTTTCACATCCTTTCGGTTTGTTAAAAGGCAAGGGGGATCAGAGAGTGCTGAAGCCCTTGTAGAGAACGACGCTGCGCGAAAAAGCTTTTGGCGTTTTACACAGAAACATTCTATGTTCTGCCGCGCAGGAAAACAAAGCGTAAAAAAAAGTGGAATCAGTTGACGAAACGCGAAAAAGGTGATATGATAAAGCTATCCGATAGAGGCGCGGTTATCATGAGTATCGTTTGTTAGACCGGTCCGGTCGCTTTTACAGCAGCGGGAAAGGGGTATCCGCCGAAGAAAGCCGAATTAGGATCGTTCGGCTTTATCTGGGTCAGCCGTGAATAATGGCTGGACTGTCATCTTGCGCGGCGGGAAAACCCCGATTGGCTGTTAGATGTTGAGCTGCGGAAAAGCGTGGTCGCTTTGTGCTTTCATCATTATAGCATACAATCGTCCGGTGTGCAAGATTTGCCGCCGGTTTTTTTCATACCTATAATAACCATTTCAGAAAGAACGGCATATATTGGAAAAACAGCTCATATTGAAACAAAGCTTTGCAGGAAGCTTATGCGCGCGATGGCGCGCGGAAAGGAAGGTTATATATGAAGGAATATAAGGTTGGCGTTGTCGGCGCGACCGGCATGGTTGGGCAGCGGTTTATGACGCTTTTGGAGAATCATCCTTGGTTTCGCTTAAAAGCGCTTGCAGCTTCCGCGCGTTCCGCTGGAAAACCCTATAAAGAGGCGGTGGCTGACCGCTGGGCGATGCGTACGCCGATCCCGAAAGCGATGGAGGACATGATCGTCTTAGATGCCGAAGCAGATGTAGAGAAAATCGCCTCGATGGTGGATTTTGTGTTTTGCGCGGTCGATATGAAAAAGGATGAGATCAAAAGGCTGGAGGAAGCTTATGCGAAAGCGGAATGTCCGGTTATTTCCAATAACTCCGCCAACCGTTTTACACCGGATGTTCCAATGATTATCCCGGAGTTAAACGCGCAGCATATCGACATCATCCCGGCGCAACGCAGAAGGCTCGGCACCAAGCGCGGCTTTATCGCGGTGAAGTCCAACTGTTCGCTGCAAAGCTATGTTCCAGCGCTTGCACCTCTCATGGAATACGGCGTGACCCAAGCGCTCGCCTGTACTTATCAGGCAATTTCCGGCGCGGGCAAAACCTTTGCGACTTGGCCGGAGATGCTGGATAATGTGATCCCGTATATCGGTGGCGAGGAAGAAAAGAGTGAAAAAGAGCCGTTAAAGATCTGGGGACAGATTGAAAACGATCAGATTGTTTTGGCTAATGCGCCGGCGATCACAACCCAGTGCCTGCGTGTTCCGGTTTCGGACGGTCATATGGCGGCGGTGTTTGTCAGCTTTGCGCATAAGCCGACAATCGAGGAGATCAAGAAGAAATGGGCGGATTTTTCCGGCGTTCCGCAAGAGCTTGCTCTGCCGAGCGCACCGAAGCAGTTTCTGCACTATTTTGAAGAAGCGAATCGTCCGCAGACCAAGCTCGATCGCAATTTAGAGGGTGGCATGGCGGTTTCGATCGGCAGACTGCGCGAGGATACCCAGTACGATTATAAGTTTGTCTGCCTGTCACACAATACGCTGCGCGGCGCGGCTGGCGGCGGGGTGCTGCTTGCTGAGCTGCTTGCGGCGAAGGGCTATTTTGATTGACCTGAGATTTTCCCGTAAAGGAGGATACCTATCTTGAAGCAGACTATTTTTGAAGGCGCTGGCGTTGCGCTTGTTACGCCGATGCATCACGACGGCAGCGTCAATTATGACAAGCTTGCTGAGATCATTGAAGAACAGATTGCAAACCGCACCGATGCGTTGATTATTGCCGGAACAACCGGTGAATCATCCACGCTGACGGAGGAAGAACACGCCGATGTGATCCGCTTTTCGGTTGAGCGTGCCGCAGACAGGATTCCGGTGATTGCCGGAACCGGCAGCAACGACACCCAGACCGCAGTCGCTCTAACGCTGGCGGCAAAGGAGGCTGGGGCTGCCGCGACCCTTCAGGTAACGCCTTACTACAATAAAACCTCCCAGCGCGGTCTTGTCGCGCACTTTACGCGGATTGCCGATATGTGCGGTTTGCCGATGATTCTTTACAATGTTCCGTCGAGAACGGGAGTCAATATCACGCTTGACGCCTATAAAGCGCTTGCGAAGCATCCGCTGATTGTTGCGGCTAAGGAGGCAAGCGGCAATATCTCTGCAATTGCGGATTTGGCGCAGGCATGCGGGGAAGATATTGATATCTATTCCGGAAATGACGATCAGATTGTGCCAATTTTATCGCTCGGCGGCAAAGGCGTTATCTCGGTGCTATCGAATGTGCTGCCGAAGGAAACGCACGATATTTGTCAGAGCTTTTTTAACGGAAACGTGAAGGAAAGTCTTGCGCTCCAATTAAAATATATCCCGCTTTGCCACGCGCTGTTTTCGGACGTTAACCCGATTCCGGTGAAGGAAGCGATGAATTTAATGGGCAAAGAGGTAGGTCCATGCCGTTTGCCGCTTTATCCGATGACCGACGCGGCAAGAGAGCATTTGAGAGCGGAGCTTGTCTCCTGCGGCTTAGTGAAATAAAAAGAAAGCGGACGGGTGTTTCCGCCCGCTTTTGTAGTATTTAAAAGGGAAGGATTATGAAAAGAAAGGAAAGGTGAAAATGGTTCGTGTTGCACTAAACGGCGCAAACGGTAGGATGTGCCATGTGATATATGAGCTAATCCAGAAACGCGCGGACTGCAAGGTCGTCGCCGGATTTGATATCAACGATACGCCGTACGCGGATTTTCCCATCTATCGCGATAGGACGCAGTGCAGGGAGGAGATCGATGTAATCATTGATTTTTCCCACGTCAACGGCATTCGCGAGGTGCTGGAATACGCCGGTCCGCGCGGCATACCGGTCGTTGTTGCAACAACCGGCTCCAACGAGGAGCAGGTGGCGTTCATCAAGGCGCAGGCGGAGCGGATTCCGATCTTTTTTACCTATAATATGTCGCTTGGCATCAATTTAATGGCGGAGCTGGTCAGACGTGCGGCGGCGATCTTAGGAGATCAATTTGATGTGGAGATCATTGAAAAGCACCACAATCAAAAAATTGATGCGCCGAGCGGAACGGCGATCATGCTTGCGGATGCGATCAACGAGGCGTCAGAAAAGAAGTATCATTATGTTTATAACCGCAGCGCTTACCGAAAAAAGAGAGAATCGAATGAAATGGGAATCCATTCGATTCGCGGCGGCACGATTGTTGGCGAGCATACAGTTCTTTTTGCAGGGCGGGATGAAACGATTGAGCTGACCCATAAGGCGTCTTCCAAAGAGGTTTTTGCGGTCGGCGCAGTGAACGCGGCGGTATTTTTAGCCGGACGAACTCCGGGGATTTATGACATGAAGGATATGCTGGCAGACGCATGACGGCATAGGAAAGGATCAAAATGAAACGAACGGAAATGAACAAAACGCATTCCTGCGGCAGAAGGATCGCTGCGGTTTCGCTCAGCCTACTTCTGTTCCTCACCGGATGCAGCAAAATAGAGAGCAGCAGTCAGGAGGAATCCTCCTCTCAATTGACTGTTTCTGATACGATCAGCGCGCAGAACAGCGCCTCCTATCAAACGTCCTCTGCGCAAAGCGAGGCGGATACTTCCTCGACCTCAGCCGCACAAACTTCCAAAAAGGCTACGGTGACGCTGACAGCGGTTGGCGATAACCTGATCCATCGGCAGCTGTACACCGAGGCGGGGGAGCGCGCTGGTGGAAGCGGATACGATTTTACCTATCTATATGCCCATGTTGCCGAAAAGATTGCGGCTGCGGATATTGCGCAGATCAATCAGGAAACGGTCATCGCGCCGGATCGCGCGCCATCCTCTTATCCGTGTTTTAATTCGCCGAAGGAGCTGGGTGAGGAGGTTGTGCGGATTGGCTTTGACGTAGTGTCGCTTGCCAATAACCACAGCTTTGATCAGGGAGAATCTGGCTTAAGAAGCTGCTTAAACTTCTGGAAAACGCAGGATGTTGTAACAACCGGCGCGTATCTGAATGCAGCAGATCTGGAATCGGTCGCGATGTATGAGGCAAACGGCGTAAAATTCGGCTTTGTGGCGTTTACCGATCCGACCAACGGTCTGAAGCTGCCGTCCGGAAGCGAGCTTACTGTGCTGCTGCAATCAAATTTTGAAAGTGTTGAAAATAAGATCAAACAGGCGAAGAAGGTCTGCGATGTAGTGGTCGCAATCCCGCATTGGGGGATCGAATACACCACGCAGCAAAATGAGTCGCAGACCATGATCGCCCAGCAGCTTGCCGATTGCGGCGCCGATCTCATCATCGGCAGCCATTCGCATTGCTTGCAGCCGATCGAGATGTTAACCTCCGCTGACGGCAGGGAGGTGCCGGTCGTTTATTCCCTCGGAAATTTTGTTTCCGGACAGCAGGAGCGTCTGCGGGTCGTTGGCGGCATGGTGGATTTTGCAGTCACCTACGATTTTGAAACAGAAGAAGTTTCGGTCGACGCAATCGACTTTTATCCGTTGATTACCCATTATACCGGAACCTGCCATAATGTCTGCGTCTATCTTTACCGTGATTACACCAAGGAGTTGGCGGCGCAGCACGGAGTTTATTCGATCACCGGCAAAGCGTTGACCTTTGACTACATAGATGATCTGGTGACCTCGGTCATCGACGAGAAGTATTTGGCGGACGACTGGCGGCCGGCGGCTTAAAGGATGATCTTCCAGCTTTCCAATAGGCGTTCCATGCTGAACTGTGCGTTAGCGGGACTGGTGGAGGGAAGTTTGGTTACAGGAACGGAAAGCGCTTTTCCGGCGTGTTTCATGCACAGCTCGTACGCCTTTGCACCGTTGCAATAGACATGGACAAGGTTGGGGTTCTGCGATAGAAACGACGCGATATCGTTTGGCGTGACCGCATGGATCGACGCATCCTTTGCGCCGTCTATTTCGCAGCTTTTACAAACATCCCAGATGGCAATGCGGTTTTGCAGCAGCAGCGCGGTTTTTTCCGGAATAGTCGTTGGGACGCTGCTCTGGGTCAATGCGGCAAGCAGCTTCCAAAAGCGGTTCTGCGGATGACCGTAGTAAAAGCTAACCGCGCGCGAAAGCGGGGAAGGATAGGTGCCTAAAATCAAAATGCGGCAGTTTTTATCGCAAACAGGTTCAAATGACATGGTTTTCTCCTTTTGAGATATTGCTTTGGAAAGGAAAGGCGGATGAATGAATAGGGAATACTTTGCAAGGCTTTGCATGGATCTTGCGCCGGGGCAGAAGGTATTATTGGAAACGCCGGGCGGGATCGGCGTTTTGAGCGAGAAGACGATGCACCGCGTGGTAAAATCTTATATGGAGATCCGGTCTGAGTTTCATGAGATCAAGATTGGGCGATATGTGGCGGACATTAAAAACGAGTTTGGCGTTATTGAGATTCAAACGCGCGCGCTTTACCGGCTAAAGCCGAAGCTGGAAGCGTTTTTGCCGGAATATCCGGTGATGGTGGTCTGTCCGCTGGCGGCTGAAAAGTATGTCAGTTGGATCGACATGGAGACAGGACAGGTCGGCAGACGGCATAAATCACCGAAGCACGAGAGCTTTTTCACGCTGGGACGTGAGCTTTATACGCTGCGGGACTATCTGTCCCATCCGCATTTTTCTCTCTGCCTGCTGATGATCCAAGCGGAGGAGTTCCGGTATCTCAACGGCTGGGGCAAGGATAAAAAGCGAGGCTCGGAACGCTGCGACCGCATCCCGCTTGCGCTTTTGGACGAAAAGCTGCTTAAAACGCCGGGGGATTATGCCTATTTGATTCCGGAAGGTCTGCCCAGACAGTTTACTACGAACGAATTTGCCAAAGCCGCGAAGGTTTCGGCAAGGGATAAATGGTATGCAACGGCTCTGCTGGAAAGGCTTGGATTGCTCCGGGAATGCGGCAAGCGGAAAAAGGAAAAGCTGTTTGAATTGGTATAAACCATAGAAAGCGAATGCTTTAAACATTCGCTTTCTTCGCTTTCATTGTATTTTTACACATCAGATTGGGAGAGGATCGATCTCGACGATAACGCCCTCTTGGATCGCTCTATCTCCAGCGAATGCAATCTGCATACTGCTTTCAATTTCCTCTAAGGAAGGGTTGGCTGGCACATCCTCCTCGATCATCTGTAGCAGGTAGAGGAATTGCGCGCGCATATCTTTGACCGCCTCGCGCTTCAGGTTGATGAGATGGTACTCCTCCGTCTGCGCGTCGTACCATTCGATCAGGTCACCCTCCTCGTGCTGTACTGGACGGTCGGCGCCCATCGTCACCTTAATATGTCCCTTTGTACCGACAAATTCCTTGACATTTGCGCCGGAAATATTCTTGCTCCAGCCCGCTTCAAAATAAGCAACAGCACCGTTGTCCAAGGTCATGGTCAGCATCCCGTAATTGTAGCGTGCAGCGCCTTCGTCGAGCTTCGCGCCGCAGCCGCAGACCTTAACAATACGGCTGCCGGAAATCCACTGCGCTAAATCGATATAATGAATGCCGCAGTCGACAATCGGGCTTGTTTTAGAAAGGATCGAGCGGTAGCGTGTCCAGTTCAGGGTGTGGTGGTTTTGCACGACCCGAAGTACTTTTAATTCGCCGATGGCGCCGTTACGAATCAACTCCGCAACCTTACGGTAGGTTCTCGAATGACGCAGGATGTAGCCGACAAGCACCTTGCTTTGGCTGGCGCGGATGGCGCCGATACATTCCCGCAGCTCGGTCATGTTGTCCGAAAGCGGCTTTTCGCACAGGACGTGCTTTCCATGCGCAATACAATCTAGTAGGATCGGCACATGGGTTTCGGTGTAGGTGGCGATGATGAAAATATCCGCTGCGGGATCGTCTAAATAATCGCGGTAATTGGTGGAAAAGCCTTTTGCACCATACCGTTTTGCAAAGCTTGCCGCGCGCTCCTTTAACACATCGACAGCAGCGATAAAACTGAGCTGTGGCAGATCAATGATATCCTTGATGTGAATCTCGCCGATATATCCGCAGCCGATCAAAACAACACCGTATTGCTTCTTTTTTTCCATTTTTTTCATATAACTTCCTCTAAATCCAAGAGATTGCGGTCTTCCGCTTTTTCCCTTCCATTATAAAACTTTTTTCTCCGTTTTTCAACGGCAAAAGCTTTTTTGTCACCAAAATCACAAAATTGGATAAATAGATCATGCTTCCTCGTTAAGAAAAAAACAGGGTTGATTTTTGCATTTTAAAATGCTATAATCACAGTATAAATACAGGCGTTTTTTCGTCTGATTTTATGATGATATTGATTTTAGAAAGATGAGGGAAAGATGATGGCAATACCGGTACCGGAAAAACGAATTACAGATTTTGAGAATTTAGGCTTTGGCATGTTCATCCATTGGGGGCTTTATTCACAGCTTGGCGAAGGCGAATGGATTTGGAGCATGAAAAAAATCCCGAAGGAGGAGTACATCAAGCTCAAGGATACTTTCACCGCAAGAGATTTTGACGGCAGAAAAATCGCGCGGATTGCAAAAAAAGCGGGCATGAAATACATTACCTTGACAACCCGCCATCACGAGGGCTTTTCGCTTTATGATACGAAGGGGCTTTCTGATTTTGACGCGCCTCATTCTCCGGCGGGGCGCGATTTGGTGGCTGATTTTGTTGAGGGCTGCCGCGCCGAGGGAATTGTGCCGTTTTTCTACCATACAACTTTAGATTGGTATCAGGAATCGTTTGAAAATGATTTTGACGCTTATCTGGAGTATTTGAGACAGTCGGTCGAGGTGCTTTGCCGCAATTACGGTCCGATTGGCGGACTTTGGTTTGACGGCAACTGGTCCAAGCCGGACGCCGACTGGAAGCTGGATGCGCTGTATGGCACAATCCGTAAATATCAGCCGAACGCGATGATTATCAACAACACCGGGCTTTCAGCGCGCGGCGAGATCTCCCATCCGGAGGTGGACGCCGTCACCTTTGAGCAGGGGATGCCAAAACCGCTTGATCGTGAAGGAATGAGCAAATATGTCGCGGGCGAAATGTGTTATACGATGAACGACCATTGGGGCAACGGCGAATTTGATTTCAACTATAAATCGCCGAAACACCTGATCGAAACGCTCGCTGCTTGCCGCAAGGCGGGCGCAAATCTGCTGTTGAACGTTGGTCCGGACGCAGAGGGCAATATTCCGTACATGATGGAGGCTACCCTGCAAACGCTTGGCAGATGGGTGTCGCTGTACGACGATATCATCCGCTACGGAAGACCTTGCGGTATCACCTCCGGCGGAAATGATTTTGGATTAAGGATGCCGGACGGCACAATTTATCTGTTCATTTATGATCTTCCGATTGTCGGCGACGACAATGTTACGGTCAGAAGGGAAGGGGATAACGCGATCCGAAGCTTTTTCGGTGTGCCGGACGGCGTGAAGGAGGTCGCTTGGCTGGACAGCGGTAAAAAGCTCCCATTTGCACAGAAGGACGGCATATTCTCGTTTGATGCAGTCGGCTATCCTTATGGCAAGAATCTGGTCGTGCGGGTAGCAAAGCTCAGCTAAGTCTCTGTCTGTACGGAGAACCCACCCGTTTCAGTCCTCACGAGTAACATCGTGAGGACATATTTTCAAAATATCGGAAAGGATCTAATCATGAAGCAAATGAAGAAGTATGGTCTTACATACGGCATTTCCCTGCTTTTAGCCGTTTTGATGGCTTTTTCTCCAGCAGCTGCTCTTACACAGGAGCAGGCGGTTGTTTTAGGAGCGGAACAGCAGGAAAACATATCTAGCGAAGCAAAAGCGACTACGCGCGTCCTTGGTTCCAATTCCATCTATCGCCCGATCTTTTCTCAGGCGGGCGGAACCTACAGCGGGTCGGTTAAGGTGGATATCACGACGCAGAAGGGGGCGACGGTCTACTATACGCTCGACGGCAGCACGCCGACTGCAAAGTCAACCAAATACACCGGCACGCTCACAATCAAGAAGAGCCTCACCTTAAAGGCGGTCGCTGTGGTTAACGGCAAAACAAGCTCTGCCGCAACGGCAGAATACGTCATTCAGGTAACAAAGCCGACGGCGAGTCTGGCAAGCGGCTATTATACCAAGGCGCAAAGCGTGGAATTAACGCCGATGGATGCTAACACGATCATTTACTACACAACAGACGGTAAAACCCCGACCACCAGCTCCAAGCGCTACACCGGCGCGATCAAGGTGGCGGATTACACGGTGATTAAGGCGCGCGCGTATAAAAAGGGCTGTCTGAGAAGCGATATCCTGACGCTGGAGTACAATATCTATTCACAAAGCTCAACCGCAACGACCGATAAGGTCTATGAACGCACATATAAATGGAACGACGGTCAAACAAGCTGGAATTACAGCCTTTCGTTCAAGCGTTCGACCTATCAGTATTATTATAAGAAGAAAAACTATAACAGCCGCACGGGCTTCGATTATGCGGCGTATGTGACCGATACTGAGGATGACGCATTCATGAAGGAAATGGCGGATGGGTTCTTGGCAGCTGCAAAGGAGAAGGATTATAACGACTATCAGATCGTTATGATGTTTGCCACCTTTGTGCAGGAAGCGATCCCGTATAAGAGCGATGAAGATTCCACTGGACAGATAGAGTTCCCGAAATATCCGATCGTCACCCTTTGCTCCAAATGCGGCGACTGCGAGGATACCGCCATTCTGCTGGCGTCGCTTTTGCGGGCGGCAGGATACGACTGCATTCTTCTAATGTACGACGATCATATGGCGGTCGGTGTAAGCGGCAGCTTCAGCGGAAGCTACTATACCTATAATGGGAAGCAATATTTCTATATTGAAACGACCGCTTCCGGCTGGAAGATCGGTGAGATTCCAAACGGCTATGATTATGCGACATTTTTGCCGGTGTAAGCTTTATCATTTGCCAAAGGGCGGAAAGGAAGAAAGGTATGGCGGCTAAAACGAGTATCAATGGCAAAAAATATATTTTGGCAATCGATCAGGGTACAACATCCACGCGCGCGATCCTATTTGATCGCGAATTACATATCGTGCAGAGCGCGCAAAAGGAGATCGCGCAGTATTTTCCGCATCCGGGCTGGGTCGAACAGAATGCGATGGAGATATACGCCTCCGCCGCCGCTGTTATCTCCGAGGTGATTGCAGCAAGCGGCGTTGAGGAATCCGAGATCGCTGCCATCGGTATCACCAATCAGCGCGAAACAACCATCGTCTGGGATAAGGAAACGGGCAGACCGATCTGCAATGCGATTGTGTGGCAGTGCCGCCGCACAGCGGACGTTTGCAGCGCGATCAAGGAAAGCGGATTCGCGCAAACCATCCAGCAAAAAACCGGACTTTTGGTCGATGCGTATTTCTCGGCGACCAAATTACAATGGATTTTGGATCACGTTCCCGGCGCACGGCAGCTGGCGGAAGACGGTAAGCTATTGTTTGGCACAGTGGATACATGGCTGATCTGGAAGCTGACCGAAGGCAGGGCGTTTGTCACCGACATGACCAATGCCTCCCGCACGATGCTGTTTAACATCCACACCCTGACGTGGGATCAGGAGCTTTGCAGCTATTTTGATATTCCAATGCAGATGCTGCCGCGCGTTGTTTCAAGCAGCGAGGTCTATGGTCTGACGCTTTTAGGAGATACGATGATTCCGGTTTCGGGCGCAGCGGGCGACCAGCAGGCGGCGCTTTTTGGACAGCGGTGTTTTGAAAAGGGCGAGGCGAAGAATACCTACGGCACCGGCTGTTTTCTTTTGATGAATACTGGGGAAACGGCGTTTTCGTCGGAAAAAGGGCTTTTGACGACGATTGCGATTGCCAGAAACGGCAAAGTGCAATACGCGCTGGAAGGCTCGATCTTCGTTGGCGGCGCGCTGATCCAATGGCTGCGCGATCAGCTTGGGCTTGTCTCCGAGGCGGCGGATACAGAGTACTTTGCCGGCAAGGTAGCAGATAACGGCGGAGTGTATATTGTGCCGGCGTTTACCGGGCTAGGCGCTCCATATTGGGATATGTACGCGCGCGGTACAATCGTTGGCTTGACACGGGGCGCAAATCGCAACCATATTATCCGCGCGGCGTTAGAGGCGATTGCGTATCAGGTTTATGACGTGCTGACTGCCATGACTGAGGAAACTGGGATTGTCTTAGAAACCTTGAACGTGGATGGCGGTGCCTCCGCGAACCAGCTTTTATTGCAGTTTCAGGCGGATATCTGCGGTAAGCCGGTGCACCGTCCGCAGATTTTGGAAACGACTGCACTCGGCGCGTGTTTTCTTGCCGGACTTGCGGTTGGATTCTTCGCCGATACGGACGAACTTGCAAAGACGCGCGCCAAGGGGCAGCACTTTGTTCCGCAGATGGAGGAAAGTGTGAAAGAAAACTATCTTTCTCACTGGCATAAGGCGGTCAAACGCAGTATGGATTGGGAAGAATAGACCGATTGAAATGGGGATTGAGTATGAGGGAGTTTTTACATCATCCGCCGATGGGCTGGAACAGTTGGGACTGTTACGGCGCTTCGGTGCGGGAGGAAGAGGTGCGCAAGAATGCGGCATTTATCGCCGCGCATCTCAAGCAGTTCGGCTGGGAGTATATCACAGTCGATATTCAGTGGTCAGAGCCGAATGCGGGCGGGACAAGCTATCGAAATCTTGCAAAGCTTTGCATGGATGAATACGGCAGGCAGATTCCTGCGGAAAACCGCTTTCCATCCGCTAAAGGCGGCAAGGGATTCGCACCGTTAGCGGAGTATATTCATTCGCTTGGACTAAAGTTTGGCATCCATATCCTGCGCGGCGTTCCGCGTGAGGCGTGTTATCTGGAAATGCCGGTGCTTGGCACCTCGGTTACAGCGCGTCAGATTGGCGACGCAAGAAGCGTCTGCCGCTGGAGCAGCGATATGTACGGTGTGATGAACACGCCGGAAGGACAGGCGTATTACGATTCGATTTTTGCACTTTATGCCTCTTGGGGCGTAGATTTGGTGAAAGTGGATGACCTTTCCGCACCGGAATACCATGCCGATGAGATTGCGATGATTCGCAGAGCAATCGGCAAGACCGGGCGTGAGATCGTATTTTCCGCTTCGCCGGGTGACACGCCGTTGGACGCGGCGGGCGACTGCGTGAAAAATCTGAATATGTGGCGCATTTCGGACGATTTTTGGGACAGTTGGGAACTGCTCTATCCACAGTTTCAACGCCTTGCGGACTGGAATCCATTTTTATGTGAGGGTCATTATCCTGATGCGGATATGATTCCGATTGGGATGCTTTCGATGCGCAGCAACGACGACGGAAATCCGCCGCGTCACAGCCGCTTTACGAAGGAAGAAGAAAAAACGCTGATGACCCTGTGGTGTATTGCAAGATCACCGTTGATTTTGGGCTGCGAAACGACTTTGATGACCGAGACGGAATGGAAGCTTTTTACCAATGCCGAGGTGATCGCCTTGGATCAGCGCGGCGTTGGATGCAGACAGGTTTCCCGCGACGCGCAAAGTGTCCTTTGGCGCAGCACGCTTGCGGATCAGGTTTATGCCGCTGCGTTCAATCTCAGCGAACAGCCGATCATTAAGACCGTTATGCTTGCCGATTGCGGCGCGCCGGAATCGATGGCAGCCGATGTCTGGAGCGGGGAAGCGGTCGCAGTGCGCCATGGCGGCGCCACAGTCGAGATCGCGCCGCACGGCTGCGTGCTGCTGCGCTTCTCGCCGATTGAAGCCTGTTAAGCGAAGTTGTCGGATAATCATTATGTAAGTGCTTCGGCCGCGCGCTGAAGTGAGAATAAGGAAAAGAAACGATGGAAAAGAAAGTAAGGGAACACGCATTGGCTTTTATGATAATATGCTTTATATTGGCTGGGATCTTTTCGCTTTTTACGCTTTTATTTGCGGCAACGGCATTCACTGGTATTATAAACACCGGCTCGGTGGCGGGAATGGCGTTATCCGGCTTCTGTGCGTTTTGTTTATGGCGGTTTGATTTTGTCAGCCGGATGGTCCAAAACGCTTTTCGGAATCCCGGCGGGAGGATTTTAGTCATGGTGATCGGCGCACTGGCGGTGATCTGTGTGCTGGCGGCTATTTTTTTCAGCGTCATTATGATAAAAGCACAGAATAACGTGCCAAACGAGCAGGAGCATGCGCCGGTTGTGGTTTTGGGGTGCAAGGTAAACGGGGAAAATCCGAGCAGGATGCTGCGGCTACGGCTGGACGCTGCGGCAGATTATCTGAAGGAAAATCCGAATTGCGTCTGTGTCGTATCAGGCGGGCAGGGAAGAGGAGAGGCAGTGAGTGAGGCTGCCGTTATGCAGCGCTATCTAACCGAAAAGGGGATAGACGCTTCCCGCATTCTCTGTGAGGATCAGTCGCAAAATACAGAACAGAATTTGGCGTTCAGCCAGAAGCTATTAAATGAAAACGGTTATGACGCGGCAAAGATTGTGCTTGTTACCGACGGCTACCACCAGTGCCGCGCAGCGCTGCTTGCTGAGCGCGAGGGGATCGCCGCCAGCGCGGTTAACGCTAAAACCGAGCTGTGGCTTTTGCCAACCTATTGGGTGCGGGAGTGGTTTGCACTGGTAAAATTCTTCCTGTTTCCATAAGAAGCTATTCGTAAAATACAATTTTCAGGAGAACGAAAGCATTTTTTCGCTCTCCTGATTTTTTTGTATATGCGGCTTTTTGGATACAAATCTGCATCATTCGGCAGTTTTAAAATTTTGCATGCCAAAAAACGCCAAAAATGGAAGAGATTTTTCCGAATAGGTCAATTAAAATTGTGTATTTGAATAAAAACGGGGGGGTATTTTCAATTATTGTAATATTTGCGTAGAATTTGTTAACAACTGATTGACTTGTATCAGAAATGCAAGTATAATAAAAATAGATAGTTAATGGCTTTCAGAAGGATGGTTGCGCTCAAGAGGGGTCTTTTTGCGGATAACAGATGAATTTGGACTGCGAATTTTGAGCGTTATTTTTTGTTTCCAGAATCATGTATTACATAATGAGAGAGGCAGAAATATGAAAAGAATCGAACATTGGAAGGTTATTGCTGTTTGTCTTTATTTATTTGATGCGTTTACAGCTTTTTTCTCGTATGCATTTGCGTTATGGCTTCGTTTTGACGGCGCTTTTTCTCAGGTGCCGGGAGAGTTGTGGAACGCGTATTTTCATTTTATCCCAATTTATGCCGTAGCGACGCTTTTAGTCTTTACGGCTTTTAGGCTTTACCGCTGTATGTGGCGGTTTATTGGGTTTAATGAGCTGATGCACATCGTGACAGCATGGTGTGTGCTGATGATCCTGCACTTTGTTGCGATGTCGCTGGCGTTCGGACGGATGCCGATTTCATATTATATCATCGGCGGAGTCATACAGCTGCTTTGCAGCTTTGGAATCCGCTATTCGTACCGTTTTTATTTAAAATGGATGCAGGTGCGCGATACGGGAAGACCGTCTCCAGCGCGTAAAAACGCCATGATTATCGGTGCGGGCGAGGCTGGGCAGATAATCATCCGCGACATCAGAAACAACATGAAAAACGAGTTAAACGCCGCTTGCGTTATTGATGATGACAAGAATCTGCTGCACCGTTTTATTGACGGCGTGCCGGTCGTTGGCTCACGCGACGACATTCTCACCAATGTAGAAAAATATCATATCGATCAGATTTTATTTGCTATTCCGTCTGCCGAGCCGGAGGAAAAGCGTGAAATTCTCAATTTATGCAACGATACGGGCTGCGAAGTAAAGCTTTTGCCGGGATTCTACCAGTTTTTGAGCGGCGAGGTATCGCTTGCAAAAATGAAGGATGTCGCGATCGAGGATTTGCTCGGACGCGAGCCGATCCATGTGAATACGGACGAAATATACGCCTATTTAAATGGCAAAACTATTTTAGTTACTGGGGGCGGCGGTTCGATCGGCAGTGAGCTTTGCCGGCAGATTGCCAGACATGAGCCGAAGCAGCTTATTATTTTCGATATTTACGAGAACAACGCATATAGTATCGAGCAGGAGCTGCGCGCGGAGCATCCGCAGCTAAATTTGGTTGTGTTGATTGGCTCTGTCCGCGACAGCAGACGGATCAATGATGTTTTTGCCCAATATCGTCCAGAGATCGTTTATCACGCGGCGGCGCATAAACATGTTCCGTTGATGGAAACCAGCCCAAATGAAGCGATCAAAAACAACGTGATCGGCACCTATAAAACCGCTTATGCCGCGTTAATGCATGGCGCAGAGCGCTTTGTGCTGATCAGTACCGATAAAGCGGTGAATCCGACCAACATTATGGGAGCGAGTAAGCGCTTATGCGAGATGGTTATTCAGAGCATGGATGCGATTTGCAAGAGCGGGCGCTTGGACATGCTGCCGCTTTTGCACGCGCACAAGGAACTTCAGCCGCACGAGCTTTTTGAACAGGACATTGGTCTGGATATTCAGCAGTTGCCGTTCGAGGGAGAGGCGTGCACCGAGTTTGTCGCAGTGCGGTTTGGCAATGTTCTGGGCAGTAACGGCTCGGTCATTCCATTATTTAAAAAGCAGATAGAGCGCGGCGGTCCAGTCACGGTAACGCATCCGGATATCATCCGGTATTTTATGACGATTCCTGAAGCGGTGGGGCTTGTGATGGAGGCTGGCGTGCATGCCAAGGGCGGCGAGATTTTTGTTTTAGACATGGGCACGCCAATGAAGATCGATACACTCGCCCGAAATTTAATCAAGCTTTCGGGATATAAACCGGACGAGGATATAAAAATCGTTTATACAGGGCTGCGCCCGGGCGAGAAACTATATGAAGAGAAGCTGATGGCGGAGGAGGGGTTGACCAAGACCGAGAACAACCTCATCCATATTGCGCATCCAATCGAGTTTGATTTAGAGGATTTTTTACACCGACTTGAGGTTTTAGCGACAGCCAGCTATGAGAACAGCCAAGATATTGTTGATTTAGTGGCGCAGACGGTATCGACCTTTCATCCGGTGGGAGAGTTTGGTCAGAAGATCACGCCGAGTATGAGCGAAAAGATTCGTGAAATGGCTACTATGAGCGCTGGATGAGGTTGATGGCTTAAAGGGGTTCGGCGGATGTTCAATTAGCGTTTGATACATATCGTGCTGTCTCGTTCAGTTTTATTATAAAGTGATTATGGGTGAAAAAGCGAGGATGGGGTTCCGGAATGGAACCTTTTTTACAGAAAGAAGACTTGCCATCGCGGTAACAGCGACCAAAAAGTTTTGTCCCTAATGAACATACACCCTTGCC
>CAZPLR010000002.1:0-9094 GCA_964587555.1 uncultured Oscillospiraceae bacterium
GGAAAAGGAAAAATCATTGACATTCTGGCATCCCGCGCGAACGTGGTTATCCGCTCACAAGGCGGCAACAACGCCGGTCATACGGTAGAAAACGGCGGCGAGGTCTACAAGCTGCATTTAATCCCGTCCGGTATTCTCTACCCAAAAACCAAATGCTTGATCGGCTGCGGCGTTGTATTAGACCCAAAGGTTGTGCTGGAGGAGATCGACGGCTTAAAAGCCAGAGGAATCACCTGCCAAAACCTAACCATCGACCCGCGCGCGCATGTGATCCTGCCTTGGCACATTGAGCTTGACGGCTTAAGCGAACAATTCCGCGGAAATTCCGATATCGGCACCACGCGCCGCGGCATCGGCCCTTGCTATATGGACAAAGCAGAGCGCTGCGGCATCCGCGTTTACGATCTGATCCGCCCGGAAATCTTTGCAAAAAAAGCCCGCTCGGTCGGCGCACTGAAAAACACGATTATTGAAAAAGTCTACGGCGGAAAGCCGCTGGACATTGAGTCAATCATCACTGAGTACACCGAATACGGCAAACGCATCAAGCAATACGTCGACGACTGCTCGGTAATCGCCTATGAAGCGTTAAAAGCGGGTAAAAATGTACTGTTCGAAGGCGCGCAGGGCACGCTGCTCGACATTGACGTCGGCACCTATCCGTATGTCACCTCCTCCAACCCGATATCCGGAGGCGTGACCACCGGAACTGGCATTGGACCAACCGAGATCGACGAAATCATTGGCGTCTGCAAATCCTATACAACCCGCGTCGGCAAAGGCCCGTTCCCGACCGAATTACTGGACGAAACCGGCGAGCTGATCCGCAACCGCGGCCATGAATTTGGCACAACGACCGGCCGTCCGCGCAGAACCGGGTGGTTTGACGCGGTTATCCTGCGCCACGCAGTCAGAGTTAACGGCTTGACCGGACTTGCAATCAATAAGCTTGATACCCTAAGCGGCATCGGCGATCTGAAGATCTGCGTCGGATACAAAAAGCCGGACGGCAGCGTGCTGACCCACTATCCGGCGGACATTGAGGATTTGATCGACTGCGAGCCGATCTATGAAACCGTCCCGGGCTTCTCCGGCGATCTCAGCAAATGCAAGTCCTACGACGAGCTGCCTCAGGCGTGCAAGGACTATATCTCCAAGCTGGAAGAGGTATGTGGTTGTCCAGTTATTATGGTTGGCGTCGGCCCTTCCCGCGAGCAGAATCTCGAACGTTGAATTGAAGTCAGATTGGGCGCGGCAAAACCGCGCCCGTTTTTATGTAAACCATCTTTGTGCTGCAACAGGCTTCTCTGCGGGGCAATGACCCACCCGCTGCCAAAAACGGGGTTCTTCCCGGCTGCTGCCTGTTACAGAATATGCGCGCGTTCCCCAAAATGCGCCGAAAAAAGAAGGAGCGACCCTTCTATGGAAATTGTTCTTACTGTCCTAACGCAGGTGATTATCATGTTCCTGCTGATGCTTGTCGGCTTTTTTTCGTTTCGAAAAGGGCTGCTGGACGAACACACGGAGCAGAAGCTCACCTCACTGCTTTTAACCGTCGTTACCCCCGCTGCGATCCTTCATGCGTTTTTCATGGAATACGACGCCGCAAAATTGAAAAATCTGGGCATCGCCTTTCTACTGGGCATTACAAGCCATTTCATTGCAATCGGAATCTCCTGCCTGCTCATCCGTAAAAAGAATAATCCGCACTATACGGTCATGCGGTTTGCGGCGGTCTATTCTAACTGCGGCTTTATGGCGTTGCCGCTGTGCGCGGCAGTATTCGGCGACGAGGGCATTTTTTATGGGAGCGCCTACATGATCGTGTTCCAATTTTTCTCTTGGTCGCACGGTTATCTACAGCTTTCAGGAAAAATCGACCGCAAAAAGCTGCTCAAAACGCTTTACTCCCCCGCCATTTTGGCAGTGGTCGCCGGGCTGATCCTATTTTTGACAAGGCTCCGGCTTCCGGAAGCGATCACCCAGACCGTTTCTTACTTAGCGGCGCTGAACACACCGCTTGCAATGATCGTGGTTGGCTGCTCGCTTGCGCAAAATCCGCTCAAGGCTGCATTCACAAGCGGGAAGCACTACCATGCGGTATTCCTGCGCAATCTGCTGATCCCAGCGTGCGCGGCGGCGCTTTACAGCCTGATCCCCGCACTGGATGAAAAGCTCGTCTTAATCAATATCCTTTCGACCGCCTGCCCATGCGCAGCGCTGTTGGTGATGTTCTCCAAACAGTTTGGAATGGATACTGCGGCTCCAAGCGGTATTCTAACGCTTTCGAATGCCGCAGCGATCATCACAATTCCCACCGTTATCTTTTTCACCCAAAGGCTTCTGCAAATCTTTTGAAAACTGCTTGTGAACTGTTGACTACGCCGCTTATTTTGAGTAAAATATAAGTAGCTTCAAAATTCTGACTTCTCTACGAACGGAGGAATAATTTGATTATATCGCCTTCCCTGCTTTCGGCGGATTTCAGCAGGCTGAATGAGGAAATAAAAATATTAGAGCCGTATGTCGAGTGGCTTCATTTAGATGTGATGGACGGACACTTTGTGCCGAATATCTCGTTTGGCATCCCGGTGATCCGCTCACTGCGAAAGATCACTAACCTTTTCTTTGATGTTCATTTGATGATCTCCCACCCTCTTTCCTATATCGAGAATTTTGCCAAGGCAGGTGCGGACATGATCTGCTTTCATTTGGAAAGCGAGGACGACCCGGACGAGGTCATCCACGAAATCCATGCCTGTGGAAAACAGGCTGGGATCGCGCTCGCTCCCGACACCGATGTGAATAGGCTGATCCCGTATCTGCCAAAGATCGAGATGGTGCTGATTATGGCGGTTTATCCGGGGTTCGGCGGGCAGAAGTTTCTGCCGCAAACCTGCTCCCGTCTGCGGCAGGTCAAAGGCCTTATCATGCAGCTCCCGGAGGAGAAGCGCAGCATCTATCTGGAGGTCGACGGCGGCATTGACGATCACACCGCCTCTTTGGCCAAGGAAGCCGGTACAAACGTTTTGGTTTCCGGCTCTTATCTCTTTTCAAGCAGCAATCCGGCGCAGGCCGTTTATACGCTGCGTTATATTTAAGCTAAAGAACGTCTTCTTTATATTCGTTCCCATATTCTGCCAGCCGCAGATAATCTCCTTTTTCAAATAAAAGCGGGACGGAAAATTCGTTTAACAGTGCTTTCAGACTATTTTCCTGCTGCTTTTCGGGACTAATGCAGAGAACGAAGCCATCGTCCAGCACATATGCCCTGCAAAAACAGCACAGCGTCTGCGGTGCCTCAATGAGCTGCCGCAAAAGCGTTTTCAACGATTTCTTCTGTGAAATATACCCGCAGTAAACCGGCAGGTCCTCCGCTTTTTCCATTTTGCGGCGGCATGCCGCATGCTTCAGGCTGAAATATAGATAACAGCCGCCGTGCTGATCCGGAAATATCTCTACATAGGTTCTTTCCAAGGCTTCCGGAAAAGCGGAATTTCCGTTTTGAAACCGCCTTTGCGCCTCAGAAAGCGCTTCGCTTAAAAAATCCAGCGTTTCTTTACTGCGGCAGTCCAGCATTTCATAGCAAAGCCCTTTTTCGGAAAGCTCCTCCCTTTGCAGCGATACCTTATACGCTCCGCTGCCAAGCTTCGTGATCTCCATCTCGCTTACAACACCCCTCCAGCGCCAAACAACTGCCCTTCATGACCGTTTCCAATCCAATATATACCATTCTGCCGCTTTTGTGCCACCATTTTGGTTTAAGAAAGATTGTCGAAATCTGTTTGAGGGAATTATAAATTTTTTATTGTATTTTTTCGCAGTCATTGCTTTTTGCTTTCAAATGTAGTATAATAGTATCAAATGATACATCTGATACACGCAAGGTCATAAAATAATTCAACTGGAATATACGTAAAGTATTAAACGACAGAAAATATACAAATATGAGAGGTTCCTATGAAAAAGAGCAGAAAAATCATACGATACAGCACGCAGTATTCCAAAAAAGCGCGTGCAAAGAGGGCTGTTTTGCGGGTCTTAAGCGCGATCCTTTTGATCGCGGTGCTGACATCAGCGGGGTTTATCGTGACTGGGCTGATTGTCGACCACAAGTTTCCGTGGCAAAAGGGCGAGTCGTCTCAAAGCGCCTCCCAGCTTTCCGACAGCTCGGATTCCTCGGAGCAAAGCGACTCCATCCTGGACAATTCCTCCGATACAAGCAGCGATGCTTCGGTTTCTTCAGACAGCTCGGATCGTTCGGAAAGCGACACATCAACGCCAATCTCCGACGTGATGCAGAAGGGCATCGTCATGCCGCTTGAAACCTTACTTTCGGACGCGAAACGCAGCGCTTTCTTAGCGGATGCGGCACAAAAGGAATATAAAACTGTAATAATCGATGTAAAAAATACAGATGGTAAAGTTTTATACCAAAGCGAATTGGCGCTGCCGCAGAAGACCGGTGCGATTGCGCAAGACGCATATGATCTGAAAGCGATAGTAGAGGAGATTCAGCAGGCAGGTTTTACCGTTACAGCGCGGATGAGCGCATTACAGGATCCTATTTCAGCGCATGCCGACTACAACACATCCTACCTCTATGCCGACACAAACTACACTTGGCTGGACAATTCCGCCTCGCTGGGCGGCAAGGCGTGGTTAAATCCATATCTAACCGCGACGCAGGAGTATATGACGGGGTTGGTCGAGGAATTGACTGATGCGGGCTGCGACGCCGTATTGGTGCAGAAGATGCGGTTTCCAACTGCGTACACCTCCAAGCTGAATCAGGGCAGTACAACCGTTGCAAGGCAGGATATGCTTGCAGACCTTGCCAAGCAGATGCAGGATGCAGCTGACGGCAAGCCGGTGATTTTCTGCTTTGATGCGGAGGCATATTTTAACAAGAATGTAACGCAGTACGACGGAACGCCGGGCGGCATTTCGGGACTTCGCTATGTCTGCCCGGAGATCGACCTAAACAGCTTTTCCGATATTGCGGAATATGATGCGGCGCTGGAGGATGTCTCCTTTGACGCGCTGACCGAGGAAAACCTAAAGCTTATCTTAAGCGAAGTCAAGGCACAGCATCCGCAGGCGCAGATCATTCCGTTAGCGGACAGCTCACTCGACGGGCTGACAGACTGCTTAAAGGAGCTTGGGATAAGCGCGTACCTGACCGAATAACCGTTTTTCATTGTTTGTAAAGCCATCGTCACGATGCTTTCAATATAAAATGAAATACAGAAAGGATATTTGCGTCCGCAAAGCGTTTGCCGGATGCAAAAAGGTGAACAACATGATGGAATTAGACTTATATCAGGATTGGTGTAAACAGAATCTGGAAGATCCTGATTTAACCGAAGAGCTTGCTGCGATCAATGGCGACGTCGACGCAATTCAGGATCGCTTTTACCAGAACCTGGAATTTGGTACAGGCGGTCTGCGCGGCGTAATCGGCGCGGGCACCAACCGGATGAACATTTACACTGTCAGGAAAGCGACCCAAGGGCTTGCAAACTATCTCAATGAAAAGTACGAGCATCCGTCGATCGCGATCAGCTACGACAGCCGCATCAAATCCGACCTGTTTGCGAAAGAGGTTGCGCGCGTTATGGCGGCAAACGGCGTAGTGGCGCACATCTATGCGCAGCTTATGCCTACCCCGTGCCTATCCTTTGCTGTTCGTGAATTAAGATGCCAAGCCGGCGTTATGATTACCGCAAGCCACAATCCGGCAAAATACAACGGCTACAAAGCCTACGGAGAAGACGGCTGCCAGATCACCAGCGACGCTGCCAATCGTGTTTTAGAGTTGATTAACAAGGTGGATATCTTCAGCGGTGTAAGGCTCGCCGATTTCGACGAGGCGATGGCTGCCGGTAAGATCAACTACATCAAAGAGGACGTTATCGAGGCGTTCTACCGCAACGTTTATGCACAGCACATCGACCCGGAAATTACCAAAAAAGCAAACCTAAAGGTTGTCTATACTCCGCTTAACGGCACCGGCAATATCCCGGTCAGAGAAATCCTAAAGAGAAGCGGCGTAGAGCAGGTTATTGTTGTGCCGGAGCAGGAACTGCCGGACGGTCATTTTCCGACCTGCCCGTTCCCGAATCCGGAGATTGCGGAAGCGCTCCGGCTCGGCTTAAATCTCTGCAAAGAAGAAAAACCGGATTTGCTGCTGGCAACTGATCCGGACTGCGACCGCGTTGGCATTGCCGTACCGGACAAAGACGGCAACTATGTGCTGATTACCGGCAATGAGGACGGAGCGATGATGCTACAGTACATCTGCGAGGGCAGAACCAGACTTGGCACGATGCCGAAAGACCCGATTGCGGTAAAGACCATTGTCACCACTGAGATCGCCGCCGCGATTGCCAAGGATTACGGCGTTGAGGTTGTAAACGTGCTGACTGGTTTCAAATACATCGGGGAGCAAATCCATTTGTTAGAGGAAAAGGGTGAGGAAAACCGTTATATCTTCGGCTTTGAGGAAAGCTATGGCTACTTAGCGGGAACCTACGTTCGCGACAAGGACGCTGTCGTCGCTTCAATGATGATCTGCGAAATGGCATCCTACTACAAGACCCAGGGCAAATCCCTGCTCGACGTATTAAACGGTATTTACGAGAAATACGGCGTATATCTCCACAGACAGGAAAGCTTTACCTGCGAAGGATCTGCCGGCATGCAGCGCATGAACGAGATTATGGACGATCTGCGCACCAACACACCGCAGGTTATCGGCGGTCACAAGCTGGTAAAATTCAACGACTATGAGCAGCAGTACTCTTTAGATGTTACAAGCGGCGAAAAGGCGCCGATTACCCTGCCGAAATCCAACGTACTCTCTTTCTTCTTAAGCGACAACGCGCAGGTTGTTCTGCGCCCGTCCGGTACCGAACCGAAGATCAAAGCATACTACACCACCCAAGGTGTTACCAAGGACGCTGCTATGGCGGATTCCAAGACCATCGCTGCGGACTTTAAAGAAAAAATGGGCTTCTAATCCCATCCGTTTCCATTAAGCTGCAAAAGGGCTTCCGGAGAAATCTCCGGAAGCCCTTCTTTCATTCTTCTTTTCACACTTCACACGCCATATAACAGCCTAAACAGCTTTTTTCCAGTTTCGGTTTTGAAAATCCGCTCGTACACCCGCATGGCGTGCGGTTTATCCATCGGCTCCTCGGCAATATTAACGAGGAAATCCGCCTCGACAAGAATCTGATAATCGATTCCGTCGATATCGTCGTAGGTATGATGATGCCCAACCAAATAACAGATGCGTGCAATTATCGCCGGCATAACGCCGCATGCATCCAACAGCGTTTTCGCCTCCGGCGGTCCTTCCAGCTCCTGATAATGCCCGGAGGCACTGCCATACTTCTGCTCGCTGCGCTTGATCCCGATGTCATGCACGAGAGCCGCCAGTTCAATGCGCACGGTCAGCGCGTCATCTAGCCCTTCTCCAACCGCAATCGTACGGGAAAATGCGTGTACCTTGAGAAAATGGTGAATGCGCTTCGGATCAAGCGCATCATATTCCATCATCGCAAGCGTGACCCTTTGGACAATATCTTCCATGCTTCTCATCCCTTCCCAGACTGTTTTTCTTCCCGGTAAATTCTGGTTATTGCGCCATAAACATTCGTCGCGCTGACCACAAAGCTCTTCAGCTTTCGGTAATTCCGGTTGACACATTCAAAGGATCCCTCCTGCATAAAGCAGAAAATCACCTCGTTGAGCATCCGATTCGCCAAGCTAGGATCGATCTGCTGCAAACACCACATCACCCATCCGGCTGCGGTCGCCCAGTAAGCGCCGTTTTGGTATTCCTCCCGTTCAACTTCGATCAAGGTGCGCTGCCAATATTCGCCCTTTGGCAGATGACGGATCTGACCCATATAGCAGTAATCCTCATAATGCGCCGCAAACCAGCTTAAGATGCTCCGCCGCACTTCGTCCGGACATGGAAACCCTATATAAAGCAGATACGCATTTCCCCAAATGTCAAGCTGCTTACAGTCGCCGCTTGCCGCATAAAAGGTTCCGCTCTGCGCGTCATACAGCGAAAGAATATTCTGCTCGACAGCATCCGCCTTCTGCGCATACCACGCCGTATGCGCACCGTCATAAGCCTTGCAAAGCCTTTCCGCGATCCGGCAGGCACGCCAAAAAAGCAGCGATTCCATCAGCAATGAACCGGTCTTACCAATTGTGTCGGTAAAGCCGTAAGGAGAATGCGGTGCCTCTTTATCATTAAAAATCAGCCCGCTTTCGTCCAGCGGCAGGATAGAAAGTCCCTTGCAGATATCCGGCTCCAGTGCTATAAACAGCTCTCCAAACGCCTCCTTCTCCATCCGGCAGGAGAGCGCGCCGATCATAAAGACCCAAAACGGCGTATTGTCTAAATTCGCTTTCCCGACCGGATCGGCAAGTGTCCCGGCAGCGTAGCAAACAGTGCCGTCAGCGTAAACACGATCCGGCATCCATCCGTCCGCCCGCTTATGCTTCCTCACAAAAAGCACTGCGTCCTTGATATGCGCGGTTGGGATAAATTCCGGCGCATACTCCGCCATATAAGAAAAATCCCGCAGCCAAAGCGCATTATAGCTTGCTATCCCGTCCGGAGTGTATAATACGGTCCCATCATAAGCAATGGTTCGACAGCCTACAATTAGCTGCCGAACCATTCTGCTAAAATCTGAAACCGTCTTAATCGATAACGATTCCTTCATATTGGATCATTCCTTCAGCGGAACACCTTTCGCATCGGTATTAATGCTGCCAGTGAGAATCATAATGCCCTCGACCAGTCCCCAGATTTCAGAAGCGATCGCTAAGGTAAAGCAGCTCAATACGCTGATCAGGAGCTGTGCAATCGCTTTTCCGGTATAGCCTAAATAAAAGTTATGCACGCCAAACGCGCCTAAGAAGATGCCAAGCAGACCAGCTGCCATCTTGCTTTTCGGCACCGCCGGAGCAGGCTGTACATACTGCTGATTCGGATCGTAATTCTGCTGCTCATACTGCGGCTGCTGCGGATTCTGAATCGGCTGACCGTACTGCGGCTGCTGCGGGT
>CAZPLR010000002.1:9194-59184 GCA_964587555.1 uncultured Oscillospiraceae bacterium
TACTGCGGCTGCTGCGGATTCTGAATCGGCTGACCGTACTGCGGCTGCTGCGGGTTCTGAGCCGGCTGATCGTACTGCGGCTGCTGCGGGTTCTGAACCGGCTGGTCGTACTGCGGCTGCTGCGGCGCTTCCGGAGCAGGAGCAGCGGGCGCTTCTGGCGCCGGTGCAGGGGCGGCTGGAGCAGCAGGCGTTTCGGAAATACCGCCGAAGATCGCACTGGCTGCGGTTACTTCCTCTTTCGCTTTTTCGATCTCCGCCTGATTGCCAAATGGATCAAGCGTCATATTCTCTGCTGCGCTTGGAGCGCTCGGCGCATCCTGCACATTCGGAGTCAAATCCGGCGTATTGGTAAAATTGGCGTTATTTTCCATGATATGTACCCTCCCTCATTACTGCATTTTCGTGCGAAAATGCTGATGCTATAATTATAACACACTCTCATCAAAAAATAAAGCATTATTTTATAAACTTTTTATTTTTGTTGAAAATCTCAATTTGATTGCCCAAAATACTTTTATAAATGGAAATGTCTATGCCGCTTTATCAAAACAAATCGTGATTGTTTCAAAAAAACAAAAGTCCGAGTCTGCCGTATTTGACAAACTCGGATTTCTGTGGTGAACCACCGGAGACTCGAACTCCGGACCCTCTGATTAAAAGTCAGATGCTCTGCCAGCTGAGCTAGTGATTCATATCCTTTTTTAACGCTTGTTTATTATAGCACAGCTTCCCCGCTTTGTCAACTCATTTTTTCATTTTTTGTTTTATTTGACTTTTTCATTATCAATAAGCCTGTATATTTATAATAAATGATAATTTTATGATTGGGTTCACAGAAGACAGGTTTTAAAAATCATGGAAAAGGAGGAACTTTACAGCTTGCAATCGGTTGTAATATAAAAAAGAATATGCTATAATAATCATGGATTGGAATAAACGGGCAGATTTCGTTTGAAAAAACGTATTTTTATCCCATGAGGAGAGGAAACAGCACAATATGGCATATAACAAGGATTTGATCCGCAATTTTTCCATTATCGCGCACATCGACCACGGAAAAAGCACGCTTGCCGACCGTATTTTAGAGCATACCAGCGCGGTTGAAAAACGGGAGATGGAGGATCAGCTGTTAGATAACATGGAGATCGAGCGAGAGCGCGGCATCACAATCAAGGCGCGCGCCGTAAAGGTCACTTATAAAGCGCAGGACGGCAACACCTACGAATTAAACCTCATCGACACTCCTGGACACGTCGACTTTAATTATGAGGTTTCACGTTCTTTGGCCGCCTGTGAGGGCGCGGTTTTGGTTGTGGACGCATCACAGGGCATCGAAGCACAGACGCTTGCAAACACCTATCTTGCGGTAGATCACGATCTGGAGGTTATCCCGGTCATCAATAAAATCGACCTGCCAAGCGCTGATCCGGAGCGCGTTTGTCACGAGATCGAGGACGTTATCGGCATTCCGGCAATGGACGCGCCGCTGATATCCGCAAAGCAGGATCTCAACATCGACGCGGTATTAGAGGCGGTTGTCGCAGGCGTTCCAGCGCCTGACGGCGATGAAAACGCGCCGCTGCAGGCGTTGATTTTCGACTCCTACTACGATTCCTATAAGGGCGTTATCGTTTATGTCAGGGTCAAGGAGGGCTGTGTTTCGGTGAAAAACCGCATCCGTATGATGGCAACCGGCACCGAATTTGACGTAGTAGAGCTGGGCTATATGGGGGCAAAGACGATGGTTCCAACCGATTGCCTGCGTGCGGGAGAGGTTGGCTATATTGCCGCAAGCATCAAATCGATCGGCGATACCCGCGTCGGCGATACGGTGACGCTTGCTTCTGCTCCGGCAAAACAGCCGCTGCCGGGCTACCGCAAGGTAAATCCAATGGTATTCTGCGGCATCTATCCTGCCGACGGCGCAAAGTATCAGGATCTTCGGGACGCGCTTGACAAATTGCAGCTCAACGACGCATCGCTTTCTTTTGAACCGGAAACCTCCATCGCATTAGGCTTTGGTTTTCGCTGCGGCTTTTTAGGGCTTCTGCACATGGAGATCATCGAGGAGCGGCTGGAACGAGAGTTCAATCTAGACCTGATTACTACCGCGCCATCGGTTATCTACCGCATCACCAAGACCGACGGGGAAGTTGCGGTTATCGACAATCCGACCAATTATCCGGACGTATCGGTCATTCAAACCGCAGAAGAACCGTTTATCAAGGCGAGTATCCTTACCCCGACCGAGTTCGTCGGCAACATTATGGAGCTATGTCAGAACCGCAGAGGGGAATTCAAGGATATGAAATACTTGGAGGACACGCGCGTTGAGATGCACTATGAGCTTCCGCTCAACGAAGTAATCTACGACTTCTTTGATGCGCTGAAGTCCCGCACACGCGGCTATGCGTCATTTGATTACGAGCTATGCGGCTATCGCCCGTCCAAGCTGGTCAAGCTGGACATCATGCTGAACGGCGAGGTCGTCGACGCGCTCAGTTTCATTGTCCACGCAGACAAAGCGTATGCGCGCGCACGCAGGATTGCTGAGAAGCTAAAGGAAAATATTCCGCGGCAGCTATTTGAAGTACCGATCCAAGCTGCCATCGGCGGGAAGATCATCGCCCGTGAAACGGTCAAAGCGCTGCGCAAGGACGTTTTGGCAAAGTGCTACGGCGGCGACATCACCCGAAAGAAGAAGCTGCTGGAGAAGCAGAAGGAGGGCAAGAAGCGGATGCGTCAGCTTGGCAGCATTGAGGTTCCTCCGGAAGCCTTCATGGCAGTGCTGAAATTAGACGACGAATAACAAAAGAAGCCCCACCCGGGAAAAACCGGATGGGGCTAACAAATTCTTTGGAATATACAGCTTATCTCTTCTTCATGCAAAGTGCATAGAGATACCAGCTGGCATGCGGAATCCACTGCTCCGCCCAGCGCCAGTTATCGATAACCTGCTCGCTTGGCTCTCTGTGGTAGGCAATGCCGCTCTCATCATCTATCGCGCTGGTGATGCCGTTGACAATACCGCCGGGGCACTGGATGAAATCTCTCCGATCCTCCTCGAAGAAATAATCGATGTTATTTCTGCCCTCGCCCTCAAGCATACAGCTATCAAACGGATTCAAGCCCAGTACCCAGTTGATCTGATCATCTGCATAGCACAGCAGTCCGGCCTTAAGCGCCTCGTCCTGCGTCCAGTCGGAAAGCGAACGCGCCGCTGTCGCCAACGAGGCGATTCTCGCATTTTCCCCCTGCCACCACGGCGCGGTTTCGACGTCGTGCGGATAGAAGAACTGCGTTTTGCGTTCGCCGTTTCCATGCTCGACATACTGTCTTGCATAGCCAAACGGGTTATTCACCTCGTTCGTCACCGCCAGCTCATGCCGCATCAGTTTTTCGCAGAGCGAAACGATCTCCTCCCGATCCTCCTTCTGCCGCTCGATCGCGCAGTAATTGAGCAGATTAACAACCGGCATGCCGGCGTCTGCCGCATGGAAGAACGGACGTGTTTCGTCGTTAACACGCAGATAGCCCATGGTATCATCTGCCGCCACATAGCGAGCCTTGATCCTCTTTGCCATTGCTCTGGCGCGACGAAGATAGTCGATCTCCTTGGTGGTCTTATAAATTTCCACCAATGCATCTAATGCGCAGTACTCATCCAGCAAATTCCACTTGCCGTCGTTTGCGTAAAGCTCATTATGCGCAGCAAGGTAATCGTATGCGCTGACCGCCGCCTTCAGGTATTCCTCTTTGCTGTAGTCGCTCGGATATGTCGTACGCGCCGCATAGGCAAGCGCCGCGATCGCGTAGCCGCCGCCGGAGCGGAAGGAGGTTTCATAATCATATTCCGTAATTTCATCGATATTGCCCCAGGAACTGCCACCCTTGCGCCCGGTCGGGTTGCGGGAATAGCAGCCGATCACGCGCATTGAGGCGACCGGTCCATAAGCGTCCATTGTTCTGCTCTTGGTGAAATAAAAGCCGCCGGACGGCGCTCTCATCCGCATAAGGAAATCCGCACCGTACATTCCTTCCTCCATCATGCGGCGTTTGAGCATCGTATAATACGGATAATCCGCCTCTTCCAGCAGGTCGCAGCATTTGAAAAACGCATAAGCGGAGAATGATGCCTGCTGCGGATTGAAATAGCTGGTATGGTTTAAATGGGAAAGATGCACGCCGTAATCGCCGGTCGCGTCGTACCAGCCGCCGTGCGCGTCGATCCTGCCCGGCTTTTTGCCGTACTGGAACGGGATATTCTTATCCGCCGCCTCATATTCGCCGGTGGAGCGCTGTGCCTTGAAATAATAGCTGACAGCGCTTAAGGTGCTGGTTTCCAGCAGGTTCGGCGCGATCTCAAACGGATAGGAGCGGGATTTTCCGCCCTTATCATCCTCCACCTCGATGTAATATCTGCCCGAAGCGGTCACCTCGTCAAACCGCATGGTAAAGTAATAGCCGGTTTTCCAGCGGTCTACCTCACCGACCTCCTCCAAAGCGCCCTCATAGACCGTTTTTTCGGTCTTATCGTCGATCACACGGAACAAGACCGGTGTTTCCTCCGCATTTCTGCGATAAACAGCCCTTTTGGTGTCGGCGCAGTCATAGCCGATATGGTTGGTGAAGATGTTTAACATATAAAATTCCTCCTTTTTCTCTGCCTATGGGCAGGTTTATTCTGTAATTTCCCCACTTTCCTCCAAAACCGGATGCGCCTTTTGATACGCCTCCGCTTTGCTGAAGGTCAAAGCAAACGCTGCAACCGCCACAGCGGTCAAAATACTGTCAAACAACAAAATGGACGAAATCTCAAAATGATCCGCCAAAATACCGCTGATCGGCGTAAAGATAATGCGGGAGAAGAACGTTCCCAGAATACCGTTTAACGACTGAGCGGTTGCGCGCATCGACTTCGGCACATTATCGTTGATATAACGAATCAAGCTGTAGCTGAACCCGACAAAGCCGCAGCCGGAAAGCATGTTAATCAGCAGGATTGCGACGGTATTCGTGACCATCGACATCCCGAACCAGCGCAGCGCCGCCGCCGTACCGGCAAACAGCATAAGACTCTTGGTTCCAAATCTTTTTTGCAATCTCCCGGCAAACCAGAAAAATGGAATCTCCGAAAGCGCGCCGAAGGTGGACATCAGCCCCACCATGACCGAAGACGCTCCCAATTCATTTTTGTAGTAAATCGAGAAAAACTGAGAGAAGAACGCGCCGCCTACGCTATAAATGATATTGAATACAAACATACAGACAAGCCGTCTATCCTTCAACAGCAGCGTATATTTTACCCTTTGCTTTTTCTTGCGGTGTCCCGAAACCTGCGGAACCATAAAATAGGCGACGCCTGTAACCGTCATAAAAATGGCTACCATCCAGAAAATTTGATTATAATTCGTGCCGACTGCAAAGCCGATCAGCGCGGCGCAGGCTGCATAGCCCAGCGTTCCGCCCAAACGGATCTGTCCAAAGTCCCATCGGGTATTTTCCAGCGCCTCAAGCGTGTAATTATCCTGCAAAGTGACGGCAGGATTAAAAAACACATTGAAAAGCAAGACGCAAAGCGCAAGCCAAAGCACTGTTTTAGAGAAGTAAAACGCAAGCCCGACCAAAGCGGATGCCAAAAGCAAAAATGCGATAATGCGGTTTTTACTCTTGCTCTTATCGCTTAAAATCCCCCACAGCGGCTGAATTAGCACCAGCGCCGTTGTGGAAACAGCGCTTAAAATGCCAAGCTGTGTTTTGGAAAAGCCATTCTGATCCAAAAACAAATTCAAGTAGACGTTATAGATCGCCTGCCCGGCATAAAATACGACGTAAATAATGAATAACTGAAACGGAAACGGCGTTTTCTCCGTCTGCTTATGATTTTTCCCCAAGGGTATTCTTCCTCTCTGCTTATCTCTCCACACGGTATGTTTTCTTTTTCTCTGACACACACCGTTTAAAGACAGCGTACCACAAGCAGAAATCTTTGTCAATCCTTTTCGCTTACAAATCGATTCCGGCAGCTTTTTCTTAAAAACTCGCTTGCTGGTTGCGATAAAATAAATCATTTATCCGCTCAGTCGAATCAAAAGCGAAGAAAGATCACGCTTCGATCCATGTAACGCAAAGCGGCGGAAGTATCAATTCCGCCTTCCCCTCTCTCAGTTTTAAGCTTTCGCTGAGCTGCGCAAGCGGATAATCGCCTTCCTTCCAATCCGCTTTGTCTGCCGCAAGAGAGACCTTAGCGTCAACATTCTGACCGTTTAGCAGAATCAGGAAACGTTTTCCCGTTTCCTTTTCCATCCAAGCTGCGCCCAGCACGGCAGGCGACTCAACAATTCCAAATTCCGCGCACTTGGAGGATTCACAGTGCAGACGCGGCGCGTTATCCTCCAGCTTTGGCGGACGGAGCATAACGCCGTGTGAAAGAACATTGTGAAGCACTTGGCGGGCAGAAACAATTTTTTGAAAGAACGCCTTTTCCGGCATTACTTCGTACATATCAGGCGTGATCCAGCCCAACTGCTCGCCGAATAAAAGCGACTGCATATAAAAGATCACCATGCCGTCCCGATCCATCTCCTGCATACCGTGATAATAGATGCCAAAGGTTGAAACCATGCCGGTGTAAAGTGCCGGAAAAACCGGAACCTGATGATTCCTGATCCATGTCCAGCTTAAGTACCCCGGAATATGTTTCATAAAAGGCTCGGCAGTACATTCTGTTGTGAGGACAGCTCCTTTTTTGCACCGTGCTGCGCGCTCTGTCATCAGGTTATAGCTTTCGACCCACCAGCTTCCGCCGCCCGGAAGGTGGTTATGGCTCCTGTCCATGCAAAGCTCCGCCTTTGCGGCGGCGATCTGATCGATATATAAGCCGTCGAACCCGCTGTGACAGAAAAGCTCCTCCGCAAGATTCACAATCGTATCCTGCCACAGAGCAGTAGAAGGGCACATCACCGCCAAAACGGTATGCTCACCATTTTCCTCAACAGCAGAATAGCTTTCCACAAACGGCTTTCCCTTTTCGTCCTTTGTCGCCGATGGCAGTGCCTTTTTGGTAAACTGCCAGTCGATTATTCCCTTATCGCGCGTATCCCAAAGTCTGCCGTTAATATATGGCATCACACGGATTCCCGCCTCCTGCATCCGGCGGACCTCCTCCAAAACAAACTGCTTAACCGGAAGATAGTGCGGATAATCATTGTCAAACGGATTTGTATGCCAGTGATACAGGTGAACCGCACATTTCACCCCGGATTCCTTTGCCGCGCGGATGACCGGTTCAGAAAAGCCCGGCTCATTTGCATAAACCAAAAACCACAGATCGATCTCGGAGAGCCAGTCCGCGTCCGCTCTTTCATATTTTCCCATTTTCGGAAGCCACGAAGCGTTTTTCTCCATCCATTTTTTATACACCTGCGCCGCATCGTACCAATCCCCGTTGATCGCCTGCCAGACGCACTCCCCGCAAAGGCTCTGCCCGTTCCCGCCACAGTCGATCCCGCAAAGCGGCATATTTGCTCCAAGCATCATATAAGGCGCATTTTCCTCTCTGTCGTACTGAAAGCGCTTCACCGCAGGCTTTGGATCATGAACGCCGTAATAAATTCCCCTTCCGGCGTCTTTATCCCAAACCGCCATGAACTGGAAGGACACGCCGTAGGACGGGTAATTCTCCTCTGAATGATAACGGTGTCCGTACAGCGCACTGTCTGATGCCATGACCTCCCCGGAGCCATATGGTGTCAAAAACTGCACGCTCTCTCCCACATCAAACCAAAGTGTCGGATAGTCGCAGCTGATCAGCGCATACTCTTCATTCTGAAGATCGAGCATCGTCTGAAAAGATATACGGTTCTGCGCCGCGTCACAGCGCATCGAAAGAATTGCCGTGAGTCCCGGCAGTCTGCTGCATCCCCCAAGGGTCAGCACAAAATCATTCCCCGCCTGAGTCATCCCGCACTCGGTAAAATCCTTTTCAGAAGAAAGCTTTACCTCCTCCCCGTCCGAAAGCCTTCTTGCAGTCATTGAAAACAGCGGGCAGCCTTTTCCTCGCTCGGTCAAAAAAGCCTTCCCGCTTTCCGCATCGCGCACTTCGTTAACCGAGATGCCGCCGTCCGACAGCAAAAGCGTCACGCTAAGTGCGCCGGATTTGATATTCTTTTTTTTCATCCTTATTTTCCCCCTTCTCTGCCGCGCTGTAACACGCGCGGTCTGATTTCATTATAAAGTGCTGTATGGAAAAAGTCAAGCAAAAAAACCGCCCGGATTGCTCTGAGCGAATTTCATTTTTTATGATTCCTTTCACTGCAGCTTTATAGCTTGAATATCCATATACCGCATCCGCACAAAAGACGCCGAACACGGCTTTTACCGCAGCTGAAGTGGTTGAAATTCTTGCCTTTCGCCAATGCAAAACTTTGTTTATTTGTCTTTCATATATTATAATATAAATTTTATTTTTTCGCCGTCGGATAGAAAAACACCGGAGGATGGAACTCATCCTCCGGTTCAGTCATTGCGGTGATTACCACGTTTTTTCAAGCGTCATTTTAAAATCAACCTGATATGGGTTATCATCCTTCGCCTTAAGCTGCTCATAAGCCTCCTGCCGCTCCGCGCTGCTTTCCTCCGACCAGTACTCATAGCCGCGCATATAGCTGGCAATCAGCTCGTCCCAAGAATCAAACTCCTGTTGAACCTCCTTGGCAATCTCCAAGGACTTGTCCAAAGCCTCCTGCTCCGTGCAGTAGCCCGCGATATAATAATAGCTCATCAGATTGAGCGCGCGGCAGTAATCCCAGCCGTCAATTGCATCGCCGCCGTACTGCTCATACATCGCGTACCAGCTTTCATAGTTCTGCGCCTCTTCGGCAGTCATATTGAAGTTTTCCAGCAAAAACGCGTTCCGGTCGGAAGCCTCGCTTAAGCCGATCTCCTCTAAGTATTCCATATCATCGGAAAAACCTTCGCGGTGTCCGGTAGTCAGAATCCAGTCCAGCGTTTCCTCCGCAGATTCCGTGTCGGTCACGCTCCACCAATTCTCTAACAATGCCGCAACCGTCGCTTTGGTGTCCTCGTTTGCCGGCATCCCTCCAAAACGGTTATAATCCCAGCCGTTGATCTCGGTCAGAACCGCATAGGATGCGTTAAACCAGCGCACCGTGTCGGTCAGCTCACTGGTTGTCCAGTCCTCAATCTCCGGCGGCGTTTCGACAAACTTGCTGCATCCCGCTTGGAATACCGATATGATCGTATCGCTCCACCGGCTCGCTACATACCCCAGCGCATAAAGCGCATAATCGGTTTCGCCGTAGGCGACATATGCCTCGCCGCTGCCATCGTCCAGCGTCATCTTGCAGCGATACACCTCGACCTTTTCCATTCCCGGAATCGAAAAGGTCTCCATCTTTTCTTCCTCGGAAATCTGATAGCTTTGTTTTACAACCTCTTTCGCATCAGCTACCGTTTTCGCCTGATAACTTCCATCCTTCGGAAATTGGAATACAAAGACCGCTTTTGTTCCGTCCTCCGCTCCTACCACTAAAAAGTTATCTACGCCAATCTCCTGCTCTTTCCAATCCTTATTTAAGTAAAGGGAAGCAGTCTCATTCGGCAGCGAGAATTCCTTCATATTCTCCAAAAGCTGCTCCGGCGTCTGCGCCGACTGGCAGCCGCTGAATCCCAGTGCCATACAGAGCACCATGCAGACCGACAGAAAAATGCCGATGAATCGGTTTGATTTCATCGTATTCCTCCTTTGTAATGAATTTACTTTTTCCGTATATTGCGCCGCAAAGCTTAACAGGATACGCAATATACGGCACATTCTTATTATAACACAAAAAAATAATAAAACAAGCCGGAAAATGTATTGCAAAATTATTTTTTCCCGCGTTTTTTCCGCTTTTCCGCCTTTAAAAACGAGCTTACCTCCGCCGGATTTTCAACCGGGACAAATACGAACGTATCTTCATCTTCTACCCGTTCCGCTACACAGAACGCCGCCAAAGCGGACGGTGCAATATAGGTCGTTGCATCCGCCAATCCGCGGTCAGAGCCGCAAATTTTCCGCATTTTCTTTCCATCGCTCAAAATAACGCCCCCTTATCTAATTGCCTGTCCCATTTCCCGCCGCGATCATTCTCATTATACGCTGAAAAAGCGGCAAAAAAAGGCGAGAAAGAGAGTCTGTAAAATAAAAAGCATTCTGTTAAAAACAGAATGCTTTTTATGGTGACCGGTACGAGAATCGAACTCGTGTTTTAGCCGTGAGAGGGCCACGTCTTAGCCGCTTGACTAACCGGCCTTTTTAATTTGCGGTATGAGTACTTCACTCGAAGTACTCATACCATTTGGTGACCCGTACGAGAATTGAACTCATGTTTCAGCCGTGAAAGGGCCGTGTCTTAACCTCTTGACCAACGGGCCATATGGTAGCGGTAATCGGATTTGAACCAATGACAAACCGGGTATGAACCGGTTGCTCTAGCCAGCTGAGCTATACCGCCATTTCTCAATTCCCGACTTTATGCCGAGAACAGTATTATTATACACGATACCGATTCCTTTGTCAACACTTTTTTCTGTTTTTTTCGGTTTTTGTTACAGATGACATCGATTTGAAATTTTAAAAATTAAAAATGTGGGATTGTTCCAAACTAAAGCTTCTTCATTCCGTAATAATAAAAGAAATTTGCGTCAACTTTTCCGGTTTTCGCGCATATGATAGCCTAAACAGCCTTGATATCCCCTTAACGATACTTTTCCAGAAAGGATATGCTTTATGCCGAATTACAACGATCTGCTTGAGCTGCTGGCGCAGAAGCTCAATGTTCCGCAAAGCAAGCTGCAAGACGCCCTACAGCAAAATAATCCGAATGCAGTTGCCGCCCTATTAAGCGGTGAGCAAGCAAGCGCGCTTCAAAAAGTGCTTTCCAATCCACAGGCAGCCAAAAAACTCCTAAACAGCAAAGAATCTGCGCAGCTGCAAAGGGCGTTAAAGAAATAACCATTCCAAAGCGAAAGAATAAAGGAGGATGCGGATGGACGATTTGATGGGAACGATCAGCCGGATCATGTCAGACCCACAGCAAATGGAGCAGATTTCGTCTTTAGCCGCTTCCTTAGGGCTATCGGCGCCCGCTGCCGACAGTGCAAAACAGGATAAGCCGCCGCAAAAGGAAGAAGCTCCGTCTGCTCCCACCCCTATTTTTAGCGGAACAAACGATTTTTCCGCACTGCTCCCGCTGATCCAAAAATTGCAGGGCGGTTCAGACGACAAATATATTACCTTTCTTCGCGCGCTTCAGCCGCTTTTGTCCGATGCGCGAAAACCGAAGATCGACACAGCGATCCTGCTTTTGAAGCTTTTTACCTTCCTCCCATATTTGGAGGAGTCGGGCGTTCTGCCGGAGAATAACATCCTCAGCAGGCTGCGCGGCTTTATGAAAGGACTTTTCCCATGATAGATCTGCGCGCACAGGCAATGGAGCGAATGAAACAGCTTGACAGTGCGCTCCCGCAGGAATTAAAAGACGCTGCGTCTTTGCACACGACGGGCAGGGGAGAAGGTACGCCGCCTGCGCGGGAAAGCGCGCCGAAGGCATCGCATTTTCCCGCCGAACGGCAGGATATTTCTGCAATTTTTCAACAGCTCGGCTTGGATCACGACCGGGTTTTACTGCTGCTGTTGCTTTGGTTTTTATACAAGGATCATGCAAGCCCCAGAATTTTGCTTGCTGTACTCTATGTGATGCTATGAAAAAAAGCTGCCGTTTTGGCAGCTTTTATTGCTTATATAGACGAAAGCTTGCGTAAAGTAAAAAAGGAAAAGGGCGCGGCAGCGGCTGAATGCAACAGGCTTTCCCCGCACCGGCGGATTTGTCTGCCCAATCTTTTTTTACAGCACCTGATTGACGATATTACCTTCTAAAAAGCCTTTGATGTTCTGATAAACGATCTCCAAAAGGCGTTGTCTGGATTCTCTGCCTGCCCATGCAATATGCGGCGTAATCACGCAGTTTTTGGCGCTTAACAGCGGATTATTTGACAGAATCGGCTCGACCGAAACCACATCCACCCCGGCACCCGCAATCCTGTCGGCATTCAAAGCGTCTGCCACATCCTGTTCGTTTAGGATCGGACCTCGCGCCGTATTGATGATGATTACATTTTTCTTCATCTGATCGATGGCGCGGCGGTCGATCATGCCGCGCGTTTCGTCAAACAGCGGACAATGTATCGAGATAATATCGCTCCTCTGATACAGCTCTTCCAGCGCTACAAAATGCAGCCGCTCATTCTCGCATTCCGGATAAACGGTCCGGCTATAGACAATAACCTGCATATCAAACGCCAAAGCGATCCGCGCCACCTGTCTGCCGATGCTGCCGTAGCCGATCAGACCGAGCGTTTTTCCGCTCAGCTCGCAAATCTGCCGATCATAGAAGCAAAAATCCGCCGACTTTTCCCATTCTCCCGCATGAACACGGTCATTATGTGCCGCCGCCATACTATAAAAATGCAGCATAAACGCAAAGGTAAGCTGAGCAACTCCAGCCGTGGAATATGCCGGCGCATTGCAGACGACAATCCCCTTTTCTTTCGCTGCCTCGACGTCGATCACATTATATCCGGTTGCGAACAGTCCGATATATTTCAGGTTCGGACATGCTTCCATCACCGCGCGGTCAATCACCGTCTTATTGGTCAGGATCATCTCTGCATCGCCAATGCGACTGGCCGTCAATTCCGGCGGCGTGCGGTCATAATTGACCACCGTGCCAAATTCTTTTAACCGATCCAGCGTCATATCGCCGGAAAGTACCGCGTGGCTGTCTAAAACTACAATTTTCATTTTCTTTTTCTCCCGCTCTTTAAGCGTCCGAATGCTCTTTATTTTTCTTTCGGTCCCGTTGTTCCTTGATTAGCAGCGCAATGGAAAGGACAAAAAGCACAATCTCCACCACGCAAAAGATATTATAAAACGTTTTCCCGAGCTTAAGGTACTGCAGCAGCGAGCTTGCCATCCAAATGGAAAATGAAAGCTGAAACGCTTTCCGCTGCTTGATAAAGCTGACGAGAAAAAACACGGTAATGATAGTTGTCAAGCCAAAATAAATCCAGAAATTCATAAAAACACCTCTTAATTCTATGTCTGCCATTCCTATTTTGGATATAGTCTATCACAACCGCCTCCAAAAGTCAAGGCGTATCGCCAAACGATAGAATATATGTTTTTTTATAATCTAAGTGCATCAAGCATTTTTAATTCTGTACGTTAAAATAGGACAAAGCGAAATGCTTTGTCCTATCAAAATACAAATCCTATAGCTGAGCGGAATAATTTGGCGCTTCTTTCGTGATATAGATATCATGAGGATGGCTTTCCTTTAAGCCTGCGCCGGTAATCCGAATAAAGCGCGCCTTTTCATGCATCTCTTCAATTGTGCCGCAGCCCACATAGCCCATACCGGAACGCAAGCCGCCCATCAACTGATAGATGGTATCCGAAACCTTCCCTTTGTAAGGGACGCGGCCTTCTACCCCTTCCGGAACGAGCTTTTTATTGTTCTGCTGGAAGTAACGATCCTTACTGCCGTTCGCCATTGCGCCAAGGCTGCCCATACCGCGGTAGACCTTAAACTGTCTGCCTTGGTAAATTTCCGTTTCGCCCGGAGATTCCATGCAGCCCGCGAGCAGTGAGCCAAGCATGACGGTGCTGCCGCCAGCAGCCAGCGCCTTGACGATGTCGCCGGAATATTTAATACCGCCGTCGGCGATGATTGGAATATCATATTTTGCAGCCATGCAGGCGGAATCATAAATTGCGGTGATTTGCGGAACGCCGATGCCTGCAACAACACGGGTGGTGCAGATCGAGCCGGGACCGATGCCCACCTTTACAGCATCCGCGCCCGCCTTAATGAGCGCCTCGGTTGCCTCGGCAGTCGCAACGTTGCCGGCAATCAAAGCAATTTCCGGGAACGCAGCCTTTATCTTCTTGACACATTCCATAATTCCTCTGCTGTGTCCATGCGCCGAATCAAGCACCAAAACGTCAACCTGCGCATTGATCAGCGCTTCGGCACGCTGCAGCACATCGTTCGTTACGCCGATTGCCGCGCCGCAGAGCAGCCTGCCGCGGGAATCACGCGCAGAATTTGGATACTGTACGCTTTTTTCAATATCCTTGATGGTGATCAGCCCTTTTAAGTTTCCTTCCTCATCGACAAGCGGAAGCTTTTCAATCTTATGCTTGCAGAGAATCGACTGCGCCTCCTCCAACGTCGTATTCATTGGCGCGGTTATCAGGTTTTCATGGGTCATAACCTCTTTGATCGGGGTCGAATAATCCCGCAGGAAACGCAGATCACGGTTGGTCAGGATACCAACCAGCTTACCGCCGTCCACAATCGGAACGCCGGATATTTTATATTTTCCCATCAGCTCGTCCGCATCGGACACCAGATGCTCCGGGCTTAAATAAAACGGGTCGACAATTACGCCGTTTTCAGAGCGTTTTACCTTGTCTACCTCATCCGCCTGCGCGGCAATGCTCATATTCTTATGAATGATGCCGATACCGCCCTCGCGTGCAATTGCGATCGCCATGTGCGATTCGGTTACGGTATCCATCGCCGCTGTGACCACCGGCGTATTCAGATAGATATTCTTTGCAAGTCTGGATCGCAGGCAAACGTCCGCCGGAAGCACGCCCGATTTTGCCGGAATCAGCAGTACGTCGTCAAACGTCAGACCCTCTTTCGGAAATTTGTCCTGATAGTTTGTGTTCAGCATTTGTTACAACCCCTCTTCCAATTTAATTTTCTAAAAAGCGGATATTCACCGATTATTATAGCACGAACTTTATTTTTTTTCAACCTCTCGCACGAAGAAAAGCAGACTAGATTTTGCCTAAATTCTGTGTGGTTTTTATGCTCATTCCTTCCACTCGATGCGCGCGGTAAAGCAGGTAACATCGCCTTCCAAAAGCCCTGCCAAAAGCACGCCGTTTTGTTCCCTTTTAAACCCTATCCGGATGGTATCCCCCAAAACCGCTTCTTTTTTGAAATGAATCTGGAAATTGCGAACCGGCTTGACCGCATCCTCCCTCCGCAGCGCGTCAAACGCCATATCCGCATATTTAGCGTTATAGGTGTGCCCGTTAAGGTCGATATCGGAGTACCGCACGGTATGGACGCCCTGCGGCATGAACGTAAGCTCCTCCTTCTCAAAAAGCATCCGCTGCGGCAGCTTAGCGGCGCACGCGTACGCAATCGGCTTTAATTCGCCGACAAATTCCTTCGGTCTAAGCACCCTCCGGCTCTCCGGATCGACCAGAAGCCACTGAGAAGCCGCCTCAGCCAAAATCTCGCCGGACTCGGCTTCGATCCGGTAGTCACGCAGAAATACCGCGCCTTTTGTTCCCACCTCCCATGTCCGGCAGGTTATCACCTCGTTTGGTTTGGGGACTCTTATCATCTTAATCTGCACCTGAGAGAGAAGAAATACCTGCCCCTGCTCCAAAAGCCACGCATGGGTATAGCCTCTGTGATCGTAATCAATCCCTGCAACGTCCGAAATGCAGTGCAGCAATGCGGAAAGCTTCATCTCCTCCTTACAGTCGCAGTCGCAGTAATATACCTGAAGCTTATGGCTGAAAATGCCCTCTTCCATTTTAGTTCCTTTCTGATCGTCTGGTCGGCACAAAAAGCCGCACGCTTTTGTTTCACATGAAACATTTTAAAGCATACGGCTTTCTTCTTTTACCGAAGCAGTTCTTTGCCGCCCATGTAAGGCTGCAATACCTTTGGGATGCGGACCGAGCCGTCCGCGTTTAAGTTATTCTCTAAGAATGCGATCAGCATGCGCGGCGGCGCAACGACCGTGTTGTTTAAGGTATGCGCAAGATATTTGCCCTTTTCACCGTTCACGCGGATTTTAAGCCTTCTTGCCTGTGCGTCGCCCAGATTGGAACAGCTTCCGACCTCAAAATATTTTTTCTGGCGCGGACTCCACGCTTCCACGTCGATGGATTTCACCTTCAAATCCGCCAAATCGCCGGAGCAGCATTCCAATGTGCGCACCGGAATATCTAAGCTGCGAAACAGATCGACGGTATTCTGCCAAAGCTTATCAAACCAGTGCATACTGTCCTCTGGCTTGCAAACAACAATCATCTCCTGCTTTTCGAATTGATGGATGCGGTAAACGCCGCGCTCTTCGATGCCATGCGCGCCCTTTTCCTTCCGGAAACACGGAGAATAGGAGGTCAAAGTCAGCGGCAGCTTACTTTCGTCGATGATCTGGTCGATGAATTTGCCAATCATGCTGTGCTCAGATGTGCCGATCAGATAAAGATCCTCCCCCTCGATCTTATACATCATTGCGTCCATCTCCGCAAAGCTCATAACGCCGGTTACGACATTGCTGCGGATCATAAAAGGCGGTACGCAGTAGGTAAAGCCGCGATCAATCATAAAATCTCTCGCGTAAGAGATAACAGCGGAATGCAGACGCGCGATATCCCCCATCAAATAATAGAAACCATTGCCTGCAACGCGGCGCGCGCTGTCAAGATCGATGCCGTTCAGTTTTTCCATGATCTCGGTGTGATATGGAATCTCAAAATCCGGGACAACCGGCTCGCCGTATTTCTGAATTTCAACGTTCTCGCTGTCATCCTTCCCAATCGGGACAGACGGATCGATGATGTTCGGAATGACCATCATAATCTGGTTCACCTTTTCCGAAAGCTCTTTTTCCTTGGCTTCCAGCTCCTCCAATCGTGCGGCCTGATCCGACACCAGCTTTTTCATCTCCTCGGCTTCTTCCTTTTTTCCCTGCGCATACAGTCTGCCGATGCTTTTGGAAATGCTGTTGCGCTTTGCACGCAGGTCATTTGCTTCCTGAATTGCGCTGCGGCTCTGCTCGTCAAGGGAAATGACCTCATCAACCAGCGGCAGCTTGCTGTCTTGGAATTTATTACGGATATTCTGCTTTACAATCTCCGGGTTCTGCCTTAAAAATTTGATATCCAGCATTGTGTATCTACCTCTTTTTTATATTGATTCGCCGCTTTCCGAAAGCGACAGACGCTCCAGCAATTCTTTTAATTCCTCTTTGGTTTGGAAGGAGAGCTCTATTTTTCCCTTCTCTTGATTCTGCCTAACCTTAAGAACCGCCTTTTTTCCAAAGGATTCCTGCAGCTTTAACTGCACCTCATCGTAAAAGCTGTCCTGCCTCAATTGCTTTTCCTGCGCGGAAACCTGCTGCTTTTTCTGACTCTTTGCGGCAAGCTCCTCCAGCTCTCTGACCGAAAGCTTTTTCTCGATGGCATATTTTGCGATTTTCAGTTGTTGCTCCTCCGGAAAGCTTAGGATTGTTCTTGCGTGCCCAGCGGTAAGCTCGCCGCTTTCCACCAGCGCGAGGATCTCGTCGCTTAGCCGCAGCAGCCGCAGGGCGTTTGCAACGACTGGACGGGATTTTCCAACCACCTTTGCCGCCTGCTCCTGCGTCATATGATATTCCTCGCAGAGCCGGTAATAGCCCTCTGCTTCCTCAACCGGATTTAAATCCTCGCGCTGTAAATTTTCGATCAGCGCAAGCTGGAAGGCAACGTCCTCCGGAAAGCTTTTGATCACAACTGGAACCTCGCTTAATCCAGCCATTCGCGCCGCGCGCCAACGCCGCTCTCCCGCGACAATGCGGTAGCCGCCTTTCTCAATCGGCGTCACTAGGATCGGCTGCAAAACGCCGTGCTGTCCAATGGACTCTGCAAGCTGCAATAGCGCTTCCTTTTCAAAAGAGCGTCTTGGCTGCTGTTTATTCGGCTCAATCTCGCTGATCCGCAGCGTTTTTACCGCCTTGGATTCCTCGGTTTGCAGCTTTTCCAGTTCTTCCAGCGGATTGCCGTCATCAAACAAAGCTTCCAAGCCTCTGCCTAAAGCCCTTTTCTTCATAGCATCGTTTCCTTTATCCAATTATTTTCTTCTTCTGCTGCTTTAAAAATTCCGTAACAAAATTCCAGTATTGCAGCGTGATCTTTGCCGACCTTGCGTATGTATTGAGCGGCATCCCGTAGCTATTCGCCTCAGACGCCTTAATGCTTCTGGAGATACGCGTTTTATAGACCTTGCTGCCGAAATTAGCGCGCAGTTCCTCCTCCACCTGACGGTTTAAGTTCAAGCGGTCGTCATACATAGTGAGTAGTACGCCCTCAATATTCAAAGCAGGATTCCATTTTCGTTTGACCGATTTGATTGTGTCGATAAGCTGCTTCAGCCCCTCCAGTGCGAAATACTCTGCCTGCATTGGGATCAGCACTGTGTCTGCCGCTACCAGAAGATTTAAGGTAATCAGCCCTAAGGACGGCGGACAGTCGATAATGATGTAATCATATTCCTTTTTCAGCGGCGCAATAACCGTTTTCGCACGCAGATAACGCTCCTCCGTTTCGACCAGTTCTATCTCCGCACCCGCCAGCTCGATATTTGCCGGAAGCAGAAAAAGATTTTTCAGCGCGGTCTTTACAATTACATTCTGCGCCGGTTCTTCTTCAATTAAGCAGTGGTAAAAGGATTTGCTTCCTTTTTTCAGCCGCACGCCGATACCGCTCGTGGTACTTCCCTGCATATCGCCGTCGATGAGCAGCACTCTTTTCCCGCTGTCGCTAAGACATGCCGCCATATTAATCGCAGTCGTTGTTTTCGCAACGCCGCCTTTTTGATTGGCAATTGCCACGACCTTTCCAATTTTATTGCCCGAAGTCATGTCTTTCCTTTCGAATTCTTATCCTATCCGCAGAAGATCAAACACATCTGTCTGCATATTCTCTCCGATCGATATTTTCCTGTATCCAAAACGCATCATATATCAATATCTTCATTATACCATATAAGTCAAGAAACTGCATCGCATATTGAATCATGAATTCATTATAGCATGGATTGCGGCGGATTGCAATCAGAGCAACAAAAAATCTCTATGAATCGTAACGGCTCATAGAGATTTTCCCGTTTATTTTCTGACCAATGCACAAACGGTCATGATCTCGTCACAATCATACGGCGCGATGGTATAGGTTTCAACACTCGCAGGAAGAATGAAGGTTTCCGCGTAATGAACGATAAACGGCTCAAATGCGCCGGATGGACTTTCCACCACTGCTGATCTGCCGGAAACCAGATTCAGCATATTAACGCTTCCGTCGTTCTGGTAGACCAGCTTTTCCTTGGAGCGGCGGCGAACCGTATCGATAAACTCCAGCTCATGCAGTCCTGTCCGCTCCACAACCTTATGTTCATCCGCACACAACGTTTCAAAACGATCCACCAGATTTTCCTTAACCCACGCGGTATCGCGATTCCACTGGATCACCTTTTTTCCGTGTTCGATATGGATTGGGCGCGGCAGCCCGTCAAGTCCCAGTCTGCCCCAATCCCACAGCTTAAAGGTAAAAATATACGGCGTTGCGCTGATCTCCAGCACCATGGTATTCTTGCCGGAGCAATGGATCGTCCCTGCCGGAATCAGAATATGATCATGCTTTTTCACCGGAATCCGATTGACATACTGCTCCGCCGGAAAGAGAATCTCCCCTTTTTGCGCGCGGTAAAGATCACGCAGCATCGCGTCCTGATCCACCCCCGTCTTGACGCCAAGATAGACATAAGTTTCCTCATCCTCATCAGTATCCAGCAGATAATAGCTTTCGTCCTGTGTGTATGACATTCCGAAGTTCCTTTGAATATACTCAGTCAGCGGATGCACCTGCAAGGAGAGATTCTGCCCGCCCATCGTATCCAGAAAATCAAAACGGATCGGAAATTCCGCCCCAAACCGCTCGTATACCCGCTCGCCCAAAAGCTCCTTTGGACGGTAAAGCGTGAGATCCATCGCCGGAAATTCCATTCGGACGCCGCCAATGTTGACATAAAGGCTGTTTTCCTCCGGTACGCCGTCAAAACTCCAAGCGTAATTCGGCGCTTCCGGCAGCGCGCAGACCTCCTTCATCCACTGACCTCCCCACACTCCCGGATCAAAGTACGGAACCAAGCGAAACGGACGGTGCGCAAGCTGATCCAAAACCTCAAAAAAGCTCTCTGCATCCAGCATTTTCGGGCATTCAGCATCATTTGCATCCAAGACGTACTTCATCCTTTTCCAGACCAGCCCCGTCTTATGACGGTCGGCAAGCCGCCAATCCAAAAAGTAACCCTGTTTATATTTAGATAGCTGCGGCGCGTCACTGTTATCGGTGTGAACGTTCGCCAAGCCGCGTCTATAACGGCATTGGATCTCCCAGCGCGCCATATCGCAGCAGATCAATATATCACCTGTGGTAATAAGCGCCGCGCCGACTCCATACACGATCCTCAGCCCGTCGGTTTGCCGCAGCCTTCTTTGCATTTGCTCTATTCTCTGCGGGTCAAAATATTTCTCCCAATGATCCTGACAAAGATACCCGAAAACACGATCGTCGGTTAGGTAAGGCTTTACCTTCTTTGCATACGCTTCCTTATCAAGCATGCAGTCCTCCGCATAAAAAACGCCGGCGGGCGCAAGCTGTGCGAAAATGGAGGAAATTGTCCGCTTCTCAACCCCAGGATAGCAGTCAAAAACAATCACTTTATCGCCTGTAATCTCATTTTTGAGTACCTGCGCAATTGCCTGCGCTCCCTCAAATGCCGTTTTGCCTGCAACGCTATATTCCGGAAAACAGTCATAATTATGGTACTGTGGAACCTTCAAGTCTCTCCCTCCCTTTTTCTCGGTTGGTATTATAGCATAGGCAGATAGAAATGTCAATACCAATTCAGATAATCGCCTTTCATGTATTGACAAATGAAGTATCTATGCTATAATAAAGAGAAGAACGGGTAAAATTCCAATCATTCCAAAATAAAACGAGGAAATAAGAATGAAATTTTATTTAATTCACCATGCGCACACTGACATTGGCTATACCGACCGGCAGGAAAAAATCGAATGGCGTCATGTCAAACACATCGAGGACGTGATCGAGATTCTGCGGAAAGCAGAGAAGAAAGCCGACTGGAACGGCTTTGTCTGGAATGTTGAAACGTTTTGGATGGTAGATGCTTTTCTCAAGCATAGCACGCCGGAATACGTCGAAGCATTTTGGCAGTATGTAAAGGCGGGAAAAATCGGTTTGTCCGGCAGCTATCTTAACTGCACCGATCTGATGGATGAAGCAGTTTTAGAGCAGAAGCTTGCCCATGCGCAAAAAATCGCCGCCGATCACGGCGTGAAGCTGAAGTCAGCAATCACGGCGGATATCAACGGTTATAGCTGGGGCTATGCTTCCGCGCTTTATCAGGCGGGCGTGCGTCATCTTTTATCAGAGGTACACACCCACCACGGCTATCATGTCTGCGGAAAAAAGCAATTTCCATTTTACTGGGCAGGTCCAGACGGAAACAAAATTTTGGTCTGGCAGGGCGAACACTACAATGTAGGCAACGAGCTTTTGATCCACCAATATTCTGGGCAGTACGGCTATATGATCCAAGACGGGCTTCCAAACACCGGACTTTCCAACTGGGAATTTTCTAAGGAGAGATTATTTGCCTACGCCAAAAAGCTGAAGGCGGACGGCTCGCCTTTTGATATCTGTCCGCTCGGCGTTTCCGGACTTTGCACCGACAACTCGCCAGCCAGCCCGAAAATTGCAGAATTTGTAAACCGCTGGAACGCGGAATACGGCGACGAGCTGCCGATGGAGATGGCGACGCTTGATACCTTCTTTGCTGAGCTGGAGAAGTACGCCGATCTAATCCCGACCTACTCCGGCGACTGGACCGATTGGTGGGCAGACGGCACCTGCTCAACGCCAAACGTGGTCAAGCATTATCGTGAGGCGGTCAGAAAATACCACATTTGTCAAAATCTCGATCCGGATTGCAAAATCGTGGATTCGGCGCTTATGGAAACTGCAAAGGACAACCTCATGATCTACGCAGAGCATACTTGGGGCTTTTCCTCCAGCATTGACGAGCCGTGTCACCCACTGGTCAATACGCTGGATATGCGCAAAACGCTTTATGCCGCAAAGGCGCACGAGGCGGTCAGCTATGCGGTAGACGCGCTTTGTGCGCATTACGGTGAAACTGCTGTTGTGGTCTGGAAGGATTACCGCATTCAGGTTATCAACCCGACGCCGCAGCGGATCACTGCCATTGCACGTACCGATTTAGAAATCCTATTTACCCACAAGCATTTCATCCTAATAGACGAAAAAACCGGCAAGCAGGCGCCGTATCAGCTTACCAGAGTGGCGCGCGGCTATGAATTCAACATTCTAGTCCACTTAGACGGATATGAACAAAGAAGCTTTGCAGTGAAAGAGATTGCGCCGCCTGTGTTAACCTCCAGCGGAATCTACGCAAACTGCGGCGCTGAAGGGGTAAAGGACTTCGCTTTCGACCTCTATAAAGATCCGGATTGGGTCTGCACCCCATTCGAGATGGTAACACCGTACTTTTTTATCCGCTACGAGATCGGCAAGGGTATCACCTCCATTTTTGATCGCAGCCACGAGATCGAGCTGATGAATCAGCAGGAAGAAACGGCATTCCAGCCGATCTACGAGATCACTCCGCTCCTTACCAACGCGCACGAAGAGCGGCGCGCTATGGGACGCAACCGCAAAAGCATGCACACACATCGGGATTACGGAAAACTTACCGACGTAAAGGTAAACGTACATGGCGATCTGCTGATGCAGGTGACATTAACCTACGAGGTCGAAGGCAGTCTCTCCACTGAACTGATCCTGACCGCATACCATGACATTGCCAAGCTCGACGTGGATTACCGTCTGCATAAGGAAAGCCGTATCGAGCCGGAAAACGTTTATCTAGCGCTGCCGTTTGCGCAGAGCGGCTCCACGCTGTACGCCGACAAAACCGGCTGTATCCTGCGTCCGCGGATCGATCAGCTTCCAGGAAGCTGCGTCGATTTTTATGAACTGCAAAATGCCGTCGCTTGGGTCAAGGCGGATCATACTATCGTGGTAGAGCTTCCGGACGCTCCAATGATTACAATGGGAAAATTAACGCCGCACCCCATCCGGCTGATGGGCGATCCGCTCGTTCAGAACAGCGATCCAGTCTATTCATGGGTCATGAATAACTTCTGGGAAACCAACTTCAAAGCAAGCCTTGGCGGCTTCCATCAATACCACTATGCGCTGCGCGTGGTGGATTCAACCGACGTAAAGGAATGCTTTTCGATTGCAAACGCCGATAATACCGGCACGCTTGCGTTTACCAGCTTTGACGTGCCATTTGAGGAAACGCTATGAAAAAATACGAAATGATTATTCATAATATCCGAGAGCGCATCAACGCAGGAGAACTAAAAGAGGGTGATCGGCTTGAAACCGAGAATCAGCTTGCGAAGCGTTTTGCATGCAGCCGCCCGACCGTCCGCCAAGCAATCGGTATTTTGGAGCAGGAGAAGCAACTCTGCCGTATCAGCGGTAAGGGTACCTTTATTACCCATCCCAAAAGCACGCAGGAATACACCCGCTTCATCGAAAGCTACCCGCTTTCGGTCCGCAAGCAAGGCGGTATTCCAAAGACCGAAGTGCTTGACTTTCATATTGAAGCTGCCGACAGCTTTATCCAAAAAATGCTCGAACTGACCGGCAAGCAGAAGGTCTACTATCTCAAGCGGCTGCGCTACAATTTAGGCTCCGGCGAGAACCGGCCGCTGCTTTTGACCGAGGTTTATCTTCCCTGCGCGCCGCTCCCCGACCTGATGAAGTACGATTTCGAAGCCGTCTCCCTTTACGACGTACTGCGGCAATACGGGCTTTATCCGCAGGAGGCGCTGCGCTACATCGAAGCGCAAATGCCGGACGCCAGAACCGCCGCCATCCTGCAAATGTCGCAAACGGAGCCTGTGCAGGTGATCACCTCGACCGGCAAGGCAAAAGGCAGGATCATCGAGTATTCCCACACCGTTTACCCTGCATCGCGCAATCGATTTGTGATTGAAATCCACCGAGAATAGCAAAACGGGAAGTCCAGCTTCTAAGGACTTCCCGTTTTTTATCCGCTTCAACACAGGCAATGAATATCGTCGGCTTGTTTCATGTGAAACTTTTTACGCTGTTTTATGATTCTGCCTTTCGCGCCGGAATATGAATCCAATAATCGACCCCTTCCGGACTTTCCTTACATTCTGAAACCGCGTGAATGCCGCTTTGGTTAATCATCTTAAGCGCCTTTTCGATTGTTCGGTTGAACAAGCGGATATCTTTAAAGCAGAACTTGACATTCTGTTTCTTCTTGACCGTCAGCTGACTTTCAATATATGCGTCGGTTGCCTCGGCGTTAAGCTTGCGCTTGGCGATAACCTCAATCGCATGCTCCATCGTTTCCTGCTTGGAAAGCCGCAGCAGCGCGCGGGTTTGTCGCTCATTCAAACCAAACTCCAGCGCTTTGGCGCGCACAGCCTCCGGAAGCTGCAAAAGCCGCATCTTGTTCGCAATGCAGGGCTGGCTTTTTCCGATCTTCTTTGATACCTCCGCCTGTGATAAACCGAATTTGGTCATGAGCTGGCGGATAGCGGCAGCCTCCTCTAAGAAATTCAAGTCCTTGCGCTGAATATTTTCGATCAGCGCCAACACGCCGCTGCGGTCATCCGCTATATCTACAATAATAGAGGGAATCTGATTGCAGCAGTTCAATTTACAGGCGCGCAGTCTACGTTCCCCGCTGACCAGCTCATAACCGTCCGACATCCTGCGCACCGTAATCGGCTGCAAAAGCCCGTTGGATGCAATACTCTGCCGCAATTCCTCTAAAGAAGCGTCGTCAAAGCTTTTACGCGGCTGAAGAGGGTTAGGATGAATGTCGGCAATATTCAGCATAACCACGCGGTTGATCACTTCATTTTTCTCCTTTTTCAACATCATATTTATTTTCCTTTCCGAGCAAAAAGGGGAATCTTTTGCTCTAACCTCCAAATTTATGCAAACGCTTACTGGTTAGCTTAAGTGTATCACCCTTTTCCCGCTGATACTGCCGGATTACGTCGAAAGAAAAACGCCGGCAAAACAAGTGCTTTGCCGACAAAAAATCACAGTTTCTGCTGTTTTATTTTTCCGCTTGCCCGCGGATATTTTGGCGCTGTCGTGTTCACCTTCCGGATTAGGATCAGCGCGCGTTCGCTCCCATCCTTCAGCCGGTAGGAAACTACATTCTCCAGACGACCCCCAAGCTTTTGAATTGCCGATTCCGATTCGCCGATTTCAGCTTCGACATTTCTGCCCTTCATTGCGGCAAACAGCCCGCCTACCTTGACAAACGGCAGGCAGTATTCGCTCAATTCCCGCAAATGTGCGACCGCGCGCGCCGCCGCAAGATCATACTGCTCGCGATATTCGCCCTTTCTGCCAATTTCCTCCGCTCTGCCGTGAATCAGCTTGGCATCAAGCGAAAGCATCCGGCACGCCTGCTGCAAAAAATGAATCCGCTTTTGCAGGCTATCCAGCATCGTAACGCGCAAGTCGGGGTTTGCCAACGCGCAGGGAATTGCCGGAAATCCCGCGCCCGTCCCGACGTCGATCATCTTGGCGCCCTTCGGCAAAGCAGTATAAGCAAGCAAAAACAAGCTGTCGGCAAAGTGCTTGTCCGCCACCTCCGGCGGATCAATGATACCGGTAAGATTCATCTGCGTATTGGTTTGGAGCATAAAATCTGCGAAATGCGTCATCCGGTCAAGCTGCTCTTTCTTCAAATGCAGCGCTTCGATTAAGCCGTATTCCCGCAGGCATTTTTCGATTACATCCGTTTCCATCGGAGCAAATTCGATGTTTTTCACTGGCTTTCTTCCTCCGCGACCGTTCTATTATTTTGCTGCAGCCAGATCAGAAGCATAGAAACATCTGCCGGACTAACACCTGAAATGCGCGATGCTTGACCCACGCTGCGCGGACGCACCTTATTCAGTTTCTCCCTTGCCTCTAAGCTGATCCCGCTGATCGCGGCGTAATTCAGCGTCTCCGGCAGCATCCTTTTTTCCAAACGCTTCATCTGCGCGATCGCAGATTTCTGCTTTTCAATATATCCGGCGTATTTGATCTTGATCTCAGCCTCCTCGGCAATCTCCTTATCAAGCTCCGGCGGATAGTACGGCCTTTCCAGATCGAACGGTCTTAAATCCGCATAATGTATTTGCGGACGGCGCAGCAGATCGGCAAGTCTTGCGCCGGTATGAAGCTCGGATGTTTCACGTGAAACAAGCAGCGCATTTAATTCTGCCGATGGAGATAAGGTGGTTTTTTCCAAGCGGGAAAGTTCCTTTTGAATACAGTCCATCTTGGTTAAAAAGGTTTGATACCGTTCTTCGGAGATCAATCCGATGCGGTATCCCATCGGCGTCAGGCGTTCATCGGCATTATCCTGCCGCAGGATCAGCCGGTACTCGCTGCGGGATGTCATCATGCGGTACGGATCGGAACACCCTTTCGTCACCAAATCATCAATCAGTGTCCCGATATACGAATCAGAACGATCCATAATCAGCGGTTCCTTTCCCAACACCGCCATTGCGGCGTTGATGCCGGCGACAAGCCCCTGTGCCGCCGCTTCCTCATAGCCGGAGGTGCCGTTAAACTGCCCTGCTCCGTATAGCCCCGAAAAATTCTTAAATTCCAGCGAAGCGGAAAGCTCCTGCGGATCGTCGCAGTCATACTCAATCGCGTAAGCGACGCGCATTACTTCGGCGTGTTCCAGCCCCTTGATGGTATGCAGAAATGCAATCTGCACATCCTCCGGCAGCGAGGAGGACATCCCCTGCAAATACATTTCTTCGGTATCTATCCCCATCGGCTCAATAAAAAGCTGATGGCGCGGCTTATCCCCAAAGCGCATGATCTTATCCTCAATGCTCGGACAATAACGCGGACCGACTCCTTCAATCTTGCCGCTGTACATCGGCGATCGAGAGATGTTTTCGCGAATCACCTCATGCGTCTGCGCATTGGTGTAGGCGGTATAGCAGGACACCCGATTGACAAACGGACCTTTGCTTTCGAACGACATCGGCACAATATCGCTGTCGCCCTCCTGCTTTTCCAACAAATCGAAATCGATGCTTCTGCGATGAACGCGCGAAGGCGTCCCGGTTTTAAACCGGCGGATCGTGATCCCCTTTTCCCGAAGCCTGTCGGTTAATCCCACCGACGGCAAAAGATTGTCCGGCCCGCTTTCGTAGCAGGCGTCGCCGATGAAAATTTTACCACGCTGATAGGTTCCGGTGCAGATGATCGCCGCTTTTACACGATAAACGGCGCCGGTGCGGGTAACGACTGCCTGTACGCGATTCTGCTCATCAAACAAAACGTCTTTGACCTCATCCTGCTTAATCCAGAGATTTTCCTGCTGCTCCAGCCTTTTCTTCATATACAGATGGTAGGCTCTGCGGTCACTCTGCACCCGCAAACTATAGACCGCCGGACCCTTGCCGCGGTTCAGCATACGGCTTTGCAGAAAGGTGGCGTCCGCCGCCTTTCCCATCTCTCCTCCCAGTGCGTCGATCTCCCGCACGAGATGCCCTTTTGCCGTCCCGCCAATCGAAGGATTACACGGCATATTCGCAATGCTGTCCAGCGAAAGCGTAAAAAGAATCGTGCGCACCCTAAGTCTTGCCGCCGCAAGCGCCGCCTCTACTCCGGCGTGTCCCGCGCCGATCACAGCAACGTCATATTCGCCTAAATCAAAACATTTGTTCTTATCCATTCATCCGCACTCTTTCTGTTATTTTCCCACACAGAAGTTAGAAAAGACCTGATGCACAACCTCCTCAGAAACGCTGTCGCCGGTCAATTCCAAAAGCGCCTGAAGCGCCTCCTCAAGCAAAACGGTAACGGCGTCGTAAGTTACGCCGGTTTTCAGCGCTTGCGCGCCCTGAGAAACCGCATTTTTTGCACGGAAAACGCAGTCAAGCTGCCGTTCATTTGCGATCATACCGAGCGAGGGGTCGATATCGTGCAGTTTCAATGCTGCGGTGATTGCCTTTTCCACAATCTGGAAGCTTTCCTCATCCTGCGCCGAGATACAGATCACCTGCTCAAAATGTTCCCGAATCGTTTTTAGGTCGATCCTTTCTTCTAAATCGTTTTTATTGACAATCGCGATCGCCGGCTTTTCCCCGATCTGCTCCATAATATCAAAATCCTCCTTGGAAAGCGGCTGAGAGTAATCGTAGATTGCCAGAATGAGCTGCGCCGTATCCAAACGCTCGATTGCGCGCTTTACGCCAAAGCTCTCCACCAAGTCGTCAGTGTCCCGAATACCCGCCGTATCCGAAAGGTGGAGCACCACGTCATGCAGGACGATCGTATCCTCCACCACATCGCGGGTAGTGCCGGGGATGTCGGTCACGATACTTTTTTCCTGTCGGGAAAGCAGATTCATCAGGGTCGATTTACCAACATTGGGTTTGCCGACAATCACGGTCCGCACACCGTTTTTCAGCATACAGCCGGTGTCATATTCAGCGATCAACCGCGCAAGATCATTTTCCAGCGCAGTCAGATCCTCTAAAAACGCCTGTGGGTCAATCTCCTCGACATCCTCCTCCGGATAGTCTGCCCAAACCGCCAAACGCCCGATGAGCGCGGTCAGCGTTTTTCGTCCCTTTTCAATTCTGCGATGAAGGCTGCCCTGCGCCTGACCGCCGGAAATGCGCATTGCCTGCCTTGATGTGGAGGAAATAAGATCAGAAATCGCCTCCGCTTGGGTCAAATCCAGCTTTCCGTTTAAAAAGGCGCGTTTGGTAAACTCTCCCGGCAGCGCCAGCCTCGCACCGGAAAGCAAGATATTGCGCAGCACCTCTCGTGTGATCAGAATCCCGCCATGGCAGGAAATCTCGACCACATCCTCGCCGGTATAGCTGTGCGGCGCGTGAAAAACAGTGATAATGCCGTTATCTAAAAACTCTCTTTTTTCATCGGCAGTAAAAAGGCTGCCGTAGGCGGCGGAATACCCCTTCATCTGCGCCGGTTTTTTTCCGCTTACAGCCAAAAATATCCTTTCTGCTGCCGCAAACGCGGTCTCTCCGGAAATACGGATCACCGAAATGCCGCCCATTGCAAGCGGGGTGGCAATCGCCGCAATTGTTTCTTCCATAAAATGCCTTTCTAAAACCAAAAGCGCGCCGGAACAGGATCGGCGCGCTTACCTCTTTTTATTTCTTTTGATACCGACCTGCGATGACCTTAGTCCAATTCGATCTTTGAATAAAGCTTTGCGTCGAGCTGATCGTCATTTTTGGCTTTGGTGGTGCGGTTTACATAATCCTTGTCCTCTTTGAGCATCTGCTCAACGGTAGGCTTATTGCTTGTGCGTGTATATCCGCCGGAACGCTGACCGCGATAATTAGATCCCTGTGAAGGGCGGCGGCCGTTTTTCGATCTGCCGTTATTATAGTGGTTCTGTCTTGGATTCTCGCTGATAATGATTACTCTGCGATTCGGATCCTCTCCTTTGGATTTTGAGTAAATCCCCGGAATTTCGGAAACGACCGCATGGATAATACGGCGCTCGTATGGGTTCATCGGCTCAAGCATCTGGCTTCTGCCGGTTCTTTTTACCTTCTCGCCGATCTTCTTTGCAAGCTCTTTTAATGTCTGCTCTCTCTTTTCGCGGTAGCTGCCGCCGTCTAAGGTGATGCGGCAGTAGGTGCCGTCCTTCAAACGGTTAGAAGCAAGTCCAACCAGATATTGCAGCGAATCCAGCGTTTCGCCGTGATGGCCGATTAAAACGCCGATGTCATCGCCCTCAAATGTAAAGGTGAAGTTATTGCCTTCCTCCTGCTTGATCGTATAGTGAATGCTGTTCAGCCCCATGCCTGCCAGAATATCGTCCAAATACCGCTTGGCAAGCTCCACGCGCTCCGCGTTTGGATCGCCTGCGGCTTCCTCTTCCTGAGACGCTTTCTCCGGCTTCTTTACCTCCTGCTCCGGCTGCTGCGCAGTATAGGTCACGGTGAGCTTTACCACAGCGTCCTTTTTGCCAATGCCGAACACGCCTTTTTTCGGCTCCTCTGTCACCTCGTACTCTGAAGCAAACTCAGCATGGATCGCTTCCTTTGCCTGGCGAAGGGCTTCTTCCTTTGCTTCTTCGACAGTGGAAGCTTTCCCGTAAAATTCCTGTTTCATGATGATTCCTCCCGCCTTTGTTTATTTGTTGTTTTCATCCTTTACTTCTTCGCCGTACATCTCCGCCAGACGCTTTCTGGCAGCAGCGATCCGGTCATTTGCCGAAATATCCGGCTGCGATCCTGTCTTAACAGTTTTTTTCCGGGTTTGAGAAGTATGAGAGGAACTCGGTTTTTCCTGCGACTGATCGGCGCCTTCTTCCATAATCTTGCGCGCCTGATCCAACTGATCCTTATTCTTGCCGGTCTGTTCCAAATAATATTCCCGGCCTTGACTCATCTTTTCGAGCATCTCGCGTTTTTTGAGCATCTTCTCGCTTCTGCGCTTGCTGCCCTTATCATTCTCCACCATCTTTGCAAGCCTCTCCGGCGTATAGATTTTCCGGATAATGAAAGTCTGGGCAAACGAGGTAATGTTGGAGATGATCCAGTAAATACCGACGCCTGCCGGAAGCTGGAACGCAAAAATCAACGAGATCAGCGGCGAAACAAAGTTCATGACCTTCATCATCTTGCCGCTGCTGCCGCTTGTCGCACCCTGCTCCTTCTGCTGGCGCATCGTCATAATGCCCATCAGCGCGGCGCTTGCGCACGCCAAGATCGGGATCATGATCGACCAATTGAAGCCCAAGGTCGGGATTTGCGATAAATCCCAGCCCAAGAACATCATATCAAAGCCCTTAATTTTCTCTATATCCGCCGCAGAAAAGATGTTTTGAACCAATTCAAACTTTTCGCCTGTACCCTGCTGCACAATGTTGATGATCTGAAGCTGCTGCGACGAAGTAAGACTCAGGGCTTCGCAGGCTGCGTTAACCGTATCGGCGGAAATTTGCAATACATACCGCAGCGGTCTGTAAACGACCTCGATGATGCCAAGCAGGATAATCATCGTGATTACCATCGGCAAGCAGCCGCCCATCGGGCTGACGCCTTCCTTTTCGTACAGCTTCATCATTTCCTGCTGGTATTTTTCCTTATTGTTTTTATATCTGTTTTCCAGCTCTTTTAATTTTGGCTGGAACGACGCCATCTTGGCGGTGCTCTTTTGCTGCTTGATGGTAAGCGGTGACATCAGCAGCTTGACCAAGACCGTAAATATGATAAGCGTCCAACCGTAGTTGCCGATCAGCTCCTGCAGCCAGTGCAGGATCCAACCGAGCGGAATGCCGAGAATTGCCATAAACTTTCCTTTCAAGTTATGGACAGCGGATGATTGGTTCCATCATCTTGTCCATCATTTGTTGTCTGAAAAAGGGACTGCTGCGGTCGACTCTAACGCTTTTAATGTTACCCGCGGAAGCTGCTTTCCGGAAAATGTAAATTGAAACGGAACCGGGTCGTATCCGCCGGGAAAAAAGGGGTTGCAGCGTAAGATCCGGTATCCCGCAAGTAAAATTCCCCTAAAAGCCCCAAACCGCGCGATCGCCTCGATCGCATAGCGTGAGCATGTCGGCGTAAACCGACAGCAGGACAGCTTCAGCGGCGAAAGAAATCTTTGATAAAAACGGATCAAAGCAATGCAGATTTTTTTCAAGTATAGTCCTCCCGCCGGTACGAAAAAACGTTTCATTTCCAATCGTCGAATAAGCAGGAGCGCAGCCGAAATAAGAAAATATCAGCTGGAGGTCTTTTGGGCAGCCAGCAGCAAAGAAAGCTGCTTTTTCATCACGCGCGCTACATCGTACGACTTGGCTTTTGGGGTCGCACCCCGCGCGACAAACACAACGTCGTACCCTTTTAATTGGAAATCCTCTCCCTGTAGGCTGTCGAACGCGCTGCGGATCACACGGCGCGCGCGGCTTCGCATCACAGCGTTCCCTACCTTCTTGGAGGTGGTTACGCCGACGCGCAAAACGTGTAAGCGGTTTTTAACGACATAGGTAACAAGCAGCGGGTGCGCTTTGAAGCTGCCGCGAAAGTAGGCTCTTTTGAAAGCCCTGTTTTCCTTTAATACCAGCTCTTTTTTCATGTTTCCCGCCTTATCAAAATCTTTTTCCGCTTTTGCTCGGGCAAACCCGTTGCTTCAAAAATAAAGACCACAATGCAAGTGGGCTGTGGTCTTGTATCTTTGAAATTAGTAGGTCAGCTGCTTTCTGCCTTTGGCGCGGCGTCTTGCAAGAACTTTACGACCGTTTCTGGTAGCCATTCTCTTCATAAAGCCGTGCTCTTTCTTTCTCTGCAGCTTCTTTGGCTGATAGGTTCTTTTCATGTTCTTTTCTCCTCCTTATAAAAAGTTGCAGTTTTAAAAATCCAAAACCTTAAAACCTTACACCCTAATAGTATAACGATTTTACCGGGGTTTGTCAATAGCAATTTTGTAAAAAAAGAGTTTTTTTTCAAGAAAGAAAAAAACAGCTTTCAAGACTTGAATTTTCACTCGAATTTTGCTACAATAGAAGAAGAGCTTTCAACATCTTTCGAATTCTTTCAACGATGCAAAAGTTGAAAGAATTTTTTACCTGCGAAAGCATGAATCTGTCCCTAAAAATGACGTGAACCACCCTATCATGACAGGAGGATCGTTATGGAATCGATCAATGCGATCATGGATCGCGTGAAACAGGAATGTGAAGCCCTGTTCAGTACTGCAGCGTACAAGACATGGATCGCTCCCATCAAGCCGATATTGATGGAAGGCGACCATATTGTTTTATATGTAGACAAGCAGTATCATAAAAAAATTCTCAGCGACCACTATCTCTCTACCATAAAGGAATCGTTTGAAACAGCGCTGGGCCAGCCGATCACCATCGATATCGCAACCCAGGAGGATATTGATCAATACCGCGGGAAGGAGACTCCGTTCCCGCCTATTGCTGCGCCAACGCCTGAGTCCAAAGCGAAGGCAGCCCCTGCGCGAACACCGGAGGACGCCGATGCTGTTCCGGGCAACAGCGCATACATAGAATCCCTGCGGAAAGCGCACTACGAATACACCTTCGACACCTTTATTGTCGGCAGTTCCAACCAGCTTGCCTACGCCGCCTGCGAAGCGGTTGCCAAAAAGCGCAACGGCCAATATAACCCGCTTTTCATCTACGGACCGAGCGGATTAGGAAAGACCCACCTGCTGACTGCAATCCAGCATGAAATCCTTTCCAACAATCCCAGCGTCAACGTCGCCTACATCAGCTCGGAAACCTTTACCAACGAGCTGATTAGCGCAATCGGCAGCAAGACCACCGAATCCTTCCATAAAAAATACCGTCAGGTCGACGTTCTTCTGATGGACGACATTCAGTTTATTTCCGGTAAGGAATCAACCCAAGAGGAATTCTTCCACACCTTTAACGAACTGTATCAGGTGAAAAAGCAGATCGTTTTAACCTCCGACCGACCGCCGCGCGAAATCAAAACACTGGAGGACCGATTGAAGAACCGGTTCGAATCCGGCGTTATCGTCGACGTTTCCCCGCCGGACTATGAAACCAGAATCGCGATCATCCGCCGCAAAGCGGAGCTTTTGGATATGGATATTCCAGCAGATGTTGCGGAATTCATCGCCGATAAGGTCAAGAGCAATATCCGGCAGCTTGAGGGAGTCGTCAAAAAAATCCACGCCTATCAGCAGTTTGCCGGACTGCGTCCGTCGCTGCGGGTCGCGCAGGATTCGATCCGTGAAATCCTAAGCGACTCCGAGCCGCCGCAGATCACCGTCGACCGCATCATCGAGGAGGTTGCTAAGACCTACTCCATATCCAAGGAAGATATTCGTTCCAATAAGCGCTCCGCCGCTATCTCCTCCGCGCGCCAGATCGCAATGTACGTCACCCGCGAGATCACCGGAATGTCACTACAGTCGATCGGCGGGGAATTTGGCGGCAGAGATCACGCGACCATCGTTTACTCAATCGCACAGGTGGAGAAAAAAATAAAAAAGGACACGCATCAGGGAGAGGTTATCTCGGACATCATCAAAAACATCCGCGACCGGTAATTTTTTTCTTTCCGCACTTTAACACAATTATCGACAGAGCCCAAACTCTTTTCGACATTTCCATAGATTCGGGCCGTTTCGCGGCTTTAAATGTTGAAAAGCATTATGTTTTCAAAGCTGATTTCACAGCCTTCAAAAATCAAAAAAGCGTAGGCTTTATCCGACTTTTTTCGCTTGGATTAACTTTTGAACACTGCCTAATAACACTGATAGTTTAAACACTTTAAACTTGTTTAAATATTTCTTTAAATTTAAATATGCAAAGGAGTTTTTATCCCATGGAATTCATTTGTAAAAAAAATGATCTGATGGAAATCGTTTCCAACGTTTCCTTGGCGTCGGTCGTTCGCTCTGCTATGCCGATTCTGGAAGGCGTTTATCTGGAAGTAAATCACGATTCCACTTTGACGGTGCTTTCCTTTAACCTACAGATGGGTATCAGCAAAACCATCGAAATAAGCAATGCTAAGCCGGGTAAGGTGGTAATAAAAGCCTCGCTTCTTGCCAATATTATCTCTAAAATGCCGGATGGAGAAATTCGAATCTCCTCCGATGACAGAATGCTTGTAACAATCTCCTGCGGCGAGATCGAATTTACCATTTCCGGAATGGACGCGGAAGGATACCCGACGCCGCCGATTGTTACCAAGCAGTCGGAATTCGGAATCCCGCAGGATCTGCTTTATCATATGTTGGAGCAGACGTTGTTTGCTTCCCCTGCGGTCGAACAAGCCGGCTCGAACAATGGCGTGCTGTTCCAAATTGAAAATCAGACGCTCACCATTGTCACGCTGGACGGTTATCGTCTGGCGCTGCGCCGCGAACCGATTCTGATTGAGGAAGATATTAAGGTTAAAATCCCATCCAAGACTTTAAGCGATCTGATGCGCATTTTGGCAAAGCTTTCCTCTACCGCCCGCGAGGAAGAAAACGTGAGCGTTACGATTTCGGACAGTCATCTGCAATTTACGGTTGACGGCTATGAGATTGTTTCCAGATTGGCGGAAGGCGAATTCATCGATTATATGAGGGTGATACCGAAGGACAGCACAACGGTTCTGAAGGTGAATGTTAAGGATTTGCAGAACAGCTTAAACCGCGCGTCGATCGTCATCAATGAAAAGACGAAATCCGCGATCAAATGTACGGTAAATAACCAGAGAATGAATATCTACTGTGATACGCCGCTGGGACGGATCAACGAAAGCCTTGCGATTTCTAAGGAGGGAGCGGATCTGCGTTTCGGCTTTAACAACCGCTATATGATGGACGCGCTGCGCGCCTGCGACAGCGACGAGATCAAGATCGCGCTGAAAACACCGCTTTCCCCGATCCAATTTTTACCGCTTGAAGGGGAGCATTTCCTGTTCCTTGTGCTGCCGATCCGCCTAAAGGACGACGAATAAGCTTCATTGGAGGAAGCACAGGATGAATCAAAGTACAGTTTTGATCAATACCGAATATATCCGGTTGGATCAGATGATGAAATTGACAGGGCTTGCCGACACAGGCGGGATGGCTAAGATGCTTATCCAGCGGGGATACGTGCTGGTAAACGGCGAATGCTGCACGATGCGCGGAAAAAAGCTCCGACCGGGCGATACCGTCACCGTTGAGCAGGAAACGGTCGTTGTCGCAGCGGATGAGGAAAACGGTTCGGGAGGGAATCGTGGCGATTCTTAAGCTTCATTTTTCTGATTTTCGCAATATTTCCTCGATTGAGCTTTTCCCCTGCAGCGGCATCAATCTGTTTTATGGCGCCAATGGTCAGGGAAAGACCAATCTGCTGGAGGGAATCTGGCTATTTACCGGAATGCCGAGCTTTCGCGGCGCAAAACTTTCGGAATGCGTCCGGTTTGAGCGGCAAAACGCCGTTTTGGAGTTGGAGTGCGCCGACACATACCTGCAAAAGGCAAGGCTGGTGTTTGGAAAAGAGCGCGGATTTTTCTATAACGGCGTTCGCTTTTCGTCCCCGCGCAAGGCGGCCGGATATTTTCGGTGCGTGGTGTTCTCGCCGGAGCATTTGTATCTGTTTCATGACGGACCCAAGGCGAGAAGAAACCTTTTGGATCAGATGATCTCCCAGCTGAGACCGGATTACGACTCCTATCTTACCGATTACGAAAAAATCTTAGTGAACCGCAACGCGCTGCTTCGCGACTATAAAAACCGTTCTGATCTTCCGCTTCTGCTGGAGCCGTGGGATTTGCAGCTTGCGCAGATAGGCACATGGCTGACCGTTTATCGGATGGAGTACGTTTCGTATCTTTCTCAATATATTGAAAAAATATACGACGGTCTATCAAACGGCGCGGAATCGCTGCGCATCCGCTACGTCTCTACCGTATTCGAGCATAAGCTTTCGGGCTATCGCCGCGAGGATGCTTCCGCTTACCGTCAGGCGTTAAACGACCGTTTACCGCTTGATTTGGAGGCGGGCTTTACCGGCATCGGCGCGCATCGGGACGATCTGGAGTTTACACTGAACGCGCTGCCGATTAAAAACTACGGTTCGCAGGGGCAGCAGCGAAGCGCCGTGGTCGCATTAAAAATTGCGGAGGCGGAGCTGATCCGTAAGCTGACCGGACAGCAGCCGGTCGTTCTGTTGGACGACGTTATGAGCGAATTGGACGTATCCCGACAGAATTTTATATTGAATCATCTGCACGGGCAGCAGGTTTTTGTAACCTGCTGTGACCCGGCGAATACCCTGCGGTTAAAGGCGGGGAAAATTTTTCATATCGACGCAGGCACGCTGCGGGAAGAAAGGGAGGCTTCAGCGGATGTATCTTCACCTGGGGGATCAGGTCGCGGCTCACACGGATGACATCATCGGCGTTTTCGATCTGGATAACACCTCGATCTCCAAAAGCACGCGCGATTTTCTGGCGCAGGCGGAAAGGCGCGCCGAGGTAAAGTATGTTTCCACCCAGTTAGATCCCCCAAAGTCCTTTGTGGTATGCAAATCGAAAAAAAGAGCCGGGGACAAAACGCATCGGAAACAAAAGGTATATCTCTTGCAGGTTGCGGCAGCAACCATATATAAACGCTGGAAAACAGCATCGCTTCATTTTGGGAGGTAAATTGTGGATATTACAACAGTAGAACAGGATTACGGCGCAGAACAAATACAGGTGCTGGAGGGGCTGGAAGCAGTCAGGAAGCGTCCGGGAATGTATATCGGATCGACCAGTATCAACGGTCTGCATCACTTGGTATACGAGGTCGTCGACAACGCCATCGACGAAGCGCTCGCCGGATTCTGTACAGAAATAAAGGTGGATCTGCTCCCGGGCAACGTCGTCAAAGTCAAAGATAACGGGCGCGGCATTCCGGTCGGCATCCACCCGAAGGAGGGCATTTCGGCTGCAACGGTCGCCTACACCATGCTGCACGCCGGCGGTAAATTCGGCGGCGGCGGCTATAAGGTGGCGGGCGGTCTGCACGGCGTCGGCGCGTCGGTGGTCAACGCCTTAAGCGAGTGGCTGGAGCTTAAAATCTACGAAAGCGGCAGAATCTGGTTCCAGCGTTTTGAACGCGGCCGCTATGACAAGGAGCTTGCAGTGATCGGCAGCACCGAGGAAACCGGTTCGGAGATCACCTTTTCCGCAGACCCGGAAATCTTCGAAACGACGGAGTATGATTACAGCACGCTGCTTTCCCGCCTGCGGGAGCAGGCGTTTTTAAATGCCGGGCTTACGATCACTTTCACCGATTCCCGCATTCCGGACGATCTGAAGTCGGAAACAATGCGTTATGACGGAGGCTTGCGCAGCTATGTGGAGTATATCCATAAGCGCCGCTCGCTGGAGGTGCTGCACGACGAGATCATCTATCTCAGCCGGAACGAAAACGGTTATACCGCCGAGATTGCAATGCAGTATAACGACAGCTATAACGAGCTGATTGCCTCGTTTGCCAATAATATTAAGACCGGCGAAGGCGGCACCCATGAGATCGGCTTTAAAAATGCGTTGACCCGCGTGTTTAACGACTACGGCAGAAGGTTCAATCTCATAAAAGAAAACGATAAAAATCTTTCCGGCGAGGACGTTCGCGAGGGGCTGACTGCGGTTATCAGCGTCAAGCTTCCAGAATGTCAGTTCGAGGGGCAGACCAAAACCAAGCTTGGCAACAGCGAGATACGCCCATTTGTTGAAAATATGGTCTATGACAACTTAGAGCGTTTCTTTGAGGAGAATCCGAGCATCGCAAGGGCGATCATGGAAAAATCCATCACTGCGCAGCGTGCCAGAGAGGCGGCAAGACGCGCAAGAGATCTCACCCGCCGTAAATCGGCGCTGGAAACCGCTTCCCTGCCGGGCAAGCTTGCCGACTGCTCGGAGCGCGGAACCGAGGGAACCGAGCTTTATATCGTCGAGGGCGATTCCGCGGGCGGCTCCGCAAAGCTCGGCCGTGACCGCCGCTATCAGGCGATCCTGCCGCTTTGGGGAAAAATGCTCAACGTCGAAAAGGCAAGACTGGATAAGGTCTATAACAACGAAAAGCTGATGCCGGTCGTAACGGCGCTGGGGTGCGGCTTGGGGGCCGATATCGATATCTCCAAGCTGCGCTACGGCAAGGTCGTTATCATGGCGGACGCCGACGTGGACGGCTCGCATATCCGCACGCTGCTTTTAACCTTCTTTTTCCGCTATATGCGCCCGCTGGTGGAAAACGGCAATATTTATATCGCACAGCCGCCGCTGTTCAAGGTTTCCCGCGGCAAAGAGGTGCGTTATGCTTACTCGGATGAGCAGCGCGACCAGTATATCACAGAGCTGAGCGCCGGCGGAAAAAACAAGGTCGATATTCAGCGCTATAAAGGTCTTGGTGAGATGGATCCGGAGCAGCTTTGGGAAACGACAATGAATCCGGAGTTCCGCACGATGATTAAGGTGGAGCTTGAGGACGCGCAGCAGGCAGATGAGGTCTTTACCATTCTGATGGGCGATAAGGTAGAGCCGCGCCGCGAGTTTATCGAAACCAATGCAAAATACGCGCAGAATCTGGATATTTAACGATGGCTAACCCGTCTGGGAGGAACGAAGATGGAAGAAGAGAAAAACACCCCCATAGCGGAAGCGGATACGCTCTCCGAAGAGGATATCATGCCGGCTGACGCGCCGCAGGAGGAGCGCCAGACCGACGATGGCATCAAAAACGCCGAGGATCTCACCGATGAGGATATTGTCGCGTTCGAAGAACCGCCAAAACCGAAAAAACGCATTCTGGAGGAAAAGGTCGATACATCCAAGCCGGAGATCGACGCTGAGGATTACGATATCCATATCCCGTTAAAGCAGCCGGAGGATGCGGACGCTCGTATCGCCGGAAAGACCCCGGTCAGGGTGGTCTACGATATGAACGGGCCGGAGGTTGAGGAGGGATTGAAGTATTTCCACAAGCTCACCCTCTATAAAAAGAATCTCATTTACACAATTATACTCTTTGTAATATTTTGCTTGTACGTATACCGCATCACCACCGAAACCGCGCAGGGTGCGCCGAATTCGCTGCAGTATTTCTTAGCTGCGCTTTGCGTTGCGCTGATTGCGTTTTTGTGGTATATGCCGCGCCGTCATATCAAGACAACCAAGCAGGCGGTTGCAAATGAGAGGATGACCTTTACGGTGGACGTGTACGACAGTTGTTTGATGGTCGGCGAGCTGGAGCATCAGCAGATGGTGGATTTTGAAATGCCAAAGCCTCGCGTGATAGCGTTTGAAACGGCTCTAAATTTCTGCGTTGGGGTTGGGAAGGAAAGAGTCTTTATCCTCCCTAAACGGTGCTTAAACGGCTCTGAGGATGCTGTGAGAGCATGCTTAAAGCAAGGATTTGGAGAACGGATGAAGGATTACACCGCATAAGGGCTGTTCCTGCGATGGAAATAAAAGAAAGGCATGGTCTTAAATTTGGATAACAATAAAGAAACAAACATTGTAAATGTCGATATTTCAAAGGAGATGCGTGACTCGTTTCTTGCTTATTCGATGTCGGTCATTGTGCAGCGCGCGCTGCCGGACGTGCGCGACGGGTTAAAGCCGGTGCACCGGCGTATTCTTTACACGATGCACGAAAACGGCTTAACGCCGGATAAGGCGTACCGCAAATGCGCGGATACAGTCGGTTCGGTATTGGGCCGGTATCATCCGCATGGCGACGCTTCGGTTTACGACGCGCTTGTGCGTTTGGCGCAGGATTTCAGTATGCGCTATCCGCTGATCGACGGTCACGGAAACTTTGGTTCGATCGACGGCGACCCTCCTGCGGCTTATCGTTATACCGAGTCGCGCATGAGCAGGATTGCGCTGGAGATGCTCACCGACATTGAAAAAGAAACGATCGATTATCAGCCGAACTACGACGACCGTTTAAAAGAGCCGGTCGTACTGCCTTCCCGCTATCCGAACCTGTTGGTTAACGGCTCGGTTGGTATTGCAGTCGGCATGGCGACCAATATCCCGCCGCATAACTTGGGGGAGATCATCGATGCGATCGATATGCTGATGGAGAATCCGGAAGCGGATTTAAACGCGCTGATGAGCTATGTAAAAGGGCCGGATTTCCCGACCGGCGGCATCATCATGGGAAAATCCGGTATTCGCGCCGCTTATGCGACCGGACGAGGCAAGATCACGCTGCGCGCCCGCACCGCGATCGAGGAGATCAAGGCGAATAAGATGGCGATCATCGTCACCGAGCTGCCGTATATGGTCAATAAAGCGAGGCTTCAGGAAACGATCGCCAATCTGGTCAAAGAGAAAAAGATCGAGGGCATTACCGATATCCGCGACGAAACCGACCGCACCGGCATGCGTATCGTGATCGAGCTGCGCCGCGACGCAAACCCGCAGCTCGTCTTAAATCACCTGTTTAACTACACGCAGCTTCAGGATACGGTCGGTGTGATTATGCTGGCGCTGGTCAACAATCAGCCGAAGATATTGACCCTAAAGGAGATGCTCGAGGAGTACATCAAGTTCCAGAAGGAGGTCATCCGCAGAAGGACTGCGTTTGACCTGCGCAAGGCTAAGGAGCGTGAGCATATCTTAGAGGGGTTAAAAATTGCGCAGGACAACATCGAAGAGGTTATCCGCATTATCCGCAGCCATAAAACCATTCAAGAGGGCAAGGAAAAGCTGATGGAACGGTTTGGGCTGAGCGATTTACAGGCTTCTGCGATTGTCGCGATGCGGATTGGGCAGCTTGCCGGATTAGAGCGTGAGAAGATCGAAGAGGAGCTGAAGCAGATTTTGGAGCGCGTCGCTTATCTGGAAAGCGTTCTGACGGACGAACATCTGGTAGAGGGGATCATCCGCGACGAGCTTGCGGCGATTCGCAAGAAGTTCGGCGACGAGCGCCGCACCGAGATTCAGGCAGTTTCCGGAGAGGTTGATATCGAGGATCTTATCCCGGATCAGCAAAGCGTTGTGACGCTGACTCAGGTGGGCTACATCAAGCGTCAGGCAACCGAGGTATATAAGACCCAAAAACGCGGCGGACGCGGCGTAAACGGCGTCAAGAGCCATGAGGAGGACTTTGTCAAGGAGATGTTTGTCTGTACGGCGCACGATAGCCTGCTGTTGTTCAGCAACCTTGGCAAGGTTTATAAATTAAAATGCTACGAGCTTCCAGAAGGCTCCAAAACCTCCAAGGGGATGAACGTAGTCAACCTTTTACCGCTGGAATCCGGCGAGCGGGTCGAATGTATGATTGCGGTCGGCAATTTTGACGCCGAACAATATGTGACCTCGGTGACAAAAAAAGGCATGGTGAAGCGCACGAAGCTCTCCGCCTATGCAAACGTCCGCAAAAACGGGCTTGCCGCCGTCGGCTTGAACGAGGGAGATGAGATTGCAGCCGTGAAGCTGACCGACGGAGCAGGAGATCTGCTGGTCGCAACCTGCGGCGGCAAGAGCATCCGCTTCCCAGAGTCGCAGGTCACGCCGTTGTCCAGAAAATCGCGCGGCGTACACGCAATCAAGCTTTCTGAGGACGATTATGTTGTCGGTATGGTGAGCGTTAAGGCGGAGGATGAAATCGTCGTGACGGTCACAGACCGCGGCTATGGGCGCAGGTCGCTTGCTGCTGATTACAGCCGTCAGGGACGCGGCGGTATGGGATTGCTTAACTATCGTGTCGGTGAGATAAAAGGCCATGTGGTTGCCGTTGATCTGGTTGCGCCGGAAAAGGATTTGCTCATGATCTCGGATGACGGCGTTGTGATCCGCATCAAGTCCTCCGATATCACTGTAATGAAACGCGGCGCAGGAGGTGTTCGCGTGATGCGTTTGAGCGACGAGGTGAGACTTGTCGCAATAGCGCAGTCGGAGCATGATGAGGAGCAGGTATCCGTACAACTTACGCTAAACGATGGCGAAACGCAGGATGCTGCCAATTCTGAAATTTCCGATGCTTCCGTAGACGCGGACAGCGACGAATAAATAACAGCGCTCAAATCCCGTTATACCGGTGTTCTTTATCGGTATATCGGGATTTTTTTTGCAAAATGCAGGAATGGGTCGTTTTTTCTGCAAAACGAGCCGTTTTTTTGCCCGGATGCGGAAAAACGATCACTATAAACAGCCGGTGGAAAGCCGCTTTGTGTTGAAAATTTGAAATGATATATTCTTTCAACACTCTTAACATTTACATTGTTGAAAAAAATAAGAAAAGAAGAAAAAGAGCAGAAAATAGAATGGGATGGCAGGTTGAAAATTCGGTTTAGAATTTTCAAATTCTCCTCTATTTCTAAACGGTGTAAAAGTGGAAAATGGAAAATGACGTTCAAAACGCCGGAAAATCGTTTTGAACGTTTGAGAGGACAGAAAAAGCCGATGCAGGAAGGTATTGCTTTCCTGCATCGGCGGATGGATTGAGAGTGATAATCGATCAAAGCTTCAAGGCTCTTTGATCCAAAGCATATTCCGGTTAACCTGCGGATCGAGGCGGAAGTCCTCGCGCAGCGAGATCGAAACGCCGTTTAGCAGCTCCCGCTGGAAACGCGGCGACATTTTCAGTTCGAGCATCTCGTTGTTCTTGCTGAAGAAAATCCGGACGGTTGCCATCTCGCAGGTGATCTTGCGGATTTGGTCGATTGAACATTCGCGTATAAGCTTTCCGCGGATAAAGGTACGCGCAAAGAAATAGCCGAAAAATGCAAATCCAATGCTGAATAGCAGCGCAAGATAGAGATATCCTGTTAACAGCCCTAAAAATAACCCCGTAAAGCCGAAGAGCCAGATCAATAGGAGCGTGATAACAAACGGTAAATTATAAAAATAAATACGCTTATCATATAGGATGATCGAGGTGTTGTGATTCATATAGTTACACTTGATGTGCCGGCAGTATAGCGGAATTTTATTTTTGGATTGGCTCATGGTGTTTCCTTTCTGTTTTTGCGCAAGATCGCATTTTTTATCGCATCAGACTTTTTCCGGATTTCAAAGAAGCATCTCTATCATAGCATAATTTTTGTAAAAAATCAAGGAAGATTTTTGAATATTTACGTATAAAAGAAAAAAACGGGGTCGGCAAGACCCCGTTATACCTTTATCTTCAAGAAATTGTTTCTATGTAGCTGATCGCACTCCAGCTTCCAAGCTGCGTCTGCGACATTCCGAGAAAATCTCCGTCCGGATACGCCGGATCGTGGAAAATAATGTTGCCTTTTGCAGTGATGCCGACCGCCACCATCGTGTGACCGGAATTGCGGACGATAACCCCTTGCGGGTATTTCTCTAATAAGTTCTTGACCATGCTGATTTTGCTGCTTGTGGATTTGCCGTAGACCGAGTTCCTTTTCCAAGAAACGTTATAGTAGCTTGTGATACGGGATTGAATGATATAGGAGGAATAGTGGTTAAGCGCATAGATTTTTGCCGGGGTCGCACCCTCGTTTCCCATGTTGGTCAGGATCATCGCAAAAGAGGTTAGGTAGCAGGCGCTGTAACCCGCTCTTCCGTAGCCCCATTTCGAATCTCTTTGATAATAAAAGGTTGCTGTGCTGCTCGCGGTCGCCGCGTCTGCATGCTGCGCGGCAGGAAATACGATCATGACTGCCATGATTATCGCAAGAAAGATGGTTGAGATTCGTTTGATAGACTGGCTCATTGCTTTTTCCTTCCCTTTCGAACTTCCCGTGTATGTATGGTTACTTGAATGTAACGAGATAATTGTCTGAAGCTGTAATCTTTATAACGAATAATTTACAAGCGGTTACAATTTGTAATAACTCTATTATACAGCAAAAAAAGGAAAAGTCAAGCATTTTTCTTTTGGAAATATTTTCCAACTATTTTCCCAATAGAAAGAAGAATATCAATATATACAAAAATATATATTTTTTACGCGATGAGAATATTTATGGAAAACGAGTTTAGCTTCTATCACACGATATTTTATTGCTCTATGGGTATCTTAAAAATATGATTTAGTTTTTGTATGAATAAAATGTTAATTTTTAAATCAAGTAACAAAAAGCCGGAATTGTCAAGCAAAGCGATGACAATTCCGGTAATCATCAAGATGAAAAAACGGGATTTATTCGAAGGAAACTGCCTGACCGCTGACAGCGGAGCATTTGCAGGCTTCCATCAGCTTCATGACACGCATTAGCTGCGCATGGGTAATCAGTTGAGCTTCTTTGCCTTCGGCAGCGGCGATAACATTATTGTAAAACTCGGTGAGATCCGCTTTAACGTCTGGAAGCGGTTCCTGATGGATTGTATTTTCGTTGCGCGGCGCCATTGTTTTGGTCAGACCTGCGGCGGCGCGGATTGGAACGACATCTTTTTCTTCCCACTGGGTGACACGAACGATTTTGCCGTTTAATTCCCAGTCGTTGATAATGGCGCTTCCGTTTTCGCCGAGCACATACCAGCGCGGCAGCTCGATGAAGTTGCTGGTTCCGACCTCGACATGAGCGTTCAATCCACTTTCAAAGGTCAGGATGCACTTAAAGCCGTCGTCTACCTCTTCAACGGTTACATGGTCGTAGTGGCAGTAAACCGAGGTGACCTTCTCCGGAATCATCTGCAGCAGCTGATCGAGCAGATGCACGCCCCAGTCGAGCATCATGCCGCCGCCGTGTTTCTCCTCCTGACGCCAGTCGCCCGGAATGCCTCTCGAGCCATGTACGCGGGATTCGATATTAAACACTCTGCCGAGCAATCCCTGCTCGTAGATGTGCTTGATGGTAAGATAATCCTTATCCCAACGGCGGTTTTGATGCACCGTAAAGAGCTTGCCGGTTTCGTTCGCTGCGTCGATCATCTCCTGAAGATCCTCGCTGGACAAGGTAACGGGCTTTTCACTGATTGCAGTTTTTCCCGCGTGCAGAGCCTCGATGACGACTTCCTTATGAACGTCGTTCGGGCACGCGCAGAGAACAATATCGATCTTCGGATCGTTTATCAGTTCTTCCCTGCTGGCGTAGGCGAATAAGCCCTTTTGACGCGCGTCCTCCATCTGGCTCTCCTTGATGTCATAGACGCCGTAAACAAAGAGATTTTCAAAATGCGCTGTGATCCAATCGTAATGCCAGTGCGCCATACCGCCGAAGCCGACCATCGCAAGCGCGTATTTTCCATCTACCATTGTTATTCCCTTTCTGTTTTATACGTTCTTCCGATAAATTATGCCCACCACATGCCGGTATTGCTTTCCTGAATGACCGACTGCTGCAAGGTATGGATCGCAGTGAGCAGTCCCTCCTTTTGCGACATTAGGCTGTCTTCATGCTCGATGCTCATGACATGGTCGTAGCCGATCAGCCGAAGCGCCGAAGAAATGTCCTTCCAGTAGGATAGATCGTTGCCGTAGCCGACGCTGCGGAAAATCCAAGAGCGGTTCAGTTCGTCGGAATAATGCTTGGTGTCCAGTACACCGTTGACAGCGATGTTGTAGGAATCCAGCTTGGTGTCCTTTGCATGGAAATGGAAGATCGCTCCCTCTTTCCCGAGCGCTTTGATTGCGGCAACTGCGTCGATCCCCTGCCAGATCAAATGCGACGGGTCAAAGTTTGCGCCGATCTCCGGTCCGACCGCGTGACGCAGCTTGAGAAGCGTGTCCGGATTATAGACGCAGAAGCCCGGATGCATCTCCAGCGCAATCTTGGTGACGCCATGTGCGCGGCAGTATTTGATCTTTTCTTTCCAGAATGGGATCAAAACCTCGTTCCACTGATAATCAAGAATCTCTAGGAAGTCCTCCGGCCATGGACAGGTGACCCAGTTTGGATGCTCGGACCTGGCGCAGTCGCCCGGGCAGCCGGAAAAGGTGTTGACGGTGTCTAATCCGAGCTGCTCCGCAAGCAGAACCGCTTGATCAAATTCTTTCTCGAACTGCTTTGCTTTCTCTCGGTTTGGATGAACCATATTTCCATGGCAGCTCAACGCGCTGATGATTAGCCCATTGTCCGAAATGGTTTTCTGAAATTCCGCTAATTTTTGCGGGTCGTTTAATAATATATCCGGATCGCAGTGCGCTTTTCCCGGAAAACCGCCGCAGCCGATCTCTACCGCTTGTACGCCCTGCTCCGCTAAAAATTTGCAGGCTTCGGCAAACGGCATGTTTGCAAGTGCTACGGTCAATACGCCAATCTTCATCTTTCTCTCTCCTTTTTGTAATAATCAGTTTATTTTATCCTTTAAGTATTCTGCACTCAAACGGACGTCCTGCATCTGACGCTCCGGAGTTGTGCCGGATTCCGCTTCAACGACCGCCCATTCCATGCCGTGCGCCTTGGAGAATGTCAGAACGCCGTCGATATCGACCTCTCCCGCGCCGACCGGCGTACCGTCATATTTGTCGCCGTCCTTGATATGGAAGATATCTAGACGGTCAGCGTATTTCTTCATATACCGAACCGGATTGACGCCGCCGCGATAGACCCAGTAAACGTCAAGCTCGAACTTTAACTCGTTCGGCGTGGTGTTGTCGCCCAAAATATCCATTAAGTATTTGCCGCTGTCCTGCTCGAACTCGTGCGCGTGATTGTGGTAGTAGAAGACCATGCCTTCCTTGGCAAGCCTTTGGGCATAGCCCTGAAAGCGTTTTGCAACGTTCTTTACGTCTTCCTCGGTATCCATTGTAATACCCGGGCAAACGATACGGTTGTTTCCGATCGTTTTGTTGTAGGCAACCATACTGTCAAAGTCGTTTTCGATGATCTCCCACGCCGTGTGGCTGCTCATCGCAGTAAGGTGATACTTGTCCAGCAGCGCTTTCATTTCGTTTGCCGGAATGTCAAAGAATCCCGCGAACTCCACGCCTTCATATCCGCATTCTGCGGCAAAGCGCAGCGCCTTTTCGTAATCATCCTTGCATACGTCCCGCAATGAGTACATTTGCAGACCCAATTTCATAAAATTTTCCCCCTTCTTTACGAATGTTTACCGGCCGGCACTGATCTGCCGACCGGTAGATTTATTTTGATTAATCCTCAAAAACGACAGGCTTTCCGGTTTTGGCAGATTTGTAGATCGCCTCTAAAATACGGGTGACGCATGCCGCCTGCTCCGGCTTAACCACCAGTTCCTTGCCAAACTCGATCGCGTCGTAGAAGGTCTTGCATTCGATGGCGGAAGGATCACTCGAACCGGAACCGGCGTAGAAATCGACGCCGCCGGAGGAAAGATCCGGTTGTTCGGTGTACTGCTTGCCGAACTTAACGCCGTTGATGCGCAGTCCATCGCGCATATCTGCACCTGCCTTGGTCCCGCAGAGCGAGGTCTTTGCTTCGATGGTATCGAGCGTATTCAGTGCCCAAGACGCTTCCAGATTGATGGTGGCGCCGTTCTCCATCACGATCATGCCGAACGCCGAATCCTCGACCGTGTATTTTTCCGGATCCCAGTCGCCCCAAGCGTTGCCGGTTTCGGTCTGATCGGATAATTTTTTATAAACGGTTCCTAGCACCATTTTCGGCTTGTAGTTGTTCATCTCCCAAAGAGTTAAGTCCAGCGCGTGGGTACCAATGTCGATCAGCGGTCCGCCGCCCTGCTCCTCTTCATTTAGGAATACGCCCCATGTCGGTACGGCGCGGCGTCTGACAGCGTGAGCCTTCGCATAGTAGATTTCGCCAAGCTCTCCGGCTTCCACAGCCCTTTTTAAGTAGGCGGAATCCGCGCGGTAGCGGCTCTGATAGCCGATGGTCAGAATCTTACCCGTTTCCTTTGCGGCTTCGCACATTGCTTTTGCTTCTGCGTAGGTTTTTGCCATCGGCTTTTCGCAGATGACGTTTTTTCCGGCGTGCAGCGCGTCGATTGTGATAAAGCTATGCTCACGATTCGGGGTCAAAACATGGACTGCGATAATATCAGGATCCTTGAGCAGTTCTTTATAATCTGTATAGACCTTTGCGTCCGGCGTGCCGTACTCCTTCTTTGCTTTCTGCGCGCGTTCCTCAATCAAGTCGCAAAAAGCAACAATCTCTACGCGGTCGCCCTGCGCCTTTAACGCCGGAAGATGCTTGCCGTTCGCAATACCGCCGCATCCGATAATGCCGACTTTCATACTCATAATAAATTTCCTTTCTTTTGTGAGATTTTTCAGATCGAAAAAAGCTCTGAAATTAAGTTAATATTAGCATACTTCTTTTCGAAATGCAAGAGATTTTTATCGGCGCTTTTTATGAAGATAATTTGTTTTTTTTACATGAGAAGACGTATCCAAAGCGCACTGCATAAGAAGCAGGCAATATCTCCGGAAAGGGAGCAGGCAAGCGTATATTTTGTCTTTTTTACCGACACTGCCGCATAATAAACCGTCATGGTGTAAAAGGTAGTTTCTGAGCTGCCAAGCAGCACTGACGCGATCTGACCGATCTCGGAATCCGGACCAAAGCTTTTGAGAATATTTTCGTAGATCACCAGCGCGCCGCTGCCGGAAATCGGGCGCAGCAGCGCAAGCGGCAGAACCTCTTTTGGAAAGGAAAGCCACTTTGCGGGAAGGGTCAAAAGCCTTGCAATCAGATCCAGACCGCCGGAAGACTTCAGCATCCCGATGCAGACGGTAATGGCGATCAGGGTTGGAAGCAGTCCGAAAGCGGTGCTGATTCCCTCCTTTGCGCCGGAGAGAAAGCTTGCAAATACGTTGACCCTTTTGAACATGCCGTAAATCAGGATGAAAACGATCCATGCCGGAATGAGGTAGTTGGTCATCTGCGCTTTTTCCTCCGCTTTTCCAAAGAGCGGCAGAGCTTTACACAGCATACCGCTGTGATCAGCGCGCATACAGAGGTAAGCAGGGTTGCGGGAAGAATTGAAAACGGACTTTGACTTCCGTATTGACTGCGCAGCAGTCCGACCGTCGTCGGGATAAGCTGTAAGGAGGCGGTATTGATGACGACGAGGAGAATCATGTGATAGGAAGCGGTTTGCGCGTTTTGATTCAATTTGCTCAGCCGCTGCATTGCCTTCAGTCCAAGCGGCGTGGCGGCGTTTGCAAGCCCAAATAGATTTGCAGTGATATTCATGCAGATCAGTTCAATGGCTTTTTTGTCGGTAAGCCGGTCAAAGATGAACCGCACCGGTCTGCTGAGCAGCTTTGTAATCCGCTCTGTCAGCCCGGATTCCTCCGCAATCCTCATCATCCCGCTCCAAAACGCCATGCCGCCCAGCAAAGTCAAGCATAATTTGACGCCGTCGGTACAACTGCTGACCGCAGCGGTGCAAAGCTCGCTCATTCTGCCGCCGATACAGGCAAAGAGAAACGACGCAATGATCAGAATCGGAAAAAGCCACTGCATAAAATCCCCCGCTTTCTTTGGTGGTTCATTTTATGCAGCGGCATGTGAGAGATATGTTATGCTTCCTCCCTCTTTTTGCCCATGCA
>CAZPLR010000002.1:59284-86289 GCA_964587555.1 uncultured Oscillospiraceae bacterium
GTGACCGGAAGAATCGATCAAAATAACGCTCCTTTGCAAAAAAGGCGCGTAAAATAAACGCGCCCTCGGAATATTCGGCTGAAAGAACCGGCAGTGCGGATCATTTCAGCGCAAGTTCGTAGTAAAAGTTTTTCTCGTCCTCGCCGCAGCGGACAAACCCCAACCCTTCATGCAGCCTTTGGGACGCAATGTTCCATTTGAAAACCTGCGAGCCTTTTATGTTTGGAAAGCCCAGTTCTCTTGCCCGCTGGATCACAGCTTTCATGACCTCGGTTCCGATCCCGCAGCGACGGTATTTTTCGTACCAGATTGCAATGGGCGGATTTTCTTCCTTGACCGTTACGTCTCCAATGGCGATAAAATCTCCGTTCTCCCATGCTTCGATCAGATAAAGCTCTCCGACGCGGCTAAGATAATCGCACATACGCTTAACATAATCTAAATCGGGCTTTTTTTCATCGTCAAAGATTCCTTCGGAGTTATGGTAAATATAAGGATCCTGATACGGCTTTAAAAACCGCTGATAATTTCCATCGTATTTTCTAAGCCGCAGGGAGTCATGGATTACAATATATTCCGGCTGTTGGATACTTTCAAGCGGCATGTTGATTCCTCCTATTTTTTCTGCTTGAAGCGTTTGAATCTGCCTAACACCTTGTCCCTGCCCTTTTTAATCCAAAGCAGGAAGCTCTTTTTCAGGCTGTGGTCGGCAATTTCTTCATCGGTAGGATATCGGCTTTCAAGCACCATTGCGCCGCTGTTCAGATCGATGGATTTTAAATCCTCATACGCATGATTCGGCTGGTCGCCGTTCTTGCTGGTCAGCTTGCGGGTAAAATAATCCTTGAGGATGCCGTAGATAAACGCAAAGACCGGAATACCGATAATCATGCCGGTGACGCCGAACAGGCTGCCGCCGACCAGAATGACAACGACAATCCAAAATGCATTGATGCCGGTCGAATCTCCAAGAATTTTAGGACCTAACACATTTCCATCAAACTGCTGTAGGATGAGGATCATAATAATGAAGGAAAGCGCCTTCCACGGGTTGACGATCAGCAGCAGCAGGCAGCTTGGGATCGCTCCGATAAACGGGCCGAACACCGGAATAATGTTGGTGACGCCGACAAGCACGCTGATTAAAACAGCGTATGGAATGCGCAGAATCGTCATCAGGATAAAGCAGAGGATACCGATGATAATCGAGTCTAATATCTTACCGGAAATGTAGCCGGAGAAGATACGGTCGGCTTCTCTTGCCAGCGAGAAAACGCGGTTGACCCGTTTTGCCGGAAACAACATCACGACAGCCTTTTTGCTGTAGATAAGCAGCTTCTTCTGATATAGCATGACATATACCGCAACGATAAGCCCTACGATGATGTCCTTGATGGTGGATATAACGTTGATGACACCGTTGGTGATCTGCTCCATGTAATCTCCGATCAATGGGATGATCGTCTGGGTGAAAAAGTCTTCTACGGAGTTGGAAACGTTGCCGATCGTGTTGTTGACCATGGTCATAATCTCCGGATAATCCGAAAGCAGATTGTCAAGCCATTTTGTGATCTTCTGATAGTAGGTGTCCAGCTCAGATGCAAGCTGGATAATGCTCTTGTACAGCGTCGGGATAATCAAATAGAAGAGAAGGAAAAGGGCAAGTAAAAAGGTTAGGATCGTGCAGATGACTGCAAGCGTATGCGAGAGCTTTTTTACATCCTTGACCGGCTTTTTCTTTTTCTTGAGAACCGGATAAAATAGGTTTAATTCATACAGCTTGCGGATCGGATTGAGCAGATAGGCGATGATAAAGCCGAGCGTGATCGGAAAAAAGGCGCTTAACACCTTGCCCACCGCTTCTCGAATAATCGGGAAATTTACAATGACAAGATAAAGCAGGATGCTTGCCGCAATTACGCAGAAGGCGGTAATCCCCCAGTAAAGATATTGTTTATCCCATTTGTATTTATACTTCGTACCTATTCCTCCTTCTTTCTGTAAAGCCGGCAAACGGCAGAGGTACTTTTACCACCTACTATTATAGCAAATTGGCAAAGCGGATGCAATCGTTTTCGGACTTTTTAGATAAGGAATTTTATAAAAAATTTCGGAGGAAAATTTTCCTCCGAAGCAATCGCTTATAATACGCGCTTTAACCACTGCTGGGCTAAGAAGGCGTGGCCGGCGTCGCTTGGATGAACGCCGTCTGCTGAAAAAAGGACGGGATCTTGATCCGCGCAAATCTCCTGATATAAACCGTCGAGCGGGACGAATACGGTTCCAAACTCTCTGGAAAGCCGTCTAACCGCGCCGATTTTCGGGTCTAAATCTACGCGCCAAGCCTCCTTCTGCGGATCGGTCGGAATCAAAAACGGTTCGAGCAGGATAATTTTGCAGTACGGAAGCTTTTCTCTGACCTCGGTCAAAATCTCGCGATAGGTGGTTTCGAACGTCTCGGCTGAGGTCGGATCATTCGAATCATATCTTCTCCATGTGTCGTTAATACCGATCAGGATAGAAAGAATGTCCGGCTTTAGGTCGATGCAATCGGTCTGCCAGCGGTTTTTTAAATCCTTGACGCGATTTCCGCTGATCCCTTTGTTAATCACCCTGACGTTTTTCGAAGCGCAGAAGGCATTGAAATATGCGGCGATCTTCTGCGGATAGCCCGGACCTAGATCGTCGGTCAGGTAATCTCTTCCCGCGTCGGTGATGCTGTCGCCTTGGAATAAAATGGTGGCGTTTTGCTGAATCATTGTTTTATTTGTTCCTTTCTCTGGGTGGAATCAGAAGATTTCATCATGGCTTTCCCCTCTTCATTATAGCACATAGCAGAAGCTGCTGCAAGGAGAATTTTTAGCTGTTACAGTTCCGTTTTCCGATCAAAAAAAGCCAGGGAGTATCTCCCTGGCTGAAATAAGCTTTATTTTGCGTATTCAATCGCTCTGCTTTCGCGGATGACGTTGACCTTGATCTGTCCCGGATAATCCAGCTCGTTTTCAATTCGCGTGGCGATGTCGCGCGCGATCAGGATCATCTTATCCTCCTTGACGCGCTCCGGATTGACAATAATGCGAATCTCACGTCCCGCTTGAATTGCGTAGGATTTTTCAACCCCTTCAAAGGAATTGGATATTTCCTCCAGCTTTTCTAGCCGCTTGATGTAGTTCTCCACATTTTCGCGTCTTGCACCCGGTCTTGCCGCTGAGATAGCGTCCGCTGCCTGTACTAAGCAGGCAATGACCGTTTTCGGTTCCACATCGCCGTGATGCGCTTCGATCGCGTTGAGGATAACGGCGTTTTCTTTAAACTTCCGGCAAACGTCGACGCCCATTTCCACATGAGAGCCTTCGATTTCGTGCGTAAGTGCTTTGCCGATGTCATGCAGCAGTCCGGCGCGGCGCGCAAGATTCGCGTCGACCCCTAGCTCGCTTGCCATAATGCCGGCGAGATAGGCGACCTCCATCGAATGGTCTAAAACATTCTGCCCAAAGCTGGTGCGGTAGTGCAGACGACCAAGCAGCTTGACCAGCTCCGGATGAATGCCGTGTACGTTGGTGTCCATCACCGCACGCTCGCCTTCGGTGCGGATTTTCTGCTCCACCTCACGCTTGGCTTTTTCTACCGATTCCTCGATGCGCGTTGGATGGATACGCCCGTCGGCGATCAGATGCTCCAGCGCAATGCGCGCGACCTCGCGGCGCACCGGATCAAAGGCGGAGAGGGTAATCGCTTCCGGCGTGTCATCGATGATTAGATCGACGCCGGTCATTGTTTCAATGGTGCGGATGTTGCGTCCTTCGCGTCCGATGATGCGTCCCTTCATTTCGTCGTTCGGCAGCGGAACGACCGAAACGGTGATCTCGCTGACGTGTTCGGCGGCGCATCGGGTAATTGCAAGCGAGATATATTCCTTCGCTTTGCGATCCGCTTCATCCTTAAGCTGCTGCTCGTAGGCGGAAATCTTTAAGGCTTTTTCGTGAATCAGTTCGCTTTCCAAGCTGTCAAGCAGTTGCTGCTTTGCCTGCTCGCTGGTCAGTCCGGAGATGCGCTCCAGACTTTCTAACTGCGAGTTTTTAATCATTTCCGCTTCGGCAAGTCGTTCCTCCGCCTGCTTGAGCTTTTCTGTGATGCGTTCTTCTTTTTTCTCGATCTGATCGGTCTTGCGGTCAAGATTCTCCTCTTTTTTCGAGATGCGGCGCTCCTGCTGCGTAATCTCCGCACGGCGTTCCTTGTTCTCCCGTTCGGCTTCGTTGCGCATCCTGTGGATTTCGTCCTTTACCGCTAAAATGGATTCCTTTTTCTTATTTTCAATTTCTTTCAGCTTATTTTCGGCGTCTTTTTCCGCGTCGGCAATGATATGCTTTGCTTGTTCCTCTGCGGAGCCTATCTCTGCTTCCGCAGTTTTTTTCCGATACGATATGCCGAAACGGAAGCCGAAAAAGCCCGCCGCCGCTGCGGCGACGATGAATACTGCAATACAGATCAACACAACTGTGATTGGTTGCATACCTTACTTTTTTACCTCCTGTTTTCAGATAATCATAAAAAGTTTTTGCATCGTACGATTATATGGTTATGCAGCGCTACGCGGGCTATTATATTTTATGAAAAAAGATCGTTTTTCTTGACAATCCGCAATTTATCAATACTCAATAAAACAGCTTGCCTATGGCCGGCGGCCATAAGCGGGGCAAAGATCATTTTTATTTTATATAAAGCTTGAAAGCAAAAGTTCAACGCATAGCGGCGTTTTCCGAATCTATCATTCTTTCGGAGATTGCATGATTATATAAATATACTCCACAATAATATTCTATTACGAATCGGCAAAGAAGTCAAGAAAAAAATTTATGCTTCTATAGATTCTTTTCGGCAAAAACATCTGAGACATCTTTTTAAGAACGCTTGCATAAATTTCGCGCAGGTGGTATAATCTCTTTATACTGTTTGAAAAAAGGGAGGCAGGTTCAATCATGGAGATCAAGGCGCGTAAAAAAAACAGGAAACGCCGCGCAAAAATGCTGAAAAATCCGGCGCGGGTAATTGTCGTCAGCTTTCTGATCGTCATAGCGGCGGGAACGCTTTTGCTGATGATGCCGTTTTGTTCCGCCTCTGGAAAGTTTACCCCGTTTTTAGACGCTCTTTTCACCGCGACCTCCGCAACCTGTGTGACCGGGCTGGTGGTTGTAGACACCGGAACGTATTTTTCGGTGATCGGGCAGAGCGTAATCCTGCTGCTCATCCAGATCGGCGGTTTGGGGCTTGTTACCTTTGCCACCTTTTTTAATGTTTTGCTGCACCGCAGGCTCAAATACCGCAGCATGAATGTTGCCATGGAATCGATTTCCGCCTCCTCGATGTCGGATGTAGCGCATCTGGTGCGGGTAATTTTCATCTTTTCGCTCAGCTTTGAATGTTTGGGAGCACTGATCCTTTCGACGGTGTTTGTGCCGCAGTATGGTGCGCACGGGGTGTTTATCTCGGCGTTTTTGAGCGTGTCCGCCTTCTGCAACGGCGGCTTTGATATTCTCGGCTTTCAGACGCAGTTTTGCAGCGTGACAAATTACTGGGACTCCCCGGTGGTGCTGTGTACCCTGATGGCGTTGATTGTCTGCGGAGGCTTGGGATTTGTCGTCTGGCAGGATTTGTACCGTTATAAATACACCCATCGCCTTTTGCTTCACACGAGGCTGGTTATGGCGGTTACTGCCGTGCTTATTGCCGGCGGGACGCTTGCAGTACTGCTTTGCGAGTGGAATAACCCCGATACGCTTGGGCAGATGCCGTTTTTGGATAAGCTGCTCAATAGTGCGTTTTTGTCGGTATCCACGCGGACTGCGGGATTTAATTCCTTCTCGGTCAATGATATGAGGGATATCACCAAACTATTCTGCGTTTTGCTGATGTTTATTGGCGCGGCGCCGGCGTCAACCGGCGGCGGCATCAAGATCACAACGGCGGTCGTGCTTTTCATGACGGTGTTCTGCGCGCTGCGCGATGCGGAGGATACGGTCATCTGTAAGCACAGGATATCGAAAAATACGGTTTATAAGGCGATGGCGATCACCTTTGTTGGCTTTACAGCGGTTTGTATTACCACGCTGGTTTTGCTTGGCGCGGCGCGAAACGGCAGCGTCAGCCTAATCGACGCACTATTCGAGGCCGCCTCTGCCTTCGGTACAGTCGGCATAACGGCAGGGGTGACAGCCGCGGCAGGACCGCTTTCGCGGATTCTGCTGATTCTGAACATGTTTTTGGGAAGGGTTGGACCGTTGGTGCTGGGGCTGTCTATAACGGTAAAAAGCGCGCGTTCGCACGAAGCCTCCTCGACCGAAGTGCTTCCAGAGGGAAAAATAATGGTTGGATGATAAAAACCGCTGCTTTTGCATGGTACAAAGGCAGCGGTTTTTTCGTGAACCTTATTTTCCCCACCAATAGTCCGGCTCTTTTTCACCGCGCAGGATGGCGATACAGTGATCGGCGTCCTCTCGCTCCCAGAGCGCGGCGATACCGAAGCTTTTTGACGTCGCATGCCGGATTCCACATTGCATTTGCGAGGATGTAAGCGCGCAGACCGTTCATCCCCCGCCCTTTTCACGGCCGCAGCCCTGTTCAAATATACCCTTGACGTTATTTTCTGCGAAGAATTTTATATTTTCCGCTAAAACGTGCCAGTTTGGATGCGGCGTCCTTCCCGATATAAAAGCAGGACTCCTCCTTTTTTGGCACAGATAAAATGGAAAAGTCGTGACCGGACATCTTTTTTAGATAGGCGGCTAATTCGCTTGCGGCGTAATGTTCGGCAGCGGCAGCGCTCTTCGAAACGCCGATGCTGACGTTCGGCACTTCTTTGATCCATAATTGCTGATTCATATGAATGTTCTCTTTTTGGCAGTAATGATATGTCTTTATTTCGTTTTTTTCCACGGATATAAAACGCCCTTTGCTTTGGAAAAGGCTGGATTACAGGCAAGCATTCGTGCGATCAAATCGTCAAGCGGCAGAACGTCCGCACTGGTGCTGCTCCGGATAATCCGGTTTTCCACTGCGGCTTCCTCTTCGCCGGATGCACCAAAGATCGCGCCCAGCGTTTCAAAGCAGCAGCTTTCCGCAGTAAGCTCGTCCAAAAGCGAATAGCCCTCTGAAAGCGAACCTTTCTTCGCTGCCCTGCAAAGGAAGCTGCATTGTAAGAGCGGAAAGGATAGCTCCCTTTCTGCAGCGATTCTTTCCTGCAGCGGAGAGGGCAGCATATGGAAAGCCGCATCCGCCGCTTTGTCCGGCGGAAGCAAAAACGCCATTGTGATCGCACAGACGAAAAAGACCGCCAAATGCAGCGCATCGCCGCGCGCTGTCATAAAAGCGTCGGTGAACGCCCGCTTTGCAGCGTTTTCGGGGTTGCCGGCGTTTAAAAGCGCCCAGCCAAGCACGCGCGCCGCCGTTGCGGTATCGTAGGAAGCAAATGCCTGATATGCGCCGGCTTGATCGGCGGGAATGCCGTTTTCCACCATCCGGCAGACGGCATATTGTGGAAGCTTTGGAGTATTCAGCCAAGTTTTCCAGCTATCGAGAATTTCCGGTATGCCGATCCCGTGCGGGTAAGCTTCCGTAATTAAAAGAGGCAATTCAAAATAGTATTTTTGCGGCACTGTCTGCGGCAGGACTCTATTGCCGCCGTCGGAAAGCGCACGCTCCGCGCCGGATAGTAATCCGCTTGCTGCAAGCGTGAGCTTTCTTTGGAAATCTGCTTTTGAAAACGCGCTTTTTGCGGCGGGAAAATGGTAATCCGCTAAAAATGCCGCGCACGGCGGTTTTAGCCGTTTTCCGAAGGACGCCTTTTGACAGAAGTCTTTGATCTGCCTGTCTATCCAGACGTTTTGCTGCCGCAGGGATTTCTGAAAAGCATTGGAGGCGGGCATGCTGCGATTAAATTTCCAGCATAGTACACGCTTTTAATATAGCAAGCTGCGTCTTTGCATCCTCGATCTCGCCGCGCATCACCATCTTTTTCAGCTCGGTCAGCGGGATGGTTTCAATCTCTAAAAATTCGTCCTCATCCAACTGCTGGGTTCCATAATGCAGACCGCGAGCTAAGTACATATAGATGCGCTCGGTGTCATATGCCGGAGTTGGAAGCATCGAACCCAACGGAATCATCTCGTCGGCAGAAGCGCCTACCTCTTCCTTTAATTCGCGGATGCCGCAGGTCAGCGGATCTTCCCCCGCCTCCTTTTTTCCAGCAGGGATTTCTAATAGAATCTTTGCGAATGGATAGCGGAACTGCCGCACAACATACACCTTGTTATCCTTGGTGAGCGGCAGGATACAAACGCCGCCGGTATGTTCAATTACCTCGCGGTAGGCTTCTATGCCGTTTTCCAGCAAGACCTCGTCGGTGTGAAGCGTCAGGATTTTCCCTTGAAACACCGTTTTTCGGGAAAGAGTTTTTTCGGTGATGACCATGGGTATTTGACCCCTTTCTTTTTGCTATCGGTTACTTTCATCATAACACGATATTTCAAAAAATGCAATTCCTTTTGCAAAAAGTCCCGCTTGTTTTCAAACGTAAAACAAGCGGGACTTCCCTATGTGAAGAGAGGTTAATTTACAATGATAAAAATGATGTCGCTCTGGTTCGAGCCGTCGACCGACATAACCTTAACGGTGACGTAGCGGGTGGTGTCCGCATCGTTTAGCTTGGTGACGGTTAATTTTGAACCGCTGATAGAGGCCTTAACGCCGCGCACCTCGTCGACCGAATATTTACAGGTCTGGTTGGTTGCATTGGATGGATTTACCGTAAACAGCGAGGAAAGCTCAATCGTGCTTTCGCCGTCCTCCATGACGTGCATCTTCCCGGAGATGGAGGTGATCGGAACAAAGGTCTTTGTCGTCTGACGCTTTGCCCAGGCGGTGGAGAGATAAGAGCGGCTGGTCTTTGCTAAGATGGTGCTCTGAGAAAGCTTATTGCCGCACAGGTTGAGCGCATAATAATCGGTGGTCGTACATTTTAATTTGCTCAGCTTGGTTAAATTCGGCAGGGTGGAAAGCTTATTGTTTGCAAGATTCAGCTTCGTCAGATTGGTCAGTTTGGAAACATAAGAAGTAAGGGTGGAAATCTGATTATTCGAAAGATCCAAAACCGAAAGCTTGGTGCATTTGTAGATATAGCCCGAAACCGTGGTGATCTTGTTATTTGCGACATTGAGGGTGCGCAAATTGGTTAAATACATCACCGAAGCAGGAACCTTTGGGAGCGCGTTATTCTGTAAGTACAGATTTTGCAGCTTGGTCAGCTTCTGCAATGCAGTGGTGGAAAGCGCTGTGATCTTATTGTTGCTCATATCCAGCGTCACCAGCGAGGTGTGGAATTTCAGATAAGCCGATAACGAGGTGATCTGGTTATTCGAGAGGTCTAAGGTCACCATCTTTTTCATGTATGCCACGCTCTTTGGAACGGCGGTCAGGCTGTTATAGGAAAGATCGAGCGAGGTAACTTTCGTCCAATATTTCGCGTAGTTGGAGAAGGTTTTGAAGCTGTTGCCGGAGAGATCTACCGTGACCAAATTGGTCAGATTCTTGATAGCGGTCGGCAAAGCGGTGAGCTTATTATAGCTTAAATTCAGCGTTTTCAGTTTAGTGACAGCACCTAAATCGCTGTGTGCTACGGAAAGACCGCAGTTTTGGATGGTCAGCGAAGTCAGATTCGGGAAATAGCGTAAGCCTCTTAGCGAGGTGACTTTTTCGTTGACGATGTAGATTTCGGTAACGTTCTTTGCTTCGCCGATGGTCAGCTTGCCGTCATTGTTGGCGTCGTAGTGACGCAGAATGTAATTGTAAAGGGTGGTGTTGTAGATGCCGTCTATGCTTAAAGGGATTACATCCGAGTCGGCAGAGGCGGCGCTTACTGCGGCAGTCGGAATTAGGGAAACGGCCATCAGCCCGCCTAAAGCAGCGCTGAGTATCTTACGAAATAGATTTTTTTTCATGAAATACCTCTTTTCAATTGTTTTTCCATACTGATTGTGATATAATGAAATGAGCCGATACAGGCTTGTACGGCGTCTCCCCAAGCCGCAATCAAAGGGAGATTTCTGTCCGTTCAATAATATGTTCGTAGCTATCGGCTGTAATTTTGGGGGAAGCAAATAAAAATTCAAAGGGGATTTTTGCTATGCAGGGAGTCATTATGACGTTTAATATCCGTTACGACAATCCGTACGACGGTCAGAATTGCTGGAAGCGCAGAAGAGACTTTGTGTTTGAAACCTTAATTGAAAAAGCGCCGGACATTCTGTGCTTACAGGAAGTTTTGCCGCATGTAAAAAACGACTTGGAGCTGAACCTAGCCGATTACAATTTCTGCGGCTGCGGCAGAGACCGGAATTTACAGGGAGAATACAATCCGATCGGCTATCGCAGAGAGAAATTCGACCTGCTGTTCACGCAAACCTTCTGGCTTAGCAGCAGACCGGATACCGCTGGTTCGATGAATCCGTACTCTGTAGATCTGCCGCGTATCTGTACGCAGGTGATCCTGCGGGAGAAGGAGGAAGGCAAGGTTTTTTCGGTTTATAACACCCATCTGGATCATATGAGCGAAAAGGCGCGCATTTGGGGGATGAACGTGATCTTCGAGCAGATGCGGAAATTCGCTCTGCTGGACAGCTTGATTACCGGCGATTTCAACTCTTTCCCGGACAGCGAGGAGATACGCTATTTTGAAACCTATAATCCTCTCTCGCTGGTAAACCTCAGCGATACTTCGGCACTGCCGGTTCCGTTTACTTATCATGATTTTACCGGTCAGACGCCAAGCAGCAAAATAGACTATATCTACGCGACCCCGTCGGTTCAAAAGCTGTCGTTCGATACTGTGTGCGACACGAGAGAGGACTTGGAGCTGTCCGACCACTATCCTTGCGTCTGTGCATTCGCACTGTAATCTGAATCGGCAGGATATCATAAAAAGGGAAAGCAGACCGCCGGAAAGAATGTTGGCGGCGGTTGAGAAAGGGGGCGGTATGGGATGCAGTATGAAAAATCGTGCGGCGCGGTTATTTACCGAAAGTTTCATGGAAATACCGAGCTGCTTCTGATTAAACACGTTAACGGCGGGCACTGGTCCTTCCCGAAGGGGCATGTGGAAGCAGGCGAAACGGAGGAAGAAACAGCAAAGCGGGAGATCATGGAGGAAACCGGACTTGAGGTGGTTTTGGATACCAGCTTTCGCGAGGTTGTTTCCTATTCTCCGAAGAAAGACACCAAGAAAGACGTAATCTATTTTTTGGCGAAAGCGGTCAATTATGATTTTACTCCGCAGCAGGAAGAAATTGCGCAGATCAGATGGGTGGAGATCAACCGCACGCAGTCCGTTTTGAGCTATGATAACGATAAGCAGCTTGCCGCAAAAGCAAAGCCGTTTATTAAGGACATGGTCTGACAGAGCTTTTGGAAAGAGTCTTGATACGGCTTCATAAAAGCATAACACAGTCAAGACTCGTTTGCGCCGGATAACCTCTGCCCTGCCGATAGAATTTTTTAAGCTGTTTTTCTACCTTTATCGTATTAGACAAAATCAGGCAATCTATGCGGCGCGTGTTTTTTATATGTAAGGTTTTCCTGCTATGGCATAAACGCAAAGGTATATTCTCCCTTCTTTGCGCATACCTTGTTCCAAAAGGCGATATGCATAAAGGAGGAATATGGGATATGAGAAAATATGCGGCGGTGCTGGTCTGTCTTTCCGTGCTTTTCGTTTTTACTCTTTGCGGATGCAGCGGCGAAAGCGGCAGACTGTGCAAAACGTTACAGGCAAGCGCTCAACTGACTGAGGCGCAGTCCGGCGGTGTCATGCAGATCCGAAGCAGTTCGTCCGAAGCGGAGGATATGAAGCTGACCTTCCGCTACCTGTACGATGCGGATGGAGTGATGCACTACTGCGTCGAGCAGTTTGACAGCACCGACAGACGGCTTTTTTTGGAGTACCATGACGGCGAACTGATTCAGCAATGGCTTTTGGGGCACGGCAGCAGCACGTTCGACCAAACGAGCAGCCGCTTTGTGCAGTATACCAAGGATCATCCGTATAAGTATATCCCGCTGGTCTGCACGGTTCCGGAGGAAAAGTCGGTGACCGGCGTCACAGCGGAACAAAAGAACGGCGTGACAGTGTACACCCTGACGCTCGACCCGGCAAAGGTCGGCGGCGAGGCAAGTTTAAAGGAGCCTCTTGCCTCCCGTACTGTGACCTATGAGGTCGGCTCGGATGGGATGATCTCCCGTTACACCGAAGCCAGCGTTTATACCGGCGAGGATGGCGCAGAAAAAAGCTATGAGCTGGATATTGCGCTTTCTGAGCTTGGAAAGATTAGCGAAGTGACGCTTCCTGCGATTGAATAACGGTTAAATATAAAAAAAGAAGCTGCCTTTGGGGCACCCTCCGCGAGGAAGGCGCCCCAAAGGCGGTTTTTGTATCAAAACGGAATAATGATTTTGTTGAACGGTACGAACAATCCATACCGCTTCAAAAATATAGTGATGCGTAAATTATGTTTACATTGGCAATCCGCTGTATCGGCCGAAGGGAAAGCCGCTTCCTGATGCAGCCCTCCCTTAGGAGCGGCTTTTTTTGAAATCAAGAAAAACCGCGCTGTCTCCTGCGTAAGAGACGGCGCGGTAAATGCTGTACGGCTTGGCAGCCTTTTGCGGATGGATTAGTACATACCGCCGCCCATACCGCCCATGTCGGCAGCCGGAGCAGCCGGAGCTGCCGGCTCCTTGACGTCGGTAACTAAGCTTTCGGTGGTCAGCACCATCGAAGCGACCGAAGCGGCGTTCTGTAAGGCGCTTCTGGTAACCTTGGTCGGGTCGACAATGCCGCTCGGAATCATCTCGCAGTAGATTTCCTTATATACGTCAAAGCCGTAGCCGATCCTGCCGGAATTTATGATCTTGTCAATGATGACAGAGCCTTCTAAGCCCGCGTTCTTCGCAATCTGACGAACCGGCTCCTCCAGCGCGCGCAGCACGATGTTCACACCGGTCTTTTCGTCGCTGTCTAAGTCAGACTCCGCCAGAGCCTTGATTGCCGGGATCGCGTTTAATAATGCGATGCCGCCGCCTGCGACAACGCCCTCCTCGACTGCCGCCTTGGTGGCAGCCAGAGCGTCTTCGATGCGCAGCTTCTTTTCCTTCATTTCGATCTCAGTCGCAGCGCCGACGCGGATAACCGCAACGCCGCCCGCTAATTTCGCTAAACGCTCCTGTAATTTCTCGCGGTCGAAGTCGGAGGTGGTAATCTCAAGCTGTGCGCGAATCTGCGCGATACGATTCTGGATTGCAGCCTTGTCTCCGGCGCCGTCGACAATGGTGGTAGTTTCCTTGGTGACCTTGACCTGTTTTGCACGGCCCAGCATATCCATCGTGGTTTCTTTTAATTCGTAGCCGACTTCCTCGCTGACAACTACGCCGCCGGTTAAGACAGCGATATCCTGCAGCATCTCTTTTCTTCTGTCGCCAAAGCCCGGTGCTTTGACTGCAACGCAGTTGAAGGTGCCGCGCAGCTTGTTGACAATCAGGGTGGAGAGCGCCTCGCCTTCAACGTCTTCAGCGATGATTACCAGCTTTTTGCCGGACTGGACGATCTGCTCCAGCAGCGGGAGAAGGTCTTGGATCGAAGAAATCTTCTTATCGGTAATCAGAAGCAGCGCGTCTTCCATCACAGCTTCCATCTTGTCGGTGTCCGTTACCATATACGGCGTGATGTAGCCGTGGTCAAACTGCATGCCCTCGACGGTATCGCAATGAGTTTCTGCGGTCTTAGATTCCTCAACGGTAATAACGCCGTCCTTGCCGACAACCTCCATTGCCTGCGCAATCTGCTCGCCGACCTCCTCGTCGCCGGAGGAAACGGTGGCGACGCGCTTGATATCCTCGCTGCCGTCTACTGCCTTGGAATTATGGATAACTTCGGCAATCGCTGCATCGACCGCTTTTTTAATTCCCTTTTTCACAATCATCGGGTTCGCGCCAGCGGCAACGTTCTTCATACCCTCGCGGACAAGCGCCTGCGCCAGCAGGGTGGCGGTGGTGGTGCCGTCGCCGGCGGCATCGTTTGTTTTGGTTGCAACCTCTTTGACAAGCTGCGCGCCCATGTTCTGGAACGGATTCTCTAATTCGATCTCTTTCGCGATGGTTACGCCGTCGTTGGTAATCAGCGGAGCGCCGAATTTCTTATCCAGTACAACGTTGCGTCCCTTTGGACCTAAGGTGATTTTTACAGTATCTGCGAGCTGGTCGATGCCGACTTGAAGCGCTTTTCTTGCTTCCTCGCCGTAGATGATTTGTTTTGCCATAATAGACTCCTTCTTTCTTCTTTCAAGCTATGGGCGGTTTACTCTACAACCGCTAAAATGTCTGACTGACGCACGATGATGTAATTCTCGCTGTCTAATTTTACCTCTGTCCCGGCATATTTAGAGAATAACACCTTATCGCCGGCCTTAACCTCCATCTTGATCTCCTTGCCGTCGACAACGCCGCCCGGCCCTACTTCCAAAACTTCCGCCATCTGCGGCTTCTCTTTCGCAGAGCCGGCTAAAATGATGCCGCTTTTGGTGGTTTCTTCCGCTTCGACCATCTTGATTACAACACGGTCTGCTAAAGGTTTGATTTTCATGAGTGGTTCCCCCTTGTATTTGTACCTTTGAAAATGTTTGGTGCGAATGGTTTAGCACTCAAAAACTTCGAGTGCTAAACTTTACAATATATATTGTACTCATTTTTTCAGTTTTGTCAACAGCCAGATATGAATTTTTTTTGAAAATACATTAGATAAAATGAAGATTCCTGCTTTTGAGATATTGACTAAGCGCGATAAATACGGTAAAATGATAGAAGAGACTTTGCAATCTTAAAAATGCAGCCGCTTGATTCAAGCGTGCAAAATGCTTTGATAGAAAGAGCCAAACGAATGATACGAGTACTACTAATCGGCGATGTGGTTGGACTGCCAGGCTGCCGGTATCTGCAAAAGGTGTTAAACGGCTTCAAGCGAAAAAATGGAATTGACCTGACAATCGTCAATGGAGAAAATTCCGCTGTGGGAAATGGAATACTGCCACAATCGGCGGAGCTGCTTTTACAGGCAGGCGCAGACGTCATCACCTCCGGAAACCATGCGTTCCGCCGGCGGAAGATATTTGACTATATGGACGCGCATCCTTATGTGCTGCGTCCGGCGAATTACCCGGACTGCACTGTCGGGCAGGGATATTATATTTACGACGTCGGGAAATATTCCATCTGTATTATCAATCTGCTTGGGCGGGTCTACTTAGAGAGCATCAATTGCCCGTTTCAGACCGCAAGGGCGATCATCGAGCGGGAGAAATGCCGGTTTAACATCATCGATTTTCATGCGGAGGCGACAGGCGAAAAGATGGCGCTTGCGTATTATTTGGACGGCAAAGCCAGTTGTATTGTCGGGACGCACACCCATGTGCAGACGTCGGATGAAACCATCCTGCCGGGCGGCACCGGCTATATCAGTGATCTTGGCATGACTGGACCGCAAAATACCATTTTAGGGGTGACGCCGGAGAATGTGATCCGGCGGATGATAAGCGGAATGCCGGTCAAGTTTACCATTCCGCAGACGGAAAACTGTAAGATGGAGGGCGCGATTGCCACCTTGGACGAAGCGACGGGGATTTGCGTGAAGATGGAGCGTGTGCGCGTCAGCGAATAAAGGAGATACATTGATCAGCTTTGGAGAAAGAAAACCGCTTGCAAAACTTTTGAGCGTATGGTGTGCGCTTTGCGTGGCGCTGACCGGATGCAGTCAGGTAGTAAAGGATTCGCCGGAGAAGCTGTCGGATCAAAGCGCGTCTGAAGAAAACACGTCCGATCCGTCGGAGCAGAAGAAAGAAACGGTATTGCAGCTATGCTTTGACAGCAGCGACAGCTTTCATCCCTTTGCCGCCGAAACGCAGACGCAGTATGAGCTGTTTGCGCTGCTCTACGACGGTTTGATTAAGGTTTCGCCGGAATACGAAGTCGAATATAAGATTGCTTCGAAGGTGGTAATTTCAGGAACCACATGTCAAATTACCCTAAGCGGGCAAAGCTTTTCCGACGGCAGTAAAATCACCCCGCAGGACGTGGTCTACTCGTTTGAGAAGGCAGCCGCATCCAGCTTGTACGGTGCGCAGCTGTCGGATATGGAGAGCTGCGAAGCAAGCGCGAATGGCGTGACGGTCACGTTAAAGCGCGCAAACCGGTATTTTGTGTATGACCTCGATTTTCCGATCATCAAAGAAGCTTCGGCAAACGCGGATATTCCTATCGGCTGCGGCAGGTATGCACTGCAAAAAAACGGCAATACCTATCGTATGGAGCAAAACCCGCAGTATGGATCGGCAGTCGCCCTTCCGGCAATTGAATTAACGGCGCTGCAGGGAAACGATTCCCGGCTTTATGCGGTCAAAACTGGCGCAATTACCGCGTATTTAGAGGATTCCAGCGAGGAAGTTGGCGCGACAGTCGGCACGTGGACGGCTTCGGTGAGCTTGAATCATCTGGTATTTGTGGGGATAAATCCCGAAAATCCGCTGTTTGCGGATGCGTTGGTACGCAAAGCGATGTACGCTGCGATCGATAATAATACGATTTTGTCGCAGGCGTATGGATCGCAGGGCGTGATTGCGCTGGCGCCGGTCAATCCTTGGTTCACCAACGCGATGGACTACGACTTTTCCGCCCATGGGGCGTATAACGCCGAGCAGGCAAAAAAGCTGCTGGAGCAGGCAGGCTTTACGCTTTCGGATACGAGCTGCCGCGTCAACGGTGCGGGAAAGGAACTGAAGGTTACGATCTTGGTAAATAAGAATAATTCTGCGCGGTATTCCGCCGCGTATCTGATTTCCGGGATGCTGGAGGCAGTCGGCTTTTCAGTCACGCTGGAGCAGGTCGGCTACAGCGAGTATCTGGAGCGGATTAAAGCGGGTGAGTTTGACCTGTATATTGGGGAAACGGCGCAGACGCTCGATTGCTCGAACGAGGTGTTTTTAAGCGGGGATGCGTCCTATGGCATCGGCGAAGAAAGCGATTTTGGCTTTGCAGAGGCTGTCAGTGCATTTTTTGCTTCCGAGCAAGGAGAAAAGGCATATCTGGATTTTATTTTTGAGCAGGTCCCGATGATACCGATTTTATATCGGAACGGGCTGATGATATACAGCAAACAGGTGGAGAATCAGGTGATTACCGCGCCGCATGATATTTTTTATAATATTGAGGAATGGTTTTAAAAAATGGTTTTTACCTGCTGCAATGGAGAATGATTTTAATCCTTTAGGAGGTTTTAGGTTATGTTATCTGCAACGGTTTTTCGTCAGGCGGTACTGTCCGGCGCAAACAACATCGTCAATCATCGAAAACAGGTTGACGATCTCAACGTATTCCCTGTTCCGGACGGCGACACCGGCACCAATATGTCGATGACCATTTCGTCGGTCGGCCCGGCGCTGGAGAAGCTGCCGGAGGACACTTCAATCTCTGAAGTTGCGTCTGCGGTCGCGGGGGCGCTGCTGCGCGGCGCGCGCGGCAATTCCGGTGTGATTCTTTCGCTTCTGTTCTCTGGGCTTGCAAAGGGCTTTAAAGAGCATCAGATCATCACGGCGCAGGAATTTGCCGAAAGCTTTCAAAAGGGCGTAGACGCCGCGTACCGCGCGGTGATGAAGCCGACGGAGGGTACGATCCTGACGGTGGCGCGCATGGCGGCGGAAAAAGGCAGCGAGGCGTCCATTTCTACCAATCATGTTGCGGTTGTTTTTGACCAGATGCTCCGCGCGGCGAAGACCGCTTTGGCGGATACGCCGAATATGCTGCCGGTGCTTAAAAAGGCGGGCGTGGTAGATGCAGGCGGACAGGGGCTTGTATATATCATGGAGGGCATGATCTCGGTGATGCGCGATGGCAAAATGATCGAGGCTTCCGAGCTGCCGTCGGTTACGGTGGAGAACTTTTCGGCTGCGGTCGCCGCGTTTGACGAGGAGATTAACTTTACCTACTGTACCGAGTTTTTGCTCGATCGCACCGCCGATTCCGACGAGGATAAGCTGCGGGAATATCTGATGACCATCGGCGACTGCGTTGTAGTTGTCGGCGACGAGGAGATCATCAAGGTACATGTTCATACCGATGCGCCGGGCGACGCGCTTCAAGCGGGATTAAAGCAGGGCGCTTTAATTAAGGTAAAGGTAGAAAATATGCGCAAGCAGCACGAGCAGGTGCAGGAAGCGCAGGCAAAGCAGGAAGAAAAGCAAGAAGAAAAGCCGGAGGAGAAGAAAGAGGATTTCACCCCTGCTGCGCCGGTTAAGCCGATTGGGTTTGTGGCGGTCGCCGCCGGCGACGGCGTGCAGAAGCTGTTTTACGAGCTGGGCGCGGACGTTGTGGTCAGCGGCGGACAGACGATGAATCCAAGCACTGAGGATATTCTTCGTGCGATCCTAAGCACGCCGGCGGAAACGGTCTTTGTTTTGCCGAATAATAAAAACATCATCATGGCGGCGGAGCAGGCGGTCGCTTTGGCGGACCGCGGCGTTTGTGTTCTGCCGACTAAAACGGTGCCGCAGGGACTTTCGGCACTCATGTCCTATGACGAAAGCCAGACTGCAAGCGTAAACCACCAGACGATGAGTGACGCAATCGAGCACGTGCAGAGCGGTCAGGTGACGTTTGCCGCGCGCGATTCGGAGTTTGCCGGTCATGCGATTAAAAAGGGTGAGATTTTAGCGATGGAAAACGGCAAGCTTTCGTTTGTTGAAAAGGATCTGAACAAGGCGATTGCCAAGCTTGCGCGCACGCTTTCTAAGCAGGTAAAGGACGGTTATGCGATGAACCTCATCTATGGTGAGGACGTCACCGAGGAGCAGGCAAACAGCGTTTACGAGCAGCTCAAGAGCAAATTCTCGGATTATGAGGTTTCGTTAATCAGGGGCGGACAGCCGGTTTATTACTATATGCTTTCGATCGAATAAGATTGTAAAATGGAATTTAAGAAAAAGGAACTGCCGCATTTTGCGGCAGTTTGGCTTATTCTAAGGGAAATAAGATGAGATTAAACGATCCGATCACAGCGCTGCCCGGCGTTGGTGAGAAAAAGAAAAAATGCTTTGCGTCGCTGAAGATAGAAACTGTGGGGGATCTGCTGCATCACTTTCCGCGCAGCTATCTGGATTTAAGCGCGCCGGTTTCGATCTTTGCAGCAGAGGACGGCGCGACCGTTTGCGTGCGCGCGCTTGTCACCCGAAAGCTGAATACGGCTTATCTGCCGAATGGCGGCGGGCATAAGGCGATGCGGCTGTTCAAGCTTTATGCGGCGGATAACAGCGGCAGTATGGTCGTGACCTTCTTCAACCAGCCGTATCTGTTCGATTCGCTGAAGGTAAACGAGAGCTACTATTTTTATGGGAAGCTGACGCGCGGCAATTACGGCGCGCAGATGGCGTCGCCGCAGTGTTTTGCGGCGGAAACCGCGCCGAAGGTACTTCCGGTCTACCCGCTTTCCGCCGGCTTGAGCAATAAGCTTTTGCAGGAGCTGGTAAAAAAAGCGTATCTCGCCTGCAAAGACGAGGTAGAAGAACCGCTTCCGGACTCGCTGCGGGAGAGGCTTTCGCTGCTTTCGGTCAGTCAGGCGCTGCTGGAGATTCATTATCCGCAGAATATGGCGATGCTTGATCGTGCAAAAAGGCGTTTTGCGTTCGAGGAGATGCTTTGCTTCCAGTTAGGGCTTGCCCGGCTGCGGAAGGAGCGGATGGAATTGCAGATTGCCGCCGCGCCGGATATAGACCTCGCCCCGTTTTACGGCGCGCTTTCGTTTGAGCCGACCGGCGCGCAGAGGAAAGCGATCGGGGAGATCGCGGCGGATTTTGCCAGAAACGTACCGATGAACCGGCTGATCCAAGGCGATGTGGGCTGCGGCAAAACGATAGTTGCGGCGGCGGCGATCTATCTGATGGCAAAAAACGGACGGCAAAGCGCGTTTATGGCGCCGACCGAGCTGCTTGCGTCGCAGCATTACCGCACGTTGAGATCTATTTTAGAGCCGCTTTCCATCTCCTGTCTGCTGCTCACTGGGGGGCTAAAGACAAAAGAGAAAAACCTCGCGCACGAGAAAATGCAGTCCGGCGAGGCAAAGGTTGTTATCGGGACCCATGCGCTGATCGCAAAGGGAGCGGAGTTTGGAAATCTGGGATTGGTCATCACCGACGAACAGCATCGTTTCGGGGTCAATCAACGCGGACTTTTGCAGCAAAAGGGGGTCAAGGCGCACACGTTAATTATGTCCGCTACGCCGATTCCGCGCACCTTGGCACTTTTGATGTATGGAGATTTAGACGTTTCTGTAATCGACGAGCTGCCAAAGGGCAGGATTCCGGTGGAAACCTTTGCAATGTCGAGCGAGAAGCGGGTCAGAGCATTAAAATTCGTCCTGCAGCAGGTGCAGGACGGCAGACAAGCGTATATTGTCTGCCCTGCTGTCGAGGAAGGGCAGAATGATTTGATCTCGGTTACGGCTTATGCGCAGGCGCTGAAAAAAACACCGCTTGCCGCGCTTTCCATCGCAGTGCTGCACGGAAAGCTGAAAACCGCTGAAAAGGACGCGGTCATGCGGGATTTTGCGGATGGAAGGATTCAAGTATTGGTGGCGACGACAGTGATTGAGGTTGGTATCGATGTGCCGAATGCGACGGTGATGCTTGTAGAGAATGCCGAGAGGTTCGGGCTTTCACAGCTGCACCAGCTGCGCGGCAGGGTCGGGCGCGGCAGTGAGAAAAGCTATTGTATCCTGCTTTCGGATCAGCAGACCAGCCGCCTTGAGATCATGACGCGGGTCGACGACGGCTTTGCACTTGCTAAGGAGGATTTAAACCTGCGCGGATCAGGCGATTTCTTCGGCGACCGACAGCATGGTCTGCCTCCGTTTAAGCTTCAGGAAGCGATGAAGGATCCTGCGCTGCTGGAAATCGCCAAGGAAACCGCGCTGCAAATGGTGGAGCAGGACCCGGATTTAAGCCATGAGTACGCAGCCCTTGGAAATGCGGTGAAAAAGCTTTTTTCTCAAAATGAACAACAAAATTTTAACTGAAGAAAGCCTTATTCCCCTGTAACGGAGGAATAAGGCTTTTGGGTTTTATTATATTACAGCAGTAAGGCGGAAAGCTCCGCATAGTTCCTGACGTGATACCGAATCGGCGGAAATGGCGGCGGGGTCTGCGTGTTGAGAAAACATGCGTCGATCCCCGCGTGATATGCGCCCAGCATATCAGAGGACAGCGAGTCGCCGATGATCAGCGCTTTGGTGCGGTCGGTCAATGCGATGGTGTCGCAAACTTTGTCGAAAAAAGCCGCCGCCGGTTTTTGGGCGCCCAATTCCTCGGAAATAAAGACGTGCCGAAAATAGGGCGTAAGCCCAGAGGAATCGATGCGGCTGTGCTGAACCGACGCCGTCCCGTTTGTAATCATGGCTAAGCTGTAACGCGCCGACAGATCACGGCAGAGCGGGAACGCGCCGTCCATCAGCTTATCCTCCTTACCCAGATAATGCACGTAAAGCCGGTTTAGCTGCATCGGGTCTGGGGATTGTGCTTGGGAAAGCAGCCCGTTTTCCTTCATCCAATCGACCGTGCGGGAAAACCGCAGGGTCTTTAAAACGTCGCGCGTTACCTTTCCGGTTTCAAGCTCTTTCCAGAGCGCGTCGTTGCAGCGTTGGTAGTAGCGGTAGACCGCGTCGCCGCACGGCAGGCCGCAGTCGGAAAATGCATTTTCCAGCGCATGACGTTCTGCAAAGCCAAAGTCAAATAGTGTGTTGTCAGCGTCAAGTAAGAGCCATTGATAGGATAGCTGGGGCAACGTGATCCCTCCTTAGTAAAAAACTGCCGTTTGGCATAAGCCAGCGGCAGTTAATATGTTTGATTGTACGCGATCACTGCGCGCGCTGAACCAGATTGGAACGCAAGCAGCGAGTACAAGCATAGATGTGGCATGGGGTGCCGTTTACGATTGCCTTGACGCGCTTCACGTTCGGTTTCCATGCACGGTTGGATCTTCTGTGAGAATGAGAAACCTTGATACCGAAAGTAACGCCTTTTCCACAAATATCACATTTTGCCATCTTCTGCACCTCCTTTAAGGTTATGCCGTCGGCTGAAACGGCATTACATAAGTCAACAGTTAATATCATAGCAGATTGTCCGCAAAAAATCAAGTACTTTTTGAAACTTTTTTCTTGTAAGACGCTATTTTATCGTTGTGTGCGCCCGCCGGAGCCGTATGCGGCAAGATTTTCGATTTCTTCCCTGCTGATTAATGGGAAATCTCCCTCCACCGAGTGTGCAAGCACTGCGCTTGCCGCAGCAAATTCCACTGCGTCCAAAAGCGGTTTTTGACAGTCGACTGCATAGATCAGCCCTGCCGCAAACGCATCGCCGCTGCCAATCCGATCGACGATCGGAATACGGTACCGGCGGGAAAACGCCATCTGCGCGCCGGAAAACAGCATTGCACTGAAATAATTGTCATTTGCGCTTACTGTGCGGCGGATTGTGATCGCCACTGTTTTGACACCGAAACGGCTGATGATTTGATTGCAGATCTGAATATAGCCCTCTTCCCGGATGTTGTCGCCGTCGATGTACTCACGACTTGGGACAATGCCGAACAGGAGCTTTGCATGCTCTTCATTGACGATACAGAGGTCGACATATTGCAAAAGCTCCGCCATGACAGCTCCCGCCCTTTTGGCGTCCCAGAGCTTTGCGCGGTAATTAACGTCGCAGCAGACGGTGATATTCCGCTCCTTTGCCGCTTGCAGCGCCGCTTTTGCGATCTTCACCTGCGCGTCGGAAAGCGCCGGGGAGATGCCGGTAAAAACAAAGTATTCGGTGTCCGGCGCAAAAACGGCGTTCCAGTCAAAATCTGTTTCCTTTGCTTTTGCAAACGCAGAGTTTTCCCGGTCGTAGATGACCTGCGAGGAACGCTGCGCCGCGCCGCGCTCTAAGTAGTAAAGCCCGATGCGGTCCCCGCCTCTGACAACCTTATTTACGCCGATCCCATACCGGCGCAGCGTACCCAGCGCTGCGTCGCCGATGGCATTTGCCGGAAGCCTGGTGACATAATCGCAGTCTAAGCCCATGCGGGTCAAGCCCGCAGCGACGTTTGCCTCCGCGCCGCCAAACTGAATCTCAAACAGGGACGCCTGCTCAAACCGCTGGTAGCCCGGCGGCGTTAGGCGCATTAAAAATTCTCCAAAAGTGACTACCTTTGCCATACCTTATCTTCCTTTCGCCTGTGCTGCAAGTTCGGCTGCTTTCCGGCTGAGCCTGTAGATCTGCTCATAGTCCTCTGCCTGCAAAAGTGCCTTTGAAAGCATAAAGCTGCCGCCGCAGGCCGCGACCTTTGGAAACGAGAGGTAGGCTTGCAGGTTTTCCGGCGAAATACCGCCGGTCGGCATAAACGAAAGCATGGGATATGGCGCGCTCATCGCTTTGAGCATCGGCAGACCGCCCGCCGCCTCTGCCGGGAAGAATTTGACCGTTGTGATTCTGCGGGAAAGCGCTTTCTGTGCCTCGGTCGGCGTGCAAATACCGGGGATCATCACAATCCCGCGTTTCTGCGCCGCGTCGAGCACCGGCTCGTCTAAGCCGGGACTGACTAAGAAATCTGCGCCCGCATCGGCGGCGCTTTCCGCCTGTTCAGCCGTCAGGATGGTTCCTGCGGCGACCAGCATCTGCGGAAACGCCTTTTTGATGGCGGCGACAGCCTTTGCGGCGATAGGGGTGCGGAATGTCACCTCGATCGCCGGGAGTCCGCCGTCGCAAAGAGCTTTTGCAGCCGGTAACACTGTTTTTTCATCTTCCAGCGCCGCGACCGGGATCACGCGCAGCGCGCGCAGCGTTTCGGTCAGCGCCTCTATGTTCTGATAGCTCATCTAATTTCCCCTTTTTCCAATTCTGTTCGGCAAAGCGCCGAAAACCTCCGTTTTATTATAACAGAGCGCAGAGGAAAAAGCAACCGCCTAGTTCCGTTTTGTTTTCCGAATTTCCTCGTCAACCGGATGCAGGCGCATCTGATGAAACAGGCGGTTGAAGCGTGTCTGCGCCAGGTTGACGCCGTGCGCCATCGCTAAAATCAGCGACGGGTTATTGCTGCGAAGCAGACGGATCACGCTCTTGCTGTATGGGATTTCCGGATTATAGGTTGATATAGCGGCCTGCACCTGCGGCTCAGAAACGGTTCTCATGATGTAGAGCAGCTTTTCCCGCATGGAAAGGTCGCAGATTGGGTCGTACATCTGGGAAAAGCAGTGTACGACACTTTCGGCATAGATATAATTGATGCGGTAGGCGGCGCGCTTATTGTACTTTCCCCACTTCTGCATCGTTTCGGTCAGCTTGCGGTGATATTCGCTTACGATGTCAAACCGCTGCAGACAGTATGGCCCCTGGAGCTGGTCGTCTTCTCGGATGACGTGCTGATACATCGGGCGGTTAATATAGGCAAAATTTTGCAGATGCAGCGCGCAGGCAAGGTTAAACATCCGGTCGCATAGATGCGGCAGGCTTGGAAACATCACGCCATGCTGCTGTAAAAATTCCGCGGAATAGATTTTGGTGCAGCAATCGTACATCTGCCGTTTTTCAACCAAGTCCAGAAACCGGTTTTCAAACGCCTTTTTGGTCAGGGCGATAAAATCCTCGTAAAGGTAGCATTCCAGCTCCTGTCTTGCCGGTCGCGGCATACCGCCCTGTGCTTGGATATAAGCATAGCCGCAGCCGGCCGCCTCCAAATTATATCGTTTTGCGATGGCGTAGAGGAACGAGAGCATCTGCGGCAGCAGCCTATCCCCCGCCTGCACAAAGGTGACATATTCCCCTCTGGACTGCTCCATCGCCTCGTTTTTGATTTCTCCTTCGGTGATTGCCTTCGTATCGATGATGCGCAGTCTGGGGTCGTTTCCGGTTTCGGCCGGAAGCAAGGTTGCCCATTCCCCAACCGAAGTATCCCCTGCCGCAAGCACCTCGATCTCGGTCAGATTTTGCGACAGCAGGTTAAAAACCGTCTGATAGGTTTGCAGGCTGTTGGGGATCACCGGAAGAATCACGCTGATTTTTATCATGACAGTTTCCCCCTTTTCTAGCTGGAATCGGACGCTTTACGCGTCCTTTTCATCCAGCAGAACCGATTCGATGATAAAGCGCGGACGGTGTTTGGTTTCGTAATAGATCTTGCCGATATACTCGCCGATTACGCCCAGCGCCAAAAGCTGCATCCCGCCGATGATCCAGACCGAACCGATGATTGAGGTCCAGCCTTCGACCGTATTGCCGGTCAGGTTGCGAATCAGGCAGTAGATCAGATAGGCGGCGCCAAGCAATATAGCAATGCCGCCGATGACGGAGATCATCCGTACCGGCTTGACAGAAAACGAGGTGATGCCGTCAAATGCAAACGCAAGCATCTTTTTTAACGGGTACTTCGATTCTCCTGCAAAACGTTCGCCGCGTTTATAGTAAACCTTGTCCGTCTTATATCCAAGCTGCGGTACGATTCCGCGCAGGAACAGGTTTACTTCGCCGTATTGTTCGAGCGCTTCGACCGCGCGCCGGCTCATCAGGCGGTAATCGGCGTGGTTGTAGACAATGTCCACCCCCAAAAGCGCCATGAATTTATAATATCCCTGCGCGGTGCCGCGCTTAAAAGCGGTATCGGTTTCGCGGCTGGAGCGGACGCCGTATACGATATCGCAGCCTTCCTTGTACTTTGCGACCATCTCATGCACCGCGTTGATGTCATCCTGCAGGTCGGCGTCCATCGAGATGATGATGTCGGCGTACTCCTTTGCCACCGTCAAGCCGGCGAGAAGCGCGTTCTGATGCCCCTTGTTGTGCGCTAAATTCACGCCGCCAAACAGCGGGTTTTTGGTGTGAAGCTCGTTTATGATCTCCCATGTCTTGTCCTTTGAGCCGTCGTTGACAAATAATATCTTTGAGCTCTCGTCAATCGTGACGCCGAGTATCTGCCCGTATAGCTCCTCTAAACGGGAGGATGTTTCCGGCAAAACGGCTTCCTCGTTGTAGCATGGGATGACAAGGTACAGGATCGGTCTTTCTTTTGGCTGCATAGCTTACTAAGTCCTTTCTCTTGTGGATTGATTGTCAAATGAATCTGCGGTGTGAAGCGAGAAGCGGATTAGAAAAATCCCCTCTTTTACATTGTAGCAATTTATGCCATGTTTTTCATGTCTTTATTTTGAATTTTGTGTTAATGTAAGAAAATTCAATTCGTTTTCGTTTTTGACCGAAAAAGATGGAAAATTTGTCTTATTTATGGTATAATACTTTTAATGGACAAGCAGACATCGCGTTTGTATTCCCTAAAAACGCAGATAAAGCGAAGAAGACCGCTTTTGCCGTCGGCAGACGGCAAGCTTTGTCATGCGGATTTTTCCTTCGTGCGCTTGTCATACGCAAGGCAAGCCATAGATGCTTGCTGCGGAAAATATTATATTGGAGGTACATTGAAGTGAGCAAAAAGTATGTTTATCTGTTCACCGAGGGCAATGCCGACATGCGCGAGCTGCTGGGCGGCAAAGGCGCAAACCTTGCAGAAATGACGAATATTGGTTTGCCGGTTCCGCAGGGCTTTACCATCACTACCGAGGCCTGCACCCAGTATTATGAAGACGGTCAGAAAATTAACGATGAAATCCAAGCGCAGATCAATGAGTACATCGTAAAGATGGAAGAGATCACCGGAAAGAAATTCGGCGATCGCGAGAATCCGCTGCTTGTTTCGGTCCGTTCCGGCGCGAGAGCTTCCATGCCGGGCATGATGGACACCATCTTAAACCTCGGTTTAAATGAAGACGTAGTCAATACCATTGCTGAGATGTCGAAAAATCCGCGCTGGGCTTGGGACTGCTACAGAAGATTCATCCA
>CAZPLR010000002.1:86299-86517 GCA_964587555.1 uncultured Oscillospiraceae bacterium
CGACAAGATGAAAGCGGAAAAAGGCGTGAAGCAGGACGTAGATCTGGACGCCGATGACTTAAAGGAGCTTGCGAACCAGTTTAAGGCTGAGTACAAGGAAAAGATTGGGACCGACTTCCCAGACGATCCAAAGGAGCAGTTAATGGGCGCGATCAAGGCGGTATTCCGTTCTTGGGACAACCCCCGTGCGAACGTATATCGCCGCGACAACGATATTC
>CAZPLR010000003.1:0-77191 GCA_964587555.1 uncultured Oscillospiraceae bacterium
CTTTCGGCTTTTTGGTTCTTATTCCCACTCGACTGTTGCCGGCGGTTTGGTAGTGATATCGTACACGATACGATTGACCTGCGGAACCTCATTGACAATCCGGCTGGCAGTTTTCGCTAACACGTCGTACGGGATGCGGGCAAAATCTGCGGTCATAAAGTCGGTTGTCGTGACTGCGCGCAGCGCTAACACATACTCGTAGGTGCGGGAGTCACCCATAACGCCGACCGAACGGGTCGAGGTCAGCACCGCAAAATACTGGCTGATCTCGCGGTCAAGCCCCGCTTTCGCGATCTCGTCGCGATAGATGTAGTCCGCATCCTGCAAAACTTTGATCTTCTCCTCGGTGATATCCCCCATAATCCGGATACCAAGCCCCGGACCCGGGAACGGCTGCCGCCAAACTAAGTACTCCGCCAGCCCCAACTCTAGCCCTAACTGACGCACCTCATCCTTAAACAGCATCCGCAGCGGCTCGATGATCTCTCTGAAATCCACATAGTCCGGCAGACCGCCGACATTATGGTGGCTCTTAATCACTGCCGCGTCGCCAAGTCCCGATTCAATGACGTCCGGATAGATCGTTCCCTGCGCCAAAAAGTCGACCTTGCCGATCTTCTTCCCCTCGGCCTCGAAGACACGAATGAATTCCTCCCCGATGATCTTGCGTTTCTGCTCCGGATCGGTCACGCCCGCAAGCTTTGCCAAAAACTGCGCGCCCGCATTGACTCGTATAAAATTGACGTTCCACTGCCGAAACGCCTCCTCAACCTCGTCGCCCTCGTTCTTACGCATCAATCCGTGATCGACAAAGATGCAGGTCAGCTTATTCCCCACCGCTTTGGCAAGCAGCGCCGCCGCTACGCTTGAATCCACGCCGCCTGATAACGCAAGCAGCACCTCGCCGTTCCCGACCTTCTGCCGGATCTGCTTTATCGCGGCTTCCGCATAGCGCTCCATCGTCCAGCTTCCTTGACAGCCGCATACCTCATAGAGAAAATTCCGCAGCATCGCGGTGCCGTTTTCCGTATGCATGACCTCCGGGTGATACTGCATTGCATAAAGCCCGCGCGCAGCGTCCGCTATAGCGGCGGTTGGACAAGCGTCGGTGCGTGCTGTCACCGAAAACCCATCCGGCACTGCGGAGATGTAGTCGGTGTGACTCATCCAAGTGATCCCCTTTTCCGGCAAGCCCTTAAACAACGCGCAGGAGGAATCGAAAACCGTTTCGGTTTTGCCATATTCGCGGGTACCGGCGTGCTGGACGACGCCGCCTAAACTGTACGCCATCAGCTGCGCGCCATAGCAGATGCCGAGTACCGGTATTCCAAGCTCGAAGATTCCCTTTGCAATATGCGGCGCCTTCTCGTCGTAAACGCTGTTCGGACCGCCGGTAAAGATAATACCGGCTGGTTTTTTTTCTTTGATCTCCTCCAATGCGATCCTGCACGGATGCACCTCACAGTAAACATGACATTCGCGTACCCGGCGCGCGATCAGTTGATTATACTGCCCCCCGAAATCGATGACCAATATCATTTCCTCTGCCATAAGCCTCTCTCCTTTTCTCCTCGTCCCTTGATAGCATCTGACCAGCCGAATCTCTCCTGTAGAAATGGGTCAGATGGATGATAACATGATTATAGCATAATCCGCTCCAAAGCACAATAAAAATGCGCAAAAATGCGGGATTTTACTTTTTTCCCTCATAACAGGGAGAGAACATCCTCCACCGCCCTGCAATGTACCGGAAAGCTTTCCTTGAGCGCGGCGGCGGCATTCTCCATCACAACCGGGCGCCCGACGATCGAAAGCATCGGCAGGTCGTTCTCATTATCCCCGATCGCCATAACCGCTGAAAGCGGAATATCGAGCCGCTCACAAAGCGACCGGATGCCGGTTCCCTTGTCGGCGTGGGTGAAATCCACCCAACATCGCCCCGACTGCGCCACTGAGAAAACGCCTTCCCAAGCCCGCTTGAGCGAGGCATAATGCTCCTCCGCGCCGTTGCGGCAGAACACCGCAAGCTTGACGATATCCTCCGGCGTGTCCTCCGGCTTTTTCAGGATCACCGTATCGTTGTGGATCACATCACGAATATGATGGACAATATCGTCCCGCTTGGGGCAAAGATAGCTTGTCCGCTCTCCGGAAATAAGCAGCTCGCAGTTTTCGCGCGATAAAATATCGTAACAAACCCGGATCGCGTCGGAACGCGTCAATGCGGTTTTGCAAAGCAGCATTCCCTTCTTCTCTCCGGAAAAGATCGCCGAACCGTTCTCGCAGACGTAATACAGGTCGTCCTCAACCGGCGCAAACAGCCACTGCAACGAACGAATCTGCCTGCCGCTTGCCGGGCAGAAATAAATCCCCTTTTTGCGCAGCCGCTTGATCTGCGTAAAAACCGCTTCCTTTACCTGCGTTTCGCTTCCATGCAGCAGCGTACCGTCGATATCGCAGGCAATCAGCCGCACCTGCGTATCCTCGTGATTTCCCTGTGGCATAAAATGACCTCCCGTTTCCTTACCATATGTCATATCACAGCGCCAAAAAATACCGGTTCATCCGGTATTCCTCTCCGTTGCGCGAATCGACCTTTTGCTGCGTATCGACCAATGCGAAGTGAAATTTCTTTGCAAGCGCAATCGACGCAGTATTTTTCTCACGGGAGGAGTAGATAAATCCCTCCGCGCCATATTCCTCTCTCGCATAATCCAAAAGCAGGCGCAGAATCTCGCTGCCATAGCCCTTCCCAACAAACGCCGGACCGAGCGCGATGCCGGTTTCCTCGCAGAGCCTGCACGAGTCCATGCCGTCCGGAAGCCGATCTGTCTCAACCAGTTCTATCCCGGCAAAGCCAATCGCCTCGCCGCTTTTATTATCGTAGACCAGATAGGCATTGTGGGTTTGCTGGAATAGAATGGTGCGCTCCATCCGCGCTTTTGCATCCTCCTCGTTCCCGGTCGTCTGCCAATGCATATATCTTGCCGTTTCCGGATGCGACCAGACGTTTTTCCACATTGCAAAATAGTCCTCCTGTCTTGCCTTTCCAAGACGGATATGTTCTGTCTGCAAAATCATCCGCAGTCCTCCTCGATGAATATCAGCTCCAAGCCGTGATAAAACCAGCTTAGAAAAATCATGTGTTCAGTGGGTGCTTCGCACCCCCAGAGTTCCGCTTTCGGCGCAAGGCTTGCGCTGAGCGTCAAGGAAGCGCTGTCGCCTTCGTTCAAGCCACCGCCAACTCAGGTGGGGAACACTGGCTTGAACATCGGCTTGTCCTTTTGTATTTCGACAAAAGGACACAAAAACGAATTTAAGGGGGCACCCCTTAAAAATCCCCTCCCGCCTTTTACGCGTGCAGCACTTGCTTGCGGAAAACTGGTTCTCCCCTAACCAGCTTGGGAAAAGAATGGGATGGTTTGATGGAAAATCAATCGAGCACTGTACTTTCCAAACCGCTGCATTCCATAGCGACCGCTGGTTCTTGCCTAACCAGCTTGAACAAAGAAAAAACCGGTTTTATTGAAAACCATCCGAGCGATTTATCAGCTTAACCGTTGGCAGGGGTGACCGATAGGTCACCGACTCAATCGGTGCGTATTGCTCTCAGGGAAGTGGCAGCGGGAGCCTCCCGCACAGATGCGCTCGGCGACTGCGGCGGCACTTGCGGCGTCGGCAGTGTAGTAGTCTGCGCCGATCTCATCACAGTAGCTTTGCGTAACCGGCGCGCCGCCGATCATGATCTTCACCCGCGCGCGCAGAGCGCTGTCGGCGTTTACCAGCTCAACCACCCGCTTCATCTCGCCCATCGTCGTGGTCAAAAGCGCAGAGCAGCAGATGATGTCCGCGTCATGCTCCTTCGCCGCCGCGATATACTGCTCGGCGGAAACATCGGTGCCGAGGTCAAAAACCGTAATTCCCTTGCCCTCCAGCATCATACGCACCAGGTTTTTCCCGATATCATGCAGATCGCCCTTGACCGTACCGATTACGGCAACCCCCTTTCCGGCGGTTTCTCCGGAGGTTAGGTACGGCTTTAGCAGATCCATCCCAGCCGTCATCGCCTTTGCTGCAAGCATGACCTCCGGAACAAACACCTCGCCGTTTTTGAATTTTTCGCCGATAGCGTTCATTCCTTCCATCAGCCCCTGCTCCAAAAGTGCCTCCGGTTTTGCGCCGGCGTTTAATCCGGCGGCGATCAAGTCCGTCACCTTTTTCACCCTTCCGCGCTGTAGGCTCAATGAGATCGCCTCATATGCCGTCATAACTATGCTCCTTTTTCCCTTTTTCTTTCTCTCTGCGGATATATTCAAATACGTACTGCTGTAAAACCCCGCCGCACTGCCCTTTTTCACAGTACGGAAATCTCCCGTCCGGATAGCGTTTTGCCGCCCTGTCCATCCAGACGTCGAACGGAACGCTGTCCAGCCGATGATAGCCGTAGAGCATCACGCAGCGCGCGATCTTTTTTCCCACGCCGTAAAACCCCAAAAGCGTTTCATAGAGTTCCTCGTCCGACAGCGTGGAAAGCGCATCCAAATCCACCTTTCCGCCCGCGACCCGTTTGGCTGCCTGCAAAACATAGTCGGCGCGATAGCCAAGCCCGCAGGAAAGCAGCCCGTCCATCGGCGCGTCCGCCAGCGCCTGCGGTGTGGGAAACGCAAATGCCGCATCGTCGATCTGCTCGCCGAATAAACGGCAAAGCTCCTCCACCGAACGTTTGATTAACGGGATTGCTTTGCGCTGCGAAAGCAGGAAGGTGATTAGCGTTTCAAACGGCTCCTGCCGCAGGATACGCAGCCCATATCCCTGCTGTATCGCGCTTTGCAGAAACAGGTCCTGCTTGTCCGCCTTTTGACGGTAAAGCGCATAGTCTGTATCGAGGTCAAAATAGTCCTTCCAAAGCGTTTCATACGCGCCCTTTTCACAGGAAAAATAAAACCGGTTCTCTCCAAGCGCTCTGACTGTCAGCTTTTTGCCGCGCGCGATCAGCGTGCAGTACTCCCCGGCTTCGTCCGAAAAACGCCTCATCCGGAAACACTGTCCGCTGTCAGAAATCAGCGCGGGAGAAAACTCTTCCGCGCTGACGCAAATTCCATTATTCATCAGTATCTTGAGCAACTCTTCCCGCCACACGGTTGAGCATATCCAACGCGGTGAAGAACAGCTTCGCCTTCGCCGGATGCTCTTTCATATCGCGTTCCAGCTTGCTTAATCCCATTTTGACCGTAAACGCTCCGGCGGCTACTAGCGCGAATAAAACCGCAAACAGCGAGAAAAGCGCAACAAGCAGCTTGCCGCACCTTGGATGAACGTTTCCGCCCCAGACAAGCCTGCCGTTTTTGCCGCGCAGGATATGCCGCATCGGGGATCGATCTTTTGACTGTTTCATACTATCATTCCTTTCCTGCAAAGCACCGCCTCAAAAAGTCATCCTTTTGCAAGACCGCGTTTTTGCATACCATTTGAAAGCTTGCTCCGGTCATAAAGCGTTTCAGCCGCTTCAAGGCATTCATACTTGGGCTGACTACTTTAAGTTTACCACACCGGAGAATAAATGTCAATCAAAATGCGGAAAGGAATTGCCGCCTTTATCAAAAATTTATTTTTTCCCGCAAGCAAGCAGCGGCTGGAGCTGCTTTTCCATCCGCGCCGCTTGCAGCGCATCCTCAATCCGGTCAAAATCTGCAGCCAGGCTTGCAGGCTTCTGCACGCAGTCGTCCTGCGCAAATGGAACGAAGTAGTAGTGCTTGCGGTTCAAAAGCGCGCCGATATTCGCCGCGTTTCCTTTCAGCGCGTCGTTTGTGGCAAGACAAAGCACGACCGGACGCTCGGTGCGCAGATGGGATTTTACCGCCATACAGGCGGTTGTGTCGGTAATACCGTTTGCAAGCTTCGCCAGCGTGTTGCCTGTGCAGGGCGCAACCAGCAAAATATCCAGCAGCTTTTTCGGCCCAAGCGGCTCCGCCTGCGGGATGGTCAGGATTGCTTTTTTTCCGCAGAGCGCCTCCGCGCGCCGCACAAAATCCGCGCCGCGTCCAAACCGAGTGTCAAATGCCGCAGCATGCTCTGAGAAGATCGGCGTGACGTCGTAGGTCTGGATCAGCCGTTCCATTGCGGCAAACGCGCGCGCAAAGGTGCAAAACGAGCCGCACAGCACAAAGCCCAGCCGCTCCTTCGGCTGCATATCGTTCATATATCATCATTCCCTTCCATGAGAAAACAGCTTTTTCCTGTCGATATGACAATATATGCCCCGCTTAGCCAGGACGTGACGCTTTTAGACCTTTGAAAGATATCGGAAGAAAAACATCAAATTTATACTTGACAAATATAACCTCTTCTGTTAATATATCGACAAAGGAAGATGAAAATGGTGGAAAATTCACATAAGAAAGGCTGCGCGGCGCCAGATGAGCAGTTTAGATTATAACGATAACCGAAAACAACTGCTGCAGGCGTGCCGAAAGCAGAAATTTGCAGGAAGCTTAAGCGAGCTTGCGCTGCTGGAGCTGTTTTTATCCTACAATCTCCGCCACAGCGACGTTCGTTCGCTGGCAAAACGGATGCTGCGCGAAACCGGTTCGCTTTACGCGCTGACCCATCTGCCCGTTCATGAGCTGACGGCTGCGTTTGGAATCGGAGAGATACCGGCAGTCGCGATCGCCGATCTTGGCGCAATGGCGGACCGCATCCAGATGACAACGGCGGAGTTAACGCCAATGAACACGCTTCCGGCGTTTTACCGACATCTAAAGCCGCATTTCAATGCAGTTCACTACGAGAAAACCGTCGTCATCTGCTTAAACCGCAGGATGCAGTACATCGCAACCGAAGCGCACACGCTTTTTCACCCTACGCAGACCGCTGCGACCCTTACGCTGATCTTGGAGATCGCAAGAAAACACCGCGCGGCGAACCTAGTGATCGCGCACAATCATCCGAACGAAAGAGCGTCGGCGCTGCTTCCCTCCAGCGCGGATCTCAAGCTGACCGAAAACCTGCGGGAAGCGCTTGCGCGCGAGGGAATTACGCTCTGCGAACATCTTGTTATGGCGTTCGACGGCTGTATCTCGATCATCCGCAGACTGCCGCCATATTGCGACTGCGGCAAAAACTCCGGTTCACCGGAGAAGCACCCGGAGTTCTTTCTGCCGTATCCCTAAAATACGGCGCGGCTTACGCAAGAAACACAGCCGTATGATTACAAAACAGCCGAAAGCAAGGCGTGCAGCACGCATCCGCGCGCTGCCTGACAAAAGCGATAAAACCGTTTCCCGTCGATATAATGTCCCAACGGCAAATGCGGCAAGAAAAGCTTTATAAGTGGGCGTTAGAGAATTGTCATAAGCCTAAAAATCAGATCAGGAGGATCATAGGAAGAATATGAAGAATAAAAATATCACTGCGATCGTATATGCGCTTGCCGCAGCGCTTTTTTACGCGATTAACGTTCCATGCTCCAAGCTGCTTCTACAGCGTGTTGCGCCAACCTATATGGCGGCATTTTTATACCTTGGCGCAGGTCTTGGCGTGAGCATTCTCTATCTGTTCCACCACAAAAATGAAACAAAGGAGGAGCGTTTAGACCGGCGCGACCTGCCTTATACCATCGGTATGGTTGTCCTTGACATCATTGCGCCGATTTTATTGATGGTCGGAGTGAAGCTTGGCAGCTCCGCTAACGCCTCTCTGCTTGGAAATTTTGAGATTGTTGCGACCACCGTTATCGCACTGGCATTTTTCAAGGAGAAGGTGTCGAAGCGGCTGTGGGGGGCGATCGGCTTTATCACGCTTTCAAGCATCATCCTCTCGTTCGACGGCGGGGAAAGCTTTCAGTTCTCGATCGGTTCGCTATTCGTACTCGGCGCGACTGCCTGCTGGGGACTGGAAAACAACTGCACCCGCAATATTTCTGAAAAAAGCACCTATCAGATCGTCACAATCAAGGGCTTTGGCTCCGGAACCGGATCGCTTATCATTGCGCTGCTGCTAGGGGAAACGTTCCCAGATTTCCAATTTGTCCTGCTTGCGATGCTGCTTGGCTTTGTCGCATATGGGCTGAGCATCTTCGCCTACATCCGGGCGCAGAAAACGCTCGGCGCAGCTAAGACAAGCGCGTATTACGCAGTCGCGCCGTTCATTGGCGCGCTGCTGTCATTCGTACTGGTGCATGAGACGCTGTCTATCAGCTATCTTGCCGCGCTGCTTGTGATGATATGCGGCACGGTGTTGGTGGTTGACGACACATTAGCGCACAGCCACACGCATGAGCACACCCACACCTTTACCCACATACACGACGGGATCAGCCACACCCACACTGTAACCCACAGCCACAAACACAACCACTATGTAAACAACAACAAGCATGGGCACAAGCATTCGATCAAGACTTTGGAAAAGCTCTGCTGAGAGAAAATAAAAACGATGCTTGCGCTGGATTTTATCAGAACAACGCTTTGCAAAAAAGCGGCATATGCCGCTGATTTCCCGGCGCGATATTCTTCCTTTGCGTTCATAGAACGGCAAAAGGGACGCCAAAGAAAGAAAGTCTTGCAGCCAAAAATCCCACCTGTATCTTAGCGATATGGGTGGGATTTTTGGCTGATGCGGTTTCCTGCCGCCTTACTCTGCAAAGCGATATAAAAATCCAACGGCACCGCAGCGATACCTCTGACAAGGCATCGGGCGAGGCGGTTCCTGACCCTGCAATTTACCCGCCATCAGATCCTGCGCGCCCTTTAAAATCTTCGGCACAATATCCGGCGACAGCGGATAACTGCCATGCGACGGCCAGATGGCGTCAAACGTATCTGAGAGGGCGATCACTTTTTTCAGGCTATTTTGAAACGCCTGCATATTGCGCCCTGCTCCGAACATGTAAATATCCCCGTCTTGGATCGTATCTCCTGAGATAAGCATCCGCTTTTCGCGCTCTAGGAGCATGATGCTTCCCGGCGTATGTCCGGGCGTCAAAAGCACCTCAAACCTCCAGTATCCCAAATCGATCTGATCCCCTTCCCACAGCGGGGAAACATCCTCCATGCGGCATCCATCCGGCAATGCGTTTTGATAGTGATCCATCTCCGCCGGATGCATATAAACCGGTCGAAAATCCCGATTGCATCCGGTATGGTCGCGGTCAGTATGTGTATTGACCAAAAACACCGGCAGATCCGTCAGCTCCGCGATCAGCGCCCGCATGGGAAGCGTGCCAAATCCCGTATCGATCAGCAGAGCCTTCTCCCTCCCCTCAAACAGAAAGGAGCGGACGCCGTTCTCCTCTAAAATCCAAAAATGCTCCGATATTTTCTTGATATGCTCCATTTTCCGCCTCCAAAAAATTATTTTATACATCGATGCGCCAATACGATCTCTACGGAAAGTATAACACGAAGAAGAGGGTTTCGTCAATCCTATCGCTGCACCGTATATTTTATCATGTTAAAATCCAAAGCCATACAAAGAGGGATAAAGAAGGAGCGGGAAGGCAATCAAGCCTGCGCAGCCCGGCGTGCGATTACGGCGTCACAGCGGATCGGTTCTGCGCACAGCGCCTTCCGATTATCCAAGCGCCACATCCAACGCCATCATGACCGTAAAGCCTGCTGCAAACAGGATTGTCCCCACATTCGAGTGATTTCCCTCCGACATCTCCGGAATCAGCTCCTCCACTACCACATAGATCATGGCTCCGGCAGCAAAACTTAAAAGATACGGCAGGAACGGAACCGCGAAATGCGCGGCTAAAATGGTCAGCGCCGCGCCCAACGGCTCCACCGCGCCGGAAAGCGCGCCATATAAAAATGCCTTCCCCTTGCCGACGCCCTCCGCCCGCAAGGGCATGGAAATGATCGCACCCTCCGGAAAATTTTGTATGGCAATCCCCAAAGAGAGGGCTAATGCCCCCATGGCGGTAATCTTTGCATCCCCAGAAAGCCAACCGGCATAAACCACGCCCACAGCCATGCCCTCCGGCAGATTGTGGAGCGTTACCGCAAGCACCAGCATCGTCGTCCTTTGTAAGCTGCTTTTCGGCCCTTCCGCTTTGCTGCTGTTCATATGAAGATGCGGGATCGTCCGATCCAAAAGCAATAGGAACAGGATACCGAGCCAGAACCCAATCATCGCAGGAGCGAACGCCCATTGCCCCATGGAAGCCGCCTGCTCTATCGCAGGAACCAGCAGGCTCCAGACAGAAGCCGCCACCATGACCCCCGCAGCAAATCCGGTCAACGCCCTCTGCACCATTGGTTTCAGTTTCTTTTTCATGAACAGCACGCAGGCGGACCCAAGCGCCGTCCCCAAAAACGGTATCAAAATACCGTAAATTGCCTCTATTCGCATATCATCACCATTTCTTCCCTCCCGTTGACCTGCCGCAGCCGTTCACGACAGGCTTTTGTCGCCTGACACGATAAATCGACTGCACATCATAACCCGTACAAACGTCACACACATTAGCCCCACATAAATTCCTCAGAACGATATTCTTTCCCGATCCCGTGAAACAATACTTTTTCGTATCGAAGAATACAATTGTGGATTCCTTCCCTTTCGTTTCTCTGCCTGTCTTATGATAAAGGCATGACGTATTCAAGATCAGCGATCCCTTTACATCTTTGTATTTTGGTAATTTCGAATCCTTTTCATCCTACACTTCATAGGCGGCGGCAAAACCTCTCCATCCATATTATGCGTAATAAACTGATCCGGTTCCAAAACAGGCATACCATGCTGAACCAAAACTTCATCTCTATAAAAATCGTTTCCAACGTTGTCGTTTTCGCGATACGGGGTTAAGGCACAAGATGATGCCGCTTTTATTCCAAGATATCTCCAACATCAAACTTTAACGCTTTGTATTCCCCAGAATACGCAAACTCGTCCTTTGCCGCATAGTTGACGTCGATCCAAGCTGCTTTTACTTTTTCAATCGTGTCCCAAGAATGTCTGGAACTATTTTTACAGCGATACAATAGACGGGTTGAAAAAGCTCCCCACAAACAATAATTTGCTCAGCCGCAAACCTGCTGTAAAAGAAAACAAATTCTCCGATCACAGATCATAAAAGCCGCCTATGGCACCAAAGGACGCAAAAAAGCCTTGCCCACGTCAATCTAGAGTGGGCAAGACCTCGGTTATCATCATGCGGCTATAAAATCAAGCCTTTCCGACAGAGCCGAACAGCTCCATCTTCTCCTTCACAGTCGCCTTGATCGCCTCAGCGCCCGGCGCAAGCAGCTTTCTCGGATCAAAGCCTTTGCCGACCTGATCTTTGCCCGCCTCGATGTAAGCGCGGGTCGCCTCTTGGAACGCAAGCTGGCACTCGGTGTTGACGTTGATCTTGGAAACGCCTAAAGAGATAGCGGTCTGAATCATATCAGCCGGAATACCGGTGCCGCCGTGCAGTACAAGCGGTTTGTCGCCGCAGATTTCCTGAATTTCCTTCAATACGTCAAAGCGTAAACCCGCCCAGTTTTCCGGATATTTGCCGTGGATGTTGCCGATACCGGCAGCCAGCATGGTAACGCCTAAGTCCGCGATCATCTTGCATTCCTTTGGATCAGCAACCTCGCCGCCGCCGACAACGCCGTCTTCTTCGCCGCCGATTGCGCCGACCTCCGCCTCTAAGGATAAGCCTAATACGTTCGCCGCGTGAACAAGCTCGGTCGTCTTTGCGATATTCTCCTCAATCGGATAATGAGAGCCGTCGAACATGATCGAGCTAAAGCCGGCCTTGATCGCAGCCTTTGCGCCCTCGTAGGAGCCATGGTCTAAGTGCAGCGCAACCGGAACGGTGATCTTTAAGGTTTCAAGCATACCGTTGACCATACCGACGACGGTGTTGTAACCGCACATATATTTGCCCGCGCCTTCGGATACGCCTAAAATAACCGGAGATTGTAATTCCTGTGCAGTCTGAAGGATTGCCTTGGTCCATTCCAGATTGTTGATGTTGAACTGACCGACCGCATATTTGCCCTCATGCGCCTTTGTAAGCATTTCTTTTGCAGATACTAAAGCCATACTAATTTTCCTCCTTATGATTTTGCTTGGCATGACCTGCCAAGCCTTCCTTTGATATTCTCATTATACCGCATTTCCCGTATAATTGCAAGAACTATTTTCTCCGCAGGAGCATAAAATGCCTGCGCTTTGCTGCATCCATCGCGCGTTCCCCAGCTTTCAAAGCCAAAAATGCAGCGTTTCTTTAATATCCCAAATCTTCATCGACTAGGATCACCTTTATGCGGCCCTTCTGCCGCTGTTTTGCGCTAATCAAATAATTGCAGCAAATACGCTGCGGAGAGCGGCATCCGTCGCAGAGCGTAGGATCGTCGCTTTTTAACGAGATGCACTCTCCCGTGACGGCGCACGGCGTTTTACAGCCTAACCGCTTGGCATTTAACGGCGCGGCGACCGTTTTCATCCGCAGAACCGCGTCTGCTAGAGTCGGAACGATCTTATTTCTGCCGACAACCAGAATGACCGATTTCGGTCCATACGCTATCGCCGCGACGCGGTTAGAGTTTCCGTCGACATTATAAAGCACGCCGTCTTCGGTAACTGCGTTGCTGCTGCAAAGATAGGCGTCAGCCAAAAAGCTTTTACGGAACACCTCGTCGATCTGTTCGCGGGTCAGTTCCGGCGCGTACCGGTCGACAAAATTGTATTCCCCGCTTCTCAGCAGCTCCAAAATGCCGCACTCCTTTAACGACGCAGAGCCGCCGACTGCGACCGAGCAGCCGGGAGCCAGCAGCGCCTTGACCTGCTCATATGCCGCCCTTTTATCCGCGACCACATACGCTTCCATATTGTTTTTGCACAGCGCAAATGCGACCTTTGCCAGATCCATCAGAATCACTCCTTCTTTATTCCGCCGGTGGGAAGCCCTCCCGCCAAAGCGCGGTCAGCGCGCTTTTACGCGCCAAAATCTCCTCAAACCGGTCGATGTACTCATATGGGTATTTGAAGTTAAACGACCGCTCGATCCGCCCGCCCGGGAAAACCAGCTTGGAAACGCCGCCGGAGCCGAGCGCCAAAATCGAGTGTACCTCTTCCATAATATAAATATTATACGCATTGTAGAACCCCGGCTTTGCATAACCGACGTTTTCCAGATTGTCAAGCATATTCTTCTGCCGGTACAGATAATACGGCTCATAGCCCGCATCGAGCAGCCGCGTCTGCGCATATTTCACCATCTGCGCCGCAGGCGTTTCCTCATATCTGCAAAGCGGCTTATCTTTTAATTCCTGGTAAAGCGCAGAGGATCGCTTAAGCGACAGCGTGTGGATTGTGATATTCGCCGGGTCAAGCGCAACCGCCGTATCGATCGTCTGTACAAACGATTTTAGCGTATCGGTCGGCAGACCGGCGATAAAGTCCATATTGATATTCTCAAAGCCCATATCCCTCGCCATCCGGTAGCAGTCGACCGCGTCCTTTGCGGTGTGCTTCCGCCCGATCGCACGCAAAACGCTGTCCGAAAAGGTCTGCGGGTTGATGCTGATCCGGGTGCAGCCGGAATTCTTGATTACCTGAAGCTTTTCACGTGTGATCGTATCGGCGCGCCCGGCTTCAATCGTATATTCCTCCTGTGGATCAAAATGCCTGCGCACCGCGTCGGTGATCCGCGCAAGCTGCTCGGCGGAAACGGCAGTCGGCGTTCCGCCGCCGATATAAACGGTGCGCAGCCGCAGCCCTATCTCCTTTGCAATTTTTGCCGAGGCTTCGATCTCCTTCAGCAAAAGCTCCACATACGGCTCAACCAGCTTTCTTGCTTTTGGCGTTTCGATCGAATGGGAAACAAACGAACAGTAGCTGCATCGGCTCGGACAGAATGGGATGCCGATATACAGGCTGTAATCCTCCGGACGGCTGTCCTTTGTAATCTCCCGCTGATTTTTCAAAATAGTCAGCCCCAAAGCAACCTTTTCCGGCTGAACAAGCTCTTCCTTAGTCAAAAATCCAGTGATCTGCGCATCATCCATTCCCCGGTCGCGCAGCCTTGCGATCAGGCTGACCGGGCGGATGCCGGTCAAAATCCCCCACTCCGGATAGCAGCCGAAAATCTCTGAAAGCTGCCCATAAAGCAGCACCGCAAAACCGCGCTCACAGAGCGTATCCTCGTTTTGAACCGTTTTGCTTTCGCTCCTCGTCTGCCCAAGCAGGCGGCATTTGACGGTCAGCCAAGCGGTTTCCCCATCGGTCGTTTTCTCGGTTAGGATATATTCCTCCGCCATCACCGGCTCGTCAAACCGCATATCAAATGCGCGGCAGGGGATGAACAGCTTAATCACCGCCTCCAATTCGTATTTATACGAATGCCCGTTAAAATAGATCGTCATAGCCTACTCCCTGCGCACCTCCTGCTGCACGGACAAGATAGATATTCCGGCGTTTTTCATTTCCCAGAATGCTTTTTTCCCCGTGTCCCGGATAAACAACGGTATCGTCCGGCAAGGCGATGAGCTTTTTTAACGAGGTCATGAGCGTATCCATGCTGCCGCCGTACAGATCGGTCCGCCCAACGCTTCCCGCAAACAGCGTATCACCGGAAAACAGCACGTTTTTACATCGGATGCACATCGATCCCTTGGAGTGCCCCGGCGTATGGAGAAAGGCAAACACCATCTCCCCAACCCCAAGGCTTTCCCCGCCCTGCACCGTAATATCCGCCCTGCATGGCGGGCAGGAGAGATCGCCGAACGCGCCCGCTGCCAGATTCGGATTTTCCAAAAGCTCCTGATCCGCCGCATGGCAGACCACCTTTGCATCGGTCTGCTTTGTCAGATCGGCGACGCCCCAAATATGGTCGAAATGTCCGTGAGTGAGCAGGATATACCGCAGCGTCAGATCGTTTTTTTGCAGGTACCGCAGCATCGGCGTGCTATCAGCCGGATCGATAAGCACCGCGTTTTTCTGTCCATCGGATAATAAATAGCAATTCGCGCCGAATAATCCGAGCGGAAAGGTTTCAATTTTCATTTATTTTCTGCTCCTTTCTGCGCTTCAGGCTGCGCCGCCTCGGCGATCAATGTAACCGGACCGTCGGCAGTTATCTGAATCTGCATATGCGCGCCGAACACTCCGGTTTCAACCTGCTTCACACCATTCTCCAAAAGCTTTTCCGCCATATGCTCATATAACGGCTTTGCTGTCTGCGGAGAAGCCGCGTCCGAAAAGGACGGACGCTTCCCGCTTTTGCTCAGGTCTGCGCCCAACGTAAAGTTGGAGATCAGCAGAACGCCGCCGTCTACCTCGTTTAAGCCTAAATTCATCTTGCCTGCCGCATCGGAAAAGACGCGCAATCCCGCGATCTTTCTCGCAAGCGCGTCGGCCTGCGCTTCTGTATCGCCCTTTATTACGCCGAGTAATACCAAAAATCCCCTTTTGATCTGCCCGACTACATTTCCATCTACCAAACAGGCGGCGTTTTCCACCCGCTGTATTACCGCTTTCATCCGTGTTCCCTTTCCGAATAGAGTGAGGCGCGATCGCCCGAAAAACAGATAACCGCGCCTTTTTATCACACTTTTCTTCTATTTAAGTCTTACAGCCTGCTGAAATCCTTTTCGCGCATTGCAAACTCGTAAAACGCGCGGTATGCGCAGTAAACGTCGAGCTTAGAGGTAAGCTCCAGCGGCGCGTGCATCGCAAGCACCGGAACGCCTAAATCCACCGTATCAACATCCATATCCGCAATATAGCAGGCAACCGTACCGCCGCCGCCCTGGTCGACAGCGCCCAGCTCGCCGAATTGCCAAACAACCTGCTTTTCGTCCAGCAGTCTGCGGATATAACCCATATATTCGGCAGAAGCGTCGTTTGAATTGCCCTTGCCGCGCGAGCCGGTGTATTTTACAATGCAGACACCGCCGTTAATATAGCTTGCGTTTTTCGACTCAAATACTAATGGGAAGGTCGGATCGTACGCCGCGCTGACGTCTGCCGATAAGCACTGCGAAGCGCTTAAAACCATTCTGCCCTTTAAGCCGTACGGCATCGCTAAATCATCGATGAAGTACTGTAAATAACGGCTCTGCAATCCGGTATTTCCCTCCGAACCGATCTCCTCCTTATCCGTTAGGATAGTAACGCAGGTCTTAACCGGAACGCTCTGAATATCTAACGTTGCGGCAAGCGCGGTGTAGGCACAAACGCGGTCGTCTTGACCGTGCGCCATAATCAAGCTGCGGTCAAAGCCGGCGTCGCGCGCGTTGTTCGCCGGAACGACCTCCAGCTCCGCCGATAAAAAGTCTGCTTCCACCAATCCATATTCCTCGTTCAGCAGCTTTAAGATATTAGCCTTGATTGCATCCGGCTCCTTGCTTCCCTCATATGGCAGAGAACCGACAACCAGATTCAGCTCCTCGCCGCGGATCCCGTCGTTCAGGGTGCGTTTGGACTGCTCCATTGCCAGATGCGGCAGCAGATCGGTGATGAAGAAAACCGGATCCTCCGGCTTGTCGCCGATATTCACTGTCAGCTTGCTGCCGTCTGCGCGTATGACGACGCCGTGCAGCGCAAGCGGGATCGACGGCCACTGATACTTGCGGATTCCGCCGTAATAATGGGTTTTAAACAGCGCGATCTTGCCGTCCTCATAAAGCGGATTCGGCTTTAAGTCAAGCCTTGGGGAATCGACATGCGCAGCCATGATGCTCACGCCTTTGGAAAGCGGGTCGCTGCCTACCACGCAAAGAATGAGTGCCTTGCCGCGATTGTTATAATACACCTTATCGCCCGGCTGATACTTTTTGCCCGGTTCAAACGGTGCAAAACCCTTCTCTTCAGCAAGTCTAATCGCCTCTGTGACCGCCTCGCGCTCGGTTTTGGCATTGTCAAGATATGCTTTGTATCCTTCCGAAAACGCAAACGCCTGCTCCTTTTGCGCAGCGCTTAGCCGCACGCCGCCGCCGTCGCGGTTCATCGAAAGGCGTTCTTTTAAATCCTTTAATTCTTCCATAAAATAATACTCCTTCTATTGATGGTATATATTGCTATCACGTTTTCCGCTTCCGCAGCAAACGAAATATTTTCCGTAAATTCATCCGCATATTTCTCCTGATAATCCTGATAGATTGACATCACCTTCTGCACATGGTAGCGTGTGTCGGAATACGGAATCCATTTCAAGGTCACGCCATTATCCGAATACTTCGGGTCTTTCAGCCATCTTTTGGTAATGTTTATCCCGGCATGATAGGCGGCAAGCACCGTTTCCGGATAGGTAAACTCTCGATACAGATACGCCGTCAGCCATACGCCGAAGCGGATGTTGGTCTGCGGGTCGAACATATCGTCAAAGGTGGTCGTATCCCGCTCACCAAGCTTTCCCGCAACCCAGTCATAGGTATCCTCTGTCAGCTGCAAAAGCCCTCGCGCCTCGTCCACCGAAACCGCGTCCGGATTAAAACTGCTCTCCTGCTTCATCATCGCGTAGACAAAAAGCACATCGACGTTATATTCCCTGCAATAGCTGACGACATATTCCTGATACGGGAACGACGCCCGCTCCTTCTCCCGCTGCCTATTCTCGACTGCGGAACGAACAAAGATAATCAGCACGATCAGGAGCAAGAGCGCGGCAAAAAACAGCGCTAGATTGTTCTTCTGCACCGTCCTTTTTCTTTTCCCGGGCGGCTGCCGTTTTACCGGCGTTTTTCTCCCGCGCACAGCGGCTCTCTGCCCGCTCATACGCCCTTCTCCCGACGCAAGGCGTCCAATTTTTGCATTATCGCGTCAAAGGCCTGACCCAACGCCTCCTTCGACCCGTTATTGGCGATGTGATAGTCAGATCTTTGCAGATAAAATTCCTCGAGAGGCTGCGCCTTCAGCCGATTCTCTGCGTCTGCGTCCGAAATACCGTCCCGCGCCTGAATGCGCGCAAGCCGAACGCTTTCTTCTGCCGTCACACAAACCACCGTATCGCAGAGCGCATCCGCGCCGCTTTCAAATAAGGTCGGCGCATCCAACAGCACGCAGCGCTCTTCCTCCTCCGCAGCAAGCGCAAGCCGCGCCTTTATCAGCTCCACAATGTACGGCATCTCGATTTCATTCAGCCGCTTCAATGCCCGTTTGTCAGAAAATACAAGCCTGCCGAGCGCCGCGCGGTTTAAGCTGCCATCCTCGCGCAGCATCTGCCCGCCAAACGCCTCGCAGATTGCGGCGAGCGCCGGAGTGCCCTTTTCTACTGCGGCGCGCGCAAGCTTATCGCAGTCGACGACCGCATAGCCCGCTTGGGCAAAATACTCGCGCATCGTGCTTTTTCCCGCTCCGGTCTGTCCGGTCAAGCCGACCACAAACAGCCTTGCAGGCATATTTAAATCCACAACACGAAACGCCGCCGCGCGCAGCAGCCGGTTATACACCGCAAAACCGACGCCGTCCTTGGCAGGCATCCGCGCATAAATGCGGGAAACCTGTAATTCGTCCGCCGCCCTGAGCGCGCGGAATAACCCCTCCGCCTCGCTGGAACCATCCCCCCTTGCGCCGTAGCTGACGCAAGGGAGCCGCAGCGAAGCCTCCTCGCCGTCGAACACCATCGCGCCGACTCGCCGCAGCCTGCTCTGCCTTTCCACATATTCTAAAAACTGCGTAAAATCCCCGTCTAAAATTACAACCGGGGTTTTCGGCGCGTAATGTTTATATTTCATTCCCGGCGAAAGCACCCGCTCCCGCTCGTCTAAATGCTCCAATACGCCCTTAGCGACCTTTATGTTCGGGCAGACCTCTTTTAACTGCTCGACTGTAATCCCGCCCGGACGCAGGATCGTGATGCTGTCAGTATCGACCGCCACAACGGTGGACTCCACGCCGACCTCACACTTTCCGCCGTCGATGATGGCGCGCACCTTGCCATTGAGATCCTCGTACACGTGCTGAACCGTCGTTGGGCTGGGCCTGCCGGAAAGATTTGCGCTCGGCGCGGCAAGCGCCGTACCAGATGCGTTGATAACCGACCGCGCCACCGGGTGCGACGGCATCCGGATCGCAACGGTATCCAGCCCCGCCGTTACGCTGGTGCAGAATAGATCGCTTTTTTTCTGCACAATGGTCAGCGGCCCCGGCCAAAACCGCTTTGCAAGCGCCTTGGCAAGCGGCGAAACAGACTTGACAAACTGCGCCATCTGAGAAATATGGCTGATATGCACGATCAGCGGGTTATCCTGCGGTCTGCCCTTTATTTCAAATATTTTGCGCACCGCCGCGTCGTTCCATGCGTCGGCGGCAAGTCCGTAGACTGTTTCGGTCGGGATGGCGGCAACCTCGCCCTCTCGGATCAGCCTTGCGACATGCGCAATATTCTTTTCGGACGGTACATAAATCCTTGTTTTGATCTCTTTTTTACCCTTTTCCATCTCTATGTCCATACCTCTTGCAGACCCTGTTTCGGGCGGGTTTCCGTCCAAACAGGCGCGCCCAAAACAACCGTTATTCCCACTTTTCCTGCGCGGCAAGCTTGAGCGCCTGATCCGCTGTCAAAAGCGCGCTGATCAGCTCGTCAAGATCGCCGTTTAAGAAATCCTCCAACCGATAGGAGGTAAACCCGATCCGATGATCAGTCAAGCGGTTCTGCGGATAATTGTAGGTGCGGATGCGCTCTGAGCGGTCACCCGTCCCGACCTGCGCCCTGCGGTCGGAGGCAATCGCGTTTTCCCGCTCTCTTGCGGCGCTGTCGTAAAGCTTGCTGCGCAGCATCGCCATCGCTTTATCACGGTTTTTATACTGGCTGCGCTCCTCCTGACAGGTTACCACAATGCCGGATGGTTTATGCGTGATCCGGATTGCAGATTCGGTCTTATTGACATGCTGACCGCCTGCGCCGCTGGAGCGATAGGTGTCGATCTGCAAATCGTCGGGATTGATCGTAATGCTGACCTCGTCGACCTCCGGCAGCACTGCCACCGTCGCGGTAGAGGTATGCACTCTGCCCTGCGACTCGGTTTCCGGCACACGCTGCACCCGATGCACGCCGGACTCAAATTTCAAGCTCGAATAAACCGACGCTCCCTCGACCGAGAAGGAAACCTCCTTCATTCCGCCAAGCTCGGTTTCATTCGCATTCAAAAGCGTCACCTTCCAGCCCTTGCGCGCGCCGTACATTGAATACATCCGAAACAGCGAATGTGCAAAAAGCGCCGATTCCTCGCCGCCTGCGCCCGCGCGTATCTCGACGATAACGTTTTTCTCATCGTTTTCATCCTTCGGCAGCAGCAGGATCCGCAGCTCACGCGACAGCGTCTCTGTCCTTTCCTTTTCTTCCTTTAGCTGCTGGCTTGCCATCTGTGCCAGCTCCGGATCAAGCTCCGGCTCATCCAAAAGCTCCTTTGCCTCGGCAAGCGCCTCCTCCGCCTTTGTATACTGGCGGAACACCTCGATCAGCGGCGTAAGCTCCTTATACTCCTTCATGAGCTGCGCATATCGCGCGGCATCCGAAAGAACGGCTGGATCAGAGAGGAGCGCCGCTACCTCATCGTATCGCAGCGCGGTAAGCTTCAGCTTCCCAAACATTCCTTGGTTCATCTGCTTCCCCCGTCCGACCCTTCCGGCGGCAAAACTGCTTTAATGTTCTTCACAAGCTTATTGCGCGGCGCCATAATCTCATGCCCGCAGGTTAAGCAGCGGATCTTAAAATCCATACCCACCCGCAGCAGCTCAAACGTATTTCCGCCGCATGGATGCGGCTTTTTCATCCTCAATTTATCTCCAACCCGATACTCGGTCTGCTGCATAGTTTTATCCTCTCTCATCCTCTGCCGGCGAACTTCAGTCCGCGCAGAAAGCTCTTCTGCGCATCGGAAAGCCGCCTGCTCTCCACCGCTTTCTGGATCGCCTTATTCTGCACCCAAGACGGCAGGCATCTGCACTCCAGCACGCTCACCGTCTTCTCATACTGCCAGATAAGCGCCTCTGCAAAAAACCAAGAAAGCATCATATTGATATAGTATTCCTCTGAACGGACGCCCAATACAAGCGCAAAGACCTCTTCAGAAAACCGCTCCTTCAGATAATACCGCATCAAAACCCCAAGCCCGAACCGCACCGTATAGGTGTGCGCGCTTTTTAACCACATCCCCACCAGCGACAAAGGCGGCGGATTCTTTATAAACAGCTTCGGAGAGAACATGTCGCAGGTCGCCCAGTTGTCGATATAGGGCAAAAACGCTGCAAGCTGATCGTAAAATACCGCTTCCTCCTTCTGCTGCTCTAATATAAACGCGTGCAGATTATCCTCTTCGTAATATTCATGCGGGAGCTTGCGCAGAAATACTTCCGCCTCTTTTGTCCCTGCCAGCCTCTTGGCATACTGCCGCAGCGCAGGGGTGCGCACCCCAATGATCCGATCCGGATTGACTGTCGGGATCAGTTTTTGATGAAACGCCTTGTAATCCGGGTCCTGCATGGCAAACAGATCATCGCAAATGCTCATGCCTTTTTCTCTCCAAGCCTTGCGCCAAAATAGGAAAGCGCCGCGCCGAAAAGCAGCGCCGCCGCCGCGATCAGGATCGCAATGCCGCCGCGGTACTCGCCCGCCTGTCCAATCTTACAAAGCAAGACCGGAATACTGCCGAGCAAAAATCCCATAATCGCAAAATAGCTGTGCTGCGGGAACCGGCTTAAAACCAGATTGATTAGCCTTGCGCCGCCCAAAATACCGACCAACGCCCCAAGCGCCGCCGGGATCAGAAGCAGGATATTCAGGCTGCTGATTGCGTCGATGATGCTCGGATAAACCCCCAGCAGCACCATCACAAAGCTGCCCGAAACGCCCGGGATAATCATTGAAACCGACGCTAAAACCAACGCAAGGAAAAGCAAGAAGAAGCTTGAAACCGAAAGCGAGGTGATCGTAACATCGCCGCTGCCCTCGCCGACAAGCAGCATCCCAACCGCCATCGCGATCATCAATACAAAGGGAATCAAGGCGCTGACAGCATACCCGGCACGCAGCGTAATCCGTTTTCCTTCCGAAGTCGTCGTCATCTTTCCCCACATGAGCGGCACGCTGCCGATCACCACGCCGATAAAGAAAAAGTTTACCGTCATATACTGCTTTTCCAGCAGAAAATCGATGACCCTTGCAAGCGATAAAATGCCTATTCCCGCGCCGATTGCCACCGGGATCAGCACTTTGATGCTTTTTATAAAATGCTTTGTAATGCCGCTGATCGCTTCAATGATCCGGTCATACAGGTTTAACACAACCGCCAGCGTACCGCCGGAAACGCCCGGGATAATATTTGCAACGCCGATCACCGCGCCGCACAAGATCAGTTTTAACCATTCCATATGATGACCCCTTCCCTACTCCGCATCATTCTGACAGAAACGCCGCATACCGGAAAGAAACTAGCCCGGTGTATGGGTTATAGGCGATCCCAGTGGTATTTTTTCCGCAGACAAAGTAGCTGGACTGCTCATACATCGGGATAAACCAGCCGCCGTCAAGCAGAATGCGCTCCGCCTCCTCGGTTTCCTCGATCATCTGCGCTGTGGATTTTCCGTGCATCCCCTGGTACAGCGATAAAAACGTCTGATCCGAGCAGGCAAAATCACCCGATGCAAAGCTTGCAAGAACGCTCTGCGGCGAGAGATCGTTCGCTGTGAGCGGTAAAATCGCCATATCATAGGCGCCGCTTTCGACCGCCTGCGCAAACGCCTCCGCGTCCAGCCGCTCAATGCCGATATAAAGGCTCAAATATTTTTGGTAACTCTGGGACAATTGTAAAAAAAAGTCCCCAACCGGGAGGTCTTCCTCCTCCGGCACAATGATCTTTAACCCGCTCAAGCTGTTTACCCCCAGCTCCTGCAGACCTTCTTCATACCACTGCACTGCCTGCTCGACGTCCGCATGAAACGAAACGTCAGCCGCCGACTGCAAATACAGCTTTGCGTTGACCGCACAATCGGAGGCGAACGCCCTGTCCGTCACGGTCAAGTATTCCGGCAGTCTATTCGCATAGCTGTCCCGGTCAAACAGCGCCGCTATCGCTTTCCGGATGTTCTCATTTTGCAGCGCCGCACAGTTTTTATGGAACACAATGCCATAAACGGTATTGGAGATCGCATCGGCAGGATATCCGCCATCCTTATGCGCAACATAGCTTTTGCCGTCGACATAGCAGGCATGCGTGCTCCCATTCCAGAAGGCTTCATCCTTCCCTTCGGCGTTATCGCTCCACATCGTAACGCCCGCTATCTTGACGCTTTCAACGTCGCGATAGCTTTCATTCTTGGTCAGCTTACAGTATTCGTCGTGTTCCCATTTTTCCAGATAAAACGGGCCGTTCGCAATCAGCGCGCTCGCCTCCAGCCCATATTTTCCCTTCGTGCTTTCAAAAAAATCCCGGTTGCAGGGAGCCGCCGCCGTGGAAGCAAGCAAATGCAAAAAGTTATCGTCAGCCTCGCTCAAGCGGATGGTCAACACGTTTCCGCTTGCCGCAATGCCAAGCGCACTCTCGTCAGCCTGCCCGTCATGATATGCCTTGCCGTTTTGGATGCCGTAAAACTGCTTTGCAAACGGCGACTGCGTTTCCCCCATCAAAATGCGCTTTAATCCAAACGCAAAATCCTCGGCGGTAAGCGGCGCTTGATTGCTCCAAACCAAGCCCTCCCGCACCGTGATGGTATAGGTAAGCCCGTCGGAGGACAGCGCATAGCTCTCCGCTGAGGCGTTCTCCACCTCGCCGTTTTCATTCAGTGTAAACAGCATTTCAAAGATCTGATTGATAACCGTCTTTGACGGAAGATCGTCCGCCGTCTGCGGATCCAGATTCACCGGCTCGGCGGTCAGGTCATAGTGCATCTTCCCGCCTGTGCTTGTCTGCTTTGTACATCCCGAAAATAGGCCAACCACAAGCAAAAACACCGTCAGCAGGGAAAACGCTTTCGTTTTCCTCATTTCCATCCTTCCCTTATTCTCATTTTCGTCGTTTTGTGTTCGGCTCTTGCCGACAGAGATACACATATTATGTTATCATAAGTATATTTCTGCGTAAATTCATAAATGTGAAGCAAATGTAAATTTTATAAGAACAAACCGTTTCTCATAAAAACAGGACTGTCCAAAAACGGACAGTCCCGAAATAGGTTCAGTTTTTAAGCGCTTGGATTGGCGCAGGGATTTGACCGCCGCGCAGGATAAACTTCGCCGGAGAAAGCGTAGAGATCGGCATAACCGGACCGGAGCCAAGCAACCCGCCGAAGTTTAACTCATCGCCGACCTTTTTGCCGATTGCCGGGATCACGCGCACAGCGGTAGTTTTGGAGTTGACCATGCCGATGGCCGCCTCGTCTGCGATCAGCGCCGCGATAACCTCCGGCGTGGTATCGCCCGGGATCACGATCATGTCCAGCCCGACCGAGCAGACCGCTGTCATCGCCTCCAATTTCGTCAGCGAGAGCGCGCCGCTTCTTGCAGCAGCGATCATTCCGGCGTCCTCGGAAACCGGAATAAATGCGCCGGAAAGCCCGCCGACGCGGGAGGACGCCATCACGCCGCCCTTTTTAACCGCATCATTGAGCATGGCAAGCGTCGCGGTCGTCCCGCAGCAGCCGCACTGCTCCAAGCCCATTTCCTCTAAAATGTATGCAACCGAATCTCCAACCGCCGGAGTAGGTGCAAGCGAAAGGTCGACAATCCCAAACGGGACGCCAAGACGCTCAGACGCGATCGTACCAACCATCTGTCCCATCCGCGTGACCTTAAACGCAGTCTTTTTGATGATATCGGCAAGCTCAGAGATATCCGCATCCGGCGCTTTGGAGAGTGCCGAGGCGACGACGCCCGGACCAGAAACGCCGACGTTAATCACGCAGTCCGCCTCGCCGACGCCATGGAACGCCCCTGCCATAAACGGGTTATCCTCCGGTGCATTACAGAAAACCACCAGCTTCGCCGCGCCGATACAATCGCGGTCGGCGGTCAGCGTACATGCCTCCTTAACCACCCTGCCCATAATGCGGCAGGCGTCCATGTTGATGCCTGCCTTGGTTGAGCCGACATTGACCGAAGCGCAGATATGCTCGGTCTGCGCGAGCGCGCGCGGGATCGACTCGATCAGCCGCAGATCCCCTGCGGAAAATCCCTTCTGCACCAGCGCCGAATAGCCGCCCAAAAAGTTGACGCCGACCGCCTTTGCCGCTTTCTCAAGCGTCAGGGCGTACTTAACCGGATCATCGTTCGGGGCTGCGGCGGCAAGCATCGCAACCGGTGTGACCGAGATGCGTTTGTTGACGATTGGAATGCCATATTCCCTTTCAATGTCGCAGCCGACCTTAACCAGATCCTTCGCCTTCCGGGTGATTTTATCATAGACCTTCTGGCAGGCGCGGTCGATGTCCGGATCGATGCAGTCCAACAGCGAAATGCCCATCGTTATGGTGCGGACGTCAAGATTTTCCTTGTCGATCATCTCGACGGTTTCCATAATATCCTTGATATCTAACATTGAATCGACAATTCCTTTCCGCTTTAGATTTTGTGCATCGAATTAAAAATATCCTCGTGCATCACATGGATGCTCAAATTCATGTTTGCGCCTAAAATATCCATCTTATCCCGCAGTACGCCGATGTCCACGCTCATACCGGAAATATCCACCATCATGACCATAACGAACATCTCCTGCATGACCGTCTGGGTCACGTCGATGATGCTTGCGCCCTGCTCGGCGCAAAGGGTGCTGACCTTCGCTAAAATGCCGACCGTGTCCTTGCCGACTACAGTAATAATCGCACGCATAAAAACTCTTTCCTTTCCCGCTTAATCCAGCGCGCAGATAACCTCAACCTCTGCCAAAACGTTTTTTGGAAGCGTTTTTACCGCCACACAGGAGCGCGCCGGCTTTTCGGTAATGTACTGAGCGTAAACCTCGTTAAAAGCTGCAAAATCAGCCATATCCGCCAAAAAGCAAACTGTTTTGACAACGTTTTCCATCTTACCGCCCGCAGCTTCCACCACAGCGGTTAAATTCTTCATGATCTGCGCGGTCTGCTCTCTGATGCCGCCCTCTACCACCTCTCCGGTCTGCGGATTAAGCGCGATCTGCCCAGAAGTAAACAGCAGATTTCCAACCTTTACCGCCTGAGAATACGGTCCAATCGCAGCAGGTGCATCGTTTGTGTGAATCCTTGTAAACATACTCATTCTCCTATCCTTTTCAGTCGATCACATGGTATCCGTTTTGGATCAGCGCATGGCGGATCTCGTTAACATGCACATGATCGCGGGTTTCCATTCGAAGCTTCAGGTAACAGCCGGATACGGCGCCATCTACGTCGGTACGGTCGTGATGCACCGAAACAACATTCGCGCCCATATCCGCAACAATTGCGGAAACGCCCTTTAACTCGCCCGGTCTATCCTGAAGCTCAATCGTCAGATCGGCGCTCCTGCCGCTTTTCAACAGACCGCGGGAGATGACCTTTGACAAGATTGTCACGTCGATATTGCCGCCGGAAACCAAGCAGGCGACCTGCTTGCCAACAACATCCATTTTATCGAACATCACAGCGGCGACAGCCGCCGCGCCGGCGCCCTCCGCGATCAGCTTCTGCTGCTCGATCAGCGCCAGAATCGCGCAGGAAATCTCATCGTCGGTGACAGTGACAATATCGTCGACATATTTTTCCACACACTCAAAGGTCAGGTCTCCCGGCGTCTTGACCGCGATGCCGTCAGCAATCGTAAACACGCTCGAAAGCGTTTCCACCTTATGCTCCCTGTGGGAATTGAACATCGACGGCGCGCCCGCCGCCTGCACGCCGTACACCTTACACTTCGGGTTCAGTTGCTTGATCGCAAACGCAACGCCCGAGATAAGACCGCCGCCGCCGACCGGCACAACAACCGCGTCTAAATCCGGAATCTGGTCGAGCAGCTCCAAGCCGATCGTACCCTGCCCGGCAATGACGTTTTCATCATCGTACGGATGCACAAAGGTATAGCCCTTTTCGTTCTGCAAACGGATTGCCTCATCGTGCGCATCGTCATAAACGCCCTTGACCAAAACCACCTGCGCACCATAGCTGCGGGTCGCTTGGATCTTGGAGATCGGCGCGCTTTCCGGCATACAGATCACCGCCGGAATGCCGTTTTTCTGCGCAGTCAGCGCAACGCCCTGCGCGTGATTGCCCGCCGAACAGGCGATCACGCCGCGCGCCTTTTCCTCATCGCTTAACGTGCTGATCTTGTAATAGGCGCCGCGCAGCTTAAAAGAACCGGTTACCTGCAAATTCTCGGTTTTCAAAAAAACCGTCGCCTTTGGGTTGATTTTCGGCGCCTCGATCACCTCGGTCACATGCGCTACCCTTTTCAAGACGTGCGCCGCTTGATAAACCTTATCCAATGTAAGCATATGTAATAGCCCTTCCCTTTTCTTTGTTAATCCATCGTCAGCATCGGCTCGGAGATCGGCGCGCCCGCCTTGACCATCGGCAGCACGTTCAAATCCCGGTCGATGATGCAGTTAATCAGCACCGGGCCGCGATGCGCAAGCGCCTCCTTCAGCACCGGAACAATATCCGTGACCTTCTCGATTGTCAGCGACAGCACGCCATATGCCTCGCCAAGCTTTTTAAAATCCGTTGTCTGCTGTAAATCAGTGTGCGAAAAGCGTCTGCCGTAGAAAAGCTTCTGCCACTGGCGCACCATACCAAGCACCTGATTATTAAATACCAGCTCAATTACCGGGATATTGTAGTGCGCGGCGGTCGAAAGCTCGTTGGCATTCATATGGAACGACCCGTCGCCCGCAATATTGATAACCGGCGTATCCGGAAAAGCAACCTGCGCGCCGATTGCAGCGCCCAGCCCATAGCCCATCGTGCCAAGTCCGCCGGAGGTAAGGAAATGCCTTGGATGACGATAGCGGAAAAACTGCGCCGCCCACATCTGATGCTGTCCGACCTCTGTCGTGATGATGCAGTTGCTGTCGGTCTGACGCTGCAATTCTCCCAAGACCGCCTGCGGCGTGACCATGCCGTTTTCCTGCTCCAGCAGCTGGGAAACCGGATATTCCTCCATCATCTTATACATCACCGCCATCCACTCCGGATGGGACTGCTGTGTCAGATACGGCAGCAGCCGGTGCAGCACCGCCTTCGCATCGCCATTTAAGAAATGATTCACCCGCACATTCTTATCCTGCTCCTTGGTGTCGATATCGATCTGGATGATGCGGCAGTCGGTCGCAAAGGTTGCGGTATCGCAGGTCAGGCGGTCGGAAAAACGGGTGCCGATCGCAAGCAGCAGATCACAGTTGGACACCGCGTAGGAGGAGGTCTTGGTTCCATGCATTCCGGTCATGCCAATATAGCGCGGATCGAATTGGTCGTATCCGCCTTGGCACATCAGCGAGCAGGATACCGGCGCGTCAAGAAGCGCTGCAATCTGTTTGACCTCGGCAAAAGCGTCAGACGCAACCACGCCGCCGCCGCAATAGATCATCGGACGCTTGGAGGCGTTTAATTCCGCTGCAACAGCCTCGAAATCCCCCTCGGCCTCACGCTCCTCAATCGAAATTTCCTTTGGCGCCTGCGGCTCATATTCGCAGGAGATCGCGGTAATATCCTTTGGAATATCGATCAGAACCGGACCTTTTCTGCCGGAGCGCGCAAGCGTGAACGCCTCTCGGATGGTTGGCGCAAGCTCTTTGATATCGGTGACAATATAGGACTTCTTAGTCACCGGCGCGACGATCGATTTAATATCGACCTCTTGAAAGCTCTGCTTGCCGAGCAGATCGCGGCTTACATTCCCAGTAAACGCAACAATTGGAATGGAATCCATGTACGCGGTGGCAATGCCAGTCACAAGATTGGTGGCGCCCGGGCCGGAGGTTGCGATGCACACGCCCACCTTTCCGGTCGCTCTGGCGTAGCCGTCCGCCGCGTGCGCAGCCGCCTGTTCATGTGCGGTGCGGATGTGGGTGATCTTATCGCTGTAGCAATAAAGCGCATCGTAAATGTTCAAAACTGCGCCGCCCGGATAACCGAATACGGTGTCCACTCCCTGTTCCAGCAGACACTCCATGATAATGTCCGCGCCCTTTAATACTTTCATCCAATAAACCCTTCCTTTCTTACATCGAAACGCGGGGCAAGTTCGCCCGCTCTTTCGGATGATCCTCCGGCAGCGTATGATCTTTGCCGGAGCCTTCTATTTTTAGACGCACTGCGTATAAAGCCTTTCCCGCCGGGGTCTTCCGCGCGGTAAAAGGAAAGCTGCATTTTCTGCCTCCCGTCCGGGATCGCCGCGACAGAAGGCAAAATGCGCCGATACGAAAAGCTGTCTGAAGCAACGTAGGCAATGCGTCCCTGCTATCTCTTAGAATATCGTATAAAAAAAACCTTCATCTCTTTTTCTTTCACAGATAAGAGATGAAAGTCGTAAGGCTTCCACGGTACCACTCTTTTTGGCGGCAAAAGCCGCCCGCTTTATGAAGGATATCAAGCAATATCCTGATTCTATAACGGGAAAACCCGGGTCTGCTTACTATGACTTGGGCAGCCGGCTAAAGGGGGATGCAAGCATCTGTACCCGCGCACTGCCTTCCACCAGCCGGCAGCTCTCTGCGCCGCGCAATACAGACCGCAGGAGCAAAGCTCCCACCCTGTCAAACGCCTTCTTCTATTTGGACTCAACATCCTTGTTTAATAGTAGCATACTACTTTTTGCGAGAAATGTCAAGCCCAAAGTCAAAAAAAGCCTTTTATACAAAACTTGCTCTGTTCTCTTATATTTTTTTACCCGTTGCCTGCGCCGCGGCAGCCTTGATCGTATTCTGCATCAGCATCGCGATGGTCATCGGACCAACGCCGCCCGGCACCGGCGTAATTGCGCCCGCGACCTCCCGAACCTGCGCAAAATCCACATCCCCGCAAAGCTTTCCTTCGGAATTGCGGTTCATGCCGACGTCAATGACCGCCGCTCCCGGCTTGACCATATCGGCAGTGATCACCTTCTCTTTTCCGACCGCCGCAATCAGAATATCCGCACGCAGACATTCCTCCTTTAAATTCGGCGTTTTGGAGTGGCAGATCGTGACCGTCGCGTCATCATGCAGCAGAAGCATCGCCATCGGTTTGCCGACAATATTGCTTCGGCCGACCACAACAGCGTGCTTTCCGGCTGCCGATACGCCCGCCGCCTTCAGCAGCTCCATGCAGCCCGCCGGAGTACATGGCAGGAAGTCGTAATCCCCGATCATAATCTTACCGACGTTCACCGGATGAAACGCATCCACATCCTTGGCAGGCGAGATCGCGCGCAGAACCTTAGCTTCGTCAATCTGCTTCGGCAGCGGGAGCTGCACCAAAATGCCGTTAATCGACGTATCCCTGTTCAGCCCCTCCACAACCGACAAAAGCTCGCCCTCGGTCGTGTCTGCGTTCAAAAGCACCTGCTCGGAGCGGATACCGCAAAATTCACAGGCCTTTACCTTGTTGCGCACATATACCTTTGAAGCGGGATCGTCCCCAACTAAAACCACCGCCAGCGCCGGAGCAATCCCCTGCTCCTTTAACGCCGCAGCCTTTCTCGCCGCATCCTCCTTCACCTTCTGCGAAACCGCCTTGCCGTCTATCACTACCGCCATGCTTTCCTCTCCCTTCTCATTGTGCGGTATCCGCCAGATACCGCGCCACATAAACGCCGCTTGCAGAGGCGTGCGAAAGCGAGTGGGTCACACCGCTCCCATCTCCAATGACAAAAAGCCCCGGATATCGCGTCTGCAAATGCTGATCCAGCGCGACCTCCATGTTGTAAAATTTGACCTCCACGCCATATAAAAGCGTATCGTCGCCCGCTGTTCCCGGCGCGATCTTATCCAGCGCGTAAATCATCTCAATGATATCGTCTAAAATGCGCTTAGGGATCACAAGGCTTAAATCGCCCGGTGTCGCGGACAGGGTCGGCGTAAAAAAGGACTTCTCAATCCGTTTTGCAGTACTGCGCTGTCCGCGGATCAGATCTCCGAAACGCTGGACGATCACCCCGCCGCCAAGCATATTGGAAAGCCGTGCGATGCTCTCGCCGTAGCCGTTGCTGTCTCGAAACGGCTCGGTGAAGTTTTTCGAGACCAACAGCGCAAAGTTGGTGTTATTCGTCTGGAGCGCCGGATCCTCGTAGCTGTGTCCGTTCACAGTAACAATGCCGTTTGTATTTTCTGTGACTACTGCGCCCTTTGGATTCATACAGAAGGTGCGCACCTTATCCTGATACTTTTTCGTCCGGTAAACAATCTTGCTTTCATAAAGCTCGTCGGTGATCGATTGAAAGACCGGCGCAGGCAGTTCGACCCGCACGCCGATATCCACCCTGCTCGAATGGGTTGGGATATCCAACTCCCTGCAAACCTGTTCCATCCACTTGCTGCCGCTGCGTCCAACCGAGATGATACAGTATCGCGCCGTATAGGCTTTGTCCTTGGCGACAACCGTATATCCGCCATCCTGCGCCTTAACGCTGACAGCCGGCGTTTCAAAGAAGAACGTCACTTTCTCCTTCAGCGCGCCGTAAAGTTTTGTCAGCACCTCGTAATTGATGTCGGTTCCCAGATGCCGCACCGACGCATCGAGCAGATGGAGATCGTTTTGCAGGCATTTGCGTTTAAAACCAGTATCTGCGGTGGAGTAAAGCTTGGTTTTTCCGCCGCCGCAGGAAACGTTGATCTGATCGACATATTCCATCAGCTCTATCGCCTTTTTTCTGCCGATATATTCATGCAGCGTACCGCCGAATTCATTGGTGATATTGTACTTTCCGTCCGAAAACGCCCCCGCGCCGCCGAACCCGTTCATGATCGCACAGGTCTTACAATTTACGCAGCGCTTGACCTTCTCTCCGTCGATCGGACATCTGCGCTTTTCCAGCCTGCTGCCGTACTCCAACACCGCGATCTTCCACTCCGGCTTTAAATGGGTAAGCTCATACGCGGCAAAGATACCGCCCGGTCCTGCCCCAATAATTATAACGTCATAATCCATGCTGCTGCTTTCTCCTTTTATTTGTCACCATTGGCGGAATTTTCCCCTTCCGCGCCGCTTCTCTGCTCCGGTCCGGAGGCGTCCGCGCCAAGCTTTGCTTTCTGCGCCAGCTCTGATCGATGCTTTGCAAGCTTTTTTTCCTTTTCCGACTGCTGTTCCTTGATCCTCTGCGCCTTCTGTGCCACTATGGTTTTCCATTCCTCGCTGTTTCCATACGGCTGAAGGTAAGCGTCGTCATGCTGGTTCTTGATCTTAAAGCGCACTGCGAACAATATAATCACCGACGCCGTAACCAGAAGGATCGCAAGAAGCTGCGAAATGCGCACGCTGCCGAGCATCAAGCTGTCGGTGCGCAGCCCTTCAACCAGCGCGCGTTCTAACCCGTACCAGCCCAGATACATTAAGAAAATCTCTCCGTCAAACCGGCGGTGCTTGGAGTAAAAATGCAGCAGCACAAAACCGAGCAGGCACCAGATCGACTCATACAAAAAGCACGGATGCACCGGAAGATTCGGGTCAACCACGATCCCGGAGGCGGCAAATTCCGCCTGATGCGCGGTCAGATAGTTAACGACGATCTGACCTGTCATGCCCCACGGAAGATCGGTGTTGCAGCCGAACGCCTCCACATTTACAAAGTTGCCCCAGCGACCGATGCCCTGACCGATCAAAAAGCCTAAGCCAACAACATCCAGAAGCGGCAGGATTTTGATCTTGCTGCGCTTGGCAACAATGATTCCGACAAGCAGCGCGCCGATGATGCCGCCGTAGATCGCCATGCCGCCCTCCCATGTCGCAATGATGCGGTAAACGCTCTGCCAAAACGCCTTCCAGCTTGAAACATCAAAGCCGTAATCGCTCCAGGAAAACGCGACGTAATAAATTCGCGCGCCCACAATGCCGCCGATGATGCCGCCTAAAATCGGGTTTAAGACCTTATCCTCATCGACGCCGAAGCGCTTAAAATTCTTGTACGCATAAACGATCGCAAGAAGCAGCCCGCAGGCGATGATGATACCGTACCATGCGATTGTAAAGGAGCCGATATGCAGCTCGTTGTTAAACGTAAATTCCCACCCTAATTTTGGAAACTCTACTGTTCTTTCCATTTCATTCCATCCTTTCTGCCGTTTTCTGCGCGTCCGTTTCCGCAGCCGGTTTCTCCGGCAGCGCGATTGACATGACGCTGTTCTCCAACGAAAAGCCGCTTTGCAGCAGCCGCTGCGCATCCTCTAATGTCAGCGCGCTCAGTTCCCTCAACTCCACATATGCGTCGCTTTCCGCGCAAAAATAAGCGGAAATCATCGTTTCGGCAATCTCCTCGGCGCTGTCAAATCCGCCGACCAGCGCGCCGTAAAGCGACCGTTTTGCGCAATCGAAAAGCACTGGATCCAGTCCCTCTGCTTTGCAGCGGAGAATTTCCGCGTCGATCATCCGCCTGACCCGTTCCGGATCCTTGGAGTATCCGCCGAAAATGCAGGCGTTGTAACCGCGTCCAAGCAGCGTTTCGGTTGAAAAGCCGTTGTCGATCAGACCCTCCTGATACAGCCTTTGATATAACGGGCTGCAATCGCCCGCCAACACATCCAGCACCAGATCATAAAGCAGCCCATAGCGCGGCATATCCGCCTCCCCGACCGGGCGTTCCTTAATACCATAGTAAAAAAGCGGCGCTGCGACCGGAAGACGCTCTCGTACCTCACGCTTGGAAACCTCTTCTGGCTCATAGATCTCTCCGCGCGTGATCTGCGCCGGCTCATCCGGCAAAAGGTTTTCTTCCACGATTCGAACCGCGCGCTCCTCGTCGAAATTGCCGGCGATTGCAACCGCCATATTGCTCAAGCGGTAAAAGCTGCGGTAACAGTCATAAAGCATTCCTTCGTCGATCCTTTCGATGCTCTCAACCGTTCCGGCAACCTCATAGCGAACCGGATGATTTTGATACATCGCCTGAAGCAAATGAAAATATACCCGCCACGACGGGGTATCCTGATACATCTGAATCTCCTGCGCGATGATGCCGCGTTCGCGCTGCACATTTTCCTTTGTAAAATACGGGCGCTGCACAAACTGCAAAAGGCAGGCAAGCGACCTCTCAAAATCCTGCGCGGTGGAAAACAGGTAACAGGTTTTATCAAAGCTTGTAAACGCATTGGCGTGGGCACCGGCTTTCGAAAAAAGCTCAAACGCATCGCCATCCTCGCTTTCAAACAGCTTATGCTCCAAATAATGCGCGACTCCCTGCGGAATTTGGATAAAGCCTTCCCCCGCGTTCTTTTGAAAAACGGTATCGGTTGAGCCAAATTTTACACCGAACACAGCGTAAGCGGTTGAAGACGACTCCATCGGATAGCACAGGAGCTTTAGCCCCGACGCATGGGTGTAGACATGGTATTCCTCGTTTAATTCCGCACTGCGGATAATCTCCTTTTTCATGCGTCCTCCACATCCTCCTCCGATACTGCGTCCTGCCCTTCCAATCGATAGACGGTGTCAAGCCGCATCCGCTGCGCCGCTTCCACGATCTCCTGCCTTGTCACCGTCTCCAGTCTAGCAATCTCCTCCGCAGGCGACAGGGTCAAATCAGAAAGCAGCCTGCCCAAATACCAGCCCTCCAAGGAGCCCGGTTCATCGGACACCGAGCGATAGGAATTCACGATCGAAAGCCTTGCCTTCTCAATCTCCTCGTCGGTAAAGTTTCCGCCTTGCATCGCCGCAACCTGCTCCTCCACCGCGTCAAGCGCCTGATCCAGCTTTTGCCGCTGCACGCCGCAGTCGATCAAAAGCAGGCTTAAAATACGGTCGTAGCTGGAACCGCAGTAATAGCATAGACCTTTCTCCTCCCGCACATGCGTAAACAGCTTCGAGCTTGCCGTACCGCCAAGCATCGTGTTCATCAGCCGTATCGCAGGCAAAAGCGGGTCGGTCTGTTCCGTATGCAGCGTATAGGCGGCGACCAGCCGGGATTGCGCGATCTCGATCTGCTCACGGCACTCCTGCGGCGCATGGACCGCAAGCGGCTGCGTCAGCCGACATGGGCAAAAACACCGCTCTACCTTAGAGAGCGCTTCTGCAAACTGCCGTTTGACCGGTTCAAAATCCGCGTTCCCAATGCAGAGTATCTCGATCTGCGCGGTACGCAGAATCCGGAGATAGGCTTCCATCTGGCTCTGGCGGGTGATACGTTTGGCGTCCTCCTCCTCGCCGAGCCGGGAAAGCCCGCAGGCGCTCCCACGCGCAATCTGCATCATCGCACGGTGCAGCGCATATCCGCGCTTATCGTTGATGACGGCGCGGATATCGTCGATCAGCCGCTCCTTTTCCAACGCGACATACTCACTCGAAAAAAGCCCGTCGGATTCGGTAAACGGGTCGAAGATTACCTCGCACAGCAGTTTTGCAAGCCCTGCGGCAATCGGCTTACCGTCCGGCGCATAGGGGTCGCCAATCCCGCCTGCGCCGATGCTGATTAACTGGCAGTTGCCGAATTTGGAAACCGCATCCGACATACCTGCGCCATACATCAGCGCCAGCTTTTTGCCCAGCTCGGTGAAGGAGGGCGTAAGCCGCGTCGCGTTCTTGAGCAGCCCAAACAGCATCGCGTGATCCGCCGCCTGTTCTCTGCACATCGGCGTTAGAAACGCAACCGTGATGCGGCAGCGTTTAAAACGGGAATCCTTTAGCATATGAAAACGAACGCCTTCGCGCAGAAGGACAGTCTGCAATTCCTCCATGTAAGAGCCCCTTTCTGTTCCGTCTTTTCCGGCGGGCGTCCCGCCGCAGCACGATACAATCTTATCATACCGCTTTTGAGAGCAGGTGTCAAGTGTTTGCCCGAAAAACGCGCTCCTTTCTCCTCTTTTGCTATATACGAAAAGCGGCCTGCAAGCCAAACGCCGCAGACCGCTTATCAATTTCATCTTTTTAGAACGAGGTGTCGTCCATGACCTGATACATATCGCCGGAAATCGTCTTTTTCATCTTCAGCGCTTCTTGGATATCATAGTCGACGACCCTGCCGTCCTGACGCGCAACTACGCGGTTGGTCTTCCCCTCGTCGATCAGCTCTACCGCGTGATGCCCCATCTCGGAGGCAACAATGCGGTCGCGCAAAGACGGGGATCCGCCGCGCTGCACATGACCCAAAATCGTCGCTCTGGATTCCGCACCGGTGTGCTTCTCAATATACTCCGCGATCGCTTCGGTATCCATGTTGCGGCCTTCAAACTCCGGATCGTCCAAGCCTTCCATCGGCTTTGCAAACTTCTTGTTGCCAACGCCTTCCGCAACGATAACGACAAAGAAACGCTTGCCCATCGCCTTTGCTACGTTGATCTTATTCACGACAGCCTTCAGGTTATTGCGCTTGTCGGCGATCTTCTCCTCGATCAAAACGCCGGTCGCGCCGCATGCCACGCTGCAATTGAGCGCAATATGACCTGCATGACGTCCCATAACCTCGACAACCGCACATCTTTCGTGCGACATGGTTGTGTCACGCAGCTTATCTACCATCTCGACCACCGTGTTCATCGCGGTATCATAGCCAATGGTATAGTCGCTGCACGCAATATCGTTGTCAATCGTGCCCGGCACGCCGACGCAGCGGATGCCCTTGCGCGATAACTCGGAAGCGCCGCGGAACGAACCGTCCCCGCCGATCACGACAAGACCGATCATGTTCTGCTCCAGACAGCGCTGTTTGCCCTTCTCCACGCCGGAATCCTCTTTGAACTCCTTACAGCGGGCAGTCCCTAAGATTGTGCCGCCGCGCTGAATGATGTTGGAAACGTCGCGGATGCCAAGCTCCACAAATTCACCGTCCAGCAATCCCTGATAACCATGGCAGACGCCAAGCATTTTGTAGCCTTTCTGAATACCAGTGCGCACCACCGAACGGATCGCTGCGTTCATACCCGGCGCGTCGCCGCCGCTTGTCAATACGCCAATCACCTTTTTGTCCTCAGCCATACTTTTTCCTCCACCTTTACCGCCGCTTCAAAAGCCGCGTGATTATGTATTGTTACCTGTCCTGCCGTTTCCCCTTTCCCGAAAAAAATAGGAAAACGGCAAATCTCATTTTTCGTTTCGCAAATACAAACACAAAACCGGACTGTATTTCTTCGCAATCCGGCCTCGCTGCCATCAATTTGATTGTATCGCAAATTCTGCTTTCTGTCAACCGGTTTATTCTTTTTTTCTCTTTTTCGCCACAATTTGTGCTTCTCCGAATATATCTTTTAGCTGATTTGATAGCTCTAAATCAAAGGAAATATCCTGCGTTTTCCATCGCAGATACTGCTTCTCATCAGCAAAATAGAGAAAGACCCTGTCTTTGCCGGGATACTTCTTCAAAAGCGCGGGCAGCCGGCGCAGTCTTTCATCCTGCTTCGAATCCGCACGGATATAGACGTCAAGCGGAAAATGCTCCCCCTGCGGGAAATGCTTCTTCATTTCTTCCGGCGAAAGGATGCTGGAAACCGCAAGCTGCACATCCCCCTCCGCACGGCGCAGACTGCCGTACACAAACGCCAAAGTGCCGTTATACAGCATCGATTCACAGTGGGCAAACGCCGCAGGAAAGACGATACAGGATAAGCTGCCGCTCTGGTCCGCCAGCGTAAAAAGCGACATCTGTCTGCCCTTTTTGGTGCGGATGCGCCGCACACCGTTTATCATTCCCAGAAGCAAAACCTCCATTCCGTATGCGTCGCCGCCTAACCGCTTGACGCCCGCAATCTCGATCGTGTTTGGCGGGATGTCGTAAAGCGGGATATCGTCCAACGGATGTCCGCTTAGATAGATGCCGGTCGCCTCCTCCTCCTGCAAAAGCCGCTGCATCGGCGTAGGCGCGGGCGCGTTTGGCCAGACAAAGCCGCTTTTTTGCGGCGCGTCTTCGGAAAACAGGCTCAGCTGCCCGTCGATCTGCTGGCGGGAAACATCCCGATAGCGATATAACAGCTCGTCGGCGGCGGCAGCCATCTCGGCGCGGTTATGCGTTTCCAACTGATCGAAGCATCCGGCGTAGATCAGCGGCAGAAGGGTGGTTTTTCCGCAGTCGATCCCCGCCATCCGCCGGCAGAAATCCTCCAAAGAGGAGAACATGCCGTTCTTTTCCCGCTCGGCGACCACCCGCAGCGCAAATTGCTTTCCGACCCCATGGATCGCCTGCAGCCCAAAGCGGATGCCGCCGTTCTCTGCGGAAAACGCCGCCTTCGCCTTGTTGATCTCCGGCGGAAGTATCCGGATCCGAAGCGTTTCACAGTGAGAAGCATAGCTTACAAGCTTCCCGCCGCTGCCGTAAAACGCGTTCATAAGCGCGGCGTAGTACTGCGCCGGATAAAACCTGCGGCAATAGGCGGTCTGATAAACCAAATACGCATATGCCGCCGCGTGGGATTTGGAGAACGCATAGGAGGCAAAATCGAGCATCAAAAGGAAGATTTTCTTTGCCGTTTCTTCCTCTACGCCATTCTGGATGCATCCGGAAAGAAAGCGTTCCTCCTCCCTTTCCATGATTTCCGGCTTACGCTTCGCCATTGCCCGGCGCACAAGATCCGCTTGACCATAGGAGTAGCCGGCAAGCGTCCTGCAAATCTGCATCACCTGCTCCTGATAGACAATGCAGCCGTAGGTTTCGCCTAAAATATCCTTTAGCGCCGGATGCAGAAAGCTCACCTGCGACGGATTATGCCGCCCCCTCACATAATCGGGGATAATGTCCATCGGGCCCGGACGGTACAGCGCAATCACTGCGATGATGTCTTCAAACCGTTCCGGCATAAGCTGCTGCAAAACCCGCCGAATCCCGTCGCTTTCCAGCTGAAACACGCCGTCGGTCTCACCTCTGGAGAGCATCTCATAGACCTCTCTTGCGTCAAGCGGCAGCCCTTGCAGTGAAAATTCCGGATTTTCCTTTCGAACCTCTTTTTCACAGTCGTGCAGAACGGTCAGGGTGCGCAGTCCCAGAAAATCGATCTTTAAAAGACCCAAATGCTCCAATTCGGTCATGTTGTACTGTGTAACCATCACATCGTCGTTGCGGGACAGCGGCACATACTCCTCCACCGCCTTCGGCGTAATGACGACGCCGGCGGCATGGGTCGCGCTATGGCGCGGCAGTCCCTCGACCAGCCTGCAGGCGTCGACAAGCTGCTTTACCTGTGGATTGTCCGCATACAGTCTTGCAAGCTCCTTATTGTCCTGCAAAACACGTTCCAGCGTCGTATGCGCGCCGCTGGGGATCATTTTTGCAATTGAACCGTAAAGCGACGGTTCAAGATGCATTGCCCTGCCGACGTCACGCACCGCCGCGCGTGCCGAAAGCGTACCGAAGGTGACGATCTGCGCGACGTTTTTCTCGCCGTAGCGTCTAATGATATAATCGATGACCTCGTTTCTGCGTTCATAGCAGAAATCGATATCAAAATCCGGCATGCTAACCCGTTGAGGATTCAAAAAACGTTCAAATAAAAGCCCGTGGCGCAGCGGATCGATCTGGGTAATACCGACGCAGTAAGCGACAAGGCTGCCCGCGCCGGAGCCGCGCCCCGGCCCGACCGGAATATCGTTTTTATGCGCATAGTCAACAAAATCCGCGACGATCAGAAAATAATCGACAAACCCCATCTGCTCGATGATACCAAGCTCACGCTGAAGCCGCTCCTTAACCTCGTCGGTTTGCGGCAGCCCCCGTTTTTTCGCTCCTCTTGCGCACAGATAGCGCAGATACGCCGCGTTATCCTGCACGCCCGGCTCATGGTACTGCGGGAGAAGCAGCTTGCCAAATTCCAGCCGCAGATTGCAGCTTCCGGCGATCCTTGACGTGTTATAAATCGCCATCGGGCAATCGACCATCAGCCGCTCCATTTCATCCGCGGACTTAAGATAATACTCGCTGCCGCGCCCCAAATTCTCCTTTCGGGAAGGATCGGCGATGTCGCACAGAAGCTGCTGGGCAAATGCGTCGCTCGGCTGCAAAAAATGCACGTCGTTGGTCGCGCAAAGTGGGATTCCGGTTTCCTGCGAAAGCTTCATCAGTTCTCTTTTCAAAAACCGCTCGGACGGCAGCCCATGATCCATAACTTCCAGATAAAATCGCCCGCGCGAAAAGATTTCCGCAAACGCGCACGCGTCCGATTTGGCGCGCGCATAATCACGCTGCAGCAGGCATCTTGCAATGTGGCCGCGCTCGCAGCCGGAAAGGGCGATCAGCCCCTCGGAAAACGGCGCAATCTCCTGCATGGAAACAACCGGATGCGCCCCGGTCTGATTCCTTGCGCCGAGGGATACAATACGCAGCAGGTTATGGTAGCCGATCTGATTCTGGCAAAGCACCGTCAAATGCTCTTCCTCGCCCAAGGCGGAGGAGGCGTTCCCATACTCCTTCACATAAAGCTCGCATCCAATGATTGGCTTAATCCCTGCGGCGGCGCAGGCTTCGTAAAACTGCACCGCGCCGTATAAAACGCCATGGTCGGTGATCGCACAGGCGGTCATATTCAATTCCTTCAGCCGGCTCACCAGCCGCTCGATCCGGCATACGCCGTCCAATAGGCTGTAGGGCGTATGCAGGTGCAGATGAACAAACTCGCTGCTCATGTCGATCACGCGCTCCTTTCTAAAAACATTTTACGCCTCGTTTTCCGCGATTTTACAGATTTTTGCAAACCGTCTGGACAAGGTTGAACGGTTGATTGGGATCGGATACACCTTGCATAAATCGGACAGGGAAGCGTCCGGATATGTAAGCCGCAGTCTGGCGGCAAATTGCAGCTCATTGGACAAAAGCTCCCATTTTCCGGCATTTTGCAGCTTTTTAATTGCGGCGATCTGCGCTGCCGCCGAAGCGATGGTCTTGTCCATATTCGCATATTCGCAGTTGTTCTGCCGATTGATGCGATTGCGCAGCTCCTTCTCCATCTTTAAGTTCATCAGCTCAAAGGTACCGCTTGTCGCGCCGAGATAGGTCAAAAGCTCAATAATCGACTCACTGTCCTTGCAGTACAGCACCTGATCGGCGCCGCGCGCGGTGATCTTAAAGCTTTCAAAGCCGCGCTGCGCAAGCAGCCCCTTCAGATAGTCGCAAAGCCACACATCCGAAAGCGAAAACTCCAGATGATACCGCTTGTCCGGATCGACCATGCTTCCGGCGGTCAAAAACGCGCCTTTCACAAACGCCTGCGCACAGCAGCGTTTTTCCAAAACCCGCTCGCACAGCGCATCCCGCTGCTCAGCAAGATAATCCGCAACCAACGCCTGCTCGTCCTCGTCCTCAATGCTGACAAAATACAGCCTGCGCTTTCCCTTGCCCGGCGGCGGGGAAGCGATGGTTACCATCACGCCAAACAGGTCTGTCACTGTCTGTGCAAACGCGTCTGCCACCGGTTTATTTTCGGTGCGAAACCCAACGCGCGTTTTATGATACCCGCGCGAACAAAGCAAAACGCTGAAAATAAACGCCTGTTCGCAGCAAGCCTTCTGCGGCACTGTTTTGCATATCTGTTCCTTTACCTGCTGTGTAAAAGTCATTTCCCCGCTTCCCTTCTTCACAATATTTACCTAGGCTCCGCCGCGTTCAATCCTCCCAATCCCGTCCGATCAAACGAACCTCCGGCTCAAGCACAAAGCCGGTCTGCTCCCTGACAATATGGCTGACCCTTCTGGCAAGCGCGCAGACATCATGGCAGGTCGCGTTCTCTCGGTTAATCAAAAATCCCGCGTGCTTTTCGCTCACCTGCGCGCCGCCGGAGGAAAGTCCCTTACAGCCGCACTGCTCGATCAGCGCGCCCGCAAACGCGCCCGCCGGACGCTTAAAAAACGACCCGGCGCTCGGATATTCCAGCGGCTGCTTTGACTTTCTTCTTTCCATATATTCCCGCATCCGTGCTTGGATCGCCTGCGGCGTATCCGGCGCAAAGGAAAAGACCGCGCCCAAAATAACCCCTTTTTTCCGCTGAAAAACGCTCTTGCGATAGGCAAACTCGCATTCATCCAACGATAGCAGGCATTCCTCTCCATTTTCGTCCAAAAATAAAACCTGCTTGACCGCCTGCGAAAGTTCTCCGCCATAAGCCCCCGCGTTCATGAAAACGCCGCCGCCTACCGAACCGGGAATGCCGTAAGCAAATTCCAACCCGGAAAGCCCATGCTTTGCCGCCTCACGGCAAAGCTTCATCAGCGGCACGCCGGCGTCTGCGTAGATTTCCTGCCCGCTGACCGTCGTTCGATTCAGCTCTCCGGTATAGATGACCACCGCGTTTAAGCCTTGGTCTGCAAACAGCAGATTCGAACCTGCGCCGACGACAAAATACGGCGCGCGATACGCTTTACAGCATTGCAGGACGCGCTTAAGCTGATCCGTATCCTGCGGCTTCGCCAGATACGCCGCAGGACCTCCGACGCGGAATGTCGCATACCGGGAGAGCGGCGCTTTTTTCTCTCCCGGCGCCGTTTTGCTCAATCTATCATAAAGTTCTTCTGAAAATTCAAATTTTTCCATATCATACATATCGCACATCATACGTCCTCGTTCTTCCATGCTTTTACGGAAAACGTTCCGTTCTTACGATTATTATAACACGCCTTTTACAAGATTGCAATCACTCCGCCCCATTTCCATTTTCTCTCAATCCCTTCTGCGCTTAATATGCAGAATCGACGACACAACCGGGACAGCCGCCGCGCACAGAAGTGCGCTTCCGACGACTGGCAGCGGCAAAGCGGCAACGCCGAACAGCGCCGCGGCTGCCGGAAGATAAATAACGGCAAGCAGCACCGCAAAGGAAAAGGCGACTGCCGCGACCAGCTTCAGGTTATTGCCGTAATGCACTGAAAAAAGCCCGACTCGCTCGCTCTTACATTCAAACACATGGATGAGCTGCGCCGTCACCAGCGTAAAAAGTGCCGCTGTACGCGCGGTTGTGAGATCCCCGGTCTGTGAAAGCGCCCACCAAAACGAAAGCGGCGTCGTAATCCCAATACAGATCCCGCGAAAAATAATCTTAAAGCCTAAGCCGTTTGAAAAAATACTTTCCTTTGCCGCGCGGGGTCTGCGTTTCATCACCTCATCCTCGACCGGCTCCAAGCCCAGCGCGATCGCCGGAAGCCCGTCGGTCACCAAATTGACAAGCAGGATCTGAAGCGGCAGAAGCACCACCGGGAAGCCAAGCAGCAGCCCCAAGAACATGGTCAGCACCTCGCCGATATTGCAGGAAAGCAGATACCGCAAAAATTTACGGATATTGTCATACACGCCGCGCCCTTCTCTGACCGCCTGTACCAACGTCGCGAAATTATCGTCGAGCAGCACAATATCCGAAGCCTGCCTTGCAACATCGGTGCCGTTTTTCCCCATCGACACTCCGATATCCGCCTGCCGGAGCGCCGGAGCGTCGTTAACCCCGTCGCCGGTCATCGCGCAGATCTGCCCGCGCTTTTCAAACGCCTTGACGATTTTCAGCTTATGCGCCGGGCTGACCCGCGCGAATACCGTTACACGGCCGATCTTTTCCTGCAGGGCGGCGACCGGGATCTCCTCCAATTCCTCTCCAGTCATCACAAGGTCGCCCGGGCGCAGGATACCGATATCCTTTGCAATTTTGGATGCGGTCGCGGCGTAATCTCCTGTCACCATGCAAAGCCTAATCCCCGCCTCACGGCAGGACGAAACCGCTTTTTTAACCCCTTTGCGCGGCGGATCGATCATTCCAAACAGCCCTAAAAAAGTCAGATCATCCTCGCAAATATCGTTTCCCTCGCGATATGCGACACAGATACACCGCAGCGCACTCTCGCCGAACATCGTCAAGGCCTTTCTTATCTTTTCCCGCATGACGCTGTTTAGCAGTACAATTTTTCCGTTCAGGCAGGCGCGGCTGCAAAGCGGCAGCAGATAATCCGGCGCGCCCTTGGTGTACTGCACCCGCCCGCTTGGCTCTGCGACCAGCGTCGACATGCGCTTGCGCACGCTGTCAAACGGCAGCTCCTTTAATACCGGCGCCTTGCTTTCCGGCTCTCCGCAGCGTGCGGCGCAGTCAAGCAATGCGGTTTCGGTCGGATCGGCGGCATAGCGCTCCTTACAGCAGCCGGCTGCGGCGTGCAGAAGCCTTTTGCAGTCGCCGGTGATATTTTCCGGCTTTGCTTCTACCTCGCCGCTTCCAAAGGTAAACAACTTTACCGCCGTCATATGATTCTCAGTTAACGTTCCGGTCTTATCTGTGCAGATCACGCCGGCGCAGCCGAGCGTTTCGACCGCGTGCAGCTTTCTCACCAAGGCGTTCTGCGCGCGCATCCGCGAAACTGTCACCGCAAGCGAGATGGTCACGATTGCGGCAAGTCCCTCCGGCACCGCCGCCACCGCAAGAGAAACGCCGGTCACAAGCATTGCAAAGACGTCCTCGCCGCGCAGAATTCCGCACAGGGTCACGACTGCGCAAACGATTAAGCATCCCGCCGCAATGATCTTTCCCATATGATCCAGCTTCTTTGAAAGCGGGGATCCCTCCGGCTGCGCCTCGTTTAACAGATGCGCAATACGCCCCATCTGCGTCCCCTGCCCAATGTCAACCACCCGCGCGATTCCGTGACCGCGCGTCACGGTGCAGCCCGCATAAACAAGCCTTGGATCGTTCAGCTTATTTTGCAGCGGATAATCCGGCGCGCTCTCCTTTGCCGCAGGCAGGCTCTCGCCGCTTAGCACCGACTCGTCGCTTTCCAGCGCCGCCGCCTTCAGCACAACCGCGTCAGCGGGAATCCGGTCCCCGGCGGAAAGCAGCAGCAAATCCCCGCGCACGATCTTTTTTGCGTCAAGCTTCACGAGCTTTCCGCCGCGCACCACACAGGCCATCGGCGCGGCAAGCTCGTTAAGCGCTTCCAGCGAGCGCTCGGCACGATATTCCTGCACGAACCCCAAAACGCTGTTGAGCAGCACGATCACCGCAATTGCAATCGCCTCGGCATATTCGCCCATGAAAAATGAAATCACAGTCGAGATAAGCAGGATCACCGTCATGATATCCTTATACTGCCCCAAAAAGACGGCAAGCTTTCCGCGCTTCTTCGGCTTTTGCAGGATATTCTCGCCATCCTCCTTCAGCCGTTTTTCCGCTTCGGCGTCGCTGAGCGACGGGAACTTTTCCATCTCGGTCAACGCTTACTCCTCCTTTACCGGCGCAAAAACCGTTTCGATCGTCCTGCCGCAGACCGCCGGCGTGTATGTAAAACGTTCGATACGCCCCTCGGTGGTAAAATATTTTAACGCGGGCAGCGAAGCCTCCTGCGGGTAAAAAGCGTCGACTAGGATCAGCTTCACCTTCATCTTCTCCGGCAGGATGCTTTTGATGAAAACGCTTGCCTGCATTCCAGGCGCAATCCCCTCCTTGCGTTCAGCAAGACCCGCAAGGTTGGGAGTCAGCTCGATAAATACGCCGTAGCTTTCCACGCTGCGCACAATGCCGGAAACAGTCTGCCCCGGATGGAACAGCGCGGCGTTTTGCTCCCAAGTGCCCAAAAGCTCTTTATGCGTTAAGAAAATACGCCTTCCCTCGACCGCCTTGACCACCGTGAAGATATTTTCCCCAACGTAAAACCGGTCGCGCGGATGCGAGATGCGCGAAACCGAGATACTGTCGATTGGGATCAGCGAGATAATACCGCCGCCGACGTCGCAGAAGCAGCCGAAATTCTCCAGATGCGTCACCTTAGCCGGGATCACATCCCCCGGGCGCAGCGCGGAGATCATCTGCGCATAGCAGCGCCGCTGCACCGCCGCGCGGGAGAGGACAGGCCTCATTTTCTGATCGGGACCGATCTCGGTCCCCGTGACGATACAGTGAACATACTTCCCTACGCGGGAGATGACCGCCACATCGCGGGTGGTGCCGTCTAAAATGCCAAGTGCCGCCTCGGCATGGGGGATCCTGCCGCTGATCCCGTTAAAATCAACCAGCAGGTCGTGATTTAGGTCGCAGCAGACGGCGCGCCCCTGCAAAACACGCCCCGTTTTGATACATTCTGCCACGCCCGCCGCTGTGGACACCGCCGCATAATCGCAGCCGGGCAGATACCCCTCCGGTAAATAGGTCGTCATTTTTCGCTTCCTCCTTCTTTTTCTGGATGCGGACCCTTTTGCTTTATCGAAGTATATGAAGGAGAAGGCTTTGATATGCCCGTTCCCCCTTGTCTGTCAAGCTTTCCCGCAGGGAAGGGGCGTCTCCGGTTGAAACACACACTGCAAAAAGCGCAAAACTTTCTGCGCGCAAGCAGCGTGAGCATCTTTTCCGAAGAAAGAAAAACAGCGGCGAAAACTCGCCGCTGTTTTTTTGCAATGGAAAAAGCCAATTTTATATTCTTATCAAGCGTACATCTCTCCGTCCGCCGCTTAGCGTTTTGGGAAATACAAGCGCCGCCTTTATGCGCAAAAGACCATTTCCCCATTTCCATCCAGATCAACGGCCGCGAGGGATTCCAGTCTCACGCCGAGCAAACGGATATACGCGCCGCCCTCCTGAAAGCCCTTTTCAATACAGACGCCGCAGCACGCCGGCGCCGGAATTCCGCGCTGATTTCCTTGCTTAAGCCAATATCCATCTGATGGTTTAAAAAGCTGTCCGCCTTCAAAACGCCGCCCTCTTTTTTAAAAACGCCGTCTTTTAAAATCCGCTGCTTTCATAATTCCATAATCGCTTTCTCCCGCAAAATGGGTAAATTCAGTAATCGCAAGAAGAAAACGCCTTACTTCAGCGCATCGCCCTCGCCGTCAAACAGCGGCAGCTCTTGCAGATAAATAATATCGTCGCGGTATTTCGCGTCACCCTCCGCTAAAATCGCCATTCTGCCGACAATCTCGCCGCCTGCCTGTTTTACCAGCTTTTCTACCGCGCGCAGCGATTCTCCGGTCGAGATGACGTCATCTAGGATTAAAACGCGCTTGCCCGCCATTGCCCTGCAATCGTCCTCGTCGATATAAAGTATCTGCTTTTTCGCAGTCGTGATCGAAGTGACCTCGGTGGAAACCACGTTTTTCATATAAAGCTTCGGCGCCTTACGCGCGATGAGGTAGTGGTTCACGCCGCTCTGACGCGCCATCTCATGGATCAGCGGGATGCCCTTCGATTCGGCGGTGATCATGATATCGTGCTCCGGCGCCTTTTTGAGCAGCTCGCCCGCAGAATGCACCGTCATCTCTACATCGCCAAAAATGACAAACGCCGCAATCTGCAAATGGTCGTTTAATCTGCAAAGCGGCAGGTCGCGCTCCACACCCGCGACATTGATATGATAAAATTCCTTCATCTTTCTTCCATCCTTTCAGAAATATAATGGACAAACCCGGTCTTATGCCGGGGTAAAACCAAACGGATGCGCATCCGGCGCCTGGCTTTGCGGCAGACGGTAGGCGCGCTTTACCTCGTCGGTAAAGGCTCCGTCCGGCCGATAGGCAAAAAGCGTCGGCATAACCTGCAAAAACGGCTTTCCGCCCCGCCTGCCCTCAAGCAAAAACAGCCACGGCGAGGTCGTTTCATTCTTGGAAACAAATCGCAGCCGCTTTGGCTCGACGCCGTTTTTCCGCATCGCCGCAAACACGTCCGCAAGCCGCTCCGGCCGCTGGCAGAGATAAAACGCGCCCCCAAAGCGCAGGAATTTTGCCGCTGCAAAGCAGACGTCGCCAATGCTGCACAGCGCCTCATGCCGCACAATATACGCTTCCTTGTCCGTACTTGGGATACCTCTGCCCGCCGCTTTATAAGGCGGATTACAGGTGACGGCGTCCAGCGAACCGAACGGGATCGTTTTTCGAATCTCAGGTATATCCTTTAGATCCGCCAAAATCGGCGTAAAACGCTCCGAAACGCCGCTTTTTTCTCCGCTGAGCCGGCTTAGCTCATAGGCATCCTGCTGAATTTCGACGCCGTACAGCCGCTGCGGACGATAATTCCGCCACAGTGCCATCGGAATTACGCCGTTTCCGCAGCAAAGATCCAAGCAGGAATCAGTTGTCTTAAGCGCCGCAAAATCGGCAAGCAGCACCGCGTCCATCCCGAACCGATGCACCTCGTTCACCGCGACATAGATCTGCCTTTCGTTGTCAAACAGCTCATATGTAAAATTCATGAGACTGTCCTCCGGCATTTCCAAACCCTTAACGCCTTCCGAACGATCCGCACCGCCGAACTTCCGACCAATATCCCCATCGCGATTGCACCGGAAACCTGTAGGCTGTAAAGCCCTTGCTCGGCAAACGTCTGCGTGTCGCCCTGCAGCAGGTATTCCATCGTCCGCAGGATCGCCGCTCCCGGAACGATCGGAAAGATCGCGATGGTATTATACAAAAGCGCCGGACGCTTTCGAAGGATTGCCATCAGCTCGGAGAAGATCGCAATTGTGAGCGCCGCAAACATATACGCCGCAACGTCGGTTTCGCGCTCTACGCTGTGCGCAATGAACAAGTAGACCGCCCAGCCAAGCCCGCCGCCCAAGCTGCTGAAAAATATCTCCATTCCGCGCACCCGGTAGAGGATCGCAAACGCGCCGGAAGCGATGACCGCATAAACGACCGGCAGTATAAATTCCTTTAAGAAATCCATCCGCATTTCCTCCTACCAGATGATGATGACAAAAATCACGCCGATTGCAATGCAGACGGCGGTTAAAAGCGCTTCCGCAAGCTTTGCAATCCCGGAAAGAAAGTCGGTTGCCAGGAAATCGCGCATTCCAATCGTCAGCGCAAGCCCCGGAACCAACAGCATCAGCACGCCGATGTTGACCACATCAAAATTCGACGCAAGCCCAAGCACCACGCAGCACCTTGCCGCCAAGGTGGAGAAAATCGCACCGATCGTCGTGCGGATAAAGCCGTTGCTTTCCAGCCGGTCGATATAATAAATGCCGAATTGCAGCAAAAGCCCAATCACACCGGCGCAGATACAGTCAGAAAGCCCGCCGCCGAAAAACAGCGTAAAAAAAACCGCCGCGGCGCTTGCCGCAAGGCAAAGAGTCAGCCGCGAGTAGCTTTTCTCTCCCTCGATCTCGGCAAGACAGCGCTTGATCTCGTCATATTCCAGCTTTTCGGCACAAATGCGGCGGGAAAGCGCGTTGAGCATATCCACCTTATTTAGGTCGCTGCCCGGCGCATAGGTGCGTTTGATTTTTGTGGAAAAGGTTTCGCCCTTATCGGTTACAGTCACAAAAAGCGCCGAATGCAGCGCAAACACGTCCACATCCTCCACATCGTACGCCCGGCAGATAAAGGTTACGCTCTGCTCTACTCTGGAAACCTCCGCTCCGTAGCGCAGCAGCATAAACCCCACGTCGGTCGCGGCATTGATAATCTCCCTTCCGGTCAATCCTTACTCCCTCACTTCCTCCTGCTTTTGGTCACGCAGAATCCATCTCTTATTATAGCATAGCAAAAGACGGTTGACAACAGGAAAGAACGAAAAACAGAGAAATTTTTTCCGCGCCGCCGCCATCCCGCAAACTGCGAAAAACGGGTTGAGCAGAAAACCAACTCTTTTTCGCAGATGGTTGACAAATCGTTTCCAGCATGATATTATAGAAATAAGATCATAAAAAATCCGCAATTTTTTTCGCTATCTTCATACTATACAGCAAATCATTTGGCTGAAATCACAGAACATTTGAATAAGGCGGCGATATATATGCTTAATTCACATAATCGGTATCAGGTAAAGAAAGGAGGCGGTATACGAAAATCATGATTCGCTGATTCGCTTATTTTCATCAGTATATATTTCAAGGCAGAAAGGAAACAACATGAAAAAACGAAAATACATTGCCTTGTTTTGCTCCCTGTTCCTTCTCATCCTGTTTATCGGGTTATTCATTATCTACCATACTCCGATTTCCTATACCGGGGACACAACCGCAGTTTATGAAGATGGGACGCAAGTCCCCATGCAGTATGACCTAAAAGTCCAGAAATTCTTTTTCAAGCCGACTGAGATAACCGGAACAATCACGCTCGATGGAAAGCCTTACGCTGATAAATACATCACCGAAGCAAAATATTTTTCCGAAGGCGCGCTGACTATTTCGGAGGAAACCTCTTTCTGGGCGCAATGGAAGGCGAAACGGGAAGGCTCCACAAACATTTTCTATGCGAACGACGCCGACCCGGCTGCTCTGGAACAGGTCAGAAAAGCCATTCTGCCGCAAATGCAAACCTTTGAGCCGGAAGCGGCTGAAATCATAAATAATAAGCTTACCTTCAGCGAAAAAAGCGGACGGCTGCTGGGAGTGAAATGGTGGATCGAGCAGGTGATCATGAATGAGGATGGGACATTTTCCTGCCCCGGAAGTATGCAGAATTTCGAGGCAGAGTTAAAATAGCATTCACGCTGTATGGCAACGAAAAAGGAGGGCCCCATGAAACGATTTTTGACTATTTTCCTCATCTTATCCTTTCTTTTGCTTACCGGATGTCAGAAGGAGATCCGGTACGACGACTGCGTGACCGGCAAAAGCCTTGCGGAATTAAACTGCGCGCTGACCGAGGAGGAGCTTGAACCGCTGATTTCCGAGATCGGGCAGTCCGCCTTCCGAGGCGCTGCGATCTACCCGGTGGAGTCCGGCGACGCCGTCGCTTTGAAGGGGAACGCGAACGCCGTCGTTGCGACGGTCGGCTTTGAAGGCGACCTTGACGTCACCGAGATACCGCTGTTTGTGCTTCACGCCGTCTCCAAGGACGAGGTGAAGGACAAGGCGCTGATCTGGGTCGATGGGAAAAATTACGCGCCGAAGGAGCTTTCCGCGTATCTGTTTTCGGAAACGGAGGAGTACCTTTTCTACGACCTTTTGGGCTTTGGCACGGAACAGACCGCCGAAGAACGCATCAAAGCGCAGGTCGACACGCTTTTCGCCGAGGGAAGTACCGGCATGGACGGCGCCACAGCGGAGGATTATACCGACTGGCTCCTGCAGGCAAGAGAATATTTCCTGAAGCACAAGGAAATCCTGCTTTCGTAATGCAGATGATTTTCCCAAAAGAATATGAACAGCAAGCCCCGCCGCCCGAAAAATTTCGGACGGCGGGGTCAGTTTTTCGATTTATTCCCGCTCTTTTTGAACAGTTCAATCAAACATAACTGCATCAGCTAAATCCTGATTGGCGTTTAATATTTCCAAATCTACAATAGATACCGGAGCATTGCTTTTTACTCTTTTTGCTTCTGAGATATTCCCGTCAGCATCAGCCGCATTTGTATTCAGCATTACTTCCATGCCGCTATATGTGAATCTTAACCACCCTTTTGCAGTTATCGTGTCTTCTCCAAAGTACTCATAATCGTCGACGCCGATCAGGGAGAAGAAATCTTGAAAGGACATGTCGTCTTCCATATCTGTAAAAAGTCTGTTTGCTGTTGTTATAAATCCAGAGCATTTTATCTGTTCTTCACATTCATTCATAGCTTTTTCAAAATCGCCGCTCTGTCCTCCAAAAAAGAAGTAAACATATTCCGCTCCCTGCTCCCCAAAACATGCAGCGGCACTATCCGGAAATCCATCTAAACTTACAATATATTCGCCTTCGGGATGCTCATCCTTTAACTCACTAAGTGTTTTTCCCGTGTCATTAAAGAATTCAGGTGTGCTTGCATACTCATCATTCCGCACAATGCTGGAGTCACCTGACGCTTGGTCGTTAGGTGTCACAGGTGCGCAAGCAGAAAACGCGAATGATACAAGCAAAAATACGGTTGCAATGATTATTTTTTTCATATTGATCTCCATTCTGCGATATTATTATCGCCCATATACCTCATAAGCGGCATTTGCTATGCCGCTTTATAGGCGATTTATTCCCGCTCGATTGCAGCGGGGGCGGAGAAGCCCTCTTTAATCATCTGATAGACCGCAGGCGAGAATTTCGGCTGGCGGTGATAATCGTAAACGCCGTTTTGCTCCTGCTCCACATCAGTTAACTGCGTGTAGCAGAACGCGCAGATACCCGGATGCTCCAAAAGCACCTTAGTCAGCGCGCTGATGCGCTTTCCGACCTGCTCCTCGGTCACACACTGCTCGCCGTAGCCCCAGCTGGTGGAGCGGTCGGCGTTATCCTTGCCGAGCGTATCATTTAAAAGCGCCGCCTTCCACCAGGTGCCGCCGTATTCGCTGACAAAATACGGCTGTCCCGCGTAATGCTGACGGTCGGAGAAGGAATCATACACCGCACCGCCGGACTTCATCGGCTCATAGTGCGCGGCAAAGATCTGCGGATCCTGCTCGTAATCATGCACATCGTAAACGTCGGTCGCAACATGGAAATTGCCGGAGGTATCGATGACCGGACGGGTTTGATCCAACGCTTTTGTGACCTGATAAACCTGCCGCAGCAGGGAATTGCTCTGCCGCCTGCCGTCAACGTCCCATGTCTCGTTAAACGGGCACCAGCCGATAATCGCCGGATGGTTGAAATCGCGCTCGACCTCCTCGATCCATTCCGGCAGGAAATACTGAAGATATCCATCTTGAGAATGATCCAATCCCCAGTTCGGGAACTCTCCCCAAACCAGATAGCCAAGCTTGTCTGCCCAATACAAAAACCGCTCCTCAAACACCTTTTCGTGCAGACGCGCGCCGTTGAAGCCCACCGCCTGCGAGAGCAGGATGTCGTTTTTGAGCGCCTCGTCGGTCGGCGCGGTATAAATTCCGTCCGGGTAAAAGCCCTGATCCAGAACCAGCCGCTGGAATACCGGCTTTTCATTGATACAGATCGCCTTATCACTTAAGGATACGCTGCGCAGACCAAAATAGCTCTGTACCGTATCCGGCTGTTCGCCGCTTAAGGTATAAACGATATCATAAAGCGCAGGGGAGCCGACTTCCCAAAGATGCCGCTCGGAGAGCTTGACTGTAAAAGCGGCATGATCGCCGTTTATCAAGGAAGAAGCGCGCCCGACCTCTCTCCCGTCAAATAAAGCCGCCGCACACACCGTCTGTCCGGGCGCCATCTGATTCAGCTTGATTTGCAGCGAAACGCTTGCGTCGTTCGCGTTCGGGATCAGCTTAACCGATGTAATGTAGGTCTTTGGCACAAATTCGAGCCAGACCGTCTGCCAGATACCGGTCGTGCGGGTATATTCGCAGCCGCTGGAGACAAGACGATGGCACTGCTTGCCGGTCGGCTGCTTTCCGCCGCGCACATCGTCCTCGGCATAGACAACAATGGCGTTTTCTCCCTCTTTGACATACGCGGTGATATCCAGTGCAAAAGATACATAACCGCCGTCGTGCGACCCGGCTGCCGCGCCGTTGACAAAAACCTCCGCGTGATAATCCACCGCGCCGAAATGCAGCAGAACCCTGCCGGAAAGCTGTTCCTTGGACAGCGCAACGCTCCTGCGATACCAGACCGCCGGGATAAAGTCGGTGTAGCCGACGCCGGAAAGCGCGCTTTCCGGGCAGAATGGAACGGTGATCTTCGCCGTAAACTCCCCGTTTACCGCAAAATCCCTTTCCTTTCCGCTTTTGTTAAAGTCAAACGCAAAATCCCAACAGCCGTTAAGATTCATCCAGCTTTCACGCGCAAACTGCGGCTTCGGATGCTCTGGGCGCGGAATTGCGGCTGCAAATTCGCTCATAAAAATTCCTCCTCTTTTCTCCCTGTTACAATCCGTTTCCCCACTTGCTTTTTATCGCAAGACGAATTATAATGATTATATTATATCGACTTTTTACGCGGAATAAAATAGAAAATCAGGTGAAAAAAATGCGATATCCGGACAACACCACATTATACTCGTTTTTCGACGGCGCAGACTCCAATCCGCTGTTTATCCGCTTAGCGGGGATCGAGCAGTGCAGCGGCGCCTATCTCATCCGGCGGCAGCGTTCCGACTGCAGCGTTTTAGGCTACGTAGCCAGGGGAGAAGGGATCATCTCCGATCGCAGCAAGCTGATCCCCGCGCCGAAGGGAAGCGTCTTTCTGCTGGAGAAGTACACCAAGCACGAGTATTGGGCGAATCCGGAGGATCCGTGGCTAATCCTTTGGTTCAACATCACCGGCGAGCTTTTTCTATCGATGCTTTCCCAATACCGGCTGACCGACCGGGTCTATCCGGAGGCGGGAGAGGAAATAAAGACCCTGTTCGAAAACGCGCTGCTGCCAAGCATAAATAAAGGGATGCCGGAGGAGATGCAGTACGAGTTGAATTTGGCGGTTACTGAAATTCTCATTGCGTTATTCCGCCGACAGAATCCGCCCTTTCTCTCCGCTTCCGCCAAGTTTCAGGACATCCAGCGATATCTGGATGCCCATTCCAATCCGCCGCAGTTGGGGCAATTCTCCTTAAAGCGGATGGAGCGGGATTTAAACATTTCGCTGCGGCAGATCAACCGCATTTATCAGCGGGAAAGCGGTATTACGCCGTATGAATTTATCCTAGAGCGCAAGGCAAGGCTTGCGGCGCAGTATCTGTCCGGAACTGCACTTTCGGTCAAGGAGATCAGTCAGCTGCTTGGGTTTTCCGATCCGTATTATTTTTCCAACTTCTTTAAAAAACGCTTTTCCGCCTCCCCAAGCGCTTATCGGAAGGGCTTTTCCCGCCCATAGGCGGCTCGAATGCTTCCAATAACAGGAAAGATAATTTTTCGCAAAACAGATTGACTTTAGTAAGACGTTATGCTATAATGAGAATAGTTAAGAAAAGGAGGTGTATTCACCCATGGCATATAAAATTTCTGATGCTTGCGTCATGTGCGGCGCCTGCGCGAGCGAGTGTCCGGCTGGCGCGATCTCCGAAGGCACCGACAAGTATGAGATCAATGCTGATGCTTGCTTGGATTGTGGTGCTTGCGCTTCTGCATGTCCTGTTGGCGCTCCGGAAGAGGCTTAAGGCTCTTTCCCGCTCGCAGAGCAGTGCAGACATTCGTCATTACTTACACGTTATAAAAGCGGTTGTGTTTTTGACACAGCCGCTTTTCATTTTCTAAATATACTTTTCCATTCGAATGTCGTCAAACGGTTTCCCGCCCTTCCAAGTAAAGGCGTGATTTACCGCAAAACGCCGGTATCCCATCTGCTCATACAGCGCAATCGCCGGGGCATTGAACGAAAAAACGCCAAGCTCCAAGCGTTTGCAGCCGTACTCCTTCGCGCGCTCCTCGATAAAGCGCATCGCGGTCTTTCCATAGCCGCGCCCGCGCCCGTCCGGCTCGCCAATACAGATCGAAATCCATCCTGCGTGTTCCCTCACGCCGCACATCCCCGGAAACGCAAATTGTAAATCCACAAACCCAAGCCAGCGCTTCGGACGCTCATTTTCAAGCGGCGTTTCACCGAACAAATAGCAGATAAGCGACGGATTTTCCCAGCCGCGCAGAACCTCCGCCTCAGAAAGGTCAAAAAGCGGCTCATTCTCCACTGCCGGACGCAGGCAGGCCTTGATTCTGTCGTCATTCTCCCAGCGCATGATGCAAAAAACCTCTTCCCTCTCCCGCGGATCAAATCGCTTAAAATAAAGCATCCGCTTTTCCCTCCTTTTCTCCACGATCCTCTTTCTAACGGCAAATTATAACACAGAATAAGCAATAAGTCAAGGAGGACGGCTTTGGCGCCGCTGGCCGCCGTTCCAAAACGATTTTCCCACCGAAAAATCTGATGTTTTTGGCCCTTTGGCGGCTTTCAGTACGGTCAAACGCGCACCTGCCATCCGACATTTTTTCCGCCGATTCTCAGATTTACTAATTTATCCGAAAAAATAATTGGTTTCACAAAATTTCTTGTAATTTTATTTTCAAACCCCCTTGAAATATTTTTTGAAATGTGCTATAATGAAGCCAGTGTCGAACCGTAAAATACATAGATTCCAGTATAAAGCGTTATCGTATTTTAGTCAGAATACGTTTGATATAAGCGTTGGCGGCTGCGGCTTCGAGATATTTTGGAAAATGAGGAAAGCTTGAGCGCGAGGGCGTTCAAGCAAGAAGCTTTGCGGTTCGCCGGTTTTTTACCGGCGGAGCCCGTCTGTGCAAGACAGACGGTGCGGCGGCAGCGTATCAAACGGCGTCACGGGGAGCGGGATTGGAAAGGAATGGTCATGATATGAAAGAATTTGCATCGGAAAACATCAGAAACGTCGCGTTAGTCGGTCATTCCGGCTGCGGCAAAACCACCCTAGCGGAAGCTCTCGCATACTCTGCGGGCGAGCTTGAACGTTTCGGCAAGGTCGCCGAGGGCAACACTGTCAGCGACTACGATCCGGAGGAGATCAAGCGTAAGGTTTCGATCAATATGTCGGTCGTTCCGTTTACCTGCGGAGATGTAAAGATAAACCTGCTCGACGCGCCGGGATTATTCGACTTTGAGGCGGGCGTTGTAGAAGCCATTTCAGCCTGCGACACGGCGCTGATTGTCGTTTCCGGCAAATCCGGCGTCACAGTCGGCACGAAAAAAGCGTACAAGCAGGCGGCAAAGCTGGGAAAATCCAAGGCGTTCTTTGTTTCCAAGCTGGACAGTGAAAACGCCGATTTCTACAAGGTTTTAGAGGGCTTAAAGACCGTATTCGGACCGACCGTCTGCCCGATTGTCGTGCCGTATACCGAGGACAAAAAGGTCGTTTGCTACATCGACCTCATCCAGATGAAGGCGTTTACCTACAAGAACGGAAAGCCTTCTGAAGTGCCAATGCCGGACACAAAGCACCGTTTAGACGGTCTGATCGCCGCGATCTCAGAGGCGGTCGCCGAAACCGACGAGGCGCTGTTTGACAAATTCTTCTCCGATGAGCCGCTGACCCATGAGGAGATCATGGGCGGTATCCACAAGGGTATCAAGGCCGGCTCGATCACGCCGGTATATTGCGGTTCTGCCGCGCAGCTGGAAGCGCTTGACTTATTAAAGAACGCGATGGTCAACCTGTTCCCAAGCGCTGCCGAAACTGAAACGATGGTTTCCGACGCGGCGGGCGGCGTGTTGTACTTATCCGCTTTAGAGGCGGGACCGACCGTTGCGTATGTCTTTAAGACCGTCGCGGACCCGTTTGTCGGAAAGCTGTCCTACGTCAAGGTGCTGTCCGGCAAGCTGACCAGCAATATGTCCCCGATCAACAGCAGGACCGGCGCGGTGGAAAAGCTTGGCAAGCTGCTTTGCATCAAGGGGAAAAAGCAGGAGGAGGTCAAGGAACTGACTGCCGGAGACATCGGCGCGGTAAGCAAGCTTTCGACCAACACCGGCGACAGCATGTTTGTCGGATGCTCCTACACAGCGGAGGCTGCCGTCTATCCGCAGCCGTGCTATTCGATGGCGGTTGTCCTGAACGAAAAGGGCGATGAAAGCAAACTGGCGCAGGCGATCCAACGCTTACAGGAGGAGGATCCGACCATCCGGTTCAGCCAAAATTCCGAAACGCATCAGCAGATCTTGGCTGGTCTTGGCGAGCAGCACTTAGACGTGGTATTGGCGAAATTAAAAAATAAATTTGGTTTAAACGCACAACTGGTCGCGCCAAAGATCGCATATCGCGAAACGATCCGCAAGTCGGTCAAGGTGCAGGGCAAGCACAAGAAGCAGTCCGGCGGTCACGGGCAGTACGGCGACGTATGGATCGAGTTTTCGCCGTGCGATTCAACCGAGATGGTGTTTGAGCAGAGTGTTGTCGGCGGTTCCGTTCCGAAGAATTTCTATCCGGCGGTCGAAAAGGGCTTGCGCGAATGCGTCATGAAGGGCGTTTTAGCGGGCTACCCGGTAGTCGGGCTAAAGGCGAACCTCTACGACGGCTCGTATCATCCGGTCGATTCCTCTGAAGCCGCATTCAAGATGGCGGCTGCGCTCGCCTACAAGAACGGCTTGCCGCAGGCATCGCCTTGCCTGCTTGAGCCAATCGGCAAATTAGCGGTCATCGTCCCGGACAGCTGCACCGGCGACATGATGGGTGAGCTTAACAAACGCCGCGGTCGTGTTTTGGGCATGAATCCGGACGAGGACAAATGTACGCTGATCGATGCGGAGGTGCCGATGAGCGAGATGGCGGATTTTGCGACGGTGGTGCGTCAGATGACCCAAGGCGCCGGCAGTTTTACTCTCACCTTTGAGCGTTACGAAACCTTACCGGCCGCTTTAGAAGCAGACGTGATCGCTGCTGCGGCAGAATAAATCCGATTTTGATGAATGACGCCCTGCGGCATTTTTGCCGCAGGGTTTTCTGCGCAAAGCACAGCAATAGGGCGGCTCTCACGCGCCAAGGCTTCCCTCCAATATTATCTCGACCTCTCCGGGCTGCGATATAAACGCGCCGCTGATATCCCGTTTTACGCTTGCGGCAGGGATCGCTAAAAAGCCCTGCTTTGCATCCTGCGATGGCAAAAGCGGGGCGTCAAGACGCCCGATCACCGGAAGGGTAAAAAGCCCGTTTTCATACTGAAAAAATTGCTCCGGAACCGGGATGCCCCGCAGCGCGACCGCTTTCAGCGACGCGCCGATGGGAAGCTGGTCGGTCAGCTGCGCTTTCACCGCCGTTTCATTTCCGGAGTTGGAAATCGTATAGCGGATAAAAAAATGTTTTTCTCCCTCTCCCAGCGAAAAACCGACCTGCTTTTTCAAAATGACCTCCGGTCTTCGCCGTACCGGCAGCCGATGAACTGCGCGCATCGGCTCCCCGGTCAGCGGATCATCCCACGTAATCACGCTTTGCACAGCTCCGTCCGCAGCGGGTGAAGCATATTGATTCACGGCTGCCGTATAAATGACGGCGGCGCTGCCAACCGGAAGCGCCGGAAGCGGAAACTCCACCCCTGACTCGCTCAAAACCGCTCTCACAACGCCCATCGGCATGCCATTGTAAAAATACCGCGCCTGTTCGGCGAGATCGAGCGGGCTGAGGATGCTCTCATGTCCTTTTCCAGCGAAGGCATAGCTTCCGAGGTTATCGGACAGGGTAAAAAGCGGCAGCGTTTTTCTCGTTCGGTTGACAACGGTAAGGATAAACGTAACGCGCCCTCCCGGCTGATAATCCGTTTCCAACGTGCTGACGCCGGCGGTAAGCGATCCAAAGGACGCATTTTCTGTCATCCGGCTTTCCGCAGTTGCGGTCAGCGATTCTCCGTATCGAAAGGTCAAATTTGCCTCTTTTTGAAATTCAGACATGAAAAAACCTCCTGTCATTCCACTTCGCGGCAAAAAGCCGTTCGCTAAAGAATATGACAAGGAGGTTTTGCTTATGCAAGGATCATCCGGCGAGCGCCTGCAGCTCTTCTGCGGAAAGCGACGGCTGCAAACTGATATTACACAGCAGACCGATCAGCTTTGCGGCATGCTCCATGCAAAGATCGGCGTCGCGCGGCGTGACAAACAGCGTTTCCTGCTTTGCGCCTTCATCGCCAAATGCGATCACAGTCGGTACGCCGATGGCAATCACCGGAACGCCGAGCGTTTTCTCGCTGAGCGCCCTGCGGTGATTGGCAACGCCGGAGCCGGGAACAATACCGGTATCCGAGAATTGCAGCGAGCGGCAAAGCCGGCTTTTTTGCGCAGCGGTCAGCGCGTCCACCGCGATCACAACATCCGGCTTTAGGCGTTTTACCAACGCCTCGATCAGCTCTGAAACCTCGATCCCGGTCTGTCCCAGCACGCCGGGGGCAAGCGCGCAGACCGGCGTGAGCTGATCCAGCCCGCTTTCTCTCGCAAGCCTTGGCGCAGCAAGCGAAAAATGCCGGGTCACTAAAATTTCCTTTACTACACGCGGACCAAGCGAATCCGGCGTTACCTCGCGGTTCCCCAATCCGACAACCAGCGCGCTCTTACATAATTTCGGCAGAAAGCCGTCCAGGAGCGGCGCAAGCTTCTGCGCGGTTTCAACCATCTGATGCGGCGGTTTGGAAAGATCAAGCCCTTCCGCCGTCAGATAATGCCCGCACGGCTTGCCGATCCGTTCCGCCGCTTCCTCCGCTTCGATAAGCACCTCAGTCACCGGAAACGGAAGGCTATGTTTTGTGAGCGTTACGCCGGAAATTTCCGGCTTCCCTTCCATAAATTCAACCGCCATATCTGTGCGAACCATCGAGATACCGACCTCCTTTTTACGGTCAGTATTCCCATGGCGGTAAAATTTATACGGTGCGGCTATTTCTTCCCGCGCTTTTTGGAAAGCCCCAAGGTGAGCGCATAGCTTTCATCCAGCAGGGCAAGGATTTTTTCCTCCGCCGCACTCCCATCGAGCGTGGCGGAAACCCATTTTTCTTTATTCATATGATATGCGGGGAAAAATCCCGGCTCCGACCGGATCGACCCCAAAAGCAACGGATCGCATTTTAGATTGAGCAGCGTTACCGTCCCCTTACCCGAAAGCCCCAAGCTTTCCCGTTTCGCAGTAAGCACTGCCGCAAACCACCTGCGGTTTTCCGGATGCCGCAGCACCGCGTTTTCATCCCGCCAAGGATAGTCCGGAAGAATATCATAGGCGCTTTTCACATAGGAAAAAACCTCCTCCTTTGTCACGATGATCCCTCCTATTCCGTAAAAATCAATCCTTGCATGCCAATTCAATTCCAATGAAAAGTTCCCGCGCTGGTATTGACGCCGCTGCCGGAGATCTGACCGGAATAAATGATAACAGCGTCGCCTTCGTCGCTGCAATACTCCGCATGATCTCCAAACAAGCCCCGGCGCTTCCAAGCGCGATTTCCATCATCATAGATGATAGCAGGCATCCGCCTGATATCAAATTCAGAGCCGCTATCTTCCGCCTCATATTCGGTTAGGCTAAACTTACCAGAGGCTTCCGATGCATATCCCATTTTTCCCTGCTTTTTCGCTTGCAATGCCTCCAAAACAAGACGCTGCTCTCTGTCGACATCGACGTTCTTGACATATTTTCGGATGGTGCGCCAGATTACGCAGGAGATACAAAACCAGAGATACGGAACGGCGGCTATTGTCAGCCAGATTGGAAAGGTAAACAGAAAGCAGGAGAGAACAAATGCGGCAATGCAGGCCAAAGCGCCTAAGCTGAGAATTTCCGCGGTGCAGGAGGCGATGATCGCCGCAGTTTTCACCTTATTCAGCGGCTTTTCAATCACGCAGGTCATGCTGTTTGTTTTGCGCAGACAAAGACAGGCAATCACCGCCGCTGCTGCCAGAAGAATAATGCCCATCGTCCCGGTATCCAAAAATTTAGGCTCAACATCAATGAAAAGAGCGCAGCAGACGCAGCCTGCGGACACGAGCGAGCCGAGAAAAGCAAGAAAAAAACCAGCCATAAATAACCTCCCTTTTTCCCAAGCGGGAACCCCCCGCTGCAAACAGTTAAAATCCATCGTTTGTGCCGATCGCGCTGCGGCAGTACAAAATCCATTTTGCGCGATCGAGCGGACAGACGCCGCGGTACGGCGTTGTTTTGCCAAGCTCCACCGGGCATTCCTCATAGCCGCAGAATTCAGTCTCATAAAGCGCCTTTCCGCCGGAGATGCTGCCCAAGCGGATCGGGTATTCCATCGAGGTGGCGACCGGAAGCTTACCGGTCAGCGTGAAAAAGCCGTTTTGCATCTGCGGCGTATCGAAGCTGCCGCGCATCTCCAAAATATCGCCGATCACCTTGCCCAAAATATCCTCCGGCGCCGTCAGCCGGATGGAAAGCATCGGCTCTAACAACGTCGTTCCGGTATTGCGCAGCCCGTCCATAAACGCAAGCGGCGTCGCCAAGAAAAAATCCAGCGGGTGGGTATGGATGTGGTGATGCTGCGCATAAATCAGCTTCACCTTTAAATCCGTGACCTCCCAACCGTACAGTCCCTGCTTCAAATAACGAGGCAGGCTCTCCTTGATATGCTCCTGATAGCGGTAGGCGCAGTCCTCCGGCGAAACGTCCGCCTCATAGACAAAGCCGCTTCCGCGCGGCAGCGGCGTAATCTCAAAGCGTACAACCGCCCAGCAGGGCTTCGGCATTGTGTACGCTTCAAAGCCTATACCGCTTTTGGACGGCGTTTCCTTATAAATCACCCTCGCCGCCGAAAAATCCGGCGTAAGCCCATACCGTTCCTTGAGCAGAATGGCGAGAATATCACGCTGCATCATGCCGGTCACCTGCACCTGCAGCTCCCGCTCCTCCTTCAGCCAAACCATCCGCAAAAGCGGGTCCTCATCCGAAAGCTCCCCTACTGCGGCGACCAGCTTTGGCATCTCCTCCTCAGTTTTCGGAGTCAGGCGGATTGAAAAAAGCGGCGCCGCAAGCGAAAACTGCCTATGAAACGGAACATCCCCAATCATATCCCCTGTCTTTGCGCCGGAGATCCCATAAACCGCGCCGATATCTCCCGAAGAAAGCGCGCCGATATCGGTAGATCTATCGGAAAACACCCGGCGGATCTGCGTGACCTTATATAGCTCCTCTTTTCCATACAGCCGCACAGTATCACGGTTTTTCAGCGTACCGGAATACAGCCGCACATGGCAGGCCTTTCCCATCGTCGGATGATGTTCGACCTTATAGATAACACCCGATACCGGCGCGTTGGACGCCTCATTCAACATATGGGATGGGAAAGCGTTAACAATCGTTTCCAAAAGTGTCAACACGCCTTCTCCCTTTGCGGCGCAGACCGGGACAACCGGGTATGCCTTCGCCTCCCTGGCAAGAGCGAAAAAAGCGCGCATCAGCTTCTCCTGCGGGATCGCTTGATCGGCAAGGAACAGCTCTGCGATCTCCTCATCCTGCTCAGCGGTAAACGCCGTGATATCCTCTGTCCAAGCCGTATCCGACGCGCCAAGCGCCCGCACGCGGCAGTCGCCGCTCGCCTCGTTCTCAGTCACTGCAACAGGCAGGCAGTTTTCGGTTAATTCATTGCGAATTTCAGCGAGAAGAGCGCTAAAATCACAGCCTGGATGATCAATTTTGTTGATACAGAAGATGCAGGGCAGCTTCAGACTTTTGATTGCCCGCCAAAGCCGTCTGGTATGCTGCGTGACGCCATCGGGAGCGGCGATCATCAGGATCGCTGCGTCAAGCACCGAAAACGCGCGCTCAACCTCGCCGGAAAAATCGGCGTGACCCGGCGTATCGATCAGGTTTATCCGACAATCCTTCCACACAAGCGAAACGCAGGCGCTGCGCACCGAGATTCCGCGCTGCCGCTCCACCTCCATGCTGTCGGTGGTGGCTGTTCCAGCGTCAACGCTTCCGGCACGCCGGATTGTGCCGGTTTGAAAAAGGAGCTGCTCGGTCAAGGTCGTTTTTCCGGCGTCAACATGCGCCAACAGGCCCGCGCATATATGGCTTTTTACTTTTTCAAACATTTCCCCCATTAAAACATCCTCTTCCTATGATTGTTCTTTTTGCAATACCGCGTCCGCCCTTATCAGGCGGCAAAACCGGAAAGATGGCTTTGCTTTCCCCATTATATCACAGGCGGCGAGGTTTGTCGAGATGCTTTTTCTGCCGTTAACGCCAGCCAACTGATAAAACCATACCGCAGATGCGGTAAAAGCCTTCCACCATGACCGTACGGCAAAAAGCAGGACCGCAGTCGGCATGCGTCAGGGGCTTCGTTATGCTTATCCGAATACAGCCGATGACAAAGCCGGCACGTCAAGTCAGTGCAGTTATCCTAGGCTAATCAAATATAAGATAATTAGCTTAGACTAATTATCTTATACGGCAGATCATCGCAGGCTTTGCGCGGCAGAAAACGGATGCTGTCCAGCGCCGTCCGTTTTAAGATCAAAGCAGCCGGACGGATTCATGCAGAAAACGGTCCGGCTGCGCAGCATACGCTTATTTTATTTTGCAGCGTCAACCGATAAATTCCACCGTGCGCTCCACCGCATTTTTAATCCTTTCATCCACCGGTTTGCCGGCGTTGCGGTAATCAAACGCGAGCTGCATCCCCTTTAAGTCCTGCTGCAATTCCTCCAAATTCCGGCGTGTGATCCTTACGGTATCGGCAAGAAACTGCGGCGCGCCCTTTTTTCCCAAGACCGGATAGGCGCGGACTGCCAGGGCCTCAAAGTGACGCAGACAGTATTCCGGCTGCTTTTGATAAAGATCGCGAAACGCCGCGTCCGCGTCATACCGAGTAATCACATTATCGATCATTTTTTCCATGACCTCTTTCACCTGCGCACAGACAAAACAGCTTGACTTTGGCGACGGGGCGTAGCGGCTTCCCTTTTTGTCGAAATTATCCGGTATGACGAACTCATCCAGCAGCTCATTAATACGGGTGTCAAGCATCAAAGCCATCGCCAGCTTGCGTTTGCGCGGCAGCATATTTTGCAGATGCGCTTTGCAGAAGCCTTTGCGATTGGTCTCAGCGCGCACATCCGGCTCCATCATTGCCGCGCCGATGATATACTCCACCGTGCGCTCCTCCATGATGCGCTCCAGTCGGCAAAGCGGACAGCCGTCCATCGGTTCAAACACTTCGGAAAGCGGGATGGTATAGATCGATTCTTTCATGGCTTTTTCTCTCCTTTTTTTCAGCGATGCAGTGTGCCCTACACAAGCAGATACGGTGCAAGCAGCGCTTTTACCTCTTTTGCCGGCAAATTCGGCACGCGGATGCGATTCCATCCCTCACTGCGGGTATAGATCAACAGATCACAGCCGCCGTTGATCTTCTGAAAGATCGACTGCTGAATCTGTACGCGGGTGATCTTATTTTTTGGCACGACCGTCTGATAAAATCCATAGCCGAAAGTATAGCAAAGTGTGAAGGAATCCGCCGTTTCCGCAATCCCGGTATGACGGTAAGCGACGCATTTTACCGCGAAAAGCCATAAAACCGGCAGTCCCGACGCAATCGCGATAAACTGAATTGTATCATGCCAGTTGGGAATCAGCCAAAAAAGCAAAAATGCAAGCGCCGTGATACCGATCAAAAGCAGGATCGGCAGTGTGAAAAACCGCATCAAATACAGAAGCTTTGGCTTAACGCTCCGCTTCTTAAACTCCACCTCCGGCAGCAGCAGCTTGAGCTGGGTACGCATCCGCTTTTCTGCACAGGCAGGCAGCAACACCGAAAGATCGTTGTTCCGCTTGCCGTAGCCGCTGCACCGCACAAAAACCGACTGGATATGCAGAAGCTTTGTCATCATCGACTGCCGCAGCTCGATCCGATTCAGGCGATTGACCTTCAACAGGCTGTCATAGCGGGAAAGCAGACCGCTTTGCAGGATCAGATCATCATTTTGCCGCCTTGCGGTGAAGCGCATCGTGCGCAGGACGTGTACGATAAAGGAAACGCCCCATGTGATTAAAAGCAGATACGCGATCCAAGCGGCGATCGGCGGAATCTGGATGGCAAGCAGGCTTGCAAGCTTGACAAAACGTTCAAAGTTCAGCCGGATGATCCGCTCAATATCTTCGCCGAACGGATCGCTCAGGCCGGAGATTGCGGCGGAAACGAATAATATGCCGCTCAAGGAGCTGGAGGAAATCAGCGAAAGAAGCACGACCTCCCACCAATGCGCGCTGGTTTTGCGCTCCGCTATATCAAACCTTGCGCCAAGCTGCCGAAAGCGCGCCGTTAATTCCTTCGCATGCCTTTGGCTGATGCTGATCGCAAAATCCGCATCCCCCGTCTTTCCCGCATCGGTGTCGATATATATCTTACAAAGCCGCAGCGGACGAAAATAAAACTGCCGGATACAGAGCATCACGCTGACCTTATCAAATGGGATCCGCCCGTTTTTGCGAAGCAAAATACCGCTGCGGAACGAAATCCCCTGCTCCTCAACCCGATACGCGGTGGTCAAATAGCGCAGAATGCCGATCGCCGCCATTCCGGAAAGGGTTAGGATATCCACCCAAACAAACGAGAGCCATGCCTCCAAGCCGTCGGGTATCATGGAAAACGCGCGGACGATCGGAATCAGCAGCAGAATGCTCTGCTTGAGCGAATTGGTGACGATCGTCGCGGGATGCGGATGCAGCCAGCCTTTTGTTCCTCGATTGCGTTTTTGTATCATTCCCGCTTCTTCCTCTGCTAATCTGAATTTGTGCCTTTGGCAAGCCTGTAGAAATAAGAACGGACGCGATATACGTCCTCCTGACTAATCTTCCCTTCAAAAGCCTTCGCCCGCAGCAGATACGGAAAAACAGGCTGGCTTATCTTAAGCGACCCTGCAAGCGCTGCGGAAACCGCCGCATAAAACAGCGTCGCCGTATCCAAGGAGACATATTCCGCCATTTTCCCGGTGTGCGTATCGACAAGCCTTCCATGATGCTCCATATCCCGCGCCGCAAAATAATACCGTCCGCCGGTCAAGGACAGCAGCGGTTTTGACGCCTGCGGCGCAAGATTGCCAAGCGCAGCCGTCCGCAGATACGCTGTAAAATCTACTCCGTACTCGTTCTCTCCTGCGGCAACCCGCAGCACCGTCCTGCAAAACGCCTTCTCCTGCAAATCGCTCGACGACGCAGCGTATTCCTTTAATGTATGCAGATAGCGCTCTGCAGATTCCATCGGGTAAAGCGCCTGCATCGCTTCCTTTCCGCCCAAAAAGGCGTCCAGCCATAAATCCGCCGGCAGCACACAGCGCTCATATAAAAAAGCGCGCTTCCGTTCCGCTAATTCCTCATTACAATGCGCGCCATCACAGAATAAATCGGTTTTTTTCGCTTCCTGCGTCAGCGTAAAACGCTTCCCATCCTCTATAAAATCCAGCGTCAGCGCATACGGGAAAAAACCGCCGGACAGCACCGCATCGAGCGCATTGGAAAAAAAGGTCAGCTCCTCTTTCTCGCCCGGCAGCCCCAAACAGCAAACGCCGTCGTTTTCAAGCTGCTTGAAAAGCAGCGCCCTTTTAGGCGCGCTACCTTTTACCGCTATCAGCGAAATCCATTTCAACGCCGTTTCCTCCCTCTGCTCTGCGCTTATCGCATTACAAGCCCCCGCGATGCAAGCGCTTTCGCGCTCACCGGATAGCCACAGACTTGAATGGCATTTACTGCAAGTATATCCAAGCTGTCAATATACGTTTTGGATAAATTAAACCGTTCTTTAATCACCGAAAGCTCGGTACAGCCCAGAATAATGCGATCGCAGCCGCGCTCTTTTAGATGTGAAGCGGCAGCGTAAAAATCCTCTATTGTAACCGGAAGATTGGCTTTAACCTCGTTGTAGATGATCCGCATGATTTTATTCTGATCCTGTTCGCACGGAACAACGCTTTTCAATCCCAGCTTTTCCAGCGCGGACTGAAACAGTCCCGTCTGAATGGTTCCGGTTGTCGCCATCACGCCGACGCATTTTGCGCCCGCGCGTTTTAATTCCTCAGCGGAGAGGGAGATCATATTCAAAAACGGCACTGAAAGCCCAGCGCTTATCTCATCGCAGAAATAGTATGCGGTATTGCAGGGGATAACGATCGCGCCGACGCCCATTTTCTCCAGTGTCCTTGCGTCTCTTGCCATAGCCGGACCGGGATTTTCCTTGGTGCGATCCAGAATATATGCGGTTCGATCCGGGATGCTGCAATGGTTCAGCACGATCATATCGACATTCTGCTGGTCGGTATCCGATTCGGTCAGATCGACGACCTTTTCCATAAAATAAGCGGTCGCCAGCGGTCCAACGCCGCCAATGACGCCGAGCGTTTTTCTCTCCTGCATGGCAAGCCCTTTCTATCAAGCGCCAAAATCAGTTCGATTCCGGCAGCCCCTTTTTTCCATAATACCGTTTATACTTACGGTAATGGTTTAGCTCATAAACCTTTAACCGAAGTCGGCGTTTCCAATTCAAATCCGGCTGATAATAAAGCGAATTGCACCATTTTCCCGCCCGAACCAGCGCCATCGCCCGCTCGACCAGCTCCCGATTCTGACAATATTTCTTTATGACTCCCATCGGGATCATCGTCCACAGACATTCGTTCGTCGCATAGGTAAGCTCCATCGGTTTATGATACACCACATCGTCAACCAGCCATTTTGCGAGATTGTACCCTGCGCCGGTGACAAAAAAGCTTGAGCGGCCCTGACGGATGTTGATCTCAAATAGCTTATATTCGCCGTCGCGGCTATCGTACTTAATGTCAAAATTCGCAAACCCGCTGTAGCCGATATCCTCCAAAAAATACTGCACCTTGTCTAACAGCGGTTTATCGAAGGTGTTGATGACAGCCGCGTAAGAGCCGATGCCCTGCGGCGTATGCTCCTCAAGCAGCGCGTGGCCAAGGCTCATCAGCTTCACCTTATGATCCAGCCCAACGTAGCAGTTGAGCACCCGCATGTAGGAATCGTCGCCCGGAATAAACTCCTGCACAGTAAGGTGGTCTTGGTAGGTGCTGCTGTAAATCGCCCTGAAGATGCGGTCAAATTCCGCTTTATCCTGTGCGACAAACACCTTTAATTTTCCCGGAAAGGAGCATTTCCAGTACTCCACCGAATTTGAAGCCTTGATCACAACCGGGAAATCAAACGGCAGCCTGCTTTGCTGCCAATTCTCCTTTGAAAGCACGACGGTTTTCGGATAGAGAAATCCGTATTTATCACAGATCTTATAAAAATTCTCTTTTAGCTGCAGCGCCTGCAAAAGCTCTCCGGAGATGCAGTTAAAGCAATATTTTTCTCGCAGCCGATCCTGAAAACGGATCATCAGCTTGATATATCCGTCGGAGCAAGGCACTAGAACCAATTTTTTCCCGGTGTATTTCGCCGCGACCTCATCCAGCTTTTTTATAAACTTCTCCGGATTCTCCAGATCCGGTTCAAACTCAAAATGGATCAGCTTGGTATCCGCAGTCGCCGAGAGCTGTAATTTACAGACCGCAACCGACTGAACGCCATATTCCTCATGAAACGCCCGCGCCATGCCATAGGCGTTGACGTCGCTGCCGAGCAAGACCGGCAGAAAATCCACTACTTTTTCCATCTTCTTACTTCCTCCTGCTCCTTCCACTATCTTATCTGCGCGGCGCCGGCGGTTATCTCCGCTGCCGCGCGCAGGATGATCTCTTTCTCTGAAAACGGCTCCTTTACGCCGCGAACAAGCTGATAATTCTCATGCCCTTTCCCGGCAAATACGATCATATCCCCCGGCTTATGGGTCCGGATTGCATAACGCACCGCATCAGCACGATCTGGAATGCCGATATACGGCGCGCCCGCTTTTGCAAGCACCGCCGCAATCTCATCGATAATCTGCTGCGGCGGTTCAAAATCTGGATTATCCGACGTAATAATCGAAAAATCGGCGTATTCCGCCGCAACCTCCCCCAACGGGACGCGGCGCAGCCGGCTCCTTCCGCCAACCGATCCAAATACAACGACCAGCCTTTCAAAGCGGTACTCCCGCAGCGTTTGCAGCAAGCTTTTCAAGCTCAGCGCATTATGCGCAAAATCGATGATGACCGTCGCGTCAGGCAAGGCGTCGACCAGCTCCACCCTTCCCGCGACTGCGGCGGAGCTTAACGCCTCCCCAATCGTTTCCGGATGCGCAGGCTCTCCCCGCAGCGACAACACCCGCCTGCAAACAGCCAAAACGGCAAGCGCGTTATAAACCGAAAATTCACCCGGCTGGCTGACCGCAAAGCGCCGCTTTTCTCCAAACCCGTCGGTATCAAAACCGATGCCAAGCCGCGTCCGGCTCTGCCACGGCATAAGATTCTCCGCGCGCCAATCGGCTTTTTCGCGCAGCGCAAAGGTCTGTACCAGCGCGCCCGCCTCCTTAGCCGCAGCAATCATCCGCCCGGCCGCCGCGTCGTCCGCGTTGATGACCGCGTAACGGCTCTGTGCAAACAACTGCGCCTTACAGGCAGCGTACTCCTCCATGGATCCATGTTCCTTTGGACCGATGTGATCGGGCGAAAGATTGGTGAATACACCGATATCAAAAACAAGACCGTCGGTACGATGGTGCTTTACGCCAATGGAGCTGACCTCCATCACAACGCACTGCGCGCCCTCCTGCCGCACCTCGTGGAAAATACGCGCAAGCTCGTAGCTTTCCGGGGTTGTGTTAATTCCCGGCGTTGTCTTTCCGCGGAAAGAAACGCCGTTTGTGCCGATACAACAGGTCGAAATCCCCAGCGCGTTCAAGGTTGCGGCGGCAAGATTGGCAATCGTCGTTTTTCCTTTGGTTCCGGTGACCCCAATCAGACACAGGTTTCTCTCCGGATGATGAAAAAAGCCGCGGGAAAGCGCGGAAAGCGCGACGCGGCTGTTTGGAACGACAAGCTGCAGCGCATCGTTTTCCAGCGGCAGCCTTTCCTCCACCACAAACGCCCGGCAGCCTCTTTCATACGCGCTCTGCGCGTAGCGATGTCCATCGGATATCTCGCCCCGGATGCAAACAAAAAGCTTTCCGTGCGACGCCTTTCTGGAATCATATACGATATCGCTGATCCGTACCTGCGAGAGCGCAGTCTCCTCCCAACTTGAAAGAAAGGAAAAGCCCTCCAATATACTGCTCAATAAAACGCCCTGACAATTTTCTTCTATGACCATTTTACTTCTCTTTCTCTGTTTTCTCCGTAAATTCCGTATGCTGCGTCTCATCAAAGCCTTCGGTGCTATCCGATTTAAAGAACACCAAGATCGTCTGGAAGATAATCATAATATCCTCCCAGATGCTGTACCGCTCGATATACATCAAATCAAGCATCAGCTTATCACGCGGAGTGGTATTATATTTTCCCATGATCTGCGCAAGCCCGGTAAGCCCCGCCTTTGCGCGCAGCCGGAACTGAAATTCTGGAATATCCTTATAATACTCTTTTGCGATGCTCGGACGCTCCGGACGCGGCCCGACCACGCTCATCTGCCCGCAAAACACATTAAAAAGCTGCGGCAGCTCGTCCATTCGAATTTTACGCAGCACCTTGCCGACCGGCGTAACGCGGTCGTCATCCTTTTTGCAGAGCTGCGCGACGCCGGTTTTCTCTGCGTCGGTGCGCATCGTGCGGAATTTCAGTACGAAGAACACGTTGCCATCGCGGGTTAAGCGCTCCTGCTTATAAAACACCGGCCCGCCGTCGCATGCCTTGATCGCGATTGCGGAAACCAGCATGATCGGGCTGGTGATGATAATGCCCAGCACCGAAACAACCAGATCAAGCGCGCGTTTGACCGCCCGCTGCTCCATCGTCAATCCCTTGAACGAGGAGGATAGCATCGAAAGATCGTCAAGTAAAAAATGCTTGCTGCAATTGACCACCACATCCGGCAGCTCGGTTGTCATATACACATCTTTATGATGCTTATAGGAATAGTCGATAATTTCCGCCTTTTTCGCGGCGCTGACATCCATGATAAACACCGTCTGCGCATCCTTCACAGCCTGATGCCAATCCGGATCGTCGCAGGAAATCACCCGCTTGACCGCAAACTCCTTCTTATACCGCCGGAATTTGCGCAGATATCCCCGCTGCTCGTCGAGATCCCGCACGATCATCAAACAGTTTTCTGGCGGATTATGCTTAAAGTAAAGATTATGCGCCAAATAGGTCAACAAAAAAGCGAGGATCAACTGGAAGATGATAATCAGCAGCACAACGTCGATATCGGTAAATTGCAGATGCTCATGCTTATACCGGTTGACGTTCATGATCTCCAGCTCGAAATAGGTGACAAAATCGGTGATAACCGTCGAGATCATCATCGCGATGATAATATCGCGCGGCCGCTTGCGCCCGATCGCAAAACCGCCGTAAATGCGGGACATACATAGCGCTAAAACAACATAGGTCGTGATAGTAATCGCCGCAGTACGCGACGCGCGCAGAATTTGCGGGTTATTGATCGAAAAAAAACCGAAAAACAACAGGAAATTTCCTGAGAACAGCAAAAAACGTATGACCGAAACGGTAAAGGTGTGTTTGGGAAAATATCCCTTTTCTTTCATCTCCGCCATATAAAGGTCCCTTTCCTTCCTCCCGGTATGGCTATGCCTGTACTATGCTTACTCCTGCTTTCGACGCCGGCGAATCAAGAAAAATATCTCGGCAGCAAGATACAGCATAATAAAGCCTATCGCAAGCACAAACCCGACGCTCACCTTCACGCCCTTTTTCTCCGGCTGCGCAACAGTCTTTTCCTTCTGCGGCAGCGCGCTTACTTCGATAGACTGCTGGGGCGCGTCGAGCGCGACAAGCGTGGCGTCGTCCACCGAAAACGGATCGCCGCCGCATTTCAACGCCTGCATCGCAAAAATAGCAAGTACAGTCGCAGCTTCGTTCTCAGCCCCGCCGCGCCGCATCGAAAAGCCGCCGGACACCTTCATATATTGCAGCAGCAGATCCGCATAGGTGATGCCTGCCTCGGAAAAATATATGTCATCAAACGGCAGGTCACAGCAGCACATCGCAATGATGATCCAACTGATCTGCTCGATAGAGCCGCCGCTCTCACCAAAAAACATCTTGTCGCGCAGCACCGGATCCGAAAGAAAGCTGATCCCGTTCTGCACCGCACTGTCAACCGTCTCCAAATCCCGATAGGACTGAAGTGCGCAAAGCGTCTGCGCTGTGGTCAGCGGGTCGGCGTCCGAAAAATCATTCCGTGCAAAACCGCCGTCCTCCTGCTGTCTTTTTAACAGCGTCTGAATGATCGCGCGGCGGGAGAGACACACGCCGTCGTCTATTGTAAAGTCGGCGCTGTTATAAAGCCGCAGCACCGCGCACAAGACCCTTGTGTCGCACTGGTCCGGCTGCTTCATATTACAAAGGCGCAAAAGATAATCAATTCCGCCGATATTTCGCGGCGAAAACCCGCTGTAAACACAGGCGTCCAGCGATCGGCAGAGCGCGCTCACGCTCGAATCATCAATGGTTTTCAATTGGGTCAAAAGCACAATGTCCTCCGGCGTAGCGGAACGCTTTGCTACCCCAAGCGCAGTCACCGCAGAATTGCTTCCGCGCGTATGATTGCTATAAAGCCAACGGCAGGCAGTATCCAGCGAAACCTCCCAGCTGTCATCCCAGAAAAACGTTGTTTCCTTCCGCGCAGAAGCGGTGTTCCTCGCCATATCGGACAGATACGCATCATAGGAAAGCGTGTACGTCGCGCCGTCGCGCAGCGAAAGCGTTTCCAGCGCGTCAAGCTGCCGCACCTCGTCATCCTTAGTCAGCAGCACCGAAAAACTGCTTTTTGTGCCATACGAGCCGTTTTTCAGCCGCGTGTTGTCGGCGTAGCGCACCGCTATAATCAATCCCTCCTGTACGGCAAAGCTCCGGATCAGACCTCTTTCCTTCGCCGCGCACAGCAGATCACACAAATCCGCAGGCTTTTGCAGCGTGAACGTTTCCTTTTGAAAATAGTAGGAGTGATTGATGGATTCGTATGCGCTGAAGCGCACCGTGATCGTTTCCTCCTCCGATGACACAGAAGCAGAAACGGCGGATGGCGTCACGGTAAAAATGGAAAGCAAAAGCAGCAAAAGTCCCGCTGCAAGCAGCCGTTTTTTCCTTTGAAGCATTCCATCACCGCCCTTTAACGCATTTCGTCGACCTTAATTTCTATTATAGCTTATCTTTATCAAAAAGTCTACACGTTTTGTAAAATTTGGTGATTATTTTTTGTTATTCTTCCCCGCCCAAATGTCCGACAACATCCTGCGGATCATCGACCTTATCCAGCGGGATCCGCACAGTAACGCAGGTACCGACATCCAATTCGCTTTCAATATCCATATATCCGCCGTGCATGGAAACGATCTCATTTGCCACCGCAAGTCCAATGCCGGAGCCGCGGCGGGTATTATTTGCCTTAAAAAATTTCTCCTTCACGCGCGGCAGATCCTGTCGGGAAATACCGCATCCGGTATCGGCGATGCGAATGGTGAAAAGCTCTCCCTCCTGTCCCGCCTCGACCGTAACGGCGTCGCCCGCGTCAGAATATTTTAACGCGTTATCGATGATATTGATAAACACCTGCCGCAGGCGGTTGCGGTCGCCGGTGATAACGGCGACGTCCATCGGCTCTTCATAGATGAGCCTTTTATTCTCCTGCTTTGCGCGTTCGGTGAAAATCAGCACCGCGTCGGAAAGCTCCGCGACAAGGTCGAGCTTTTCCTTCACAAGCGTAAAACGGCCGTTCTGCATCCGCGAGAAATCAAGCAGCTCTTCGACCATGCCGGAAAGACGGTCTGTCTCGTTCATGATGACATGCATTCCCTTTTGCATGGTCTGCTGATCGTAAGGCAGGTCATTAAGCGTTTCCGCCCAGCCGCGAATTGCGGTAAGCGGAGTGCGCAGCTCATGCGACACCGAGGAAATAAACTCATTTTTCATCTGCTCGGCGGCGGCCAATTCATCCGCCATATCGTTGATGCGGTCGCAAAGCTCGCCAAGCTCGTCATTGCTTTTTTTCACCAGACGGGTCGACATATCGCCGGAGGCATATTTTTTCGCTGCCACGCCGACCTCCCGCACCGGCAGAACGATCGAGCGGACAAAATAAAGTCCCGAAACGGTGACAAGCAGCATAACTCCGGTCGCCACAGCGATATAGATGCAGATGAAAAGCCAAATGTTTTGATCAATCTTGGTCAAGGAGACCACATACCGCACCGCGCAATATTCGCTGTTCAGGTAAGGCACAAGCACCGAGATCGCTAATATCTTTTCGCCGTTCTCCGCATATCCGATATACCGCCCCATACCGTTGGAGCTTGTGAGAGCACTGTCAAAATCCGGCATCGACTGCGGCGTGCTGTAGGCAAAGCCGGTAGAGGAAAGCACAATCTCACCCTCGTGATTGATGGCGTAAACAGCCATTTTACTCTTATCCGTAAACTCCTCAATCTGAGCGCGAAATTCCCGATTGAAATTAGAAGTGGAATCCTCGCTGTTGCGCAAAAGCAGAGAAGAAACGGTATTCGCGCGGGAAATCACCGCCTGCTGGGCAGTGTTATAATAAAAGTTGACAAGCAGCGTAGAAAGCAAAACGCCGGCAATAAGCAGTATGCCCAATTCAACGCAAAGCGTATTGAGGATCCAGCGGCGCGTGATGCTTATGTGGTGCATTCGTTTTCTTTTTTTCGGCGCTGCTTCCTCGTTTAATCCTGCCATTTATATCCATATCCCCAAACCGTCTGAATATGCTTTGGATTCGACGGCTCATCCTCGACCTTCATGCGCAGCCGACGGATATTTACGTCGATGATCTTAATGTCGCCGTAGTAATTCGTCCCCCAGATATGATCCAAGATCGCGCTGCGCTCCAGCGCCGTATTGCGGTTACTCAAGAAAAACTCCATGATCTGGTATTCCACCTGCGTCAAATCGATCGGTCTGCCGTTTTTGGTGAGGCTTCTGCTTTTTAGGTTAAGCACAAACTCCCCGGAGCGAATCTCCTGTGAAGCCACCTGCGGCTTGTTGGTCATGCTGACCCTGCGATATACCGCGTCTACGCGGGCAAGCAGTTCGCTCGGCGAAAACGGCTTTGTGATATAATCGTCCGCGCCGATCATCAGCCCGCGCACCTTATCCATCTCCTGCGTTTTTGCAGTAAGCATAATAATCCCCAAATTCTCGCTCTGCGCGCGCAGCTGCTTGCATACCGCAAAGCCGTCGATCCCCGGCATCATGACGTCCAGCAGCACTACATCGAAGTTGCCGTTTTCCTTTACAAAGACCTTCAGCGCGTCCTCCCCGCAGTTGACATCCACCACGTCGTAGCCGCTGCGCTTTAGGTTAATCACCTCAAAATCGCGGATAGCGTCCTCGTCCTCACAGACCAAAATCTTCTTCATTTTCTTCCCTTTCTTCCATTTTTCTTTTCATTCTTAATTCAACAGATACAAGCTTTTCTGGATCGTGCTTTCGCTAAGCGCAAGATCTGAAATACGGTTATGTGAATAATACAAAAATACAAGCTTACCGCTTACCTCGATCACGCTGTACTTGCTGTGCAGTCCCTGCGGCTGATAGTCCGAACGGCTCATCACCCGCACCGAAAGCACCGGAACACCGCGTTCCCCCGTCTTACGGTCGTACTCGTAAAAGGTGATCTCATTGTCCGCGCTGGAAACCTCGGCGGTGACGACGCCTTCCCACCGGCTTGGCAGTTTAAACGCATAGCCGAGCGTATAATCGGTGTAGGTCAGGCATCCGCTGCGCCTGCCGGTACTGCTGTACTTGTACCAACTGGTAAAATAAAGCTGTTCATACCGCTCCTTCTGCTCATAGCCGGGAGCGATGACAAGCAGCGGTATCTCATACACCTGATCACGATCGATATCCTGCGAATAAATACCGGACTGACGCTGCGTTTCCAGCACGCGATTTTCCGCTTCCCTTTGCTCCGGATCAAAATAGATCAGATTTTTGAGCATCCCATTTTCATCGCAGAATAATATCTCGCTGATAAACTGGCTGCCGCTGATCCCATCCAGATAAATTGCGGGCTTTCCATCGGACAACTCCCCAATATTGATCGCCGAGTATTCGCTTGCCAGCGGAGACATGGATACGCTGTTGGCAGACAGGAAACTATTTCCAACCGCCTGTACCAACTGGGCGCTGACCTGCGAAGAAGCGGACGCGCTGTCCTCAGTCTTTGTGCCCGCCGCCGAAACCAGCTTGACGATTTCGCTGTTGCCGTCCTCGTCCAGATCGCAGATTTCATAGTTGAGCGCACGAAATTCATGCACTACCGAAAGGATATAATCTGCGAACCGATAGATCTGCACCTTTTTTTCGCTGGATCCAACATAGTTATACCCCACCGCGAGATAGATTTCCTCGCCGGCGTGAAGCAGCTCGACCTTTTCCACCTCGTCGGCGTCAACGCCCATCTCATAAACCGAAACCCACTTTCCGTCCCGCTGATCCAAAATATTGATCCGGATCGGCAGCGTCACCGTAGTAGAGGAAGCGGCAGAATCGATCCGGTAAAACGCGACCGCCTCGTCGGTCGGCTCCTGATCGATATTGATCTGGGTGATGGCAGACTTATAGTCGCCCTTCTGCGGATAGACCAGTTCCATGCTTCCCGTGACGCTTTTGCTCAGCGCGTTGTATATTTCCTGCTTATCTCCCTCCAGCTGCGGCGGAGCAAGCATATTTTCCACGCCGACAAACGAGGTACACCCCGAAAGCTGCAAACAGATAAGCAGGCATACGCAGAAAGCAAAAAGCCTGAAACAACGTTTTTGCAAAGCATTCAGCCCCTTCTAAAAACAAATCCTGTCGTTTTTTCCATCTCAGGCAAAAACCTGAGATCATATTCATTATATCATATCGATGTTTGCCGTTAGGCAAACTCGGGATGATATCGCTTGCGATATCATC
>CAZPLR010000003.1:77291-80418 GCA_964587555.1 uncultured Oscillospiraceae bacterium
CATATCGATGTTTGCCGTTAGGCAAACTCGGGATGATATCGCTTGCGATATCATCATTATACCATAAACGAACGCATTTGTACAGTATCAAAAAAACTCCAAGCGTAACAAAAAAGTTACACCAAAATCAAAACGCCTCCGTGCCTTGGAAAAGCGCGGAGGCTTCACTCTGCTGAAAAGACAACGAAAACCCGGCTCTCGCCTAACTGGATTCGGTGTAAAAGGATTCCAGCCGGGCACAATACTTCCCAAGCCGCTGACAAGCGGGAGCAGCATCCCCTGCTTTGCTCTGCCGGGGCTACTCAGCTTCCCCGGAGGAGTCCTCCTCCCCCGGAATCACATCGTTATAGATAAAATCGCGCAGCTTTTCCGCAGTCGCGGCGGTATCGTAATAGACGTAGGAAACGCCGTTTACATAGTAGTTTCCGCTGATCAGGTCTTCATCGACCGGCAGGCGGAGATCGACAAACTCCGGCTTTCTGACCATGATGCCGGCAAGCGAGATGCAGTCGCTAAAATCCAACGAGGTGTCACATACCTGTAAAAACTGTTTGGCAAATTCCGGATAACGCAGCGGATTCATATCCAGCGCCTCGTTGAAAAGCTGGCGCAGCACGGTGCGCTGACGGTCTGTGCGGACAAAATCGGAATCGGATTTGCGGATACGCGCATAGGCGACCGCCTGCTGTCCGTTCAGGCGCTGCGTTCCCTCGGCAGTTACATAGTAATCTTTCGCGGTGAAATTATCGTATTTTGCCTGCTCGCGCAAATTTTTATTTAAGTAGTATATCTCCTTCTCCTTGATCGAGATATTCACGCCGCCGACCGCGTCCACAATCTGGGCAAGCTCGTTAAAATTGACCGTGATATACTCTTGGATATTCAGCCCGAAGGTCTGATTTAAGGTCTTGATTGCCAAGGTAGGTCCGCCATAATAGTAGGCATGGCATATCTTGGTCATACCGTGCCCCTCCACCGCGACATAAGAATCACGCATCACCGAAACAACCTTGATTTTATTGTGCTTTTTATCGACCGACATAATCATAATCGCATCAGAGCGGCATTTCTCGCCGTCACGCTGGTCCACGCCGAACAGCGCAATATTGGTGATGGAGCTGTTGTCAGTATCATTCAGCAGCATATCCTCCGTATCGATCCCAAGTCCGCTTTCGTCCGCGTCCAAGCTGTTATCCTTTAGCTGGTAGTAAAGCGTCACGCCGTAATACCCGCCGAAGCCTGCCAGCCCCAAGACCAGCACTAGCAAAACCGCGATGACCGCTTTCAAACCGCGTCGGCTTTTCTTTTTTGAACTTTTTTTGGAATATGTGCTTTTGGTGTTCGCGCTGTCAAGGCCCTTGGTGCGCACAACTCTGGGACTCTCTGTTCTTTCATATTGCTGCTTTTTTGCCATTTCCTAAAATCCTTCCTCATTTTGATTGATAAGCAACCGCCGGTTTTGCGGATTTCCGGCTGTTTTTGTCGTTTGAACAACCCCATTATAGCACACTCCAAACGAATATGCAATAAAAAATCCGGCGTCAGACCGTTTTTTGTCCGACGCCGGAGAAAATGAAAATCACTTATTTTAACTTTCCGACAATCGTCTGGCGGCTCAAGCCGGAGCGCTGCAGCGCCATCACAAAATATGGCGCTAAAACCATCGAGATTCCCACCGCGATCACGCCGTTAATCAGCGAGATGCTGCCCTTGGTGATAAGCGTGGCGAGGATCGTTTCCATCTCCTGCCGCTGGATCAGACCGAAGATGAAGTTCTTACTTAAGTATAAAACGACATAGCCCAAAATACCCGCAATACCGCCGAACAGACGGGTCAAGAATACAATCTGCGTTTCCTTTTCGCCGGTTTCCTGCGTTCTAACAGGCTTTAACACGCCGCGCACGCCAAACACTATACCAAGCACCATCAGCGCGATCAGCACCAAAGCGCCGATCATACGGATAATCCCCTCCGAAACGCTCTCGATACTGCCGTTGACAAACGCTGCGATCACCTTGCCGCCCTGAATGCCGATAAATACCGCGAGCGCCGCCATCACGACAACGCCGAGCGAAAGCAGCACACGCTTGCCGGTGGGAGAAACCTTCTTTGCCAGCGAGCCGTTTTCGGTTTTTTCATGCAGCGCGGCGATCCTTTTCACACCGTAGCTGACAATAATGCCGCATAAAAACGCCATCATGAATTTATTGATGAAGGTGATCCAGCATTCCGAGATATACGCCGGATCTAAAACATCATAGAGCATGGAGCCAATGCCTGCCGCCAGGCCGCCGCGCACGCCGCCAAGCAGCATACCCGAAAGCAGACAGAAGATATTGCCAAAGTGTATCATCGCCTTACCGAGCGGCGTCGGAATATCGATATGCAGATAGGTTCCGACAAAACAAAGCGCCGCCATCAAGCCGATCAGCACAATGTCGTAAATTGTGATCTTTTTGGAATGATTTGAGGTTGCCATAAGTGAAATACATCTCCTTCTTTTTGATTGTTTTCCATTATAATCCGAAAAAACGCGGTTTGCAAACGTGAAAAAATTGATGTTAAAATCCGGAATTTATTAAAACATAATAAAAATCAAAAAATACAAATTTTATTTTTATGTATACACGCCGGCATTTTTATCGGAAAACCAGCGAAAAAAACCGAGGTGTGGCGAAACGCCCAAATATCAAAGTTTTTGTTTATGAAATATGCCGGATTCTTAAAACTTTTTCTGAGACGGCAAAAAGCTTTTCTGCATATTTTCACTCAAAACAAGGAAGTACGCATCTCCAGATTGTCGAGCGCATGGAGCGCGAATGCGGCAAACGCCCGATTAGCGGCATTGCATTTGAGTACAGCTTTAACCCAAAATATAATTTCACACGCGCATTTTCCTTTTTAACAAAGCTGTCCACTCAACTCTCCGCCGTTTTTCGCAGTAGATCAATTCCCACAGTCTTTTAGAACGTAAAAATCCGGGAATTGAAACTGCTGTCCAAACAGCTTCAATTTCCGCAAGCATGGTTTGGAAGCCGGGACGGTCATAGTTCGTGCCGCTGTACCCATCGTCTATCTAAAAGCCGTCTTTGATACAACGGAAAAGCACACAAAAAGGGATTTCCG
>CAZPLR010000004.1:0-18518 GCA_964587555.1 uncultured Oscillospiraceae bacterium
CGAACATCTGACGGAATGCCAGACGGCCGATACGGCCAAAGCCATTGATAGCAACTTTAACAGACATGGAAAATTACCTCCTGAATTTTGTTAGGCGTATGCCATTTTTAATGAGCGGCGTACCCGCGCCCATCATTACTTATATTTTATACCAAAACAAAGGACTTGTCAAGCGAATAACGATAGATTCCGCGCTGAAAGACAAAATTAACGTCTCGTACATAAAAAAGCCTGCCTTCTTTGCAAAAACATGTCCTGTGTGCGCTGCCAAAAGCTTTTCCGCTATTGACTTCTCCTTTGAGTTGCAGTATAATAATAGTAAAAATATAGCACAAATCACCCCAAAAAGGAGGAATTTTTATATGCACGCTCAGCAAACACAGAATCATTTCCGCCGCTGCGGTTATTTTCAGGTCTATCACGAAAGCTACGATCCCGTCTCCCAGACCCTCCCCCTGCGCCTTTTTTGGAAAGACGAATTATATGATTACGCTAAAGCACACGCCCTGATCCCGGACTTCTCTTTCCTTATTGTTTCTCCGGACGCTATGAGATTCCTCTCCGCGGGCAATGCCGTTTACCCTGCGTTTCTACAGGTTGATGCACAGAAACCCGTCTTCTTTTTGAAATCGGATCTCTATTACCTTCCGGTTTCCTGCATCTTCCCTCCCGAAAACGCTGTTCCTTCCGCTGCCGGATCCGGATCAGGTTCAGGTTCCGGATTAGGAATCGGCTCCGGATCAGGTTCAGAGCTTACAAGCGGATCTGGCTCAGGATCGGGTTCCGGTTTGGGATCAGGCTCCGGATTGGCGATCGGCTCTGGATCCAATATGACCTCTATTTTTCCGGATTCCGCCGATTGTCCGGACAACCTCAAGCACTCCGACGGCAGCTATCATGCCGAGGAAGGCGGTTATGGCATATGCCTAATCTGACCGCGCTGCATGTCAACTGGACTGCGCCTGCCGCCGTCCGCGGCGCAAAGAAATGCCGTATCGAAGATCACGAGCTTCTCACGACCGTTCTTTCCGCGTTGAATTGGCGGCGCGACAGCGGCAGGATCATCATGGTCGCAGACCGAACGGCGGCAGAGTATTATCGGAATTTGCAGCTCACCGATCTTTGGGACTCTCTCGACGATACGCTTGACGTTCCGCCTTATGTCAGTCCAATTTCCTACTGGGCAGCCGGAAAATTTTTTGCTTTGTGGAAATATGCCGCACCAGTTTGCTTAATCGATACCGATTTCATCATTTGGGAAAAGCTTTCGCAGCTGACGGACTTTCCGCTCACCGTTGCGCATTTCGAGGAGACGGCGAACGATATTTATCCCGACCGCCTTTATTATCAGGGGCTTTCGGCGGATTTTGACCGCTTGGACTGGACGCTTCCAGCCTGCAACACCGCTTTCTGCTGTTTTTCCGACGACGCGCTGCGCAGAGCTTATCTGGAATTTGTGTTCAAATTCTTAAAAAGCGCCGTACCCAACGGCAACACGCTTCAATATATGGTCTGCGTCGAGCAGCGTCTGTTGAGCATGGTCGCGGCGGCGCAGGGGATTGTCCCTCATCCGCTTTTAACCTCTGCCAATTGGCGCTCCCAAACCGCCTGCACCCATACTTGGGGATATAAGCAGACAATGCGGGCGGATAAGCTGAAGCAGATCCGTTATTGTGTGCGGCTGGCGAGACGCATTACGCAGGATTACCCCGATTGGGCGGATCGGCTGCGCGCCATTCCGCAATTAGCGCCATATTTTGCGCCGAAGCAGCCGTTTGACCAGCGTGTGCTCCACGAAAATTCTGCCGCTACGGGGCAATAAGGCTTGCCGGTCTTCACATCATCCCACGCTTCCTTTTGCATTTATTTGGCTGCACTCCAGATTTCGATTTTATCCGCTTTACATCTTGATAAAAATAGATTATAATAGGGGAAAGAGTGCTTTCCGACAGTAAAGCGACAAATGAAAAGGAAGAAATAAGACCATGATTTGTAATTTTAACGCCATTGAACAGGATTTTCTGCAAAACACGAAGATTCTTTGCTTTTGCACTGACAAAAACGGAGTTATCACCCATACGGGCAGCGGGATCAAAGCTTTTTTTCCGTACTCATTTCAGATCGGCCAGACGGCTTGGGACTATTTTGACGTCAAGGATTTCATCGAGGAGATCACGGAAAGGTTTTCCAACGGAGAACAGGACTATTATCTCACGCCTGAATTTTTGCTGCATGGCAGACGCTTTACGATTTTATGTCTCGCCTGCCGCTGCGACAAGGTCAGCATCCTGCACATCCTGCGCGCGTCGCTGGTACCGCGCGCGATCACGCCGACCCGCTTACAATACCGCAGCTTGATGGAGCGGTACCGAAGGGAGCGGTTTTTGGAGCTTGACACGCTTTGCCGCGCCAATAGCGTCGATTCAGCATATCTGAATCGGCTGCGCGCGGTAAACAATACGCTTCAGCGCAGCGAAGCGCTGCTGACCATTTTGGATAACCCCAAACAAATCGGGAGCGGTGAGCGTGCCTTAGTGCTTGCTGATCTCTGCCATGCGCTGAACCGCGAATTTTCCCTGCTGCAAAATCAGCTTGCGCGTAAAATCGTCCTCCAATATCCGGAAAACAAAGATACCATTCGTCTGGACGCGGAGCGTTTTATCGAGGCGCTTGCCTCCGTTGTTTCAATCCACGAGCTTTATGCGCCCGCGCTCACCTTGGAGCTGAAGCTGATGCCGAACGACGCGATGCTGCGACTCACTGCGGAAAGCCGGATTACCAAAAGCGAGCTGACCGATGATGAGGAGATTCTGCTTGCGGCGCTCAAAAGCATACCGGAGGATTTTGCCGAGCATTACGGCGGCTACAGCTTCTGCCAAGTGGAAAACGGAATGCTGATTACCGAGATGGGATTTGCGCCGCTGCAGGACGAGGATATTTTTGCCGATGATACGCAGTTTTTTATGAAAGATGAGGGTTGGATCGATAAGGAGCAGCTTATGCGCTGTATACCGCTGCTGCGGCATAGCGGCATAGAAAGGGCGGGAGCATGATTTATCTGACGGGCGATACCTATGGCGATATTGAGCGCTTTAAGAAATGCAGCGTCCGGCTGAAAAAGGACGACACTGTCATTGTCTGTGGAAACTTCGGCTTTTTCTGTGATCAGGATAAGCTGGCACAAAAGTCTTTGGACTGGCTTACAAAGCAAAAATATACAGTCGCCTTTCTGCATGGCGCGATCGACGACGTTGAATGGCTGAAATCCTTTCCGCTGATCGACTGGAACGGCGGAAAAGCGGCGAATATCAGAGAGAATCTTTTTTGGCTGCCGCAGGGCGAGATCTATGAAATCGAAGGAAAGCGGCTTTTCTGCTTTGGCGGAGGCGAGAATTTGGACTATCTCGGCGACAACTACAGCGAGGAGTTCTACACTGCCGGCATTCTTTCGGAGGAGTTAAAGCTGTACACACGAAGCAACCTGGCAATGCACGGAAATCAGGTTGATTTTTATATCACGCATGACGCGCCGTCAAAGCTGCGCACCATCCTGCTCCAGCGCAAAGGGGTGACTAATCCGCTCTGCACTCAGTTCCATCAGTTTTTGGACACGCTGTGGGAAATCGGGAAATTCTCCGGCTGGTATTTTGGAAAATACCAAATCAACCATAATATTGCGCCGATCTATCATTGCATTTATGACACGTTCGTTCCGCTTAATCCAAAAGAGAAAAAACGATAAGTAAAACCGCCGTATGGGTTATCCTCCATACGGCGGTTATTTTATTCGATCCGACAGCGAAAGCTTTCGCGCAAGCGCATGCGCCTCCTTCGTATCCATCAGCAGAATGACAAGCGTGCTGCCCGGCGAGTGAAGCATCAGCGTACTCAAGTGGCAAAGCGGGGTCAGCGGGTTATCATACACCTCTGCAACCGTAATCTCCGCCTTGCGTTGATAGCGCGTCTTTTCGACCATGACGCCGGAACGCGAACCGATAAAGTTCTTGTGATCATATAAGCGGAATCCCACATAGTACATCGGGAAATAAAAGACTGCGTAAAACAAATACACTCCTCCGAGCAAAACCAGCAGGACATACCACAAGATCGTGTGCGGCTTTAACCCCCACAGCACCAGTCCGATCAGCAGTGCCGCTGCGCAAAATATAGCCGCTTCCCAAAGGACAAGCACCCGCAGCGGAAGCCTTTTCGCTTCAGAATCACAAAACACGCTGTCCAAGTCATACTGCACGTCCCTGTTCTTTCCTTCCTGCATTCCCATCTGCAAAACCTCCTTCGCTGTGCTAATACAATCATTCTACCTTATTTTTATGGTTTTGTCCAGTATAAAATGAAAAAACAGGCGGATTTTTTCTTCCGCCTGTTTTCTTTGGGATCGGATCCTTCCTGAGCCGCAAATCAGGAAAGAACGTAAACATCAAGATATTTTGCGCCAAACCGCACACTCTCCGCGTAGGTATCAAAAAAGCAGTCAACCAAAACCTTGCCCTGTACCAGCGCCGTCCCGGTGTCTGCCACACGGCAATAGCCGTAAACATACGAGCCGTCGCTGCTCTTGATATAAAGCCATGTGCCGCGCGGATATTTGCTTAAATCCATCGCCACACATCCCTCCACCAAGGAGGTGTTCCGCGCCGAATAAGCGGTCGCCTTGCCGGAAACCTTATATCGGTAATTGACCGGATTGCCGTTCTCGTCAAACTCCATATTTTCCGGAACATCGTAGTCCGAAACGACACCCTTATCGCTCCCGACTAAGTAAACCTCATCAACAGCTTTTTTAGTGACCTCTTTCTCCACAAGATTCTTCTCGGTGCATACGCCGTCGACATAAACATAGTCGTAGGTGTAGGTCATAACGCCGTTTTTCCCCGCAACCGTCTTTACCTTGGCGTTGGCAACTAAGGTAGAGGTGATCTTCGTCTGGGTTTCAAATGGAATCTTTTTCTTTTTCTGAACGGTTCTGTGGGTGACGCGCTGCACTGTGATCTCGTCGTCTGGATGGACCTCTTCATCAAGCTCCATCGAAACGATATCTTCGCTGCCCAAGGTAATGCCCGCCGCCTTCAGCGCGTCGCGGACAGTGCCGCACACTACCTCGATCTGCGTCGTTTCTCCGTCCGCTGTGATCGTGACTGGAAATGCTCTTGCAATGGTGATCGTGCCGTGATCGTCTTGACCGGCGGAGGAAAAGCTGTAAATATCACTTTTGCTTAACGTGATCTCCTCATCTGCCAGAATGTCGAGCGGAGATTCCTTATCTGTGTATACAACCGCAAGCTGCGTGACAGAACCGTCATAGACCTCGCTGATGGAATAGCTGTATTGGGTCGCTGTCACACCTGTCAGCGGAAGCGCCGCTGCCAATGCGCCGACCAGCGCGCAAAACCCAATGACCCGCTTTCGAACCTTTTCGCGTTTGGAATTAGTTTCTTTTCTACTCATATCGTTTTCCTCTCTCGTACATACGGCACGCTATACAAGATTGCTTTACGCCATATGTTTGTCAGATTCTTACCGCTTAGAGCTGTGAGATTTTCTCCTGCGATTAAGTTTTAACCGATGATTGCTGCGCGGTAACAAATCGTTTCATTCTGTTACGATTTTGGCGGTAGCTGTAACCTTTTGTTACCGGCTTTCTATAGTATATCCCATCAAACCAACTTTGTCAAGCGCAAAAAAGTGAGTGGATTATGTGCGACATCACGATTTCATCGAGAGAAAACCGTGTTCTCGACCCGCTTTGCGGCGCTGAAAAAACAGAAAAATGGTATTATATGGAAAAATAGTTACAGATTCTTGTAACAAGTTACAAATCGGTGTACCTATCCTACAGCCAGAAATTTTTTTGCGATCAGCGCTCCCTTTCCTGCTCGTACAAAGCCAAAATCCGCTGAAGCAGCGAGAATTTTTCCGCCGTATCCGTCTGCCGGGCAGGCTGAAAAACCTGCAAAGCCTGTCCGTCGTAAAAACGTTCCACGCTGGACGCCGCTGCGGCGTAAAGCGAGGAAACGCCGGTTTTGGCTTCGCCCATAAAGCATAGATAAAGAAAGCCCGCCGCAAGCGCAAGCAAAAGAAGCGCTGCGGCGAAGCTTTTGCAGAATATAGAATACCGTTGGTGCAGGCGAGCGCGCAAACCGCCAAAAAGGCGTATCATACCATCATCTCCCACGAATAAACTGTCCGTTTTAGGCGAATTTATTCACCGGATTGCGCGATCTCCTCCAAACAAAATTCCGCCAGCGCATTGCCAAGCAGCGTGCCGCTATAAACTGCCTGCGCGAGCGTATTTGCATTGCTGCCGACCTCGATCAGCAGCGAGCCTGTCGTCAGATCCTGATTATACTTACGGTAGTCAAACAGTAACGGACGGGTCAGCGTCGGATAAAGCTGCTCCAGCTTTTCCTCAAGCGCGGCGGCAAACGCAAAGTTATCCAAATAATGCGGCATATCCATCGTTCCGTCGTCACAGCCGCTGATAATCATCAGCTGCGCGGCTTCCTTTCCGTTTATGGTGGTCGTCGGCGCGATAATTTCACCGTCCGAGCCGATCGCATCCCTGTGAATATCCAGCACAATCCGAATACTCGGATACTGCTCCAAATACTTCTTAACCGTTTCAGCGCTGCGCTCGTAGGAACCGGTATAGGACGGATAGTCATGCTGTGTGACGTCATGCAGCACGCCGATTCCCCTTTCCTGCAATGCCTCTGCGATTGCATCCCCAATCCGCACCATGTTTTGGGTATTATCCCTGGTGCGGAAGCTGAAATCGGTGTCATAGCTTGCGCTCTGGGCAGAAAGATAGGACTCTGTGGTATGGGTATGCATGATGAGCACCTGCGGCGCGTCGGTATCGGTCAGCGTGAAAGCGACGCCCGCCTGTGCCGCCTTTTGCAGCTTGCTGTTGGACAGCTCGGTGGCATTTTTCACAAGTCCCTGCGCAAGCGGCAGATAAATTCCGCCCGGCGCAGCGGAAAAGGTCTGTACGCTGACCACGCCTTCCCCCGACATATTATCAATCGTACCAATCACGCTTTCCTCGCTCTGCGATACCGACTCCGCCCCGTTGAAATCCTCCTGATTCACCGTTTCCTTGGATGAAGACGCATCGTCAGATTGATCCTCCTGCAAAGGGCCGGAACGCTCAATATCCTCTGTATCCTCTGTATTTTCAGGCATTTTTTCGCTTTCCTGATCGTGAACGAGGTCTGTGTCCTCTACATTTTCTCCAAACACGGAAAACGCCCTGACAACCGCCGCCGAGAATTTATCAAGCTGCGGGCAAATCTTTGGATAGGCGATAATCAGCCCGACCAGCAGCGCCGCAGAAAGAATCAAAGAGGGAATACGCCTAACCGAACCTGCGTTTGACGCGGCCGGCTTTGGCATGATCGGAATGGCTTCACGCGCCTCACCCCCGCCGTATTCTGCGGCCGGACGCGGCGCATCGTCTATTATCTCTCTGGCAGCGTCCGACGGAATTTCTTCCTTCAACGCAGTCTTCGGCGCCGTCTTCGGATTCCGCACAATATCGTCCGTTGAAAAAGATGCGGTATGAAACCGATCTCCCGGACGGCAGATCACGATCGGGCGGCGTTTGGAAACCAAATCCTGCCTCTCCGCGTCAAAACCGCTGTCTTTGATATAAGAGGTTTCCTGCTTGTCCCCGCTCTCCTCTGGAAAAGGCCGGAGATTTTTCCCGCTGCCAGCCTGATTCTCCACCTCAGTTTTCAAGATTACCATTTCCTGCATCTTATATCCATCCTTTCTCAACCCAACAGACGCATATTTGCCGTTTTGCTATTACAGCTTATGCGGAAGGGCGCGGAGCTAGAACAAAAAATGCCGGAAGGAAAACCTTCCGGCAAAATGCAAAGTATTCAATTCATCTCTACAATGGTCACGCCGTTTTCACCCTCGCCGTAGATGCCAAGACGATATGATTTGACGTATTTATTGCTTTTTAGATGCTGCTGCACCGCGCTGCGCAGCGCGCCCGTTCCTTTTCCGTGGATGATCGTAAAGCTCTTAATCTTCATCATCAGCGCCTGACTGATGTACATATCCAGCGACATGATCGCCTCATCCACCGTCTGCCCGCGCAGATCAAGCTCCAGCGAGGCGGAACGCGTCTTATTGCTTTCGACTGTCTTTTTCACGCCGCCAACCGGCTTTTTGTCCTTCTTATCGTCCGGCTGCACCAGCCGCAGGTTGGCAATTGCGGTTTTCGTCTTAATCGCTCCCGTGACTACCGTCGCTGTTTTGCCGCCGACCTCAGACACCGTACCCCGCTTATTGATGTCGACCATCAGCACCGTATCTCCCGGCTTAAGCGGACGCGGAAGCACATAATCGCTGTTGTCTCTCGCCGTGACCGGATTGGCGTCGGCATACATCCTGCCCAGCTTACTGCGCAGCTCGTCCCTAGCGCGCAGGCTGCGTTCCGAAAAATCGGCGCTATCCTTTTCCCTGCGCAGCCGATCCAGCTCGTCGATCAGTGCGCGGGACTGCGCTTCAACCTGTGAAACCAGCTTTTGCGCCTGTAGATTTGCGCACTGAAGGATATCGTCCCGCTTTTGCAGCGTTTGCCCCATATCCTCGTTGAGCGTCTGCTGTAATGCGGCAAGCTCCCGCTCCTTTTGCTCGCATTCGCTTCTCTTCTGCTCAAATTCATCGCGCGAACGCTCCAACTGCTCAATCACATCCTCAAATTTGCGCTCATCGCCCGCGATCAGCGCCTTTGCTTCACCCAGTATTTCCTCCGGCATACCGAGTCTTGCAGAGATTGCAAACGCGTTGGAGCGTCCCGGCACGCCGATCAGCAGCCGGAAAGTTGGCCGCAGCGACTGCACATCAAACTCGCAGCAGGCGTTTTCCACTCCTTCGGTCTGCAAGGCAAATACTTTCAGCTCCGCATAATGCGTCGTGATCGCCACAACGGAGCGCAGCGAAATAAAACGTTTCAGAATCGCAATCGCAAGCGCCGCACCCTCAGTCGGATCGGTACCAGAGCCAAGCTCATCCAAAAGCACCAGCGAATGTTCATCCGCCCTTTGCAGGATTCGGATCGTGTTGGTGATATGGGAAGAGAAGGTAGAAAGGCTCTGCTCGATACTCTGCTCGTCGCCGATATCCACAAGCACCTGATCAAACACCGAAACTACGCTGTCGTCTGATACTGGAATCAGCATCCCGCACATCACCATCAGCGTCAGCAGACCGATCGTTTTTAACGTAACCGTTTTGCCGCCAGTATTTGGGCCAGTCACGCAGAGTATTCTATAATCCTTTCCAAGTTCCACATCGATCGGCACGACCTTCTGCTGGTCGATCAGCGGATGTCTGGCTTTATGCAGGCTGATGCGCCCGTCGTTAGTGACCTTTGGCAGCATCGATTTGGTGCGCTCGGCGTACTGTGCCTTTGCAAAATAGACGTTCAGCTCAATGACCGTTTCAAAGTTGTCCGAGATCATCTGCGCGTCCGCCGCGCACAGTGCCGAAAGCTCGTATAGAATACGCTCGATTTCAGCTTTTTCCTTCGCTTTGAGAACCTTCAGCTCGTTATTCGCCTCTACAACCGCCATCGGCTCAATGAAAAGGGTCGCGCCGGTCGCCGAGGTATCATGCACCAGCCCCTTTACCTCGCCGCGATGCTCCGCCTTGACCGGAACGACATATCTGCCGTCGCGGGTCGTCACCAGATTCTCCTGCAAAGCGCGCTGCCCAGATTCGGAGCGCAATACCTTATTCAGCGAATCCTTGATCTTCGCGGCGCTCTGACGGATGCGCTTGCGGATCGATGCAAGCTCATCGCTGGCGTAATCGTCAATCTCCTCCTCCGAAATGATTACCGAGGTAATCCGCTGCTCCAGCGTGCGGTTCGGACGCAGCATATGGAAGATCGGCGCAAGCGCGCTCTCCTTCCCCTTACAACGCTGGAACCATTCGGCAAGCAGCCGGATCTCATGCAGCACAAGCGCGATATTAAGCAGGGTCTTCGGCGAAAGCATGCCACCCTTCTCCGCCATCTGAAGTGCGGCGACCGGATTTTCCATCCGGTCAAAATGCGGCGTACCGTAAATGACAGAAAGCTCGAACGCATCGTTCGTTTTCTCAAGCTCATCCAGCACCAGCCGGTAATTCGTTTCCGGCTGGATCGCAAGAATTTTCTCCTTTGCGTATTCACAGCAGGCGTAGGCAGAAAGCTCCTGCAAAATCTTATATAACTCCAATGTATTACAATATTTTTGCGATATATTTTTCATATTTCCCTATATAACCATGCCCTTCGGACATGATTCTCCATAACAAAACTCATCGAATGCTATCACTCAAACCGTATTCTCCCCGCTCTCCGGCTGCTGCGTCTCCAAAGGCACATAAAGCGCCTTTAAAACGTTCAGCGCATGAAAATCGGCTTCGGTACAAGCGATAAGATAATCCTCGGTAATCCTGCACAGATTGTGCAAAGACGGATCCTTTAAAGTGAAAGAAAAAATCTTCTTGGCGCTTCCGTAGACAATATAACGCATCGCATTCAGCACCGCTTTGTTCAGCGGAAAGCAGTCCACAGCCGTTTCCCGCTTTTTTACGCACTCCTTGCACAGCAGCGTCCCCTCCCGCGGAAAAAAGTACATGATATCGTCCTCAAATCTGCCGCAATCCTTACAGGCAACTAAATTAGGCGCAAATCCGGCATACACCATCGCGCGCAGTTCAAAGATCGCCTTGAGCAGACGCAGGTCGCGCTTTCCGTTTGTCAGCATCCAAAAGCTATTAAGCGTCAGCTGCAAATAGTCCTTCGCGCTCTCCGCCCCCGGCGCAAGCAGCCGCAAAATCTCGCAGCAATACGCTGCAAGCGCCGCTGCAAATGGGTCGGAAGACAGGGCAAAATGCGCGTCAATGATCTCAAACTGATCGACAAGCAATGTGCTTTTGCCCTGAAACAGCTCTAATTTTGCATAGCAAAACGGCTGGCAGAGCACTGAATACGCGCTTTTTTTGCGCTGGCTGCCGCGCACCGTCGCCTCCGTTACACCGCGCGCTTCAGTGAGCAGCGTTAAAATCACGTCGTTTTCACCGACAGTACGCGGCTTTAGAACAAGCGCATTGGTCTTAAGCTGCATAAAAACGCCTCACCCCTTCGCCGCAGATTTTTTGCTTTATTGCCTTACGCTTCCGAAAGCCCGATATCCCGAATGAAGTTCTCCTGATTGCGCCAATCCTCTTTGACCTTCACCCAGCATTGCAGATTGACCTTAATATCCAGAAAACGCTCAATATCCGCTCGCGCCTGAGAAGCGACGCGCTTGAGCATCGCGCCATTCTTACCGATGACAATCCCCTTGTGCGATTTGCGCTCGCAATAAATCGTCGCGGCAATGTCCATCATCGCGGCGTTCTCCCGCTCGTGCATCTGCTCCACAACCACTGCAATGCCGTGCGGCACCTCCTGCTGCAAATTCTGCATGAGCTTCTCGCGGATCATCTCGGCGACGAGCAAACGCTCCGGCTGGTCAGTCAAGCTGTCCTCCGGAAAGTAATGCACGCTTTCCTGTGCAAACGGCGTGATTGCATCAAGCACAAGCGATACGCCGTCGTTTTGCAGGACACTGATCGGCACGACTACATCAAAATCATGCAGCTTTGCCGCCTCGGCGATCACCGCCGCAACCTGCTCCTTCTTGGGAAGCAGATCAATTTTATTGATTACCAGCACGCTGGGCATTCCGCTCTTTTTGATCTGCTCAATCAGCGTAAGCTCCGGGGTGCCGATCCTGAGCGACGCATCGATCAAGAGAATCGCCAGATCAACGTCGCCCAAAGAGCTTTTCACCGCTTTTACCATCGCGCCGTCTAATTTATTAAACTCACGATGCAGTCCCGGCGTGTCTACAAATACATACTGCACGGCTCCCTTTGTCAATACGCCGGTGATCCTAGTGCGAGTCGTCTGCGGCTTATCGGTTACAATGGCGACCTTCTCGCCAAGCAATGCATTTAAAAGGGAGGATTTTCCCACATTCGGACGCCCTACGAGCGCCGCAAACAATGTCCTTGTCTTCATATATCCATGTTGTCCTTTCTTTTTCACGGTTTATTTTGAAATGTGTCCTTCATCTGCTTAACTGCTTTCGGCACAAGCCCAAAGCCCTTCAATATAAACACAAGCGCTAACAAAAGCATTCCGGAGAGCAGGATGATCCGATGCGGCTGCTCGATCAAAGACAGGACAGTCGCCCAAAGCCGCGGGATATCCAGATACAGATAGCATCCTACGCCGACCGCTACCATCGCCATCAGCAGCACGGCGCCCGCCGCAATATCCTTTGCAATGCGCGCAAGCCGATGATAAGCGGGCGAAGCTAGGTCGACCAGTGTTTCGATTGCGGTATTGACCATCTCCATCACCATCACCAGCCCGCAGATGATCCAGAATAAGATAAATTCAGACGCACTAAGCCCATAGTAATAAGAAAAGACCGAAAGTATCGCACACACCGAAAGATGGATCCGCATATTCCGCTCGTTGTTCACACAGTAAAGGAAACCGGCTATGGCGTAGCGAAAGCTATACCGCAGCCCTTTCATCTCTTGTTTGGCATCCATAAAGTCCGCCCTTTCCGCTGAAAACGCGCAATATCATCAAAAATGCCTGCCGTTTTCAGAAAACTGACGCAACGACAGGCAAACGCAGCTAATGCTTATACGATAAAGCTTGCTTGACGGGTAAGTCCAAGCTGAGCTAAAACCGTTTCTTCCTTTTCACGCATGATAACCGATTCTAACCCACCTTTTTCGTGATCATAGCCCAATAGATGGAACATCGAATGTACCGTCAAAAAGCCCATTTCACGCTGTAAGGTATGCCCATAGGTAGCAGCCTGCTCTACCGCTTTCTCGACCGAAATCACGATATCGCCCAGCAATTTTGCGCCGGTCGACTCGTTGATATCATATACGCCGTTCTCGCCAAGCGGGAAGGATAATACGTCAGTCGCGCTATCCTTGTTCCGATATTGTTGATTCAGCTTCTGAATTTCTTCATTTGTTACGAAAGATACACTGACTTCCGCGCTGCCCTCAAACTTTTCATACACCAGCACCGCGTGACAAGCGCGTCTTACCAAAAGATTCATACCGGTCGGAATCTTCACCGCTTTCTGCCGGTTACTAATCACTACCTTCAATTTATCCATGCTACCGTTTAACCTCCTCATAATATTTATTATATGCTTTTATGATCTGCTGTACGATCTTATTCCGCACAACATCTCTCTCAGAAAAATGCACGATGCTGATGTCTTCGACCCGTTTTAACACCTTCGCCGCCTCTACTAATCCTGAACGCTTCTGCTCTGGAAGGTCTATCTGTGTGACGTCGCCTGTAACTACCGCTTTGGAATTTTGTCCAAGCCTCGTCAAAAACATCTTCATCTGTTCCGGTGTGGTATTCTGCGCCTCATCCAGAATGATAAAGCTATCGTCGAGCGTCCTGCCGCGCATATACGCCAGCGGCGCAACCTCAATCGATCCTTTCTCCATATGTTTTGCAAAAGTCTCTGCCCCGAACATATCAAAAAGCGCGTCGTAAAGCGGTCTTAAATACGGATCGACCTTGGTTTGAAGGTCGCCGGGCAAAAAGCCCAGCTTCTCCCCAGCCTCTACAGCAGGGCGCGTCAGGATGATACGGCTGACCTCCTGCGCCTTAAACGCTTTAACCGCCATCGCGACCGCTAAATAGGTTTTGCCTGTGCCGGCAGGTCCGATACCGAACACGACTGTGTTCTTTGCGATTTTTTCGATATAATTTTTCTGTCCGAGCGTCTTTGGACGGATCGGCTTTCCGGCAACCGTGACGCACACACAATCAGCCGACAGCGCTTTTAATGCCTCGGTGCTGCCCTCCTGCGCCATCGCGATACAGTAATCCACCCGCTGGTCGGTGATCTCCTCGCCATGCATAACGTCGTAGAGCAGCGCATCCACTGCTTTCTGCGCTTTGTTTAACGCCTTCTCATCCTCAGAAACAATCTTGACCGATCCGCTCCGGCTGATGATAGCCACCCCGAAGGCTCGCTCGATCGCTGCCATGTTCTTGTCAAACTCGCCGAACAGATTGACCATATCCTCTACTCGATCGATAGGAACAACTCTCTCCAAATAGTTCACCCTTTTACATTACAACCATCCATTGGCGGTTTTTTCTTATTTCCCGCATTTTTCGATCATCTATATTATACCACATCGCGCGCATTTTGTCATCAGAAAAAATGGTGAAATTGAATTATTTATTTTTATAAAAATTGTTATGTTGCACAAGAGAAAGCAAAATTACCCTGAAAGGCGGACTTTCTACTTATGATAGCGCGTTCCAGCGGCAATAGAAAACGCGCGATAAATCTGCTCCAAAAGCATCATACGCGCAAGCTGATGCGGAAAGGTCATTTTTGACATTGAAAGCCGCAATCCGCCCGCAGATTTGACCGTATCTGAAAGGCCGAATGAACTGCCGATTACAAAACTGACCTCACTGACGCCTAACACAGCCTGCTTTTGCAGATACGCTGAAAGCTCTTTGGAGGAAATCTCCTTCCCTTCTATGCAAAGCGGAATAATCAGCCCCTTTGCCTCTCGGAGGATCGCCCTTCCTTCCGCCTGCAAAGCGGCGTCTATTTCCCTTTGAGAAGGCATTTCCGGCAGCCGGTGTTCTGGAAGCTCGATGACACGAATGCGGCAAAATGCCTGCAAACGCTTGCAATATTCCGCACATCCATCGCGCAGGTAGCCTTCCTTGAGTTTGCCGACGGCAATCACATTTACATTCATCATAGCTTTAAATTGCAATACAGCCGGCAGTTTCATTCAGCGGCTGTGCGATTGAAAGCCGGTAGTCGCTTCCCGCAACTGCATCGAGGTGGTTCAGCATCCCAACCGCTTGGAGATAAGCGATCTCCGGGCGGTTATTCTCCTTACTCAAGTGCGCCAGTAAGAAATTACAGCAGCCCTCGTTTAGCAGCCGCAGCAGCGAACAGGCGGCGTCATCGTTGGATAAATGCCCATTCATGCCGCGAATACGCTGTTTTAGCTCCCATGGATAGCTGCCGACCAGCAGCATGTTCTCATCGTAATTCGATTCCAGCATGCATAGCTGCGCGTCGGAAATCTCGTTCAAAATTTCCTCGGTCATATGACCCAAATCAGTGCAGACAGCCGCCTTTCGCCCCTCGGCTGTTTCCACCGTATAGCCGACGCTATGCAGACTGTCATGCGGCGTATCAAAGCAGCGCACACAGAGCGTGTCCTTTACACAGGTAGTTTTTGACAGCAGCCGCGTCTGCTCTGGCAGCAGATAATTCCGCTCCACCAGAAAATTCAGCACCTCGGCGGTCGCGTAGACCGGAACGCCGGTTCTCCTAGCGATCACCTTCAGTCCTTTAATGTGGTCGATGTGCTCATGGGTAATAAAAATCGCTTTCAGCGCGGATACCGGAACGCCGATTACGTCCATCCGCGCAAGAATATTTTTACAGCTAATCCCCGCATCAATCAGAACACCGCAGCTGCGGTCGCCGACATAGGTCGCGTTTCCGCTGGAAGAACTTCCGAAATTATACAAAAAGCCCAACCTTTTACCCTCAATTCCAATAGCTTTTACAAAGAAGCAGCCATCTCCACCGTATCCGGCAGAACGATTTTCCGAATATCAGCGCCAACTGCCCGAAGCTTATCTACAATCGCCTCATAGCCTCGCTCAATGTAGCGGATATCTTCGATCTCGGTTGTTCCCTCGGCAGCCAAAGCGGCGATCACCATCGCAGCGCCCGCACGCAGATCGACCGCCCGAACCGGCGCGCCAGTCAGCTTTTCAACCCCTTCAACAATAGCGACCTTGCCATCGACCGAAATATTCGCACCCATCCGGCGCAGCTCATTCACATACTTAAAGCGATTATCCCAAACATCCTCGGTTACAATGCTCGTTCCTTGGCAGATCGAAAGCAGCGCGACAAGCTGCGGCTGCATATCGGTCGGAAAACCCGGATATGCCATCGTTTTGACATTGATTTTCTGCAGCGGCGTATTACCGATCACTCGAACGCAGGTATCCTCTTCGATGATCGTCGCGCCGATCTTTTCCAGCTTGGAGCCGATACATTCCAAATGCTTCGGAATAACGTTCTCGATCATGAGATCCGATCCCGTTGCAACCGCAGCCACCATATAGGTTCCCGCTTCAATTTGATCCGGAATGATTGTATAGTCGGTTCCGTGCAGATAGGAAACGCCTTTGATCCTGATTACATCGGTGCCCGCGCCGCGAATATCTGCACCCATCGAATTCAAGAAATTGGCAAGATCCACAATATGCGGCTCTTTCGCCGCATTTTCCAAGGTCGTCATGCCCTCGGCGCGCACCGCCGCTAAAATCGCGTTGATCGTCCCGCCAACCGTCTTACCGTCAAAAAACACCTCGCCGCCAGTCAGGCGATCCGCTTTCAAATGGATCATGCCGGTGTCCAGCGACCATTTCGCGCCGAGCGCTTTAAACGCCTTTAAATGCTGGTCAACCGGACGCACGCCAAAATCACAGCCGCCCGGAAGCGCCACCTTCGCTTTGTGATATTTTCCAAGCAGCGAGCCTAGAAAGTAATAGGAAGCGCGGATCAGCTTCGCCCGCTCGTATGACACGATATAATCGCGCACGCCGGTCGGGTCGATCTCCACTGTAGAACGATCAATAATTCTCACCTTTGCGCCCAGATCCTGCAAAATGCTGTAGACTACGCCAATGTCGCTGATGTTCGGTATATTTTCAATCCGGCATGGCTCGTCGCATAAAACAACCGCAGGCAGGATCGCAACAGCGGCATTCTTCGCGCCGCTGACCATCACGCGCCCGGAAAGCTTTCTGCCGCCCTTTATCACATATTTTTCCATATATTTATGACCGTACCTTTCCTCAAAGCCCGCTCCCGCCGCATGCCAAAAAAGCGGTATTCTCCACAAGGAGCATATCAGGCTCTTATTTCTGAAAGCTTCTCCTTTCAGAATCTGTCTCTGCATCATATGAGAGTGCCGGAACTGACGCGGCTCATGCACCGCGCGTCCCTTCAAATGAAATCTATAAAAAACTGTCGTTGTTCAGGCAATGATAGTGGAAATGAATATACAATTCCGTTTATATTATACCACAAAGCAGGATTTTTTCAACGGGTAGAGAAAAAAATAATGATTACAAAAAGGTTACAAAAAATACAGATTTTCGGTTATTTTCTTATATTTGTGTTTTTATTTATCTCGATCTGATTTTTTTGCGCATAGATAACGGATCGCTGCGGATTTTCGCAAACACGATATTTTCTTTTCTAAAGGCTTGCTAAAACGCAGAAAATGCGGTATAATGTTAACAATTCATGTGCCTTACCGCAAAAAATGCCGCAGCCGCACAGAAAGGAATAATACGAAGATGAGAGATTTAGAAAAACTGAAAAGCGCTTTGGTCATCGTCAACCCAACTTCCGGAAAAATGACCTCAAAAGCCGGACTTTTCGAGATATTAAGCATCCTGACCGACTGCGGCGTTCTGCCGAGCGTCTACTTAACCAAGGAGCGCGGCGACGCCGAATTTGCGGCAAAGGAGCTTTCTGCAAGCTATGCGCAGATCATCTGCTGCGGTGGAGACGGCACGCTCAACGAGGTCATCACGGGACTGATCAAGTCGAAAAACAGCGTGCCGATCGGCTATATTCCGTGCGGCACGACCAATGACCTCGCAGCCTCGCTGAACATCCCGAAAGAGCTTGCAGCCGCAGCCAAAAATGCCGCCTGCGGCACGCCGATTCCACAGGATATTGGGATGTTCTGCGGCGAGAAATATTTTACCTATATCGCCTCGTTCGGCATTTTTACCGCCGTTTCCTATACCACGCCGCAGCCGCTGAAAAACGTTTTTGGGCATATGGCGTATCTGTTGGAGGGTGCAAAGAGCCTTTCAGACATCAAGCCGTATCATTTAAAAATCGAAAGCGCGGAATATACCACAGAGGGCGACTACCTGTTTGGAAGCGTGTTCAACTCGCTTTCGATCGCGGGTATCATCACGCTGCCGCAGGAAATGGTCGACCTGCACGACGGACTGTACGAAGCGATGTTTATCCGTTATCCGAATAGCCTCAGCGAGTTCAATCGCATCCTCGCCTGTGTCAAGAATTTAGACTGCAGCTGTGAGCTGATCGACGTTTTCCGCTCCGGAAGGATCACAGTGCGGTCGGCAGAGCCGGTGGCGTGGACGGTTGACGGCGAATTTGCGGGAGAAGTCAAGGAAGCCGAAATCTGCAATCTGCCGAACGCCGTTTCACTGCTGCTGCCAGAGGATGAAGCCAGCGCGCAGGGATTGCCTGTTTCTTCATAATTATGCCCGCAAACGTCTGAAAGCGCTGGGGTTTACCCGCTGATCCCAAGTTCCTTCCCACTGAGAAGGAACAGTAAAA
>CAZPLR010000004.1:18618-58858 GCA_964587555.1 uncultured Oscillospiraceae bacterium
GCTGGGGTTTACCCGCTGATCCCAAGTTCCTTCCCACTGAGAAGGAACAGTAAAAAGTAGAGCTTGCGCAAACCAAGGCTCCGTAGAATCGTAATTCTGCGGAGCCTTCCATCTTTATCGCTCAAAGCCGCCTTCTGCAAGAACCGCTTAAAACTTTGCGGGAAGACAGCATTTATGCCTCATCGTGATAATACTTTCACAATGATCCCCTCTGCCCATTCCAGAAAAACTGTTCCGATTGATCAACATCTGCGTCCTACGCATGATATCGCGATACGCGCACAGTACGAATTCTTCTATTATAACAAAGCATATCCGGAAAATGTGAAAAATTCTGCCATCTCATAAAAAATGTCCGAAAGATCAGAGTTCCTTCGGACATTTTTGCAATTTACAGGTTCAATTTGACACGCGGTTATTTTTGCAGAAACGGCACAAGCTTTTTATAAAGCAGGCAAACAATTATGCTGGACGAAACGCCCTTGAGCAGATTAAACGGCGCGACCGCGAGTACCACAAAGCTAAACAGACTTGTGATATGCGCGTTGAGCGCAGTTCCCATCTCGATCAATGCCTCCATCGGCATATGGAAGAAAAACGCATAAACCGGTAACAGCACGAATGCGTTTATGAGGCAGCCGAATATGGTAAGGGAAGCCGTGCCAACCACACATCCGATAATCGCGCCCTTCAGATTCGGCTTCTTTTTAAATATAATCGATGCAGGAACAACCAGCGCGCAGCCGATTAGAAAGTTCGCAAGCTCACCGGCGCAAGCGGTCGACGTGCCGTTCATCAAAAGATTCAACAACACTTTAATAAACTCGATGATAACTGCGGCAATAGGTCCGAGCGAAAAACCGCCAAGCAGTACAAACACCTCGCTGAAATCCAGTTTATAAAAGGAAGGTGCAAAGCCGAGCGGCACATCCAGAAGCATTACAAGCACCGCAAGCGCAGAGAGGATCGCGATCTTGGTAATCATACGGATGTTTAAGTATTTTCCGCCCTTTTTCGGGGTGGCGGCGCCCACAGGGGAAGTGGCCATAGAATGACTCCTTTCAAAATAATTCTATGAAAAAAACAGTCTCGGCGTTTCTTCCAAGACTGCTGCACTTCCAAAAACCGCTGCGGTTTCAATCCGCATACGGAAAAAGCGCATCCTCCTTATTATCCAGACTTTACTGTTGGCCTCGGAGTTCCACCGAATCTGCGAAAGCTTTTGACCCTCGCCCGCGGGCTATACCGCCAGTAGGGAATTTCACCCTGTCCTGAAGACGCTGCGAATATTCTTTTCATATCTTGAGTATAGCACAATATGCCGCCACTGTCAACCCCTGTTCCAACATTTGCCTTCCGTTTTCTCATATGTCAAAACTGGGCGGCAGCAGCCGCCCGGTTCCATACAAAAGCAATTTTATGCGTTTAACACGCGGATCTTGATAATCCCGTCAATTGCCTTCAGCTTGGCAAGCGCCTCCTTTGAAATGCTGTCGCTGATGTCCAGCATCGTGTAGGCGTAGTTTTTGCGCGATTGATTGAGCATATTCTCAATATTCACGCCATTCTCCGCCATAACAGCGGAAATCTGGGTCAACATCGCAACGACATTTTTATGGATGATGCAGACGCGGCAGGCGGTGCTGCGCGGCATAGATGCCGTCGGCAGATTGACCGAGTTTTTGATGTTGCCGTTCTCCAAATAATCCACAAGCTGCTCCGCCGCCATCTTCGCACAGTTATCCTCCGACTCCGGCGTGGATGCGCCAAGGTGCGGGAACGCAGTCACATTTTTATACCCAATCATCTCATCCGACGGGAAGTCGGTCATATAAGCCGCGACGCTGCCGCTGTCAATCGCTGCAAGCAGATCCTCAGAATGAACCAGCTCACCGCGCGCAAAATTCAAAATCCGCACGCCTTTTTTCATCAGCGCAAGTGACTCACTGTTAATCATTCCCTTTGTATCGGCGTTCGCCGGCAGATGCAGTGTGATATAATCGCAGTTTTCATATATCTCCTTCAGCGAGACGGCGTATTTGATGCTCTTGGAAAGCTGCCACGCATTTTGCACGCTTAAATACGGATCGTAGCCGTAAACTGTCATACCAAGCGTTTCCGCAGCGTTGCAGACCAGCACGCCGATTGCACCCAGCCCTACTACGCCGAGCTTTTTTCCCATGATTTCCGGTCCGACGAACTGTGCTTTACCCTTTTCCACCAGCTTCCCGACGTTTTCGCCGCTGCCCTTGAGGGTTTTGATCCACTCCATCGAATCCGCGACCTTACGAGACGCCATCAAAAGCCCCAGCAGGGTCATCTCCTTGACCGCATTGGCGTTTGCGCCCGGCGTATTAAAGACGCAGATACCGTTTTCAGAGCACTGCTCAACCGGGATATTATTAACGCCGGCTCCGGCTCTGGCAATCGCCAAAACGCTGTCGGCAAGCTGCATGTCGTGCATAGAAGCGGAACGCACCAAGATAGCGTCCGGATTCTCCTCGCTGTCGGTACAGCTATATTTTGCATAATCAAAAACATCCAAGCCGTAGGGCGAAATCTTATTTAAGGTTTTGATATGATACATAGGACATTCCTTTCTCAAACGTTCTCCTGCTCGAATTTCTGCATAAATGCGACAAGCTTCTCAACACCCTCCAGCGGCATCGCATTATAAATAGAAGCGCGCATACCGCCGACCGAACGATGTCCCTTTAGATTAACAAAGCCAGCCTTCGTGGCTTCAGCAACAAACTTTGCGTCTATATCGGCGTTTCCGGTGACAAACGGCACGTTCATCAGCGAACGGTCCTCCGGCACTACAGTGCCTTTGAATAGCTTAGAAGAATCAAGATAGTCATAAAGCAGCTTCGCCTTCTTCTCATTCAATGCTTTCATCTTCTCTAATCCGCCGATTTCGTTCTTAATCCACTCAAGAACAAGCTTGCAGATGTAAATTGCGTAGCAAGGCGGAGTGTTGAACATCGAGTCATTCTCAGCATGGGTTTTGTACTGCATCATGGTCGGCACTTTTTCCGCGTCGCACATGCCGATCAAGTCCTCGCGCACAATCACGACGGTCAAGCCCGCAGGTCCCATATTCTTCTGCGCGCCGGCAAATAATAAACCAAATTTGGCGACGTCAATCGGCTCCGACAGGATGCAGGAGCTGACGTCCGCGATCAGCGGGACATTCCCCGTCTGCGGCAGCTCGTGATAAACCGTACCGTAGATTGTGTTATTCATGCAGATATAGAAATAGTCCGCCTCCGGATCAAAATCCGCTGGATTAAGCTTCGGGATATAGGAAAAAGTCTGATCCGCTGAGGAAGCAACCGCCCTCGCCTGCCCAAATTTTTTCGCCTCGGCATACGCCTTTTTCGCCCACTGACCAGTGATCACAAAATCCGCTTTTTGACTCTTCACCAGCAGATTATACGGGATCATTGCAAACTGGGTGGATGCGCCGCCCTGTAAGAAAAGCACCTTATAGTTATCCGGAATGCCCATTACCTCCCGCAAAAGCGATTCGCAGTTCTTGATGATCTTATCGAACGTTTTTGAACGATGCGACATCTCCATGACCGACTGTCCGCTGCCCTCGTAATCTAACATCTCCTCCGCTGCTTTGCTTAATACTGCCTCCGGAAGACAGGATGGCCCTGCGCTGAAGTTATAAACTCTGCTCATAAGTATTTACCTCCAACCTCGCAGCTTTGCAAGTAATCCTTTCCAAAAATGCAAACGCTGCATACAAAAAAGTTTTCCCGCGCTGATCAAAAAAGCGCGTTCTCCCGCCTTTTTTCAGCGGGAATATACTATTTATTATACGGTTTTCCTTCCCTAAAGTCAAGCCTATTCCGATAATTCAATATTTTGGGGAAATATGATGCGGATTTGGATAGCGATTTGGCGCAACCTGTCAAATTTATAACGTATTGTGGGTGTGAACGTCTGTATCCAACGGAAAAACACGCAATAACGTTTTTCTATCGAGGACGCTTCTTTTCAAAAAAATTGAAAATTGCGCAAAAAAAAGCTGCAAAATCTTTTTTGCCCAAGAAACTGCATAATCGCGCGGGATTTGCCGCACACTATAAGCAACAAAGCGCATCGGTTCTCTTTATGAAAAAATCAAAAAGGGAGCTTTGGGCTTCTTTGCGCCAAAAAGAGGGCGTGAAGGCGCGTCTAACGGCGCAAAAGGATAAGCTTCAGAAAGGAATGGCCATAACCATGATGAAAAAGATAACGAAAAAATCGACGCCGCGCGCGAAAATGATGACCGCCGCGGTCATTTGCAGTCTGCTTGCGGTCGGCACCGCCGCATTTCTCGGCGTGAGGGGGTCGCTTAACGCGATAGATGAAAAGCAGAAAAACCCAGACGTCACCTCATCCCAGTCCGACGCATCCGACAGCGCCCAAAGCGCATGGGATCAGGCGGACGAGCCGGCAAACACCACACCAGATGACACGCAGAGCAAGACGGAGGAAAACGGCGCCGAAAGCAGTTCCTCCGCCGAGAGCAAGGATGACTCCTCCTCCGAAAGCAAAACGATGCTAAACGGCTTTGTAATGCCGATCGAGGGCGAGATCATCACGCCGTACTCGGATGGAGAGATGATAAAATCGATCACACTTGGCGATTGGCGGACACACGACGGCGTTGACATTGCGGCGGAATCCGGCACGCCGGTCAAGGCATGCAACAGCGGCGAGATCGAGGAGGTCACAGTCGATCCGCTTTGGGGGAGCTGCGTTACAATCGTTCACAGCGACGGCAGCAAAAGCTATTATATGGGGCTTGATAAGGCGATTGCGGTGGAAAAGGGCGATAAGGTCGCTTTAGGCGATGTGATCGGCAAGGTTGGCGAAACCGCCGAGATTGAACAAGCGCTTGAACCGCACCTGCATTTTGCCATGAAAAAGGACGGCAACTGGATTAATCCGATTGCGAATGCCGCCGGTAACGGCGATAAATAAGCAAAAGAAAAAGGAACTGCACCGCTTTTTGCGTACAGCTCCTTTTTCTTTTTCGATTATTCTGCAAAGCCGTTTGCAACCAGACGCTCTAAAGCCTCGATTGCCTTGTCCTCATCTGCGCCGTCCGCAATAACCTTGATGGTCGTGCCGCCAACGATACCTAAGGATAAAACGCCAAGCAGGCTCTTCGCATTTACACGGCGATCATCTTTTTCAATCCAAATGGTGGATTTGAATTCGTTGGTTTTCTGAATGAAGAAAGTTGCAGGTCTTGCATGAAGACCAACCTGATTTTCGATTTTTAACTCTTTCGATACCATAACTTCAACCTCTGTTTCTCCAAAAATATAATGGTAATCTTCGTCGGAAGGACGTTGATTAGTATATCTAATTTAATTATACCACAAAATTCGCCTTCGTCAATTGAATTTTTCACTTTTGGTATTTTTTTGCGCAAAATCTGCTTTTTGACGATATGGCACAAAAATAAGAACTTATCTTTATGCAAAACGGACACTTTATCTCGCCCTTATTTACGTCCGCAGCAGCGAAACAGCGATTCACTTTTTATCCAAATAAGGGTTTTTTTCCGCCTGCGCGTCCTCCAACAGATCTGGGCGCTTGCTTTTGGTGCGTCTTAACCGTTCCTCTCCGCGCCATTTTACGATATTCGCATGATGGCCGGAAAGCAGTACAGGAGGCACCTCGCGCCCACGCCAAACAGGCGGGCGGGTATATTGCGGATATTCCAGCAGACGGTCGCTCAGGCTTTCTTCCTCAAAGCATTCGCTGCTTGCAAGCACGCCGGGCAGTAGCCTTGACACACTGTCTACCACGACCATCGCGCCAAGCTCACCTCCGGTCAGCACATAGTCGCCGATCGAAAGCTCTTCATCGACGATCTCCTCGATAACTCGCTCGTCAATCCCCTCGTAATGTCCGCACAACAGCATAATATGCGGAAGTGACGCCAGACTGTGACACTTTTCCTCCGTCAAAAGCTTCCCCTGCGGGGAGAGATAAATAACATGCGGCTTTGTCCCTGCCTGATCGCAGATTGCCTGATAGCAGGCGTAGATCGGCTCCGGCTGCATCACCATCCCCATCCCGCCGCCGTAAGGATAATCATCCACCCGACGATGTTTATCTGCGGTATAATCACGGATGTTGTGATAATGAACCGAAAAACAGCCCTTACGCTGTCCTCTTCCGACGATGCTTTCCTCTAAGACCGCCTGACACATCTCCGGAAAAAGCGTTGCAATATCAAACCTCATGGATCGATCAGCCCCTCCAGTGGGCGAATGCGCATCACATCAGTATCCAAGTCGGTCTGGATCACGACCTGTTTGATTGCCGGGATCAGCGCTTTTCTGCCATCCGGACGGGTGATCTCGTAAACGTCGTTTGCGCCGGTTTGAAGCACATCGGTCAAGCGCCCATAAATAACCGCGCTGTTGTCCGCGTCAACGACAGTCAGTCCGACTAAGTCTTGGATAAAGTAGGCATTTTCCTCTAACGTCAGCGCATCGCGCGGTGCATAGAGGATTTTTCCGCGCAGTGCCTGCGCCGCATCCATCGTAGTGACGCCGTTTAGCTGCATGAGTACGACGTTCTTGTGCAAAACGGCGGAAAGAATCTCTACCGGCGTTTTGCCGCCGTCAAAATAGAGAAGGGCAAATTCGGTGAGCATCTCAGCGTCGTCGCACCAAGGCTGCACGCGAACCGCACCGTGTACGCCGTGCGGCGCAACGATCTTGCCGATCTCTAAATATTCCTTGCGCTTTCGCATCCGTTCATTTCTCCTTTGCAGTCAATACGCAGAATGATCATAACCGTAAAGCGCAGGTGCGTTTTGGAAGGGTTATGATCATCCTTATACCGCTTAAAATGGGAAGGACTGCTCCCGCTGGGGATCAGTCGATCTCAACGTTTACCTTCTGGCCCATCCGGTTAGCTGCCGCACGAATAACGCAGCGGATCGCTTTCGCAATTTTACCCTGCTTACCAATCACGCGACCCATGTCGTCCGGTGCGACGTGCAGATGATACACGATAATGCCCTCTTCGTTGACCGGATCAGCGGTCACCTCAACGGCTTCCTTTTCCTCAACAAGCCCCTTGGCTATTGTTTTTAACAATTCTTCCATTCGAGTTCCTTTCGGTACTGAAAACGAAGTCTTTATTTTTCAAGAGTTTTCAGAATTTTCTTAACGGTGTCGGTCGGCTGTGCGCCGTTTTTGATCCATTTTTCAACCTTTTCACTGTCTACCGTGATCGCAGATGGATTCTTGGTCGGATCGTAGGTTCCTACTTCTTCAATGAAGCGACCGTCGCGGGAATACCTGGAATCCGCTACCACGATACGATAAAACGGTGCTTTCTTTGCGCCCATACGGCGCAGTCTGATTTTGACTGCCATGATGTTTCCTCCATATTATCTTTCTAAATATTATCTGAACCGTTCTGCCTCTTCCTGATTCCTTAGAAATTCAGCATCCCAAACGGATTCATTCTGCGTTTGCCTTTTTTGCCGCCTATCTGTTTCATCAGCTTCTGCATCTGCTCAAATTGACGCAGCAGGCGGTTGACGTCCTCGACCTTTGTCCCGCTGCCCGCAGCGATGCGGCGCTTTCGCGACGGATTGATAATTGCCGGCCGCTGCCGTTCCTTCTTCGTCATCGAGGTGATCATCGCCTCGATACGAGTAAACTGCTTTTCGTCAACCTCGACGTCCTTCAACTTGCTTCCCACACCGGGCAGCATTCCTAAAATATCTTTCATTGATCCCATCTTCTGAATCTGGCGAAGCTGATCGAGCAGGTCATCAATCGTAAAACTATTTTCCTGCAATTTACGGATCGTCTTTTCTGCTTCCTCTGCGTCGATTTGGTTTTGCGCCTTCTCGATCAGGGTAAGCACGTCACCCATTCCCAAAATACGCGAAGCCATACGATCTGGATAAAACGCCTCCAAATCGTCAAGCTTTTCGCCCATACCGACAAACTTGATCGGCTTGCCGGTGACCGCCAAAACGGAAAGCGCTGCACCGCCTCTGGTATCACCGTCCATCTTTGTTACCATGACGCTGTCGATCTCCAACGCTTCATTGAAGGTCTTAGCGACATTGACTGCATCCTGACCGGTCATTGCGTCGATCACCAGCATCGTTTCGCTGACCGCAACCGCGCTTTTGATGTTCTGCAGCTCGGTCATCAGCGTTTCATCAATATGAAGACGACCGGCAGTATCCAGAATTACGACATCATAACCGTAATCCCTCGCATAGCGGACCGCCTCGGCGGAAATTGCCACCGGATCGCCCTGCCCGCGCTCAAAAACCGGCACATCCGCCTTTCCGCCGACAACCTTCAGCTGCTCAATCGCAGCCGGACGATACACGTCGCAGGCAACCAGCATCGGGCGATGATTTTGTCCCTTGAAGTACTTGGCAAGCTTCGCAGCGTGGGTCGTTTTACCGGCGCCCTGTAGGCCGCAGAGCATAATGACGCATGGCGGCTTCGACGGAAAATTGATGCGCTGATTCTCGCTGCCCATCAAGCGGCAAAGCTCGGTGTGAACGACTTTGATAACCTGCTGCGCAGGAGTTAGGCTGTTCATGATCTCCTCGCCGACTGCCTTTTCGCTGACAGTTTTGACGAAATCCTTTACGACCTTATAGTTTACGTCAGCTTCCAGCAGCGCGATACGAACCTCGCGCATAGCATCCTTAATATCCGCCTCGGAAAGCTTACCCTTGCCGCGCAGCTTTTTGAATACCTGCGAAAGCTTTTCGGTTAATCCTTCAAACGCCATCAAAACCCGTCCTTTCTTCCGACCCTTCGCCGTTCTGCCCTTTTGCATCCGTCAGTCCGCCTAAAATACGCAGCGCCTCGCAAAGCGCTTGATGCGCCGGATGCTCCTCCGCGCAGAACAAAAACGCCTCCTGTACCAGCGCGTTCAACTGCCCGATGGATCGGTTTCTCTGTTCGATATGCAGGCATTCTTCGTACTGCGTCAGCTGCTTCTCCCCGCGGCGGATTTTATCGTGCGCACCCTGTCTGGTGATTCCCACATTCTCAGAAATCTCGGAAAGAGAAAGATCCTCGTTGCAGTAAAGCGCAATGACCTCTCTCTGTGTCGATGGAAGCAATTCCCCGTATATCGCAAGCAGGTTGCCCATTCGTATCTTTTCCTCCATCTAACAGCCGCCTTTCCCGCCGCTTTGCCGCACTCCGCACGCTTTTGCGCCTTGGTTATTATAACATATCCGCAGCGTGCTGTCAAGCTTTTTTCTTGACATTCCAAAAAATATTGATTACAACAAATAAATCAAAAAACACACCGGAGATTTGTATAAACCTCCGGCGCGATTCATTTCATTCGATTATAAAAATTATTCCACTTCTTCAACGGGATCTTCGTCGTTCTGAAGCGCCCTTATTGATAAGCTGACACGCTTCTTATCATAATCGATATCGATGATTTTAACATCAACTTCCTGACCGACCTTTAAGAAATCAGCGATCTTCTCAACGCGCTGGTTTGCAATCTGAGAAATATGGATCAAGCCGTCGATGCCCGGAATCACCTTGGCAAACGCGCCATATTCCGTGAAGGAAACAATGGTAACGGTTATAACGTCGCCAACATTGTAATTCGCTTTTAAGATTTCCCACGGATTGTCTTCCTGTTTTCTATAGCCCAAGGAGATGCGCTTCTTCTCCGGATCTAAATCACGGATATAAACCTCTACCATATCGCCGATCTTAAGAATGTCAGAAGGTCTTCTGACACGCTTGGTCCAAGACAACTCGGAGCGGTGGATCATGCCGTCAACGCCGCCTATATCGACAAACGCACCGTACTCGGTCAAAGATTTTACCTCGCCGGTGAACTTATCGCCGATCTGCGCAGTCGACCAGAATTTCTCCTCGGCAGCCTTTCTTTCCTCCGCGTGCAGTTCACGCTCCGCAGCCTTGATCGAAGCAAGCGCTCTGCCGCGTTTCTCGTTGACCTCAAGCAGCTTTACCTTGACCTGCTTTTTCAGCATGGTGGTCAGGTCGTTGACCCTCTGTATCGCAACGTGGCTTGCCGGAACAAAGATCTTGGTCTTGTTGGTCAGAACCAGCACGCCGCTCTTGACTACGTCGGTTACAATACCGTCTAAGATCGTGCCCGCTTCGTAAGCTTCCTTAACGGTTTCAAAGCCAATCTGCTCGTCGCATTTTTTCTTGCTGAGCATAACGGTGCCATCCTGATCATTGACCTTCAAAACGATTAAATCGACTTCATCGCCAACTTTGACGACGTCCTCGGTGGTCTGGGTAGGATCGGCAGTCAGCTCGTCAGTGGACACAACGCCGGTCTGCTTTGCGCCAATATCGACGTGAACTTCATTCGGTGTAATCGAAACGACAGTACCGTGAACTCTTTTTCCGACATATAATTTAGCATTGTCCTGGTATTGATCCAGCAACTGCGCAAAGTCCATCTCCTCTTCTACATTGTTGTTTTTCAACATTTCTTCCATAGCGTAAATAGCCTCCTTTATTATATAAGCCGGAGTTGATGCTCCAGCGGTTATGCCAATTTTCAGTCGTCCTTTTAAAACCTGCGGCTGCAACTCATCCGCAGTCTGGATTAAAACGGTGTCGCACTCGTTTTGGCAGATCTGGCGCAGCTTCTGCGTATTGGAGCTTTCTCTGCCGCCAATCACGACCATCAGGTCGCTTTCGCGCGCTAAAGAAACCGCCTCCTGCTGACGTGCGCTCGTAGCACTACATATTGTATCACAAATTCTGAGATTTGTACAGTACCTTTTTGCAATTTCGGCACTTTCACTCCAAAAGTTTACATTATAGGTTGTTTGAGCCACCATGAGCATGGGGCTATTCACCTTATCGCCAAGGTTTTGTAATAATTTATCCAAGTCTTTTGGCGTTTCAAACACATATGCCTCTCCACTACAAAAGCCTTTGATGCCGACTACTTCCGGATGCTCTGGATTTCCGGCAATCATAACAATTTCATTTTTCTCTCCCGCCTCTGAAACCAGACGGTGGATCTTGCCCACAAACGGGCAGGTTGCGTCCACATAAGCGTGTCCGATCTCGTTTAACGTATCGTAAACGGCGCTTCCGACCCCATGGGAGCGGATAACGAGCGTTTCGTTTTCCTTTGCGTCAAACGGCGAGTCCGCGATGCGGCAGCCCATTTTCGCAAGCCGCTCGACCATCTGCGGATTGTGGATAATCGGTCCTAGGGTTGCGACCAATTTTCCTTCCTTTAAAAGGCTTTCCACCAGCTCTACTGCCCGGCTGACGCCGAAGCAAAAGCCGGCTGTTTTGGCAAGCGTAATCCTCGGCGTCATATCAAGCCTCTTTTCCTTCGAATATTGCAAGCGTTTTTTCCCTCAATTGTGCGATCCGCTCCATTAGAAGCCGGCTTGCCGACTTGATCTGCGCCAAATTCCTCGCGTTTTCGACCGCAACCTCTTTATTATGTATCATCGGTCCAAACATGATATGAATATGCTTACGGTGATGTTTGCGCTTTGGAAGCGCGGTGACGCAAACCGGAAGGATATCCCCGCCGGAGTTGGAAGCGATGAGGATTACGCCGGACTTCGCCTTTTGCAGATTTCCATCTTTTGAGCGATGTCCCTCCGGAAAGATCGCAAGCGTTTTTCCCGCCTCAACCAATTCCCCGCCCTTATTGAGCGTTTCCATATCGCCTTTTCCGCGGGAAACCGAAAATGCGCCGATATGCCGCAGCACCCATCCAAAAAACGGATTTGCAAACAACTCCTCCTTCGCCATAAAATGAAGCTGCGGCTTCACGCTGATCCCCAGAAGAATCGGATCCGCGTTTGAGATATGATTGGACGCAAGGATAACCCCCTTGCCCTTCTCTGTCGGAATATTCTCCTTTCCCGACACCGTTATCTTATATATTATGTGCATCGGCAGCATCAAAACCGCCTTGCCCACCGCATACATCCACATATCTGTTCCCTCGCTTCATAATATGATGTCAAAAACGCTTTTTACAACGAAAGCCTTTCCCGCGCCAGCCGCAGCACCGCATTGACCGATTCATCCAAAGTCATGTCAGAGCTGTCGATCACCACGGCGTCTGCCGCTTTTTTGAGCGGCGCGATCTCGCGGTGCATATCCGCCTCGTCCCTTGCGGCGATCTCCGCCTTGACCGTTTCAAAATCGGCGGAAATCCCCTTTTCAATCAATTCCTTGCAGCGCCTTCTAGCGCGCTCCTCAACCGAAGCCGTCAGGAAGATTTTAAGTCCAGCGTCCGGAAGCACAACCGTGCCAATATCCCTGCCGTCCATCACGACATTGTTCTCAAGAGCCAGCCTTCGCTGAAGGTCGAATAAAAACTGTCTGACCTTTGGCAGCGGCGAAACCCTCGACGCATAAGCGGCGACCTCCTCGCTGCGGATTACCTCCGATACATCCTCGCCGTCCACAAAAACGTGCTGCGCGCCGCCTAAATAGCGGATCGAAACCTCCATTTTCTCCAGCAGCGGCAGAACGTCCTCGATTTGCGCGAGTAAAACGCCCTTTTTCATCGCGGTGTAGCCGACTGCGCGGTAAAGCGCGCCGGTATCGACATAAATAAATTGTAATTCCTTTGAAACCTGCTTGGCTATACTGCTTTTCCCTGCGCCCGCAGGCCCGTCAATCGCAATTGCTTTCATTCGTTCTTCCCTCTTACGCTTTCTGCCGCAGAACTTGCCGCCAAATATCCGGTCGAAAAGGCGATCTGTAAATTAAAACCGCCAGTGTATGCGTCCACATCGATGACCTCCCCTGCAAAATAAAGCCCCGATAAAAGCTTGGACTCCATCGTATGCGGGTCAATCTCCTTGACTGAAACGCCGCCGCTTGTCACAATCGCTTCCTCCACCGGACGAAATCCCGAAACCGGAACTTGTATATCCTTGATGACGCGCACCAGCGACAGCCGCTCTTTTTTGGTAATATCATGCACCTTTTTCTCCGGCAAAATGCCTGCTAGTCTCATTATATCAGAAATTACCTTTTTAGGCAATAGTTCACAAAGCGCGTTTGCGACCTCTTTGTTAACATATTTCGAAAAATCTCTTAAAACTCTTGCGTTGAGCTGTTCGGCAGTCAAAGCCGGTTTCAAATCGATGTGCAGCAGATAATTCTGCGCCGCCTGCCGCATATGCGCCGACGCGGACAGCACCAGAGGTCCGGAAACGCCGAAATGGGTAAACAGCATCTCGCCCTGATCGGCAAAAACAATACTTTTCTTTTTGCCCTCCTCGCAGCGCAGCGCAATATTCTTAAGCGATAGCCCCATCGCATTCCTACAAATCGGCTCGTCGCTTTCCAGTGCGACAAGCGATCCTCGGCACGGCTTGATTGTATGCCCCGCCTGCGCCGCCAGCCGATAGCCGTCCCCCGTCGATCCGGTCGCCGGATAGGAAAGCCCGCCGCAGCAAACAAGCACCCGTTTTGCCAAATAGCGCGTCTTCCCGGCAATAACCCCCCGCAGAGCGCCGTTTTCGATCCAAAGCCCGTCTACTGTCACGCCAGTGCAAAGCTTAGCGCCGGCGTCCTTTGCCGCGCCGATCAGCGTATCTACAATGTCAACCGCCCGATCCGACTGCGGAAACACGCGGTTGCCGCGCTCGGTTTTCAGCGTCAGCCCGCGCGTTTCAAAAAAGCGCATCACATCCTGCGCATTACAGCGTGCAAACGCGCTGTAAAGAAACTTTGGATTACAGGGAACATGTTCCAAAAGCTTCTGCTCCGTGGTATTATTGGTCAGGTTGCAGCGCCCTTTTCCAGTAATCATCAGCTTGCGCGCCGGACGATCCTTTTTTTCCAAAACCGTCGTTTTCAGTCCCGCCTCTGCCGCAGCCGCTGCGGCAAATAGTCCGGCGGCGCCTCCGCCGACGATCAAAAGATCAGCCCGCTCTATCATTGCTTCCGACTTTCCTCAATGTACTTTTCCAGCTTTGGATCAACATTTTCCTCATCGCCCTTTTGATACACGTCATAATCCTCCCAGATGCGCTCCAAGCGGCTGAAGGTATCTTTCAGTTCATCGCTCTTTTTCAGCCCGACCGCAACGATCAGCGCATTGATGAGCGACAGCGGCGCAACCAGCGAATCCACAAACGACGCCATGTCCGAGCTTGCCTGAAGAAAATAATTGGAAACCTTTGCGAGCGGAGAATCCGCGCTGTCGGTAATCGCGATAACCTTTGCCCCTTGCGATTTTGCATATTGCAGCGCCGAGATCGTGCGGGTGGAATAACGCGGAAAGCTGATGCCGATGATTACATCCTCTTTGTTAATACGCAGAATCTGCTCAAAAGTTTCGGTAGAACTGGTGGTGTGGATCAGCCGGATATCCGGAAAGATCAATTGAAAATAAAACGCAATGAACCGCGCTAAAGTCGACGCGCTGCGCGCACCCTGTACATAAACGGTCTTTGCGCCCACAATCGCGTCGACCGCGCCGTCAAACGCCTCCCTGTCGGTATTCTCAAGCGTTTGGCGTATCTTTTCGATATCGAGGTTTAAAACCTTATCCAGCACCTCGCCGCTGCCGATCTGCTCGTTGGCAACCTCAATGCGCTGTACCGCCGTAAGCTTGTTCTTAATCAGCTCCTGCAGCTGCCGCTGCATATGCGGATAGCCGTCGTAACCCAGTTCAAATGCAAACCGCACGACGGTAGACTCGCTCACTCCGACCGTATGCCCCAGACGCGAAGCGGTCATAAACGCCGCCTTCTCATAATGATTGATGATGTAGTCGGCAATCAGCCGCTGACCCTTGGAAAAGCCTGATTTTTTTTCCTCAATGATACGCAATAAATTCTTAGCCAAAAAATTGACCTTCCTTCTCGAATGAAATTTCCGTCTTTATTTTACTGTGCAAAACAAGTCCCCCTTGCAATTCAGGAATGAATCCCAAAGGGGCTTGTCCATTTTATTTTACAATCATTATCCTCTGCGCATCGCAGCTACGCAAACAGGCTCCCGCCGAATGCGTCAATTCCAACAATCAGCGGAAAATCCTCCACCTGCAGCCGCTTGACCGACTCGCAGCCAAGTTCCTCGAATGCGAGTACCTCGCAGCTTTTGATGGCGCGGCAGACAAGCGCGCCCGCTCCTCCGATTGCGCAGAGATAAAAAGCATGATTTTTTACCATGCCCGCAACGACCGCGTCGCTGCGCTTTCCCTTACCGATCATGCAGGCAAGACCGTTGTCCAAAAGCTGAGGCGTAAACACGTCCATTCTGCCGCTTGTCGTCGGTCCGCAGGAGCCGATCGGCAAACCGTCCGGCGCAGGGGTCGGTCCAGCATAATAAATGACCGCATCCTTTAGCGGAAAGGGAAGTTTTCTTCCTTCCTCCAACAGCGCGGTGAGTCTTTTATGCGCTGCGTCCCGCGCAGTATATACCGTGCCGGAAAGCAAAACGCGATCTCCGGCGCGCAGGATATCCGCCGCAGCGCGGATATCCTGCGTATGAATCCGTACCTCTTTCAAAATCTACCTCGCACCAGCTTAATTCAGATGCTCAAGTCCCGCAAGCAAGCCCTCCATGCTCTCCATCATGCGGCTCTTGAACGCATCGATCTCCGCTTGGAAATCATCCATCTTTTTGCGCTCCAGCTTCAGCTTCATATCCATTTCCGCCGAGATGTGGCTGCTTTCTTCCTTTGCCCGGTCGATAATCTCGTCGGTTTCCTTCTGAATTTGCAGCTTCTCTGCGGCTAGCTGCGCATTCTCCGCCTGCGCCTCCAAAAGCGTATCCTGCGCCTGTGCCTGCGCGTCCTCGATAATCTTTTGCGCAGTATAGCGCGTGTTCTCCACAATCTGGCTGCATTCACGCCCCAACTGCTCTGTGTCCGCTTTCGCCTTCATCTGGATACCCTCAGACTGCATATTCGCTTCCTTAAGCATATCCTCCGCTTTACGGCGCGCCTCCAGCAGAATACCGTCCGCCTCGGTTTGCGCCTTGCGCAGATACTCCTCACGCACCGGCTCCACCTGATTCTTCGCATCCTCAAGCATTGCGGCTGCCTCGTCGCTGAGCTGCTTTGCCTCTGCCTTCGCTTTATTCAAAAGCTCCTCTGCGGTCACAGCGGCATTTTGCAGCTGCACAAGCTGCGCAAGCTTTTCGTTTGCAAGCGCAAGCGCCTTTTCCTTCTGAGTAAAAGCCTCTTGACTTTGCTTCAATTGCTCGACTAATTCGGCATTCTGCGCTTCCTGCGCTTCATAACGGCTTAAAGCGACCGTTTCTTTTTCAGACTGCTCGGCGTCGGAAACCTGCTTTGTCAGCGCCTTATTCTTTTCCACCAGCGCGGAAATACGTTCATACTCTTCCTCCACAACCTCGCGAAGCTGATTGTTCTCATTCGTCAGGCTTTCCTTTTCTGCCTGAAGCAACTGCACAGATTCTTCCAGCTCGGAAAGCTTTTCCTGCGTTTCCTTCTGCGCTTTTTTCAGCGACTCCGCTTCCGCCGTAAAACGCTCGAGCTGTTTGCGGTGCGTGGCATCCTGCTCGCGGAATAAAGCGGCGACGTCGTCTTTATGATATCCACCAAACGAGACTTTTCTAATACTCTCCAAATCCATATTGGCAGTCCTCCTTCTACAGATAAAATCCTTTCTTTTATTATACAGGAAACTTTTTGAAAATGCAATCATTTCCCCTGCTTTTTTGCAAAAAATTCCTTGAGGTCACGGTTCTTCCCCGGCAATCCCGATCTTGACCTCCTTTGCAATATCGGTCTGCACCCTATAAACGCCGGTCATTGTAAGCTTTCCGTCCTGCTCTATGGTCGAAAAACTCTTTTCTAGAATGATGTCCCCCTCCAATTCGTAAAGCTCATATTCCCGAAAACATCGCTTTAGGATCTCGACGCCGTCGGTCTTGGTCAGCGTCGACGGCGTTTCCTCGTATAACGTATATTCGATCCTGCCAAAAGCGAGCGGAAGCTTGATGCCGAACAAAGAGAGCGCGTTTTTTTCTGCCTTCTTCGCATAAGGACGCTTCGGCAGGTTTGCGGCGCGGTAAAGCTTTATCTCTCTGCCGAACATCCAAATACTGCGGCGCGTTTCGGTTTTATCCAGCATTTTATAGTCCGGAGCTGTAAAATCGACCGTATAGCTTTTGGTGAGCGTCACTTCCGCCAAGGCCCTTGCCTGCGCGTGGTGGTAGGAAAGCTTCCCCGCCTCGGTTTCCAAAAATCCCGACACCAGAAGCTGCCCCTTATGCACCGCCGTTTTCCCAAAAACAACCTGCTTGCCCGACAAAACGTCTAGCTGATACAAAATTGCGTCGCAGGAGGCGACAATATTGCAAGGATCGTCTGGCAGGACATAGTCGTCTCCGCTTTTCTCGTGAACGATCACCTCCACTGTATTCCCTTCGATATTCACTGCCGCCCAAGCAAGCTTCGGCTGACCCAAAAGCAGCGACTGCCGCACCTGTTTCACATCGATATTCGGGATATAAGCGTAAGGCGACACCCCCTGCGATGCAAGCAGCGAGAGGATGTTGCTTTCATCGATCGAGCGGTTGCCGGTCACAGTGATCTCCGCAACGAAAAAGCTGGAGATGACCGGCAGCAGGATCATTGCCGCCAATATAACCCCAGCAATAACCCGCAGTTTTACGCTTGAAAGCAAAAACGGCAGTCCGTGCCCGCGCACGGTATCAGCCGTAAACCCCAGATCCGAAAAAACGGAGTCGACTGTTCCGCCGTGCTTTTTCATACAGCAGAATGAAATTCTTGTCTGATCCACCTTTGGATTCCAAAAATAAACCCCGTTTTGATGCAGGCGGTTAAACAGCCGGACGGGGTTGGGCGTATCCGCCTCAAAACGGCAGTAACCCCCAAAAAGGCGTAAGATAAAGACGAACATATCATTCCCCCGAACTATCTGCCGACAATCTCTATACGCAGAATATTTCCGGAAATTTCGGCGGTATCTTCAAAATAATCGATCAGCTTAAGCTCCGAGCCGTAGATGAATATCCGGCTTTTCTCAACGGTGAATCCAAGACATTCCTTTGTAAAATCGCACAGCCCGACACAGTGATGCAGCACGATCCGCCCGGTGCGGTAATACTCTAACACCGGCAGAAAGAAAAACTCGTCAAGCAGCCTTTGGTGTACGCCGTAAGCTTTTTCGCTTTTCTCTCTTTTTTCATTCTTTTCCGGTTTCTCCAATGCTGATTCCCTCTCCTTTGCGCATGATAACAGCAGCTTTTGTTCCAGAATATGAGCCTTCCGGCGTATTTATGCGTTTTTCTCCCGCGCAGAAGCCGCTCATATTTTCCCCCTTTTGCGCATATGGCAGTAGTACCCAAATCCGCTGTAAAGGAGGAATTATATGCCGCCGCTTTTTGTAAAAAGCAAAAATGCGCTGCGCTGGGCAGCGGCGTTTTCCCTGCTGATCGTCTGCTCTCTTTTTTCCAAGGAGGTCGCCGTCTCGGTACAGGCAGGGGTTAAGCTCTGTATCCAGCAGCTAATCCCGTCCCTTTTCCTATTTCTGGTGATCGCCGGACTTTTTCCAACCGTTGGCAGCGGCAAAAAGCGCCGCTCTTCTTTCTTCCCGGCCGGCGCAGCCGCGATGTTTTTCCTCGCCTTTACCGGCGGATTTCCAGTCGGCGCAATGACCGTAAAAAAAGCGGCGGAAAACGGACGGCTAAGCGCTTCCGAAGCCAAGCTGCTTTCCTGCTGCCTTGTCGGCTGCGGACCGGGCTTTTTGCTTAGCTTTGTCGGCGAGGGGCTTTGCGGCAGCAAGACGGTCGGCGGATGGATGCTGCTTTCTCAGACGCTCTCCGGCGCGCTGCTAACCGTAACCGCTTTGCTTCTTAGCAGAAAAAGCAGCTCAAAATTGCAAATCAGCGCCGCCCCTGTCAATCCGCAGCCACGCGGCTCTGCACTGATTTCCAGCATCCAAAGCGCCGTGCGCGCGATGGCGCTGATCTGCGGCGCGGTCGTCTTCTTTTTCGGGCTGCGCGGTGTTTTGGGACAGTGGCTTGATTTTTTACCGGGCGCGTTTAGCGAGATCGTTTTTGCGCTTCTAGAAGTAACAAGCGGATGCAGCGGGCTAAATTCGGTTTCTGGCGAAGCCAGATTCATTCTGCTCGCCTTTTTTTGCAGCCTTGGCGGCGTCTGCGTGCATTTGCAGCTTTATTCGATCTTAGGAAAATATGCGCCGAAATATCTCTTCTTTCTTCTAATGCGGCTGCTCCATGCGTCATTGAGCGCAGGGATTTTTGCGCTTTGCTGTAAGCACCTCCCGCAGATCAGCGCCGCCTGCATCACAATCGAGCAAAACATCCATCCAAAAAGCAGCTCGCCTTCTCCGGTGATCTTTGTCCTGCTGCTGTTGACCACACTGCTGTTCTGCGTCTCCTGCAACGCGGCATTTCGCGGCGAAAGGCTGTAAAAACGAACGTTTTTGAAATTCTTGAGTCTAATAGTAGACAGCCGCGCAAAAATGTGGTAAAATAATGCTGTATCGGTAATTCGAACCGACCGTTAGAAAGTGAAAAGAAGCATGAAAATATTAGGAATCGACCCGGGATACGCCATCGTCGGCTACGGGCTTGTCGATTACAGCCGCAGCCAGTTCACAGTTTTGAGCTACGGATCAATCCTCACCGAAGCAAAAGCTGAGTTCTCGCATCGGTTAAAGACCATTTACGAGGATTACACACAGATTTTAGACCAGTTCAAGCCGGACGTTATCTCGATCGAAAAGCTGTTTTTCTCCAAAAACGTCACCACCGGCATCGACGTGGCGCAGGCGCGCGGACTGATCCTTTTGGGCGCTGCGCAGCGGGACATCCCCATCTACGAATACACACCGATGCAGGTAAAGCAGGCGCTGGTCGGCTACGGCGGCGCGGACAAGCACCAGATGCAGGAGATGACCCGCCAGATCCTGCACTTAAAAGCGATCCCAAAGCCGGATGACACCGCCGACGCGCTTGCGATGGCAATCTGCCACGCGCACGTTTCCGGCTCGCTGATGCGCTTTATGCCGCATCGATAATACCAGAAAGGACTTTTGCTATGATTTACAGCTTAGACGGTATTCTAACCGAGAGCAGCCGCGAAATGGCGGTGATATCCTGCTGCGGCGTCGGCTACGGCTTCCGCGCCTCGTTAAACACCTTGGCAAAGCTGCCGAAGATCGGCGAAAAAGCGTTTGTCTACATCCACACAGCGGTTCGAGAGGATGCGATCGAGCTATTTGGCTTTGCCGACCGCGAGGAGCGGGAGTGCTTTCGCATCCTGACCGGCGTCAGCGGCGTCGGGCCAAAGGCAGCGATCTCCATCCTATCGGATTTAACACCGGGAAAGGTCGCGCTCTGCATTGCGACCGGCGACGCCAAAGCCCTGACCAAATGCGTGGGCATCGGCAAAAAGACCGCCGAGCGCATTGTGCTCGAATGCAAAGATAAGATCGGAAAATCCGAATTACAGCAGCAGGTAAAGGACTTTACGCCGGAAACCCTTTCAGCGGGAAGCACCAGCGTCAGCGAGGCGGTCAGCGCGCTCGTCGTACTCGGCTATCCGCAGCCGCTTGCTGCAAAAGCAGTTGAAACGCTCGACCAAGATCTTCCGGTCGAGGATCTGATTAAGGGCGGATTAAAGCTGCTTGCTGCAAATTTATAAGAGAGGGAGCGAGATCCTTTGATAAAAAGCGAAAACGAATTTGATTTTGAGAGCCGCATTACTGCGCCGGAATATATCGAAAGCGACGCGGATATCGAGCTTTCTCTGCGCCCGAAGCTGCTTTCGGAATATATTGGTCAGGACAAAGTCAAGGAAAATCTTTCGGTTTACATCCGCGCCGCCAAACAGCGGGGCGAAGCGCTGGATCACGTCCTGCTTTACGGCCCGCCGGGACTTGGAAAGACCACCTTAGCGGGCATCATTGCCAACGAAATGAACGTCAACCTCAAGGTAACGAGCGGTCCGGCAATCGAAAAGCCGGGCGACTTGGCGGCGCTGCTGACCAACCTCAACGCAAACGATGTGCTGTTTGTCGATGAAATCCACCGCTTAAACCGCTCGGTCGAGGAGGTTTTATATCCGGCGATGGAGGACTACGCGCTGGATATCATGATCGGCAAAGGGCCAGCCGCCCGCAGCATCCGGCTGGATTTACAGCATTTTACGCTGATCGGCGCGACAACCCGCGCCGGACAGCTAAGCGCGCCGCTGCGCGACCGCTTCGGCGTACTAATGCACCTAGAGCTTTACACGCCGGCGCAGCTTGCGCAGATCATCTCCCGCAGCGCGGCGATTTTAAACATCGCCTGCGATCCGGCGGGCGCTTTGGAGCTTGCAAGACGTTCGCGCGGCACGCCGCGTCTTGCCAACCGCCTGCTCAAGCGGGTGCGCGATTTTGCGCAGATCATCGGAAACGGCACGATCACCAAAGAGATCGTCGATACCGCGTTAAGGCGTCTGGAGATTGACGAATTAGGGCTGGACAACGTCGACCGGCGGATGCTGCGCTGCATTATCGAAAACTACGGCGGCGGACCGGTCGGGCTGGAATCGCTCGCAGCGTACCTCGGCGAGGAAGCGGTTACACTTGAGGACGTTTACGAACCGTATCTAATGCAGCTTGGATTTTTAACCCGCACACCGCGCGGACGCTGCGTCACTCCGTTTGCTTACCGGCATCTGGGCATCCCGATGGACGGGCAGCAGGTTCTATAACCAAAAACAAAAACAAAGCGAGGTATCCTGTATTGCGTACAGCAGATCAATGGAAAGAATACGGAATCATCGACACAAGCGGGAAAGAAAAGCTTGAGTTCTGGGGAAAATACATCCTCTCTCGTCCCGACCCGCAAATCATCTGGGACACACCGAAGGAGCCTTCTCTTTGGGGAAAGGCGGACGCGCATTACATTCGCTCGGCAAAGGGCGGCGGAAGCTGGGAATACTACAGAAAGCTGCCGGAATTCTGGCAGATCAGCTATAAAGAGCTGACCTTCAAGATCAGCCCGACCGGATTTAAGCACACCGGTCTTTTTCCAGAGCAGGCAGCCAACTGGGATCTGCTGCAAAGCGCGATACGCGCCTGCGGCCGACCGGTTAAGGCGCTCAACCTGTTCGCCTACACCGGCGGCGCGACGCTTGCGATGGCGGCGGCGGGAGCAGAGGTTTGCCATGTCGACGCATCGAAGGGCATGGTTGCATGGGGCAAGGAAAACGCGGCATTTTCGGGCTTAAGCGATAAACCGATCCGCTGGATTGTCGACGACTGCGAGAAATTCGTACAGCGGGAGATCCGCCGCGGCAGCCGCTATGACATCATCGTGATGGATCCCCCCTCTTATGGACGCGGGCCAAACGGCGAGGTTTGGCAGTTAGAGGAAAAAATCTACCATCTGCTGACGCTCTGCGAGCAGGTGCTGTCCTCAAAGCCGCTTTTGTTTTTATTGAATTCCTACACGACCGGGCTTTCGCCTTCGGTCATGTCCTACCTTTTGGGAACGACGATACTGCAAAAACACCACGGCACAGTGGAAGCGGACGAGATCGGACTTCCGGTGCGGAAAAGCGGATTCACATTACCGTGCGGTTCGACCGCGATCTTCCGCGGCGAATAAACGCGCGAACACCAGAAAGGATTGGTCAAATCAATGGAAGAACAAGTTTTGCCGTCTTTGATCGATGCAAATCATGTTTCCTTTGCCTACGACGGCAAGGACGCCGCAGAAAGAACCCTAATCTTAGACGACATTTCGCTGAAGATCGAGGAAGGCTCCTTCGTGGCAGTCTTAGGACACAACGGCTCCGGAAAATCCACGCTTGCCAAGCATTTTAACGCGATCCTGACCCCAGACGAGGGTACGGTCATCATCGACGGTATCGACACCAAAAATGAAGAAATGCTGTTTGATATCCGGCAGAAGGTCGGCATGGTTTTTCAGAATCCGGATAACCAGATCGTCGCGACCATTGTCGAGGAGGATGTTGCGTTTGCAATGGAGAATTTGGGTGTTCCTCCAAAAGAGATGGAGCAAAGGGTCACAAAGGTGCTTAACGAGGTCGGAATGACCGCCTACCGATACTATACGCCGCATCAGCTTTCCGGCGGACAGAAGCAGCGCATCGCCATCGCCGGAATTTTGGCGATGAATCCAAAGTGCATTGTGCTGGATGAACCGACCGCGATGCTCGATCCGAAGGGCAGGCGCGAGGTTATGCAGACTATCCTGCGGATGAACCAAGAGCAGAAAACGACCGTCGTCCTTATTACTCACTATATGGACGAGGCGGTGCAGGCAAAACGGGTCATCGTTATCGACCACGGCAGGATCAGGCTCGACGGTGCGCCAAAGGAGGTCTTTGGAAACGTCAAGCTATTGAAAGAGCTTGGCTTGGATGTACCGCAGGTAGCCGACGTAGCAAACACCCTGATCGACGCAGGCGTAACGCTGCCGAAGGGCATCCTGACTCCGGAGGAATTTATCGCAACGCTGGATAAGCTTTTATCCAAACTGCCGCAGAATAACGGGTAAATAAGAAAGGAATCCGAATTTGGCTACTATCATCAAAACAGAGCATCTTACCCATCTTTACGGGGAAGGCACACCAAATGAAAAGGCTGCCATTCATGATGTGAATTTAGAGATCGAGCAGGGAGATTTTGTCGGGATCATCGGGCACACTGGCTCTGGAAAATCGACCTTGATCCAGCATTTCAACGGCTTGCTCAAGCCGACCTCCGGAAAAATCTACGTTTGCGGCAAGGACATCTGGAAGGACAAGCTCACCCTACGGCAGACCCGTTTTGCAGTCGGGCTTGTGTTCCAATACCCGGAATATCAGCTATTTGAAGAAACCTGCTTTAAAGATATTGCGTTCGGTCCTAAAAATATGGGGCTTTCGGAGTCTGAGATCAAAAACCGCGTGCTCGCCGCAGCGGACGCGGTCGGACTAAGCAAATCCCTGCTGGAAAAAAGCCCATTCGAGCTTTCCGGCGGACAGAAACGCCGAGTTGCGATCGCGGGTGTGATCGCAATGCAGCCAAAGGTCTTGATCCTCGACGAGCCGACCGCCGGGCTTGATCCGCATGGCCGCGACCTCATTTTAGAGATGATCCAAAAGTATCACAAGGGCAGCGGCAGCACGGTGCTGCTCGTTTCCCACAGCATGGAGGACACCGCTAAATACGCAAACAGCGTTCTAGTGATGAATCAGGCGACAGTTTACGACTATGGCAGCGTTTCGCACGTTTTTTCCAAAGCGGAAGAGATCGAAAAGCTGGGCTTAAGCATCCCGCAGGTGACAAAGGTTTTCCACGCGCTGCATGAAAAATATCCGTTTCTGCCGCGTGAGGTATTCACCACTGCCGAGGCAAAAAGGGTGCTGCTTGCGGTCTTTGGAAAATCCGGGAAGGAGGACGGATCATGCTGACAGACATTACCTTTGGGCAATATTACCCGGGAAAATCCGTTTTGCACCGCATGGATCCGCGGTTTAAAATTCTCCTGATTATCGCTTATGTCGTGGCGCTGTTCTGCATACAGCGGCTTGGCGGCTTTATTTTCCCCGCAGCCTTTGTACTGGCTGTCGCACTGCTTTCTAAGGTTCCGGCCAAGATGATCCTGCGCAGCGTCAAACCGATCCTGCCGCTCATCCTCTTCACCGCGATATTAAATATGTTTTTTGTCGACGGCACGCCGATCTTTTCGTTCTGGATCTTTAAGCCGTCATGGGAGGGGCTCTACAGCGCCGGCATTATGGTCATCCGGATCGTTCTGCTGATCGCGTCGACCTCGATGCTGACCTTCACCACGACGCCGATTGCTTTAACCGACGCGATCGAGCGGCTTTTATCGCCGCTTAGAATCATCCACTTCCCCGCGCATGAGATCGCGATGATGATGACCATCGCGCTGCGGTTTATTCCGACACTGATGGAGGAAACCAATAAGATTATCTCTGCGCAGAAAGCGCGCGGTGCGGATTTTGAAAGCGGCAATATCATCAACCGCGCCAAAGCGATGATCCCGATCTTAATCCCTCTTTTTGTTTCCGCCTTCCGCCGCGCGGAGGAGCTTGCGGTCGCAATGGAATGCCGGTGCTACAACGGCGGCGAAAACCGCACCAAGCTTCGCCAGCCAAAGATCACAAAGATCGACTGGATTGCCAGCGGAATTATGCTGTTATTGATCGCGGAGGTCGTGCTGGCAAATATCTTCTTGCCGATTTAAACGCCATGGATTTCCCCATCCATTCAAAGTTTTTTTGAGATGAGCGGAAAGCACGAAAACAAAGCAAAACCAAACGGGCCTGCGCAAGCTGCGCCCTTTAACAAACGCTTTGGCGCTTTCAAACGGCGCCTCTGGAAAGGAGGGCGGGCTTTTGCGCAATATCTTAGTCAAAATCAGTTTTTTCGGTGCCCGCTACCACGGCTGGCAGGTACAGGAAAACGCTGTCAGCGTCCAGCAGGTTGTGCAGGACGCCGTGGAAGCGGTTCTGCACCGCAGAGAGGATATCTGCGGCTGCTCGCGCACCGACGCGGGCGTGCATGCAAACGCCTACTATTTTCATATGCGCAGCGAATGCCGCATCCCTTGCGATAGACTCACCATTGCGCTCAACCGCGCACTGCCGAACGACATTGCGGCTCTCTCCTGCACCGATATGCCGCTGGATTTCCACGCGCGGTACTCCGTTTTGGAAAAGGAATACGTTTACCGCGTTTGGAACAGCGCGATTCCGAACCCTTTTTTGGAGCATATGGCGCTGATCTACCGCTGGAGGATCGATGAAGTGCTGTTGGACCGCGAAGCACAGGATTTTTTGGGGACGCATGATTTTTCCGCCTTTTGCAGTCAGAGGAGCGGCATCAGCGACTGTGTGCGCACCATCCGCGCGATCTCGGTCAAGCGGGACGGCGATATGGTGATATTCACGGTGCGCGGCGACGGATTTCTTTATAACATGGTGCGTATTATGGTCGGCACACTGCTTTTCATCCAGGCAAAGCGGATAGCGCCGGGCAGCATCCCTGCTATCATCCGCTCCAAACAGCGCGAAAAAGCCGGAAAAACAGTCGGTCCGGAGGGACTTTATCTAAACAGAGTCCTCTATCAGCCGCCGTTTGACCGGTTGATCGACCCATTATAAACCGCATAGTACAGATAATAATCTGAAAAGGCGACGGTCTGCTTGCGCCGCAAGCCAGACGACGGAAAGGAACGTCAGAAGCATGAGCAAATGGTTACATAGACTGCCGAAACAGAAAAAGCCAAAGCAGAACGAAAAAATAGCGGACTTGGATAAGTATCGCAGCTTTTTGAAGCTGCGGCGAATCGTTTCCATCGTTTTAGCCGGCTGTGCGGTGATTGCGCTTGTCGTAATCCTCGCCGTTGCCTTCTTTACTGGAAAATTCACCGAGTTTTTCTACCACGTTGGGCAGATATCCGCCTCCGACAGCTATCCGGTCACAATCAAGGAGCAATCGTTTGTGGACGCAGCGGCGCTCGACCGCTACATTGCGGTCATGACCAAAAACGGGGTAATCTTTTTGGATGAAAAGGGGCAGAAGGCGGACGAAGCTATTTTGGGCTACTCCTCCCCTGTTCTGCGCAGCAACAACGAATGCGTTTTGGTCTACGACCACAGCGGAACGCAGTTTCGCTACATCCAGCCTTTTCACACCGGATATGCGGTGCAGACCGACCAGAAAATCATCACCGGCGCTCTCTCGAAAAACGGAAACGCCGCCATTGCCACCTATAGCGACCGTTATGCGGCGGAGGTTTCTGTCTACAACAAAAACGGTATAATTTCCTACCGTTGGTACTCCGCAAGCGATAAAGTAATCGGGCTGTCGTTTTCCGAAGACGGGGAGCATCTTTATGTTAGCTGCATCAACGCCGAAAACGGGTTTATCCAAACGATCCTTTACGCGCTGAACCTCAAATCCGAGAAGGAGGTATACCGCACAGTGCTTTCCGCTGCTGTCGCGCCTTATTATTTGCAGACCTTCTCAAACCAGCAGCTTGCCATCATCACTTCCGGCGACATTGAGTTTATCGATGAAAAAGGCGTTTCCTATTCTTCTCTGTACTATTACAGCGATCTTTTAGCGGTCTGCGGCAGTGAAAAATACCTCGCCGCGGCGCAGCAGAATATCAACAATAATACGACGGCGATCACAATTTACAATGCCGAAGGGACGCGGATCGACGCAATAGAACTCGCCGATCCGCCGCTTGAGATGACGTTAGACGGCACTGATCTTTACTGCCTGACCGAAAATGAACTGCTCCGCTGGAATTTCGCCAAGAATGAAGTTGAGCGTTATGTTCCAAAGGAGAATTGCAGCGGCATGGTCATTCAAAACGGCGAGGCCTATCTTTACAGCAATAATACGATCAGTCGGGTGACATTCCAAATAGACACGTCGGATTCACTCACAGACTGATTGTTGGGAATGTTAGAATAAATGCAACGAAAGGAAAACAGTTATGTCGATAATCATTGATCTGATATGCGCCGTCATCTTTGCAGGCTTCGTTCTTTACGGCTGGAGGAAAGGGTTTTTTCGGATGTTGGTCAATCTGCTCGGCACGCTGGGGCTGTTTTTAGTCTCTTTTCTCAGTTCCAAGGCCGCTGCGCCGATTCTTTATGAAAAATACATCGGACCGTATTTTGCCGAACGTATCAATCACTATATCACAAACGTCGGCGACGGTGTGCGAATGGAAAGCGTCGTTGTCAACGCGCTTGGAAAGATTCCATCCTTCTGCAAGACCATGCTGCTTGCCGGATCGGATGTCGATACGTTCGTACAGAGCGTTTCAACAGCGGTAGATCAAAAGGTGCAAAATGTCGCGGACTACATGGTGTATCAGCTAATGCCGTCGGTCATTCTCCCGCTGGTACAGGGGATTTTATTCCTGCTTCTTTTTATCCTGCTGTTCCTGCTGCTGCACTGGCTCATTCTGCTGCTTGGAAACCACGCCTCTGAAAAAAGCCTGGTCGGACGAGTAGACTGCATCTGCGGCGGCGTTTGCGGCCTTGGCGTCGGCTTTATTGTATTGCTGGTGCTTGCGTTTGTCGCGCAGCTTATCGTGCAGTTTTCCGCCGACGGGCTTTCGTTCTGTAACACCGCGCTCATTGAAAAGACCTTTCTTTTTAAGCTGTTCTATCAGATCATAAATGCCGGGATCGCAACGTTGTAAGAAGGGCTCGATCAAGAAATGTTTACATTTTCCCCAAAATTCATAAATGAAATTATGCTATAATAAAAAGGCGGGACTCCCGCAGTTATTACGATTTATCAGCAGCAAATCCATGGCGCTGCGGATTTGTTCCGCATCAAGAGCGTCATACACCTTATACATGCCGCAAAAGGAGTGTCTACATGGTTTGTTCCAAATGCAAAAAAAGAACGGCTGTCGTTTTTTTGACACGGTTTGAAAACGGGAAACCAAAAAATGAAGGGCTTTGCCTTAAATGCGCAAGCGAATTGAAAATTCCGGAGGTTGAGGATATGCTCAGCCAAGCGGGCTTTCACCCGGAAGACATTGACGAGATGACCGATATGATCGAGGGTGAATACGACGAGGATATGGTCGGCGGGACGAACCAAGCGCTGCCGAATTTTTTCAGTAAGATGTTCGGCAAGCCGAACAAGAGCGAAGAATCCGGCGAGCCGACAGCGTTAGAGCCGACCGCCGAAGCGTCTTCCCAGCCGCAGCCTGACAATGCGAAATCCGGATCGAAAAAGGAGTCGGAAGCCGTTTCCTCAAAAAAGAAAAAGCTGAAATTCCTGAACGCTTACTGCACGAGCGTCACCGAACGCGCGCGCGAAGGTACGCTTGATCCGGTCATCGGCAGAGAGCGGGAGATTACCCGTGCGATCCAGATTCTTTGCCGCCGCAACAAGAATAACCCGTGCCTGATCGGCGAACCGGGCGTCGGTAAGACCGCAATTGCCGAAGGATTGGCGCAGCGCATTGCGGCAAAAAATGTGCCGGGGAAGCTGCTCGACAAGGAGATATACCTGCTCGATATGGCGACCTTAGTCGCTGGAACGCAGTTTCGCGGACAGTTTGAAAGCCGCATCAAAAACCTGATTGAAGAAGTCAAGCGCGAGGGGAATATCATCCTCTTTATCGACGAGGTGCATACCTTAGTCGGCGCGGGCGACGCGGAAGGCTCGATGAACGCTGCGAATATTCTTAAACCCGCTTTATCGCGCGGCGAAATCCAAGTAATCGGCGCAACGACCTTTGAGGAATACCGCAAAAACATTGAAAAGGACGCCGCGCTTGAGCGCCGGTTCCAGCCGATTACGGTCGAGGAACCGACCTTGGCTGACAGCATCGAGATATTAAAAGGGCTGCGTCCGCGCTATGAGTCATTCCACGGGGTGCATATCTCGGACGAATTACTGGAGCTTTGCGTCAAATGGTCCGAGCGATACATCACCGACCGGTACCTACCGGACAAAGCGATCGATCTGCTTGACGAATCCTGCGCCTGCGCCTCCTTGGGGAGTGCCGCGCTGGCAAAACGCGACCAGATGGTGCGCAGACAGCGGGAGCTAACTGATTCCCTCTCCAACCTGAGCGAAACTACCGAAAACATCGACTATGAAAAGATATCGATGACCAAAACCGCACTGCTGCAGCTCAACGCTGAGCTAGGCGAGATAAACGCTGCCTGCAACGAGGTTCATGTCACCGCCGCAGATCTGGCAAAGGTCATCGAGCTTTACACCGGCATACCGTCAGCGAAGGTCGAGCAAAGTCAACTCAAAAAGATCAGCAGCTTAAAAGCGGAGCTTTCCCAAAAGATTATCGGGCAGGACGAAGCGATTGACGCAGTGGTTGCGGCAATCAAACGCAGCAGGCTGAACCTATCGGCACGTAAACGTCCGGCGTCGTTTATCTTTGTCGGTCCAACCGGCGTTGGAAAGACCGAGCTTGTCAAGGTGCTTTCCTCCACGCTGTTTGATTCGGTTGAGCCGCTGATCCGCTTAGATATGTCGGAGTTTATGGAAAAGCACTCAGTTGCGCGGCTCATCGGATCGCCTCCGGGCTATGTCGGCTATGATGACGCCGGACAGCTTACCGAGAAGATCCGCCGCAGACCGTACTCGGTCGTGCTGTTTGACGAGATTGAGAAAGCGCATCCGGATGTGTTGAACATTCTGCTGCAAATTCTGGACGAGGGCAAAATTTCCGATGCACATGGCAGAAAGGTCAATTTTGAAAATACTGTCATCGTCATGACGTCCAATGCTGGCTCCACCGATAAGAGCACAACGGTCGGCTTTGGCGCCTCCACTGCCGAACTGCAAAAAGGCAAGGTTATGAAAGCGCTCTCTGATTTTTTACGTCCGGAATTTTTGGGGCGCGTCGACGAGGTTGTTGTCTTCCATCCGCTGGGCTTCCACGAGCTGGAGAAGATCTCGGCGCTGCTGCTTAACGAGCTTGCTGCGCCGCTGGCTGAAAAGAAGATCCGCTTCACCTACGACGATAAGGCGCTTTCCAAGATTGCAGCGCTTGCGGACGGCGGAAAATACAACGCCCGCGACATCCGCAAAGTGATCCGCAAGGAGGTCGAGGATCGAATCGCAAACGCCATCATCGACGCCGACGGCGCAGACATCCTCGGCATGCACCTGACGGCGGAGGACGATTCGCTCAAGCTGGAAATTCTGTAAAACCGTATAAAATATAAGACCGCATCGTGGGATTGCACCCTTGATGCGGTCTTATTTGATTTTTATAAACCTTTTGCGCGTTTTTCTTTTTTGCGCCAGATCAGCGCGCATATTCCGCGCAGGCACAGCACCGCGGTCAATCCGGCAAACGCGCCGAAAATATCCAGCCAAACGTCCTGTACCAGCGAGCCGCGCCCGGTGAAAATCTGGATCGTTTCATCGGTCAGCGCAACTATGCCGCCAAAGGAAAGCGCCGTCCCATAGGCTAAAAAGCCAGACCTTTTGCTGATCCAGACAAGGGCGGAAAGCGCTGCTCCAAGCGCGCCAAATTCTACAAAATGCGCCAGCTTGCGCACCAATTGGTCGGTGACGTTCCCCCGTCCGACAAACAGTTCTAAAAACGGCTGAACAAGCTTCGTCACCCGCATACTCTCTTCCTGAGAGGCGGTGACATCCGGCAGTGATCGCGAGAAGATAAAGCCGACTATCAGTATAATCACGAGCGTAACCGCAACAGTCCGAAAACGTCCCTTTTTCACTTTACAATTCGTCTGCCGCAGGCTCCTTTCGGATAACGCCCATCTCCAAAAAAACCGGATAGAGATAAGAGGCTCCGAACGTTCCGAGCTTTTTCGGTCCGGTGACACAGCCGGCAGTCTGCATCAGTGCAAGCGTCCGCCGGTACGCCTGATTCACCGTCGCGCGGGTGATAGATTTCTCTTTTCGGGAGAAAAACATCTCATTTCCCTCAATAATGTAGGTGAATATCAGCCCCTTTGCAGTAAAAAATTCCTTTCCCTGCTGTGCCACAAGCCAGTTCCAAAGCTGCCTTTCCCCCTCTGTATAGGACGCCGTTTTTGCATAACGCGCCATTGCAAATCTCCTCCCGCCGGTTTTTAGCCGCATACTTTATTCCGGATCTATTATATCACGGATCGCCGGAGAATGCAATAGCCTTCCTTGCGGTTCACCGCAGGCTCTTTGCAAACGACAAAAGCGCATCCCTCTCGTTTGCCACCGTACCCTCGATTACAGCGTCCAGCAGCGTGTCCAAAACTGCGCCAAGCCGTCTTCCCTCCGCAAATCCGGCGCGGATAAGATCGCCGCCGTTTATCGCAAGCTGTTTTCGCGTAATGCAGGCGTTGTCTGCGATAAGCTTTCTGCCAAGCGCTTCCACCTCTTGAATCTGCCGCACGGTTTTCTCGCAGAATGCCGGACGCTGCGCTTTGGTATCGGCAATACGCACCTCCTGAAGCAAAAAGAAATTCTCCTGCCCGACCCTTGCCATCAGCCGCTTGACTGCTGCCTCTTCGGCAGGCGGACGCTCGTCGTGCCAATAGATCAGCGCACAGATCGTTTCCCTTATTCTAACGCTGCATTTGAGCCGGACAAGAATCTCCCGCGCCATCTGCGCGCCGAGCGCCGGATGCCCTTTAAAGTGCCCGATGGTCAGCGCACGATCGGAATCCACATACGGGTACTCGACGGTTTCGGTGTGGCAAAGCGGTTTCGCCACATCATGCAGCAGCATACAAAGCCGCAAAACCGGGTCGGGGCGGATCTGGCTCACACTTTCCACAATATGCCCCCAAACATCCTTGTTATGATACGGCGTATTCTGTTCATAGCCGGCGCAGGGCGCAAGCTCCGGGATGATCGTAAAGATGACATCGGAAAAATCGGTCAAAATACGTTTGACCTCGGTCCCACACAGCAGCTTGAAAAGCTCGGCCATCATCCGCTCAGCCGAAATCCGCGTTAAAGAATCCCGCAATTCATGCACAGCTTCTACCATCTGACGCTCCATCTCAAATCCCAGCGTCGAGGAGAAACGCAGCGCGCGCAGGATGCGAAGCGCGTCCTCGGAAAAACGCTTCCGGGGATCGCCTACACAGCGCAAAAGCTTTGCGTTTAGATCCTCCATACCGCCGTAGAGATCCACAAGCCCCTGCTGCGGATGATATGCCATTGCGTTGACAGTAAAATCCCGACGCGCCAGATCCTCTGTCAGACTGCGGACAAAGGTTACGCTTTGCGGATGCCTGCTGTCCGCATACCTGCCGTCGGTGCGGTAGGTTGTGATCTCAAACGGCGTTTTATCCAGCAAGAGCGTGACTGTGCCGTGCTTTATTCCGGTTCGCAGCACCGTTTCATCCTGAAAGCAGCCGATCACTTCGTTTGGAAGCGCCGACGTCGTGATATCCCAGTCGCTCGGATTCACTCCACGCAGCGTGTCACGCACACAGCCGCCGACCGCATAAGCCTCATAGCCCGAGGCATTGAGCCGCTCAATGATCCTACCTGCCTGTGACGGCAGAAAAAACGACGTCAAGCAAAGCCACCTTCCTTTCCTAACAGTTGATATTGCATCTACATTATAACGGATTCCCGAAAAAATTGCAACCCGCCACCTCTCCGCCTTGACATCCTGATAAAACCATTTTATAATAAATGTAACGTCATAGAAATCAAACGCACAGGGGGAATGGTATGAGACTTGCGGTCGTCGGCTCAAGGACACTGAAAAATATTGATCTGTGCCGCTATATTCCGCCGGAAGCAAACGAAATTATTTCCGGAGGCGCGGCGGGCGTCGACCGATGCGCCGCCAGCTATGCAAAAAAACGCGGGATCCGGTTGACAGTATTCTATCCGGACTATGATGCGTTCGGCAGATCCGCACCGCATATCCGCAACGAGCAGATCATTCGCTATGCCGACGCGGTGCTGGCATTTTGGGACGGAGAATCCAGGGGCACGGCAAGCGTGATCGAAAAATGCCAGCATTACGGCATTCCGATCAAGGTCGTCTGGGTCAAAAATGAAGCTCAGAAAGGAAGCATAAATCATGGTTGAGGTCGTTGCAGCGCTCATCTGGGATAACGGTAAATTCCTCATCTGCCAGCGTCCGCCGCAGAAAGCAAGGGGCTTACTTTGGGAATTTGTCGGCGGTAAGGTGGAACCTAAAGAAACAAAGGAGCAGGCGCTGATCCGTGAATGCAGGGAGGAACTTGGCGTTATCATATCGGTTGGCGAAATATTTATGGAGGTCGACCATATCTATCCAGATATCCACATCCATCTGACCTTGTTCCATGCGGCAATCGCCAGCGGCGTACCGCAGCTGATCGAGCATGCCGCCATGCGATGGATTACACCGCAGGAGATTCCGCAATACGATTTCTGTCCGGCGGATCAAGAGATTCTATCCCGTATCATGGTGTCTGAAAGGAGAACATGCGATGGAATTTGAAACAACGATCCGCATGGATCACATCGCCGAAGTGCAGAAGGCTGCATATCCAAAAAAGGCGGAAATAACGATTCATGTCATCTGCGGCGTTTTTCTGCTGCTTACAGTTTATCACCTAATCGGCCTCAGCTTCGCTGCCGCAGTCATCTACGCGATCGGTGCGGGCGCAATGGAATTTATCCTGTATCACAGCAAAAAACGCATAGTCAAGCTAATACGCGAGCGCCTTGCCGAAACAGGAACGAGCGAACTGCGATACCGCTGTGAATTTACGGAAGACGCCCTTTCCATCGCCAACCTCATCACCGGCGGAAAGACAAATCTGCCTTACGCCGTATTTGCAAAATATTTCGAGACCGTGCATTATGCACTGCTGATGACCAAATCCCGACAGATGGTCATCTTAGAGCTGGAGCAGGCAAAGCGGTATCAGGTGAAAGAATTTTTACAAGCGAAAAATCCTACCATTAAATAAAAACAGACTCCCTGCCAATAGAAAATCCGCTCGGATCACGCCGAGCGGATTTTTTCATCCATTTAATTAAATCTCCGGAATTTCAATCTCGATCTCGTGACCAAGCTTCGAGGATTTCACAATACCGTCGATGATCGCCTGATTGTAGAGAATCTGAGAAGACGGGACTGGCGGCTCAGTGCCGTTTATCACCGCGTCCGCAAAGGAGCGCAGTTTGTGATAGAATAAGCCCTTATCCGCCGGATCCACATAGCAAAGCGGTATTGTCATCTCGACCTGAGAACCGGCAACGTCCTTGTAAAGCTTCATCGGACCGCCGACCGAGCCGTTCCAGCAGTCGGTAGACGGAATGCGTAGAGCACCCTCGGTGCCAAACAGAATCGTATCTCCCGGAGTGTCAACGTGCATCGCCCAAGCGATACGGAAGTCCAAGATGACGCCGCCCTCTAACCGGATGAACGCCGCGCCAAAATCATCTACGTTAAAGCGTGCCGCATCGGCAGGATTATTATACTTCGGATTTGGGCCAAAGAATGCCGAGGTATAGCCGGAAACGGTCAGCGGCTTCGGATAGCCGATCGCATTCAACACCATATCCAGCGAATAGCAGCCAATATCTCCCAAAGCGCCGATACCGGCGGTTTTATCCTCAATAAAGGTGCTGTTCGGAATGCCGCGGCGACGACCGCCGCCGGTCTGGATATAGTAGACCTTGCCAAGCTCGCCCGACTCTACGATCTTCTTAATCATCTGCATATTCTTATCCATGCGCGGCTGGAAGCCTAAGGATAACAGGCCTTTGGATTTCTTCTCGGCACGCATAACCTCGACCGCCTCTTCCAACGTTACCGTAAACGGCTTTTCGAGCAGAACGCTTACACCCCTGTTCAGCGCGTCGATCGTGCAAACCGCGTGCTGGCGGTTGTAGGTGCAGACACTTACCGCGTCAAGTTCTTCATTTTCCAGCATTGATTTATGATCCGGATAGAAATGCACATTCTCGACCCCGTAACGCGCGGCAAACTTCTCCGCTTTTCCGGGGATCAGGTCAGCCATCGCTACAACCTCGACATCATCCAGCTGCTTTAAGCTTTCGATATGCGCTTCCGCGATCCAACCGGTACCGATAATACCGTAGCGCAGCTTACGTCCAGAGGTTTTAACCTCTTCTTCTGCTGTCGGCGTAAATTGATTGAGTACTGCGTCTGACATTTAAATTTCCCTCTTTCATGATTCTGATTTCCGGCAGTGCCGGATCTACAGATCTATTATCGCATAAAAACGCTAAAATTGCAAGTCCTTTTCCTCTTTTTCAACTTCATTTCTAGCCAACGCCGGCGTCCTCCATGCTCCGCTCATTTTGCCATGCAGAACAGCCTTTCTTCGGCGCGCCTTTCCCATTTTGTCCCCGGTCTGCCATAATTGGCAAACGGCTTAATCGAGATGCCGCCGCGCGGTGTAAAATCGCCGTAGACTTCGATATATTTTGGCTGCATGGCAGCAATCAGATCCTTCATGATGATGTTGACGCAGTCCTCATGAAAATCCCCATGATTGCGAAAGCTGAACAGATACAGCTTCAGCGATTTACTTTCCACCATCCTTGCCTCTGGCACATAGCGAATCGTGATGCGCGCAAAATCCGGCTGCCCCGTAATCGGACAAAGGCTGGTAAATTCTGGGCAGTCAAAGGTGACCAGATAGTCGTTGTCCGGATGCTTATTGACAAAGGTCTGCAAAAGCTGCGGCGCATAATCGGCAGGATACGCGGTCTGTTTTGCACCAAGCAGGCTGACGCTCCCCATCTCCTCTGTATTTCTCATACCTCGTTCCTCCCCTCCTCTTCCGGCCGCGGCAGCGCCGGATCCAAAACGCCGTTTGCAGCAAATGCCGCCGCGCGGTCAATACAGGTCCCGCATACGCCGCATGGGCGATCCTTTCCTGCGTAACAGCTCCATGTCAGCTCATACGGCGTTTGCAGCGCAAGCCCTGTTTTCACCACCTGCGCCTTATTCATCCCTGCAAACGGCGCATGGATATGCAGCACGTTTCCGCTGCCCAAGTGTATCGCGCGATCCATCGCGTCAACAAACTCCTGCGAGCAGTCGGGATAGGCGTTGCCCGCCGCATCGTCCGCGTGCGCGCCATAGTATATTTCTGTGCAGCCGAAGGAAAGCGCCACCGCCGCCGCAGAGGACAAAAACAGTCCGTTCCGAAACGGTACATAGGTGGAAACTGGCTTTCCGCCGGTATGCTTAAGCTGTTCGGCGTAGCTTTCCTGCGGAAGCGCAGCATTTGTGTGCGAGAGCAGCGGACAATCGCTGTAGGCAAACAAAGACGTTAAGTCCAGTTCCAATTGCCGCACATTATAGTGCGCAGCAAGATTCTTCGCCGCTGCAAGCTCCTTTTCATGCTTCTGACCATAATTCATCGAAAGGGCGAGTACCTCGTCCTTTCCGTACTTCTCTACTGCAAGCGCCAAGCAGGTGGCAGAATCTACCCCGCCGCTTAACAAAACCGTCGCTTTCATTCGATCTATCCTTTCTAAATGCACTTTCCTTGCTGAAGTGCCAGCGCACGCAAAAACTCTTCCCTTTTTCCCTCTTGCAGCTCAAACGCGCCGCGATATACAACGGTCAACGTTTTGGCGTTGGGGCTTTTGATCCCGCGCGCCGTCATGCAGCTATGACTGCCGTTAATCACAACCGCGACATCCGGCGTCCCCGCCGCAAGTGAAACGATCTCGGCAATATCCGCGCCAAGACGCTCCTGCAATTGCAGCCGCTTTGCCGCCATCTCGCAGATGCGTGCGATCTTGCTTAGCCCCAGCACTCTCCCATGCGGATAATACCCGACTGCGGCGGTCATATCATACATAAGCGCCATATGATGCTCACAGTAGGAAAAAAGCGAAATATCGCTTTCGATAACCAAATCCGAACGCTCTGTTTCAAATGTTTTAGCATACATCTGTGCAATCTCGGCATTGGAGTACTGGATACCGGCAAAGACATCCTCATACATCCGCGCCACTCGATCCGGCGTTTCGATCAGCCCTGCGCGCGCAGGATCCTCTCCAAGTGCTTCCAGAATTCCGCGCACATGATATGCGATCTTCTCTTTATCTATCATCGACCCGCTCCCTTTCCCGCTCAAACGCCCCGTTCCTCCGGACTCCAGATGAATTTATGAAGCTGTAGCTGCAATCTCGCGCCCCAAAGACGGCGCTCCAGCAAAAAACCGACCATATCCTTCGGCGCAATCCTGCCAAATACCGGGCTGAAGAAAACCTGGCACCTTTCCATCAGTCGATATTCCCGGATGATCTGCTCCGCTTTTTTCAGATCGATCCTATCTTGACACACAAACTTAATACTATCCTGCCCGCGCAAAAGCGGAAGGTTTGAAAGCAGCATCCGGTCTTCCATCCCGCTGCCCGGCAGCTTATAGTCCATTGTGATCCGCACGCGCGGCAGCAAATAGGCAGCGATCTCTACTGCGCCGTTTGTTTCAATCTCAAATTGCAGATCATTATCCCGGCCTAATTCAAAAATGAGCGGAAGAAGCTCCTTCTGCAAAAGCGGCTCGCCGCCGGTCAGCGTGATATGCTTTGCGGCGCTTTTTAACGCCATTTCCCGCAGCTGCTGCGCAGACAGCAGTGCAGTGCAGCTTTCCTGCTCCTGCGCCCAAGCGGTATCACAATAGGAACACCGCAGATTGCAGCCGGAAAAGCGGATGAAAAAAGCAGGATATCCGGCGTTCGGCCCCTCGCCATTGACGCTTAAAAAGGCTTCCGCTATCTGATATTTCATGCATCCTCCCGAAAGATCGCCAGATTATCCGGCGTTTCATAAACGGCGACCTCTTTCACCGGAAGCGTTTTTTCGCAAGCGCGGTAAAAGTACGCCGCCAGCCGCTCAGCAGTCGGCGAAAACGGCAGCTCTACATAGGAAAATCCCTGCGCCGCAAAGGCATCCTTTGTCTGCGGCAGCAGACTTCCCTCTCTGCACAAAAGCTTATGGTCAAACGTATCGCACAGGCGGCGCAGCGTTTGCTTCAAGTCAAAAAAGTCAAGCAGCATATCGCACTTTTCTCCGCTTTGCTGTAAGCTTTTCCCGCTTACCGTCACCGTCACAGTCCAGCGATGACCATGCAGATTTGCGCATTTTCCAGTGTATCCCGGCAGAAAATGCGCGCTGTCAAAGTGCCCGGAGGCTCTTAGTTCATACATATCTCATTTCCTTTCGCAAAAAATAGACAATAAAAAAAGCGGACAGAACGTCCGCAAAGAAAAGGTCGTGCGCAACACGCGCACGACCGCTTAAAGCGGCCCTGGTTTTCTTTATAGACAGGATGGTACCAACGAACTGTCTGATTCATACTTTCATTTTTATTATAGCACCGTTGTCAAGCCCTTCTTCTCCGCCGCAGAAGCGGCGCTTGATTTTTGCCTCTATCCGCGCTATAATGAAAAAGACCGCCATAGAAAGGAAAAAATCATGCGAATCATTGATTTTCATATGCATATCTATCCGGATGGGATCTCCGAGCGCGCTATGGAAGGAATCCGACAATTTTACGGGATTAACAGCCAGTGCGCCGGAACGGTTTCGGATCTGCTGCTGTGTGGGAAAGCGGCAGGGATTACAGATTTTGTAGTCAACTCGGTCGCTACCACGCCCAAACAGGTCGAAAGCATCAACCGCTTTATCTTTGACACCTGCACCGCCCATCCGGAATGCGTCGGACTTGCCGCGCTCCACCCGGATATGACCGACGCGGCGTTAGACGACGCGCTGATACAGATCAAGCGATATAACCTGCGCGGAGTCAAGCTGCATCCGGATTTTCAAAATACTGCGGTGGATTCCCCAAAAATGGCGCGTATTTTTGCGCGGCTGGAGAACCGTCTGCCAGTGCTGCTCCACTGCGGAGATTACCGCACCGACCTTTCGCATCCGCGCCGCCTTGCCAAAGTACTCGACGCCTTCCCAAAGCTGACCGTAATTGCTGCGCATTTTGGCGGATGGCCGATCTTTGACTACGCTCTGGAATATTTGCTGGACCGCCGCTGTTATCTTGACCTTTCCAGCAGTATCATGTACACCGGACCAAAGCGTGCAAAGGAGCTGATCCGTTTTTATGGCGCGGACCGCATCCTATTCGGCACGGACTATCCGATGTGGGAGCCCAAAAGCCAATTAGACGCTTTCCTTTCTTTATCTCTTACCGAGAAGGAGAATAAAAAAATCCTTTTCGCCAACGCCGCTAAGCTATTGGAGATCGAATGATGAAAACCTTTGGGACAAAAATAGAAAATATACAATATTATACCCGCGAGGGCGCATATCTGATTGCAGAAAAGGATCAAAAAATCGCCGTTATTCATTTGCTAAAGGGCGTTTTTTGCCGAACAGCAGGAATGGGCTGTCGCAAAATATCTTTCTACAAAAAAATAAATGAATTTTTTGATCCTCCGTCATCCATCAAAGCGGGATGCTCTGCCGGATGAGCGCGGTGATCCAAAGCTAACCCATTTCATCCATCCCTTCCAGCCGCGCAATTACAGGCGGCTGCTGCACATCATAAGAATGGATCACAACCTTTAGCTCCTGCGTATCGCACCTCACTGTTTCGTTTATCACCTCTGCGCGCCTGCAAAACCCCTCATGCGCCGTCCGATCCTCCGGCTTTGCCGCAAGGAAAACGGCTGTCGGACCATCTGCGCCGCCGATGATACCGATACAAGCGGCGGCGTATCTTCCGGCGGAATGACGCCGTTTAT
>CAZPLR010000004.1:58958-76468 GCA_964587555.1 uncultured Oscillospiraceae bacterium
CCGATGATACCGATACAAGCGGCGGCGTATCTTCCGGCGGAATGACGCCGTTTATCTCAGCGATATTCCATTCCTCCCTTTTCTCGGCATATTCCTCATCCCATGTCAGCGCAACCAGCCGGTCTGCCCCGTCAAAACGGTATACGCCCGCCAAAGAAACATGACTGCTCTGCGCAGCATATTCCCGCCCGATCACGCGATATTCGCACTTCTGCTGCACCAAGTCATAAAGCTCTGAAAAATTCATACGTACACCCCCATCTATATTTTCCGTCATGGGCAGAAAAACATGCTCCGCCTCACCTGTAAGCATATTATAACATAGCCCTTATCAGGATGCAGCCGATAAAAAACGCCGATTGGATAGATCGGCGGTTTAACTTCTAACGGTTAATTTTTCAATGCTTCTGCCCTCGCGCAGCAGCTTGCAATAGATATTGGTACAACGACGGTAACGCTCAAAGGTCTTTTCTGCCTGCTCCTGATCGCCATATACCTTCCAAAGGCCGGATAATTTATAGTTCCTCCCCTTATTCAGCATGAACCCCTTCACATCGGCAAGCGGATAATCCAAAAAGACGCCGATCTCATGCGGAAATTCCTCTTTTCCCGCCGCTGCCGCCATCCGATGAGAAAGCCGCCGCAGCGCTGTTTCCCAACCGCGAAGCGACGCAGTGTCATAGCCGCAGTCGGATAAAAATTGGCGCGTTTCTTGATCTAACAGAAGCTGCCGCAGTCTGCTGATTCGCACACAGCAAAGCGCCGCACGGTTTTCCCCACAGCGCAGCGGGTATAAAATCACGCCCTTCCCGCTTAAGCGGCGATTGAACTGCGCGATCTGTGCGTAAAGGCTTTCCTTATTTTCATAACAGCAACAAAATAGGCTGCACGCCTTGATGTTTGCCAGCGTCGGAGAACAGCAGGCGACAAACATTTCCTCTGACATCTGATCCTCCCTTACATTTCTCCGCGCAGAAGCGGAAGATATTCGTCAAGTATCCCGCGCAGCGCAAAAAGCGAGGAGGAATGCGACCGCGCAACCATGATATTCTGCCCCTTACACTCCTTCATCGCGCCCTGCGCCATCTTATGCGACATCGTGCCGGTGAACATTACAAGCAGATCAGGAGAACCGATCTTTCCGCGTAATGTGCCGTTGATCTTGGCATATACCTTTGCCTTACAGCCATTTTCTCTGCAAAGCTCCTCATATTCCCGTTCCATTCGTTCGTTTCCGCCCAAAATAACTACGCTCATCTCTTTTCTCCTTTAACCTTTCCATTTTTCTGACACCTATACCGCACAGCAGGATGGAAAATTACGCCATATCATCGCAACTGCTTATCTTCCTATGAGTTAGTTTAAAATAACCATATTGCAAAGTGAGTTAGCCTTGGCTAACAATTAAATCATATCATAAATTCCCTCGCTTGTCAAGCGAAAAAATAAAAAAATTCCGCCATACAAAGGTATGGCGGAAAAGGCCTGTATTATCACTAGCATTGTTCTTCGGAATTTGCGGCTTCAAAAGCCTCCTTCGCAGTATCCTCCATTGCAGTCAGATCGGCATCCTGCGGAACATCTTCATCGGCTGGATAGGAAATCGGCGGTTCTTCTTCCGCGGTATCTTCCATGACCGTATCGCAGCCCTTACAGCCGCTGCAATCGCCTAAGCAGTCCTCATTGTCCTCAGCAGCCGGAATGCTGGACGCTTCCTCATCCTCCTGCGGCGTAGTGATCGGGATGTCAAAGATACCGGATTCCTCTGCATCATCAACCTCTTCCTGATCATCATCCAGCAGATCGTCATCCCAGAACATATCGGTGTCAAGCGGCAGATAATCAAGCTCCAAGCCATTCCACATCGCATCCATATCGTTCTTTTCCTCTTCCGAAAGATCCGGATGGCGTTTTTCATACCACTCGCGCACAAGCTCCACAGGAAAATCGGTTTCATCAGCGGTAACGTCAGCCAGTTCGCCTAAAACATCTTTCGCGCTCTCATCTCCGGAGGCAGCAGCCATTGCATACCAGTAAAATGCGTCCAGCGGATTGACCTCGGTTCCCTTACCGGACTCATAACATTCCGCCAGCATCGCCCAAGACGGCTCGTAGCCCCCCTCCGCCGCATCGCGGTAAAGCGTAAAGCAGCTTTCATAATCCTGCATCACGCCCAAGCCCTCGGCGTACATCTCAGCCAGCACGCAGGCGGCTTCATAGTTGCCCATTTTGGCGGCATTGCGGAAGCACTCCGCCGCCTTCAACAGGTGCTGCGGCTCCTCCTCGTCTGCCGCAAGCAGTTGTCCCTTAGCAAGCCAGTCCTCAGCAGAAAGCTTTGCCGGACGGGATTTTCTCGCCGGCTTTTTCTTCGGCTCTGCTGTTTCTTCCGGCTGCTCCTCACACGCATGGACTGCGTTGGTTTCACCAGCGGTATCGCCAGCCGTTTCTTCCTGCGGATTCTGAGCCGCTTTTTTCGCCGTCTGCTGTTTATTCAGCTGATAAAGTGCAACGGCAGCGCCGCCGATCAACGCGCCAACGCCTAAAATTTTGAAAAGATTTGCCATCTTATAGTCCTCCGTTTCATTCGCTTTGCAGGCTGCAAAGACCTTTATATTTATATTATAGCACGAAAAAGTCCAAATGCTGCAAATAAATCGTGTACCAATTGTAAATTAAAGATGAAAGCCGTCAATCCTTGCCCTGCAGCGCGCGGATCTTGTCGCGCAGGAAAGCCGCATGCTCGAATTCCAGAAGCTTTGCCGCCTCCTTCATCTCGTGGGTGAGCTTTTCGATCTCCACCTGCTTCTGCGCAGCGGTCAGGGTGTGATTCTTTCCCTTTCCTTTCGGCTCCTTATGCGATATTTCAATGATCTCTCTGACGTCCTTGCGGATCGTCTGCGGCGTGATGCCGTGTTCCTCATTATATGCCTGCTGGATTCTGCGGCGGCGGTTGGTTTCTTCAATTGCCGCAAGCATCTGCGGCGTTACCTCGTCGGCGTACATAATGACCTGACCGGAAACGTTTCGCGCCGCGCGTCCGATGGTCTGGATCAGCGAGGTTTCACTGCGCAGAAAGCCCGCCTTATCCGCGTCTAAAATACAGACAAGCGACACCTCAGGAATATCCAGCCCCTCGCGCAGCAGGTTGATGCCAACCAGCACGTCAAATACGCCAAGCCGAAGATCACGGATGATCTCCATACGTTCAATTGTATCGATATCGTGGTGCATATAACGCACCTTGATGCCGTTTTTCTCCAAATAAGCGGTCAGATCCTCCGCCATCTTTTTGGTCAGCGTAGTGATAAGCACACGCTCGCCCCTTTCGCTGCGCAGCCGTATTTCAGACTGCAGATCCTCGATCTGACCTTCAATAGGCTTAACAATCACCTCCGGATCAATCAAACCGGTCGGTCGGATCACTTGCTCCACCACCTGCGTCGAATGCTCCCGCTCAAACGTCCCCGGCGTCGCGCTGACATAAACAACCTGATTTAACCGCTCGCGGAATTCTCCAAAGTTAAGCGGGCGGTTATCATAGGCGCTCGGCAGCCGGAATCCATAATCGATCAGCGTTTCCTTTCTTGCGCGATCTCCCGCGTACATTCCGCCGATCTGCGGTACGCTGACATGTGACTCGTCGATAAACATGAGGTAATCCTTCGGGAAATGGTCGAATAGAGTATATGGCGTTGACCCGGGCGCGCGTCCGGAAAGCACACGGGAATAATTCTCGATCCCCTTGCAGAAGCCGATCTCCCGCAGCATCTCCACATCGTAGCGTGTGCGCTGCTCGATGCGCTGCGCCTCCAAAAGCTTACCTCGGTCGGTAAAAAACTTCACCCGTTCCGCCATCTCGCGCTCCAGCTCATCCGCCGCCTGCTCCAGCTTTTCCGGCGGTACAATATAGTGAGACGCGGGGTAAATCGCAACGTGGTCGATATACTGCTTCACCGCGCCGGTCAACGGGTTGATCTCCGCGATCCGGTCGATCTCTTCCCCAAAAAATTCGACGCGGATTGCCGTTTCACCCGAATATGCCGGAAATATCTCCAATACGTCGCCGTGTGCGCGAAATTTATTGCGGACGAAGTTGACGTCGTTTCGCTCATACTGGATCCGGACCAAGTCCTTCATGATTTCATCCCGGTCGCGCTCGGTTCCAACGCGCAGCGAGATTACCATGCTGCGGTAGTCAATCGGGCTGCCAAGCGAATAGATGCAGGATACGCTCGCAACGATGATTACGTCCCGCCGCTCTGCCAAAGCGCTGGTTGCAGAATGCCTGAGCTTGTCGATCTCGTCATTGATCGCGCTGTCTTTTTCAATATAGGTATCGGTCTGCGGAATATACGCCTCCGGTTGGTAGTAATCGTAGTAGGATACATAGTACTCAACCGCATTATGCGGGAAAAACTCCTTTAGCTCGCTGCAAAGCTGTGCCGCAAGCGTTTTATTGTGCGCGAACACCAACGTTGGACGGTTCACCTGCGCAATTACGTTTGCCATCGTAAAGGTCTTTCCCGAACCAGTCACGCCAAGCAGCGTCTGTTCCTTATCTCCGCGCTGTATGCCGTTTACAAGCGCCTTGATCGCCTGCGGCTGATCTCCGGTCGGACGATAATCCGACACCAGCTCAAAATGATCTAAAATTTTTTTCATGCACGCTATCGCTCCCTCCGCGCTTTGCCTTGCTTCCTCTTATTGATGCGCCGTATGTCACTAGTATATCACACTGCCATCAAGATTACAAGCGCCCCGTGAAAACGGCTTCTTGCCTGCCCCAGCGCTTATCCCGCTCCCATCGAAGCAGCGGATGGATCGCGCCATAAACGATGTCGTCGCATCCGCAGAATGCCGGCGCAAGCTCCTCGCAGGCATATCGCATACAAAATTCTACATATGGCAGCGAAGTACACTCCGCTCCCGCGCTGTCGCCCTGTATCAAACGGAATGAAAAGCCGCCTCCGCTGCCGACAACAGCCTGTCCGCTCGATACAGTCCGCCATAATACCACAAATCCCACGCATAAATCACCACTGCACAAAGTGATGCGGCAAACAAATATCCCCATTTTTTCCGTTTGAGCCCATATTCCCCGTTTCCCAGCTCATTGTCGGATCATATACACCCTTTCTTTTTCCTCCTGTCTTCCCACATAAGCTCTTGCCCCGCCTTCCTATGCCAGATGGTTTGTTTAAGCTAACCCAACGATAATCAGATTTCTAATGCCAGTATTAGCCTTAGCTAACTTTTGCTGTATTAAGCCATAAACGCAGAAAAAACGGTGCGGTCACAGATCGCACCGTCCTTTACGATAATAGGCAGGCTGCGTAAAAAGCCCGGATCAATTGTCGCTGCGCTTTTGATCTTCCTATATGGACAACAGCAAAAACGTAAGATACGATCCGATCATCACCGCGCCGCAGAGCATATACGGCGCGCGGCTTTTAACCTCCTTTTTCCGGCAGAACAACGCGACCAATCCCGCAGCGCTGGAAAGCATTCCAAACAGGATCATATACCCTGCCTGTGTGATATCGCGCGCGCTGTAAAGCTCCGCGCTTAAAATCGATCCGCGGCGGCAAAACAGATCCGCAAGAAATAGGATGCAGAAATTAAATAAATTGCTGCCGCAGACGTTTCCGATCATCGCGTTGAAGTTCTTGCGCCGTATCAGCGCGATGCTGGAGGAAAGCTCCGGCAGCGAGGTTGCAACGCCTAAAAATACCGCGCCGACCAACGATGATCCTAAATCAAGCTGTGCGGATATCTCATCGGTCACATAGGTGATTGCGATCGACGCCGCGATCAAAAGCAGTGAGAACAGGATGAAACGCACAACCACCTGTTTTACCGTCAGCTTGCTTACATCCTCCCCTTCCGATTCGGCGTCATCGCTCGACATGAACTTTAACGACGCCAAATAGATCAGAAAGATGACGATGCTGTAAACGCTGATATTCAGGACGCTAACCTCCCAGCCGAAAACGACCGCCAGCGTTAAAAGCAGATACACCGTAAGCGTAAAATAGATTGTGGCACGATGCGATTTACCAATCCTGCTTTGTGAAAAGCTTCTTGCCGCAAACAGGATGCCGCCGCCGAAAATGACCAGATTAAATATGTCCGATCCCAAAATATTGCCAAGCACCAGTCCCTCGTTCTGCACCGCGATCACGGCGGTCAGCGAAGTAAACAGCTCCGGCAGCGAGGTCACCGCCGCCAAAATAACGCCGCCAATGAACGCGCCGGACAGATTCGTCTTTTTGTCAAGCATATCCACATAATCCGCGCATTTGATCGAGATCAGTACCACTGCCGCCGCAAGAATCAGATAAAGAAAATAAACCATGCTTTTTCTTTCCTTTCATTTTTGCTCCGAAGAAGGGAATCACTGCGCAAATAAAAAGACTTTTACCGCGGTCAAACCGCGATAAAAGTCTTGCGTACGCTTTGCGCTGCTGACCGGGAAGGGCGTCGCCCCTTCGTTTTGACCGGAAAGCACCGGCATATTCTGCCGCTCGCTACTCCCCTTTATCGGAATTTATTTCAGTATAGCATACCAGCTTTATTTTGTCAAGCAGTTTCCTGATTTTTTACCTGTTTCTTACACGATTTTGGCATTGCTTTGCTTACTTCCTGCGGATTTTCTCTTTCCACTTGCTCCAAGGCCGCAATGGTTCCAGCGACAATCTCGTCGATCGGGATTTGATGATAGCCGTTGACCGCTGGAGGTGATGATCTCCTTGACAGGCAGTTTCCATCAATGCATTTTATTTTTCAGCATCTTCTTTTTCTCCTTTTCCATCTCCAAAATCCCCATCCAATTCCATTGTGCCAAAGGATTGCTTTCCTTTGGCAAAGCCTTGAATGATCCTATAGCGTCATATCCAATACAGCATTTCCACTTCCGCTTATATCGTATTTTTTCAATTTATACTATGCTTTTTATTCTCTCCTTGCTTTCCAAAGCGAACCATGCTATACTGATAAAAACACCTTTCCAATAAAAATAGGAGCGCATTGTCATGAAAAAACTTTCCATCTCCTCCTTTACGCTGCATCTGATCGCGGCAATCCTGATGTTTGGCGACCATCTATGCAAAACGCTGCTCCCGAACGCTGTGTTTTTAACCTGTACCGGCAGGCTTGCATTTCCAATCTTTGCCTTCTGCATTGCGGAAGGCTATACGCATACCAAGGATTTCCCGCGCTACCTGCTTCGGCTGCTTCTCTTCGCCATACTTTCGGAACTTCCGTTCGATCTCGCTTTCTTTGGAACACCGTTTTTCTTCGGATATCAAAACGTGCTGTTTACCTTCCTGCTCTCGCTGCCGGCGCTTTGGATGATAGACCGCGCCTGCACAGCGTCCGATAAGAAAACGCCCGCCTATGTGATAGCCGCCGCCGGCTGCGCGCTTTCTGCCTCGCTGCTCTGTACCGATTACGGCGCGGCGGGCTGTCTAACCGTAATCCTGTTTTTTCTCGCCGCGCGCTGCGGCACACAAAAAAAAAGACGGTGCATAGAGCTTTTGGGACTGCTTGCAATCAATCTTTTTCTGCTGCCAAGCGATACGATCTCGATTTCCTCGTTTTCGTTTCCAATCCAAAGCCTTGCGGTTTTGTCGCTGCCGCTGATCTGGCAATATCGTGGTCAAAAGGGTTTTTCAAACGGCTGGGTACGCTATGCATTCTATTTTTTTTATCCGGTGCATTTGCTGGTGCTTGGAGCAGCGGCGTATTTCAAATAAAAGAAAGCCGGCAGAAGCCGATTGCAATAGACTTCTGCCGGTCTTGGATTCTGCTTTCCGCCTTATGACTCCTCAATACCCAAAAGCAGGTCGACAGCTTTCTGCATGTCCTCATGGGTGCGGTAGCCGTGGATGAGCTGCTTTTCCTTCGCGCTCAACGGCAAGATATCCTCTCCCGGGACGACTGATTCCACCGCCTGCAAATCGTTTAAGGTGATATTCAGCCCTTCGCAGATACGCATCACATTGTCGATCGCGGTTCCGCCGATGGACTGGTTGATGATCGACAACAGCGTACTGTACGGCATATCGATCTTCTGCGCAAACTTCTTAATGGTATAATGCTGCTTGATCAGATCCTTGATATACTGCTCTCGCGTCATATGTTTCTATTGCTCCTCCTGCGGGTATCCATATGTCACTATTTCTTTTGGCGCGCACCTTAACCGATCGCATCCTCATCGGTAAAACGGTCGCCGCAATTCGGACAGAATTTTGGCGGATGCGCGGGGTCCTGCGGCTTCCACCCACATTTATTACACTGGTATATAACGCTCGCCGGACGCTTTGTCCCGCACTCCGGGCAGAATTTCCCCGTGCAGTGATGCCCGCACTCCGGACAATACCAGCCGGTTTTCTCCGTTTTTTCTTCCGGCGCCGACGAAACGGTTTCTTTGGTTTGATTCTCCTGCCCCATTCGAATAAAGTCCGCTGCGGCGTTTCCGCCCGCCTGTGCGGCAAAATTCATCCCCATAAAACCGTGCATGGCTCCTGCGGCGTTTTTGGCTGCGCTCTCCATTGCGTTTGACTGCGCAGAGCCTAACCTTGCGCCAAGCATCGACGGATCGGTGTAAACGCGCGTTTCTTGGAACTGGTTGATCTTTGCTGCGCTCTGCTCATCCGGCTGCACCGAAGAAAACGCAAACGTAGTCAGGGTGATGCCGCGTTTTTCGCTCCACTCGGCGTTAAGCTCCGTATTCAACTCCGCTGCAATCTCCTTGACATAAAGCGTAAGCTGATCGTATGGAATCCCCTTCAGCGCGATCCTGCCAAGCGCCGGCTGCATTGCCGCCTGCAGCTCCGCGCGAAGCTGGTCGTCGAGCTGCTCTCTTCTATAAACGCCGCGGATATTGCCGCACACGTTTTGGTAGAATAGCACCGGATTAGTAATGCGGTAAGAATAGGTTCCAAACCCGCGCAGCTTGATCGTGAAGCGGAACTCACTGTCGCGGAATGGTACGTTGCCAATTCCGATCTTATTATTGATGATCTCTTTTGCGTTAATGTAGTAGACACGCTGGTCGTTAGCAGCCTGCCCGCCATAGGCAAACCGTTCAGCCGCATTCATCACCGCCTGCTTGATGCCTTCAAAACCACCCTCAAAAACGGTCGGCTCTGTCCCGGTGCGGAAGGTATATGCGCCCGGCTCGGCGCAGAAGTCAATAATGCAGCCGTTTTCCACCACAATCAGCACCTGACCGTCGCTTACGACAAGCTTGCTGCCGTCCGAAATGATATTATCGCTGCCCTTACGGTTGCTGCCGCGCGTTACCTTACGATACCCTTTCATCGCAAGCGTTTCGCCGTCCAGCGCATCACAGCAGAAAAACTCTTTCCATTGGTCTGCCAAAGCGGATGAGATCGCCCCTTTGGCAGCTAAAATCAAGCCCATAATCATATCCTCCTGTTGTAAAAATCCGGTTAATTATATTATATCGTGTTTTATATCAAAAAGCAAGCCCTGATCACGCTGGATTTACGTTTTTTTCGCAAAATAAACGCTTTCTTCTTCAGAAAGTGCCTTGTACCGGATTTCCCCTTCTATGAAGCAAGCGGATGGGATATATTTTACTTAATCGTCCTTCGCCCAAGAGAGGGACGCTTATTCCCTCCTGCCAAAGCTCCATGCAGCCCCAGGCAGAGATAATGCAGCGGTACGCCCAAAAGGCACCAAAGCGCACTGTAAACCAGACAGATCTGCCCCAAAAGCTGCACACGAAACTGCGAATAATCCCAAACATCCCAGTGCAGCCAAAGATTGACGATCACCCCTGCTAAAAACTCAAAGCCGGTGATGATCGCGCCCGAAACAAGCCCGCATCGCCAAAGCGCGGGCTTTTGCTTTCCCGCATGCCAACGATAGATCCCGCATAAGCACATGCCGCCGGCAACCAGCATCGTCCAGTGCGTATTGCCGCGCCAAAGCAGCTCCAGCCCGCCGTAGCCCAAGGCGCCAACCGAAAAAACAACGCCGTACTCTGTCAGATGACAACCCTTCTCCTTTTTCATCTGCTTTCCTCCCGTATCGATATATTTTCGTTAGCTTTCCCGAAACGGGCAGAAAATAAACCTTGCATTTTGCGGGCAAATCGACTATGATAAAAGCAGCAAATAAAAAGGAGGGATTGTTATGGAGGAGCTGACGCTTGCAATTCACAATGCAGAAGAAATATACAGGGCGGAATACGTCGGGCTATCCCTTTCCGGCGCCGCCGGAAAACTCATTGGAAACGGGAGCGTTTTCAGGCAGATTTCCTTTTCCGAAACAAATCTGGTACTCGACTGCACCGACGCTGTATTTTCCGGCTGTGATTTTTCGCTGGCAAAGCTGCGCGGCACAAGCCTGCTGCGCGTCAGATTCGAAAACTGCCGCTTCACCGGCGCAGATCTCACCGAAAGCTTCCTCAAAAGCTGCAACTTTACAGGCTGCAAAGCGGAACTGCTTAACTGCAACGCCTCCAAGCTGCAAAGCGTCGTTTTTGATTCCTGCGCTTTGCCACAGTCTTATTTTGAACAATGCAGCCTCAAAGCAGCGCACTTTTACTCCTGCCATCTGGAAAACAGCTTTTTTACCGGAACGCCGCTGAAAGGAATCGACTTAACAAGCTGCAATATTGACGGGCTTAAGCTGCGCAGAGAGGATCTATCCGGCTGCAAGCTGACGGCTGCGCAGGCGATCGGCTTTCTCTGGATGCTTGGTGTAACAATCGTGTAAAAAGCCGGCGATGTCTAAGATGGACATCGCCGGTAATGATTTTATCGAAACTACTGGCATGGATTTTGGCAGTCGATGACTTTGAGCGTCTGCTCCATTGGGCGGGCGACCGATCCCACCGGCGTTAATAGCAAAAAGAATATATCCGCATGAAGATATGAAAGGGAGCTTGGAGCAGAAAAGCAGGGTTCTGCCAAACAGGAAACGGAATCTCTTATCCTTCTGCGAACTCCTTTGGCGTAAACAGGATCGAAATTAGCGCGACGCGCTTATTTTGCACCTGCTCCACTCGAACCGAAAGCGTATCATACACAAAGCTATCGCCAACCTGCGGCATTCGGTCTAAATTCGACTGCACCCAGCCGCCGACCGTGTTGACATTCAGCTCCTCCGGCCCCTCTATTTCAAACTGCTCAAACAAATCGCCGATATTCATGTCACCGCTGGCAAGGAAATGGGTGTCGTCCTGCTTGATAAACTCCGTTTCTACCTCGTCGTTTTCGTCCCACACGTCGCCGATAATTTCCTCGATCATATCCTCCAGCGTCGCGATACCAATCGTTCCGCCGTACTGGTCGGTGACGATCGCCATATGCATCTTCCGCCGCTGCAATTCCTTCATCAGCGGCGCGATCAGCTTTTTCGGCGGCACATAGAGTACCGGCTGCAACAGGCTTTCCACCGAAACCTTTTCCGGCGCGTCCAGATAGATCTTGAAAAAATCCTTGGAATTGATAACGCCAAGGATATGATCCATATCCTTGCGGTAAATCGGGATACGGGAGTACCCCTCCGCCATGAAAAGGTCTTTAATATGCTCGGCACTGTCGTGCTCCTCGGCTGCTACCACATCAACCCGCGGCGTCAAAACCTCGTCCACCGCAATCTGCGTAAAATCAAGCGCCGACTGCATCAGCTTGCTGTCATGCTCGTTCAAGACTCCCTCGTCCTCGATCTCCTCCAAAATGATCTTTAGCTCATCTTCGGTGACAGAAGGCTGCTCCTGCTTGTTGCGCAGCAGCACCTTGTTGACCAATGCGATCAATCCGGAAAAAAACGCCGTAAACGGAGTCAGAATCTTCATAAATCCCAGCAGGATCGGCGCGACTGCCAGTGCAATACTCTCTGCATTATTCTTCGCAATGGATTTTGGCAGTACCTCACCAAAAATCAAAACGATAACCGTCATAACAATCGTTGACACGACAGACCCGGCACTCCCGAAAAATGCAATACAGACAATTGTCGCCAGCGAGGAGGAACCAATATTCACGACGTTGTTGCCAATTAAAATCGCAGAGATCGCGCGGTCATATTTTTCATAGACCTTCATCGTCTGTACCGCACGCTTATTGCCGTCCTCGATCAGCGTTTTGATGCGAACCTTGCTCAACGAGGAAAACGCAGTTTCCGTCCCTGAGAAAAACGCAGACAGTATGACTAAAATTGCAATGACAAAATAATACCAGACCGATATGTCAGCATCCGGCATGGAAAAAACACGCTCCTTTTTTTTACTGGGAAAACCTCGTTTGCAAAAGCAGTCTTCCGCTCTAATATCAATATGTGAATGGAATTATTCTATCAAACTTTTCCGCAAATGTCAAGCGTTTTCTTATCTTCGTTCTTATCTCCGTTTATGAAAAAAGGAAGCCGAATAAATCGGCTTCCTTTAAAGCTTTCTTCCTTATGCTGTGTTCTTCCTTCGCCTCCTGATGATGAAGATCACTACAGCCGCAATCAAAACGACAGCAACTGCCGGAATTCCGGCTGCTTTCAGCCAAAACGACCAGACAGGATATGTTTTGCCGTCAAACAGCGGCTGATCTAAACGTTCGCCAAGCGCCCCCTGCGAGCTTCTATATTCATTCACCGTCATTCCAGCTTGTTCAGCCAATTCAGCCTGCTCATAGTTATACAAAATATAGTCGCGGGTTTTTATTATTGCGCTTGCGTCGTTTTCACGCAGAACCATCATCCCGTTTCTCGTTCCCTTTTCATATACCCAGATTGGGGCGCCTACATCGGCGGAATAAAAATAACCGATATCGGCGTCGGAACGCTCGGAAAGAAGCGCCTGTTCGTCTTCCGCCAAACCAGCAATTTCCGTACAAAATTTTATATGCTCTTTCCATCCGGAAGATGGATTTTGCTGATTTATGGTAAAATATGCAATCCTCTCATCCTCTAGATAAACAAAGAAAAGCCTGATCTGAGAATCTTCTTTGCCCGAGCTTAGAGCGTCCAGATCCTTCGAAGTATATGCTGCGAACTCACTCTGCGGGTACTGCGTAAACACTGCAACTTCGATTGGATCGGAAACCGTTACCTTGGTCAAAACATCCTCCCCGTACAACGCGCTGATTTCGCGCTGCGCGATAGAAACTGCAAGATCTTTTTGCAGCTGCTGCTCGTCAACCTCAGCAAATACGGGAAGCGAAAATGGGAGAAGAAAAATACACACAAGAACACACAGGAAACAATTACGCAGCTTTTTCATCGACCATCCCCCCCTGTTTATTTTTCAATAAGCGTTTTTTGTTTTTACTCATTTTGATCTCCCCTTTCATCTTGATCGTAATTTAAAAGCAGGAATGTAACATTTTTTGTTGTACAAATATTTACGTCCCCCCCTTTTATTTTATTGTACAATCTTACTTGATTTATTTTATAAATTTATTGTGAATGTTTTTTTATTTTTTTGTAAACATATATTCGACAACTGCTGACACGTTCTCGTCGGAGTTCTTTTTATCCAGCAAAAATATGAACCTATAGCGCGGAACCTTTTGCGATATCAGGAGATCCTTTATCGTACCGTTTTTTCCGTTTCTCATCAATTTTGGGGAAAACGTTTCTGATCATTGCTCCGACTCTTTTGCAATGCGCTTCAGCGCGCAGATAAACCGGGAAACCTCCGCCTCGGTGTTAAAGCATCCCGGCGAGAAGCGCACTAAGCCGGTCTGCATCGTATGGAGCCTGCGGTGCGCGATGCCCGCGCAGTGATAGCCGCCGCGCACTGCAAAGCCCGACCGATTCAATTTCTGCGCAGTAATCTCCGAAGCTTCGCCGCAAAGGGTAAAGGAAACGATCGGCACTGAAACGTCCCACTCCGGCGGCGTAGAATAGATTTTTGCCTGCGGCATCGCGTATAGCGCATCGGTCAGTTTTTTACAAAGCTTTAGGTTTTTTTCCGTCTGCTTTTGAATTCCGTGATTCAGCAAATAGCTTGCCCCTGCGTGCAGCGCGCAGATGCCAACAGTTGGAATCGTACCCGCCTCAAGCGATTCCGGCGGCGAGTCCGGCTGATCCGGCGAAAGCGACTCGGTTCCAGTGCCGCCATATAAAAGCGGCGGAATGCGCACCCGTTCCGAGAAGATTAGTATGCCGGTGCCGGTGATGCCGTAAAGCCCCTTATGTCCCGACATACAGAGGATATCAATCTGATCCTCCTCCAAATGAAGCGGAATAACACCCGCCGCCTGCGCCGCATCGACAATGAAAAGGATGCGCCTTTTTCGGCAAAATGCGCCGACCTCCCGCACCGGCAAAATCCGTCCGGTGACGTTAGATGCGGCGGTCATCACAATCGCCTTGGTGTCCGGACGCACCATCCGGCACAGATTCTGCATCAGTTCAGTCCGGCTTCCGCCGGTGGAGAAGATGCGGTAGCGCAGCCTGCCGTTTTTTCTTTCCTGTTCCAGCGGGCGAATGACTGCGTTATGCTCTAAATCACTAGTCAGCACATCCGCGCCGTTTGGTATTGCACGAATTGCCATATTCAGCGACATCGTGCAATTCGCTGTAAAGATGACCCGCTCCGGCTGCGCGCTGAACAGTTCGGAGAGCAGATTGCGGGTTTCGAATACCTTTTTAGAAACACGGATAGAAATATCGTGTCCGCCGCGCCCGGGATTTCCGCCGTAGCGGGTAACGCCCTCCGCCGCCGCACAGATAACCTCCGGGGGTTTGGGGTAGGTCGTGGCGCTGTTGTCAAAATATATCATAAAAGCTCCTTTCTGCCGCCTATATCACGGCGGCAAAGAAAAAAGCGGGAGAAACTTGCTCCCGCTTTCCGAGATCAAGCCTTCATTGTATCGGTCAAGCGTATCCTGTGTACTTGGCAAAGATTTAGCGCTCTGCCCAACTCGCTTGTCTTCACAAGCAGCCGATAGCCGCAGCCTTTGCCGCTTACCGATTCTGGAATGCGCTCCATTCGTGTATGAATAGCGGCTTTTTCAAAATAATACGCCGCTTTGTTTGCGTAGGTAACGGAAGGAAAAAGGATCCAAGTGCTTTGCTCATTCATGGTAAACCCTCCAGACTATTGTTTGTGACGGCGATAAAAACCGCCGCTTTATGATATGCAGCTTTTCGCCCATGGTTGACTATCCGTCAAAGGTATGTTATAATGAAGAAAAGTAAATATAGAAGGGTTGAACATTGGTATGGCAATGGGAGCAAAGCTATTTTTGGACGATATTCGGCCTTGCCCGGATGGATATATTTTAGTCCGCAATTACAAGGACTGCATCACGCTTTTGGAAAACGGCATTTTTGAACTCGTTTCTTTAGATTACTCGCTCGGCGGGTACCGCACGGGCTACGACGTTCTCACTTGGCTCGACACGCATAAGGAGCATCTGCCGCAAAAATTCCGTATCCACTCTACCCACCCTTACGGCGAACAGCTCATGCGCGATTACATTGAAAATCACTTTCCACAGGTCGAACTGATTCGATAAAAATACAATAAAAACCGTTAAGAAGGGACTTCCCTCTTAACGGCTTTTTACATATCAAATGCTGGGCAGGAGTGTTTCCTGCCCAACAACCTTATTTTTGAGAAAGGATTATTTATAAAGCGGGCCGTAAGCTGCGCAGGCTCTGTAATCGGCTGCTTCCAAACTTTCGGTGCCGTATGCAGCCCAGTCGTGCGGACGGAAGATATTGCCTTCCTCGACATTATGCATCGTGACTGGAATACGCAGCATCGAAGCTAAGGTAATCAAGTCGCTGCCAACATGACCGTAAATGGTGACGCCGTGGTTCGCCCCCCAGTTCGCCATCACTGAGTAAACGTCGGTAAACGCACCTTTGCCGGTTAAGCGCGGTGCAAACCAAGTGGTCGGCCAAGTCGGATCGGTTCTCTGATCCAGCTTATCGTGAACTTCATCCGGCAGGATGCAGGTGTGACCCTCGGCAATCTGAATCACCGGTCCTACGCCATCGACAATGTTGATGCGCAGCATCGTAATAGGCATCTCAGCAACCGTCTTAAAGTGCGAAGAGAACCCGCCCCCACGGAAATACTCGTAATCGGCGCGGCACCAGTCGGTCGCATTCAAGCAGGCTTTGATATCCTCTTCGGTCATATCCCACCACTTTTTCATCACATGTACGCCGTTTTCAGTGGCAGCGCCAGTACCGTCGAGCGCAGTCGCACCGGAATTGATCAGGTGGATGATACCGTTTTCCGCATAGCCGTTTAATTCATAACCGGTAACGCGCTTCACTGCATCCGGGCTCCAATAGGTACGCACGTCGTGGAAGCACGGCGCGCAGTTGGTCACTAAGGTCGAAAGCAGCATCGCAAGACCGTTGCAGGTGTCGTTCTCGGTTGCAAATGCAAACGGCGCCTTCTTGCCGTTCCAGTCGAACGAGGAAGCCATGATCGCCTCCATAAAATCGCCGTTCGGCAGCCAGTCGGTCCACATGCGCTGCCCTTGGAAGCCGCCGACAATGCCGTTTCTGCCCAGAGCCTCTTCCTTCCAGCCCATCTCAGCAAGCTTTGGATTGCCGAACATGATATCCTTTGCAATGATAGTCATCTTTGCAACAAACTCCCAATCCTTGTCCGCCGGAACTACCTTAGACTTGGTAATGACCGCCGGGAAGGTCTTAGAAGCGTTCTTGTCGAAGCCCTCCTTGCAATTTTCTTTGATCCAAGCAAGCGCCTTTTCATATTCCGCCTCGTCGTAGATGCCTAAGGTCATTCTGCGCAGGATCTCGGTCATATCGACCCATTCGGCGCGCAGCCCAAAATATTTCTGCATCACGTTCGCATCGCAGTAAGAGCCGGCAATGCCCATCGCAATGCCGCCTAGGTTGACATATGCTTTGTTGCGCATCTGACCAACCGCAATTGCGCAGCGAGCAAAACGCAGAATCTTTTCCGCGACATCGGCAGGGATCTCGGAATCATCTTTATCCTGCACATCATGCCCATAGATCGAGAACGCCGGCAGACCGCGCTGCGCATGCGCCGCTAAAACCGCCGCCAAATACACCGCGCCCGGACGCTCGGTGCCGTTAAACCCCCAAACTGCTTTGATAGTCTTAGGATCCATATCAAACGTTTCTGTTCCATAGCACCAGCACGGCGTGACCGTCAAGGTAGCGACAACGTTTTCTCTTGCAAACTGCTCCGCGCATTTTGCACTTTCCGCACCGGAACCAATCGTACAGTCGGAGATCACGCACTGCGCAGGCGTGCCATCCTGATAGCGGATGTTTGCTTCAATCAACGCTTTCGCCGCGCGTGCCATGTTCATGGTCTGCTCTTCCAAGCTCTCGCGTACGCCGCCCCAGCGGCCGTCGATGGTCGGACGAATTCCGATTTTCATTTTAGACATAAGTAATCACCTTTCTTATTTTTCGTTTATATAAAGCCGCGTTAAGTCGGATCGACCGCTTTACCATGCGGCAAATTATATACTGAGCCATCCTCATCCGCATTATGTCAAAAACAAGGAGTTGTA
>CAZPLR010000005.1:0-5577 GCA_964587555.1 uncultured Oscillospiraceae bacterium
CTCTGCGGCGGATAAGCGCCAGTACCTCCCTGTACGAAGTACTCTCCGCTTTGCTGCATCACCTGCGGCGCCCCGGAATTTACCGACGAAGTTGACCCGTTGTTCGGATGGCAGACCTCGCCGCCAGACATCAAAACATATTCCTGCTGTTTTTTCGTTTCTTTATCCTTCTTGGATTTTCCAAAAAGTCCCATCTCGCTGCCTCCTTTTATCCTATTCACATGATATCTTTCTAAATAAACAAAAAGGATGCTTTTTCGTCATGAAAAAGCATCCTCTTTGGTGGAGTATCAGGGGCTCGAACCCTGGACCGACCGGTTATGAGCCGGTTGCTCTACCAACTGAGCTAATACTCCAGATGTTTTGTTCTTCTGAGAGCCTATCACCCGAGAACAGTATCTATTATATCACGGATTTCTCCCGTTGTCAACCTTTTTTTACATAGATATCCTATTGCTAAATTTTTTGTTTTTTATGCAATAAGTCTATTGCGGTTCATGAAAAAACAGCCGAGCAAAACCCCGGCTGCTTCCATCAATCCAAAATATAAAATCGCCTTTTCTATTAAGAAGCGATGCCATCCGTCCGATCGGTCAAAGGAAGATCTCCGCAGGCAGAAAGGATCAGCGCGTCCAGATCAGAGTCCTTCTCGTGAAACGACTTCTCCAACGCACGATAACGTGCATTCGTCATGATTGCCTGCAGCGCTTTCACAAGACCAAACACAGCCCCAGTCAAAGCAATAACCGAACCGGCCAAAATAGCAACAACAATCCACACATTCTGTTTCTGATGAGATTTCATCCGGACGCCCTCCTTACTTCTTCAAACCATAACTCGGAAAACTTATTTACGCTTCTTCACCTTATGCGTTTTTTTCGATTTTGCGTCCTGCCAAACGACCCACAGCGGTCCTGCAATGCAGACACTGGAGTAAACGCCGGACAGCATACCGATGATGATCGGGAACGCAAAGCTGATAATCGACTGTACATTGCTAAAATACGCAACCAAGCATACAACCAGCATCGCCATGATCGTTGTCAATGTAGTATTGATCGAACGACTCAAGCACTGGTTGATACTCAGGTTTACAATCTCCGTATTGGTCCTGCTCTCGCCATAGTGCCGTCTATTTTCACGGAAACGGTCATAGATAACAATCGTGTCGTTGACCGAATAGCCTAAAACAGTCAATAGTACCGCGATAAAGTTATAGTCCAGCTCAATACGGAAAATAACAAACACACCATATACCACAATTAAGTCATGCAGCAGCGCAATGATTGCGGTAACGCCCGCAGACCAACCGCTGATGCGCTTAAAGCGGATCGCAATGTAAATGATGAGAATGATCGCCGCATATACTACGGCAAGCAAACTTTTCTTCAAAAATTCAGAACCGATGGATGGCTGTACATTCGTAACCGAAAGCAGCTTCAATTGATCGCCGTATTCCTCAGTCATAGCTGCTTCCAAGGCAACCTGCTCCTCTGAACTGAGGCTTTGCTCGTCCGCAATCGTAATATCCAGCTCATTTGGGTTATCGCCAAAAGACTGCTTGGTGGAAACAGAAACCTGTTTGCCAATCGCCTCCTCCGCAAGCGCATCCACGCCGCTGATGTCGGCGCCCTCCGCATAAGAGTAGGTAACAATCGAACCGCCGCGGAAATTGATATTTAATTTCACGCCAAACAAAGCGGTAAAGAGCAGGATGATTGCAAGCAAAACGCCGGAAATGATAAAGAAAATCTTCCTCTTGCCGACAAAATCAAAATGGAACTTTAAATTGTCGTTCATGCTTTCTTCCCTCCATATAAAACCGGTTTCCGGAAGACCTTAAAGCGCGACAAGGATTTCAGCATGATGCGGGATACAAAGGTTCCGAAGAAGAGGTTCAAAATAACGCCGATCATCAGGGTGTAGCCAAAGGAGTAGATCGTGCCCTCTGCCGACGCGCCAAACATGAAATAAAGCGGCTTGAACAGCTCAGTCAGGAATGTGCCCGAAGCGCCGAAGGTGCCCATCAAAATCAACGCTACAATAACAGTTGTCACGTTGCCGTCCAAAATAGCCGAAAAGGCATGCGAAAAACCAGCTTGAATTGAGCCGTCGATTGACTTACCGCTTCTAATCTCCTCTTTGATGCGCTCCGCCGTGATGACGTTCGCGTCAACGCCCATACCGACCGCAAGGATGATGCCAGCGATACCAGGTACTGTCAACGTAAAGCTGTTGAGATCCGGGAAAAATCCAGTCAGCGCGGCAATCGAGCCGCCAATCTGTCCGATCAGGCAGATGATTGCAACAAAGCCCGGCAGCCTGTAGTACGCAATCATAAAAATGGCGATCACGGCAAAAGCAATTAATCCGGAAAGCAGCATTGCATTTTTTGCGCCCTCGCCCAAAGTCGGGGTGATGACGGAATAGCTGCTGACATCCATTGAGAACGGCAGCGCGCCGCCGTTGATCTTGTTGGCAAGCGACTCGGCGCTCTCTTGATCAAAGTCGCCGTTAATCACAGCATTACCGTCTGTAATCGCAGCTTCAACACTCGGATAGGAAAAGCAGGTGTTGTCCAGCCAGATCGAGATGATCCCGTTGGTCTTGGAAAGTCTGGTCGTCGCCTCCGCAAATGCGTCGCGTCCGCTGTCGTTTAGCTGCAGCGAAACATACCAGCTTGCGGCAGAACCGGAACTGGTCTGTCCGTAAACAGCCTCCGCTCTTTTCACATCCTTACCTTCTAAAATGACGTTCTCCTCTGTCACACCGGTCGGCAGACCGTCATCATCTGTTTCATACCCCTCGCGGAAGGTCAGGACAGCGGTGTCACCTAACTCCTCTACAGCGGTGGACGGGTCAAAGTCTTCCTCATTGCTGTTCCAAGGGAATCGAACGATCACACGGTCGGACATGGTATCTACATATACCTCATAGTCGGTGATGTTCATCGCAATCAAGCGCTGGCGCATGACCTCAGCCGCAGATTCCATCTGCTCCTCAGTTGGATCAATATCCTCTACCGGCGAGAAGATCGCCTCGACGCCGCCGCGGATGTCAATGCCCCAGCGAATATCATTTCCGCCCTTGATAACGACCGTTGAATTATCACCATAAGTAGTGGTAATACCGGTCAGCGCAAGTGTTGTAAACGCAAGAATCAGTACCGCCACTATGAAAAACACAGGTTTTCCAACGCGTTTCATAGTTTATGCCTCCATACTATTTTTACCAATCTGCATCCTTTTATCATAATCGTCCGCCGCGCGCACCAGAAACCCGGCGGCAGACAAAGCACCCTTCTTCACTCAAAACCGGCGCATGAGATTACACGCGCAGTTGGCATCTATTCTATTATAATATATTATTTGCGGCAAGTCAATCATTTTTTTGCGGACAAACTGGATTTCTCACAATTTTTTCAAAGATTCCGCCGTGCTTCATGATCCGCGCCCGCTATGGTGCGCTTTCCTCCTCCGCAAGCGTAATACGCTGCTCTTTTTTGGCTGGCAGCAGCGCCTCGATCAGAATACGCCCCGCCCCCGCCAACGGCAGGGCCAAGATCAGCCCAATCGCGCCAAAAACTCTCGCGCAGATAATCAGCGCAAAAATCCCTACTAACGGATGCACGCCTGCCGCGTTTGCCTGTACCTTCGGACCAATCACCGCTTCTTCCAATTGCTGCGCGGCAAGCAGGATCAAAAGCGCAGCGCCCGCTTGGGGTACGCCGCCGTCCAAAAAAGCCGTAAACACCGGAAGTATTCCGCCGACAAAAGGCCCGATATATGGGATAAAATCCATAAAGAACAAAATCACTGCGAACAACAGCGCATTCTGTATGCCGCATAGATAAAATCCAACCCCGCAAAAAATGGCGATAAATCCCGCCATGAAAAGCCGCGCCTTCAAATAGGCGTGCAGCATCTTTCCCGTTTCCTCGCCAAACGACTCCAGTGCCGGACGCAGCGAAGCCGGCAGCTTCTGCCACAATCGCCTGTAATCCTCCCGCTTGAGAAGCAGCAGATAGAAAACGCTCACGCCGATTAAACCCACGCTGCCAAGCGCAGAAAACACGCTCTGCGCAAGCTTTGGGGCGGCGGCGGCAGCAGTCTGCGCCATTTCTTTGAGATCCTCGCCAGACAGTGCAAAGGAATCCGTATTTATCCCAACCGTGTTCAAAAAAGACCGCGCGCTATCCAGATAGCGGTCGATATTCTCGCCGTAATCCTGTAGATGCTGCCAAAGCTCCTCGACTCTATCCCGCAGAAGCGGGATCACGAACAAGAGCATCCCTACGGCAAATGCCAGAAAAAGGAAAACCAAAATCCCTACGGCAAGCCCACGCTTGCAGCTCAGCTTTTGCTGCAAGCGGTCGACCGCCGGCGCCAGCAGATACGCGATCAGCGCAGCAAGCGCAAACTCGGCGCATAAATCTGAAAAAAAGTACCAGATCAGCAGCGCCGCTGCCAGAATCACAAGACTGAATTTTAAAGTTCGGCTCATTAAATCGCTCTTTTCTCTCCCACCCCAATCTGATTGGGGCGGATCCCCAAATCCGCCGGGGATCAGATGACTACGGTTTAATGATTATTCTTCGTCATTATTCTCCCAGTTATGCCAAACCTCCGTGACATCGTCATTATCATCAAGACTATCCAAAAGCCGCTGCATCTTGGTGATGCTGTCCGGATCGGTCAAAGCGGTATAGGTGTTTGGAACCTGCTCGACCTCAGCAGACTCAAACGCATAGCCCATGCCCTCAAGCGTTTCTCTCACCGACGAGAAATCGGCTGGATCGGTGTAGATAATCACCACGCCGTCCTCGCTCGCCAAGTCGGCAGCTCCCGCCTCCAGCGCGTCCTCCATGAGCTTATCCTCGTCCTCAACATTTTCCGAAAGGATCGTGATAACGCCCTTCTGCTCAAACATGAACGAAACGCAGCCGGTCGTGCCTAAATTGCCGCCAAACTTATCGAAAATATGTCTGATCTCGCCGGCTGTACGGTTGCGGTTGTCGGTAAGACCCTCGACAATGACCGCAATGCCGTTCGGCCCGTAGCCTTCATAGCGCACATCCTCGTAATCCTCTTTATCGTTTCCGCCTGCCGCTTTTTTGATCACACGGTCGATATTATCGTTTGGCATATTCGCTGCCTTCGCCTTAGAAATTAAATCGCGCAGCCTTGGATTGACAGACGCATCTGCGCCGCCCGCTTTGACCGCCACATTGATCTCTTTACCAATTTTGGTAAACACCTTTGCTCTCGCCTGATCGGCGATCCCTTTTTTTCTCTTGATGGTACTCCATTTAGAATGTCCAGACATCTTCATTACCTCCTGAATATTTTTCACCCCAAAGGGTCATACTATGCTCGACGGGAGGAAAGGCGCACCGCACCTTTATCAGCATCCCGTATTGTTCATTTCTTTTTGAAAGGAAAGGATTTTCATGATGAAACAGCAAAACAATCAGAACCAGAATCAGTCCCAGAATCAAAACAACCAGAGCAGAAACCAGAACCAGTCCCAGAACCAGAATAACCAGAGCAGAAACCAGAACCAGTCCCAGAATCAAAA
>CAZPLR010000005.1:5677-75540 GCA_964587555.1 uncultured Oscillospiraceae bacterium
CAGAAACCAGAACCAGTCCCAGAACAAGCAGAATCAGGACAGAAATTTTGAAGACCTGTTCTAATTGCCCGCGCTCTCTGCGCTGAAAACTGGCTTCACAGATATGCTTTGTGCGAAAGCGCTAAGCATATCTGTTTTATTTATCCAGCGATTCCCGGAAGCCCTCCCCGATGATTTCACCAGAATTCATCACGATCATAAACGCGCGCGGATCGATCTGCTTTACAATGCGCGCTAACTGCACATACTCCTTCTGCGAAACTGCGCAGAGGATAAACGGTCTCCGCTCTCCCGTATAAGCGCCGGTCGCCTCCACAATGGTCGCGCCGCGCTCCATCTTTTCTATAATATGCGCCGATATCTCCTCCAAATGGTCGGAGATGATAATCATCGTCTTGCTCACATCAAAGCCGTAGATCACAAGGTCGATGCACTTCGAGCAAACAAAAACGCAGATGATCGCGTAAAGCGCCGCCTCCAGCGTGCCGTAGATAAACGCCGCGACCACAATCACCATAAAATCGGTGATAAAGGTGATTGTACCCATCTTAATATGCGGCATGGATTTCTGCATGATCTTGCAGATGATGTCCGAACCGCCTGAAGAACCGGCACGCCAAAGAATCAGCCCAAGCCCGATCCCCATCAGCGCGCCGCCAAACACGCTCGCAAGCAGCATATTTCCGGTGTACGGCGGAAGATCTGCCAACACATAGTCGGTAAAGATGGTAAAGAAAACAAGCGAAATGCCTGTCTTGATCATGAAGTCCTTTCCCAACTTGATAAATCCGAGAATGACCAGCGGGACGTTGATCAAAAAACTCACCGCACCAATATTCGCCCATGGCAGCAGGTAGTTTATCACAGTGGAAATACCGGATACGCCGCCCGGAGCAATCTGGTTCGGCGCGGTGAACATCACCACAGAAAGCGAGTAAAGAAATGTCCCAATAATCGTAATTAAAACATCCAGAGAAAAGGTCGCTTTCGGCGACATCTGCTTGCCTGGCGCGTTAGATAAAAACATAACTATCCCTCACATCTCCTTTTCACACAAAACGCTTCGCTCAATTCTTTAAAGCTGCGGGAAGATTAGTGCGAAAAGCTCTGCCAAACGCGCATATTCCCCTTTCAGATACAGCCAACCAAAGAGCGCCTCAAACCCCGTTGCCCGACGGTACTCTCCTAAATCCGCGTTTTTTGGCACTCTGCCGGCAGCGTTTCGCCCGCGTTTATAAACATCTGTCTCCTGCTCCGTCAAAACCGGCAGTAGGATGTTCATATCCTCTGACTGCGCATGCGCGCAGACCATTGAAACCGTCTGCTGATGCAGCTTTGCGACGTGCAGGTTGCCCTGCTCCATCACTTTGCGGCGGATGAAAAGCTCGAAAACCGCGTCGCCCATATACGCAAGTGCCAAGGAGTTATATTCGTTTGGGTTCAATACCCTCTGCGCTGGGAAACTGTCCCTCTCCATCCAGACGCCTCCTTAATATACAAATTCAAACTGGAATCCAAACAGGTCGACAGTATCGCCCTCCTTGATTCCCATCTGCTCCAACCTGCCGATAATGCCGCTTTCCCGCAGCACCCGTTGGAAATACTGGAGCGACTCGTAGTCGTCCATATTTACACCGTTCATCACCGACTCCATAAACGGCGCATCCACATAAAATACTGCGTCCGGACCGCGCACGATCTCAAAGCTTCGGTCATTTTCAACCCTTTTCTCCGGCATCGGCTGCGGCTCATAGATCATGATCGGCGGCAGATCCTTTAGCTGTCGCGCCATTTCATAAACCAATGGTCTTAAATTCATCGTCGTCGCAGCGGAAATCTCAAAAAACGGCAGCCCCTGATCCTCGATGAATTTCCGAAAGGAGTCGATCTGCTCCCTGCTTGCCATGTCGCATTTATTGGCTGCAACAATTTGCGGTCTGCGGGAAAGCTCCTCGTTAAAACCCGCTAATTCGCGATTGATGATCTCGAAATCCTCCCTTGGATCACGACCCTCGCTGCCAGAAACGTCCACAACATGGACAATCAGCCGGCAGCGCTCGACATGACGCAGAAAATCGTGCCCCAGACCGACGCCGGCGCTCGCGCCCTCGATCAGGCCCGGAATATCCGCAGCGACAAACGACGTCAGCTCGTCCACCCTGACCACGCCCAGAACCGGCGTAATGGTGGTAAACGGGTAATTCGCGATGATTGGCTTCGCGGCGGAGATTCCGGAAATCAGCGTCGATTTGCCGACATTTGGAAAGCCAACCAGCCCGACATCGGCAAGCAGCTTCAGCTCGAGCTGTAATTTGAAAAACTCGCCCTGCTCACCCGGCTTGGCAAAACGCGGGATCTGGCGCGTTGCGGTCGCAAAATGCTGGTTTCCCGCGCCGCCGCGTCCGCCTTTGGCGATCAACACCGGCTCATCGGTCGAGCAGTCGGCGACAATCCTGCCGCTTTCCGCCTCGCGTACCAAGGTGCCGCGCGGCACCTTGACAAATAAATCCTCGCCGGATTTTCCAGCACAACGCTTTGCAGCGCCGTTTTCACCGTTCTGCGCGGTATATTTCTTGCGGTAGGTGAACTTCTCCAGCGTGTTCATCCCGGGATCAACAACAAAATAAACGCTGCCGCCGCGTCCGCCGTCACCGCCGTCCGGGCCGCCGTTTGCCACATATTTCTCGCGATGAAAACTCACCGCGCCGTTTCCGCCATTTCCGGCGCGTACATAAATGGTCGCTTTATCAATAAACAAAAAAATCCTCGCTTTCCGAAAGACGCCTTTCTTGAGAGCAGTAAATAAATACGGGTGTTTCCCTTAGCTTTGCGCAGCTCCTTTCAAATTATCCCGCAAACGCCGCGCAAAGGAAAAGGAGCGCCCGCAATCGCGCACGCTCCTCTAAAATATACGGTCGCCTTATTGAACAGCGTAAACGCTTACTTTCTTGCGGTCACGACCTAAACGCTCATATTTCACGACGCCGTCGATCAAAGCGTACAGGGTGTCGTCAGAGCCCAAGCCAACGTTTTCGCCCGGATGAATGTGGGTGCCGCGCTGTTTGTACAAAATGTTTCCGGCCAAAACCTTCTGACCGTCCGCTTTTTTCGCACCTAAGCGCTTTGATTCGGAATCACGTCCGTTCTTGGTGGAACCAACGCCTTTTTTATGCGCGAAAAACTGGATACTTAACTTTAACATGGCTGATTATTCCTTTCCGGAGGCTGTGCGAAATCGCTGCCGCTAACCGCTGCAGCAAATTTCATACCTCCATGTCCTGTATACGAATATTTTTTGGGAACTGCTCTGCAAGCAGCTGAAGCTGCAAACGCATCGCCTGCAACAAAAGCGTGCTCTGCGGGGTGATCTTCTCCACTGTTAAGCGCACTTCATTATCGCCGGCTGATACCGACGCTTTCTCACAAGCGACCTCGGTAATACCGTTTGCCGTTAACTCGACCGCTGAGGTGACTGCCGCGCACACAATGTCTTTTCCACTATCTGCAAAACCGGCATGTCCGCTCACCGAAAATCCGGCAAGCGCTCCCTTCCTGCGGTAAAACAACGCCTGAATCATAAAAGATTATGCGTTAATCGCTTCAATCTGTACCTTGGTGTACGGCTGTCTGTGGCCTTTTTTCCTTGCGGAGCTCTTTTTCGGTTTATAGGTGAAAACGGTGATCTTTTTGCCTTTGCCGTTCTTCACAACGGTAGCCTTTACGGCTGCGCCTTCCACATACGGAGCGCCGATTTTTACCTCGTCGCCGCCGATTGCAACGACCTTATCAAAAACGACCTCTTCGTTTGCTTCCTTGTCCAGCTTCTCGATAAAAACTACATCGCCTTCCGATACACGATACTGCTTTCCGCCTGTTTCAATTACTGCGTACATAAATTTGAGGCACCTGCCTTTTTCTATAGACTCGCTGCGCTTATATGGGACGATATCCCCGCCGGGATTTTCCCTCCGGGCGGCGTTCTTTTCAGCTTTTGGGCATAACGAACACGCTTGCATACCCGGCGCATGCGGCATCCTTATGATACCATATTCTTTGCATTTTGTCAAGTACTCCGCCCAGATTTCGGAGCGCGGTTACTCGAAAAAATAATAGGCGGCTTTCGCCGCCTATTTGTGTCTTTTTTACAATTTCGTTTCAAAATAATTTGTCCGCTACTTTTGCAAAAAGCCATGTTCCCCTATTTCGGACGATAAGTAAGATCCGCCCATTTTCCTTTCCCTCTTCTGTCGTCAGAAAATGAAAGGAAAATTTGATGGGAACATTCCGACGGCCTTTGCCAGCGGCAAATTGCCAATATGGAACCTGCCCATCTTTTCGACAGTGTAAACATTCCCGATCGAATCCGTGACCGCCGCCCTATCTAAAAAAGGACGACCCCGCTTTTCATCCGCTTTCCGCACATGAGGGGTGGTATGTGCTTCCGTTTGGCGAACTGCAAGCAGAAGGATGACGACAGCTTTTGATGAAAACCCATTCCTGATGCGAGGGGGTGCAGTCATTCCTTTTTGTTTTCCCAAGCGCTGTAATCTGCCTACCCTATCCTACTGTCTATTATTATAGTACATCTCGATTTAAAAATCAACCTGTTTTGGGTGTCAAATGTTGCTAAAATCAGAATTTTTCCATTTTTTTCCTCTCTTTGAACGCAAAAAGCGCGCACTGCGCGCCCTCTCCTCCGGATTCTGGAAAGACATCCATTGTGTTCTGGAACAAAATATGGTATAATACCTTCTGGTAATATCAATCTATCGCGACATAGAAAGGGATGAGAACATGAAAAACCGTAAGGTTATTTTTTTAATGACCGACTCCCAGCGCTGGGACATGGTAAACTGCTACCGAAACACAGGGCTTAAGACTCCAAATCTGGACGCCATTGCAGCAGAAGGCGTGCGCTTTGACCGCGCCTATACAACACAGCCTGTCTGTCAAGCGGCGCGCAGCGGTATCTTCACCGGAACCTACCCGCACACCTGTCAGGCATGGTCCAACTGCATGGGGATTTCCGACAACGTTCACACAATCGGGGAGCGGCTTTCCGACCATGGCGTTCACACCGCGTATATCGGAAAATGGCATCTCGACGGCGGCGATTATTTCGGCACCGGGATATGCCCAAAGGGCTGGGATCGGGATTACTGGTTCGATATGCGCTGCTACTTAGATCAGATGTGCGAAAGCGACCGCCGTCTTTCCAGACAGTCCTACCGTATGAACGATATGGATTTTCCGGCAGAATTCACTTTTGCGCATCAATGTGCCGATAAGGCGATTGATTTTCTGCAAAAACATGCGTCGGAGGACTTTTTTCTGACGGTATCGCTGGACGAGCCGCATGATCCGGCGATCTGTCCGCCGCCGTACTCAAAAATGTATCGCGACTACTGTTTCCCGAAATCGGAAAATGTCTATGATACCTTAGAGAATAAACCGATCCATCAGCAGATCTGGGGTGCGAAGCTGCGGGATGAGGACAAGGACGCGCTGCAGCTGAAAGCACAGTTTTTCTTCGGCTGCAACAGCTACGCCGACAGCGAGCTGGGACGTATCCTAGACGCGGCGCAGACCTACGCGCCGGATGCGGTCATTATCTATACCTCGGATCACGGCGACATGATGCACTCGCACTCGCTTTGGGCAAAGGGTCCGGCGTTTTACGACGAAATCACCCGTATTCCGCTGCTTATCAAAGGGCCGGGCATCCCGAAGGGGGTTGTCGATCCACATCCGGTTTCCCACATCAACCTGGCACCGACCATCTTGGAGCTGATGGGCGTTCCGGTGCCGAAGGTTTTTGAAGGTAAAAGTATCCTTTCCGAAATCGAAACCGGCGAGCGCGTCAACAACTATATCTTCACCGAATTCGGGCGGTACGAAACGGATCACGACGGTTTTGGCGGCTTTCAGCCAATGCGCGGTATTTTCGACGGCAGATACAAGCTCACCGTCAACCTGCTTTCCACCGATGAGCTTTACGATATTGTTTCCGATCCGGGGGAGATGGAAAACCGCATCGACGATCCAACGCTTTTCTCTATCCGCGACCGGCTGCACAACGCGCTGCTGACACATATGAACGAAACGCGCGATCCTTTCCGCGGTTACTGCTGGGAATGCCGCCCATGGCGCAAGGATGCGCGCAGGCCGACTTGGGACTACACCCTGATGACCAGGCAGCGCGAGGAAGAAACCTGCTATGAACCAAGACAGCTTGATTACATGACCGGAATGCCGATGGAACAGGCGACCCGGAGAAAAGGCTGACCCATTGTTTTTATTTTTTCGAAAGGAGCTTATATGGCGAATAAGATTTCAAAATTGTTCGGCGCACAGGACATGACGGTTGGCAGCCCTGCCAAATGCCTGATTATGTTCTCTATCCCCATGCTCATTGGGAATCTGGCGCAGCAGCTTTACAACACTGTCGACTCAATCGTCGTCGGGGAATATGTCGGCGACAACGCGCTTGCTGCGGTCGGCGTCTGCAATCCGATTGTTAACCTGCTTTTATGCCTGCTCATCGGCATTTCAACCGGTGCGGGCATCATGGTATCTCAATACTTCGGCGCAAAGCAGCAGGAGGATTTAACCCGCACGATTGGCGTCAGTCTCACGCTGACGCTAATCTCCTCCGCTATCATCATGGTTGTCGGCGCGCTGATCGCCCAACCACTTTTGACTATCTTAGATACGTCGGAAGCTATCTACGGCATGGCAAGCGATTACCTTACCATTTACTTTGTCGGCATTATTGGCTGCGCGATCTACAATATCGTTTCCGGAATCCTGCGCGGACTCGGCGATTCCCTCATGCCGCTTGTGTTCCTGCTGATTACCTGCGGACTCAATATCGGATTGGACATCCTGTTTGTCGCGGTCTTTGATATGAGCGTTGCGGGCGTCGCCTACGCGACGGTCATATCGCAGTTTATCTCCGGGCTGCTCTGCATTATCCGCCTGCTGCGGATGAAAAACGTTTTTATCCTGCATCTTGCCGACCTCAAGCTAAAAAAGCGCTATGTTGTCCAGCTCATCAAGCTCGGGCTTCCATCCGGCTTGACACAGATGCTGTTCTCGTTCGCCGCAATCGTTGTGCAGTCGCTGATTAACAGCTTCGGTGAAACGGTTATCGCTACCACGACGGTCGTTATGCGCGTCGACGGCTTCGCGATGATGCCGAACTTCACCTTCGGCGTCGCAATGTCCACCTTCTCCGGACAAAATATCGGCGCCGGCGATATGGCTAGAGTGAAAAAGGGCACGCGCTCCGGCATTATTTTAAGCATGGCAGTCGCCTGTATGCTGACCGCTGCGATTCTGCTGTTTGGCAGATCCATGATGAACTGGTTCACCGATACTGCCGAGCTGATCGATATGGGCGTTCATTTCATGCGCATCTTAGCGGTTGGGTATATCGCAATGGGTGTAACGCAGTCGCTTTCCGGCGTTATGCGCGGCGCGGGAGACACCACCACCCCGATGTGGATCTCGCTTTTAACCACTATCGTAATCCGTGTGCCGATCGCCTACACAATCAACCATTTCACCCATTCGCCGGACTGCCTTTACATCTCGCTGCTCATCTCATGGGTTTGCGGCGCGCTAATGACCGTTTTGGCATATCGCTTTGGAAAATGGCATGCCAAAGCGCCTACGCTTATTGCGGCAAGCCAAGCTGCAGAACCTGCAGCTGTCGGTGAGGAGCCTATCGTCAACGAAGAACCTACAATCCATTAAGGAGGAATTTTTATGCAGGGAAAAGAATTATTAAACGCGCTCGTGCAGCTGCACGGGGTCAGCGGACGCGAACAGAAGGCTGCCGCGTTCATCAAGGAGCAGCTTGCCTCTTACGCAGATGAAATCACCATCGACAATCTCGGCAACTGTATTGCCTTCCGCGCGGGATGCGGCACGAAAAAGAAAAAATTCATGGCGGCGGCGCACACCGATCAGATCGGGTTCTGCGTGCAGGGCGCGGATGAGCAGGGTTTTCTCCATGTCCGCCCAGCCGGCACGATCTTTGCGTGCAACATCAACTCCAACCGTATCATATTCCAAAACGGTGTAAAGGGCGTTGTGGTCATGCACCCGGAAAACGATCTTGCCAAAGCCCCGCGCGACATCAGCCGTTTTATCATCGATATCGGCGCTGTTTCAGCGAAGGAGGCGCTGCGCCTTGTCCCGCTTGGGATGATGGGCTGCTTTGACGCAGAGATGATTGAGCTTGCAAACGACCGGCTTTGCAGCAAGGCGTTTGACGACCGTATCGGCGTTTACATCATGATGGAAGCGTTCCGGCAGATTGAAAAACCGTACCACGACCTGTATTTTTCCTTCTCAGTGCAGGAGGAGGTCGGTATTCGCGGCACAGAGGTTGCGGCTTACCGCGTAAATCCTGATTTCGGCATTGCGTTCGACATCGGCGGAAGCTATGATGAGATCGGCGACAAGCTTTCCGGCTTGGGATGCGCCGAAATCGGCAAGGGTGCTTCTATTAAGGTGATCGACGGCTATACGATCAGCGACGAGCTGCTAAACAAGCACCTGTTTGCGCTGTGTGAAAAATACGGCATCGCCTGCCAAACCGACGTTGGAACAGGCGGCGGCACCGACGCGGCGATGATCCAGCGCGCACGCGAGGGCGCAAGAGCCACCACGGTCAGCGTCCCGACCCGCTACGCCCACTCCCAAAGCGAAGTCATTGACAGGAAAGACGTTGACGCAATCATCGCGCTGCTCATCAAAGTTTGCAGCGAGGAAGCGCCGTTTTAGCCCTTCATAAAAAAGCAATCCCCGAATATTCCGCTTTGGAATATTCGGGGATTTTTTTACAAAATGCAGTTAACTCTGCGGAATGAACGCATCGTGGATCACGTTACACGCCTGCTTGCCTTTGTCCTTATCGATCAGAACCGAAATTTTGATTTCAGAGGTGGAGATCATCTTGATGTTGATATTCGCCTCATATAAAGCGCCAAACATTTTCGCCGCAACGCCCGGATTGGACTGCATCCCTGCGCCGACAATCGAAACCTTAGAAACCTCGGTGTTGTAATTGATCTCTTTGGTGTGCAGAATGTCTTGATTTTCCTGTAAAACGCTCATCGCGTTCATCAGCTCATCCTCTGGGACCGTAAAACTGATGTCCTTTGTTCCGTCGCGCCCGATCGACTGTAAAATGATGTCTACATTGATCTTCTTCGAAGCAAGTAAAGAGAATAAGGTGTATGCAATACCCGGCTGATCCGGCACGCCCATAACCGATATACGCGCGACGTTGTCATCCTTTGCAACGCCCTTAATCAGCATCTTTTCCATTTTAACGACCTCCTTGACCTTTGTACCAGGTTTGTCTTCCAAGCTGGAGAGCACCTCCAGATCCACATGATATTTTTTTGCCAGTTCAACCGATCGGTTGTGCAGCACGTTTGCGCCGAGCGTAGCAAGCTCCAGCATCTCGTCGTAGGTGATCTCGCTGAGCTTCACCGCGCCGTTAACATAACGCGGATCGGCGGTGTAAACGCCGTCGACGTCGGTAAAGATTTGACAGTATTCCGCATGCAGCACCGCTGCAAGCCCTACTGCGCTGGTATCTGAACCGCCGCGTCCAAGCGTTGTAATATCATCCATCCGATTAATGCCTTGGAAACCTGCGACAATCACAATCTTGTTTTTGTCAAGCTCGGCGTTTAACCGGTCGGTTTCAATATGCCGAATCCGTGCGTTTCCATAGTTTGTGTGGCAGACAAATCCCGCCTGCCATCCGGTCAGCGAGATGACCGGAAAGCCTAACCCCTCGATCGCCATTGCAAGCAGCGAAATCGAAATCTGCTCGCCGGTGGAAAGCAACATATCCATCTCTCGCTTGGATGCTTTCGGATTTATCTCGTTGGCTTTCTCAATCAGGTCGTCCGTCGTATCCCCCTGTGCGGAAACAACCGCTACAACCTGATTCCCTTTCTTATAGGTTTCGGTTATAATACGTGCAACGTTGCGAATACGCTGCGCGTCCTTTACGGATGTGCCGCCGAATTTCTGAACAATAAGCGCCACGTTTTCTCTCCTCCTAACAAATGTATCTATCGCGCATAATCGCACGGAATAAGCTCAGAATACCACTTTTGTGCCTTGGTTGTCAATGGAAAGCTCCTTGATCTGCCAACCGGTCAGCCCCAAACCGTCCAGATACTCCCGCATTGCTTTCGCAAAGCTTATGTCATGACCGTTGATGATCGCCATCAGCGTCGGACCTGCGCCGCTGACATAGGCGGCGTAGGCGCCTAAATCATACGCTTTATCAAAAATATCCTGCGAGTGGGCAATGAACTTCATGCGGTACGGCTGATGCAGCTTATCCTGCACCGCCTCTCTGATGTTCTCGTACTTTCCCTGCAAAAGCGACGCAGAAAACAGCGCCGCACGGGAAAGATTATATCTTGCATCAAGATGCGAAACCTGCTCCGGCAGACATTGACGCGCCTCAGCGGTTTTCATCTCAAAATCGGGGATCATCGCAATAAATTTTAACTGCCTGAATATCTCCTGCTTGACCCAGTAAACATGGTTCCCTTCAAATACCGCCGTGACAATGCCGCCTAGCAGCGCCGGCGCGATATTATCCGGATGTCCTTCGATCCGCGCCGCAATGTCTAAAAGCTCGTCGGTGTTAAACGGCGTTCCAAGCAATAAATTCGCACCGTAAACCCCGGCGATGATGCAGGCGGAGGAAGAGCCTAACCCTCTCGTCATCGGAATATTGTTCCTTTGGTGGATCCGCAGCCCCGGCAGCGGTTTGCCGCAGAGATCGTAAAGCTGCTTTGCCGAAACATAAATTAAGTTATCCTTTCCGGTTGGCACAATAGTGCCATCCAAAGGCAGGATGTCAATCGTATCGCTCTCCTCAATCCCGACGTAGTTGTATAAATTGACCGCCAGCCCAAGGCTGTCGAAGCCCGCTCCCAGATTGGCGCTGGTGGCGGGAATCTGAATATTGATCATACGTTACCCGTCCCTTTCCGTCAATATGGAAGCACTCTTATTTTATTCTTCAGCGTTCCTGCTGGTTCAAGCTCCGCGACAAGCTTGTCCGAAGCTTCGCCGCTCATTGGTACAGTAATAACGGCAAGCTCGTCCTGCGGTGCGTCCGCCTTGTCCAGCGTCATCTGAACCGATTGCTTCATCGCCGCAAGCAGCCTCTCCTTCCCCTCCTTTGCCGCAAACAGCATATAATAGGAATGAACCGCTTCCTTCGCCGGAATGACTCTGTTTACCCCGTCATCCTCCCACGTGAGGAAGGAACAGGTGTCGTGCATCGCGGCAGCATCGATCATATCCGACACAACCGCACTCGCGGTCGGCAGCTTGCCGGCGCCTTTGCCATAAAACAGCACGTCGCCGGTTTCACTGCCACGCACCAAAATCGCATTGAACACATCCTGCACATGCGCAAGCTGGCTATCCTCATGAATAAACGCCGGGCAGACCATGCACTCCATCCTCCCGCCGTCCAGCCGCTTATAGTAGCCGATCAGCTTGATTACGCCGCCCCAAATATCGGCATAAGCGACGTCGGTAAGGGTCAGTTTTGTAATCCCTTCGGCAGAAATATACTCCGGGTATATATGCTTTCCGCTTGCAATGGAAGCCATAATGCAGATCTTGCGAGCTGCATCCTCGCCTTCGACATCCGCTTTCGGATCACGCTCGGCGTAACCCAACTCCTGCGCCAGCGCAAGCGCATCCGCAAACGACATCCCCTCACGGATCATTTTGGTCAGGATGAAATTGGTCGTGCCATTTAAAATACCGGCAATGCCCTCGATCTTGTTGGCGGCCAAGCAGTCATACATCGGATGAATGATAGGGATGCCGCCGCCGACACTCGCCTCAAAAAAGTAGTTGACGTGATGCTCCCTTGCCGTCTTTAACAGCTCTGCGCCCTTCTCGGCAACAAGCGCCTTGTTGGACGTCACAACGTTCTTCCCGCTTTCCAAAAGCGCCTTTGTGAACTCATAGGCGGGATGCACGCCGCCCATGGTTTCGGCGACAACCGTTATCTCCGGATCGTTTAAAATATCGTTAAAATCCTTAGTAAAAAGCTCCTTGTAAGATAAATCGTCAAAATCCCGCAGGTCAAGGATGCGTTTCACCGCAAGCGCTCGCCCAAGCTTGCGCTCGATCGTTTCCGCATTCTCCATCAGTACCTGCGCCACACCGGAGCCTACCGTTCCATGTCCCATAATAGCCGCTTCTCTTTTCATGCCGCATTTCCTTTCCGTTTTGTCCGTTCTTTTTTAAAGCCTTCTAACCGTTAAAACACCTCGCAGCTTGCGCAGACGCTCCATAACAATCTCGTAGTTTTCAAGCTCTTTGTCCAGCCGGATCGTAATCGTTACGCCAGCAACCATTTCGGATGGCACGTTCTGGTTTAAGGTGATCACGTTCGCGTGGTATTCATACAGCAAATAAAGCACCGAAGAGAGGATCCCCGGCTCATCCGAAAGCTTTAGGTAGATCGTGATATCCTTCGCCGCCTGCTCCTCTTCATAATACTTGATGCAGTCCTTATACTTATAAAACGCACTTCGCGAGATGTCCGCCATCTGACACGCTTGTGTCAGATTACGCGCTTCATCCTTCAACAAATAGCTCTTCGCTGCCAGCACCTTCTGAAAGATCACCGGCAGCACGCTCTCATCCACCAGCACAAAGCGCCGCTTTTGTTCCATTTTTCAGATCATCCCTTTCTGAAGACGCCCTTTTCCCAAGCCTTTCTTTCGAGCCAGTACGCCCTGCATGAACAGTTGTGTATTTGCCGCATACAATATGATATCACATTCTGCGCAGATTGACAAGCTCGTTAATTCGACTGATTTTGACTAAAAACAAATGAAATTCAGAATTTTTTTAAAATATCTCCATTTATCTTCTTATTTTAATAAAATTCTTTTGTTATCTTTGATTTTCATCAATTTTTATTCGTTTTGCACATAGGATAACCAAAATAACCCCAGTATGTAAAAGCAGCATCAATCCATTTGCAAAATCGGACAGCCGAAGCACGAGATCTGACGAAAGAAAAAAGCCTGCTGCCGCCGCTATTGCGAAAGCGGCGGCATATATTCCATCTCTTCTTCCCAAAAACCGGAGACAACTGCTTCCGTAGTACCCCCAGCCGAGCGCAGCCGCAAGCGCAAAGAGCCAGAGTGCCGCCATCAAAAAGGCAATACCGCAGACGCCAAAGACGCTCTCAAACGCGCAGGCGGTCATGGCATACGGCTCAGACGCACGCATTGCCGCATTGCTGGTCAGCAGCGTCATCGCTGTAATGCTGCACATCGCAACAGTATCAAAAAAAACCTCAAACACACCCCAAAGACCAGCGATATGCGGCTTCTCTCCGGAGGCGGCGTGAACGATCGGCGCGGAGCCAAGCCCGCATTCGTTGGTGAATAGCCCGCGCATCACGCCGGTGCGCACTGCCGACGCTAAAACAGCGCCGCAGAAGCCGCCCGCTGCCGGACGGCAGCCGAACGCGCCCTGAAGAATGCTTGCGGCAGCCTGCGGCAGATAGGCGCGGTTTATCCATAACAGAACGCCGCAGCCGAGCAGATATCCGGCAGCCATGATCGGCGTCAAAACGCCGGTGATACGGGTGATACGCTTTTCGCCGCCGCGCATTCCAAAATACAGCGCGCCGGCAAACAGTACGCTCAAAATTCCTGTCAGGCAGAGCTGCTGCTCTGCCGAAAGCGATAGCTGCTTTATCATCACGCCGACCGCATTCCCCTGCGCTAAATTACCAACGCCGAAGCTGGCCGCAATGCAAAGAATGCAAAATAGTGCGGCAAGCCGTTTTGTGTGAAGCCGCTTCTGGATTACTACCATCGGACCGCCAAAAAACGTATTTCCATCTCTCACTCGATCCGCGCAGGAAAGATAAATCTCCACATACTTGACCGCCATGCCAAGAAAGGCTGCCGCGATCATCCAAAATACCGCGCCTGCACCGCCCAAGCCGATCGAAACTGCGACCCCGATGATGTTCCCAGTCCCCAATGTGCCGGAAAGCGCTGTCATCGCGGCAGAAAATGAACGAAAGCCTCCTTCGCGTTTTTCCTCTTTACAAAACGGCAGCAGCATGGCGGTTTTGAACCGTCTAACCTGCACAAACCGCGTCTTGACGCCGCAGACCACGCCGCAGATCACCAAGGCTGCGGTAGTAGCCGGCGAGATCAGATAGTCGATCAAACCTTGCAGCAAAATATTCTCCCTCCCATCCATGTCTGCTTTCATGATATGAGAAAAAAATATCCGGCATACTGATTTTTCATGATAGAACACAAAAGCACGAAAGCGTACAAGCCTTCGTGCTTTGATTCTGCAATATATGTTATTTGATCGACTTATTCTTGCTCTTCACCGCGTCCGGCGAATTTAAGCTGCTGCGCTCCAGCTCCGGCGCATCGCTGAAGATGGAATCCTTCTTTTCCGGAATCGGATTTCCATTCTCGTCAACCTTAATTTCATTCCCGTCTTCATCGGTATAGACATACTCGTACTCGTTCTCCTCCTCATGCGGCTCGTACGGATTTTCTACCCCGCTCTGATCATAATACGGCTTCATCAGATGCGTGTAAACGTACGGGAAATACAGATAAGAAATCAGAAATCCAAGTGTCGTCATCGAAATAAACGGCAGCAGGATCACGCTGAACGGGAAGAAAAGATAAATCAAATAGCAATAAACAATCAGGAAAGCAGCAATCACAAGATTCTGCTTGATGCTCAGCGCCGCTAAAACAAAGCTGTTTTTTAACAGCGCAATGGTTTTCAGCTCGATCTTCGCGCTGATGATCCAACTGTAAAGAAAGGTGAACAAGAAAATGATAGAGAAGAAAATGGCGGCAAAGAATCCGATGTAGATCAAAAAGCTCTGCTTATCCATATTAATCGTGAAAAACAGGATCGCATAAAGGCAGGCGATCATTGTAATCACCTCGATCAGCCCCATCCAAAACGAGGATTTGAAATTCTTTTTGAACTGATTCCAAAAATCATGCCAGAGAAATACCGGCTTGTGCTCTGCATAATCGCTGGTCAGCCGCACCATCGCCGTGGTTGCCGGACCAAAGGTCACAATCGGGATGCAGGCGATCACATATAGGATGTTCAAGCCGAACAGCCGCCAGAAATTGCGGAAATACAACTCAAAAAATAGGAAAAACCGGTTTTTCTGCGGCTCGTCCTTGCGCACCCCTTTGCCGGGTTTTTCATAGTTACCAAATCCAAAAAAGCTTCCCATCTTTATGCCCTATCCTTTCCTTTTTACAACCGTTCCCTCCGCCAAAGGCACTCCGCCTTTCGCTCTTCCATTCTTTCATCCGGCAAGAAACCCCTTGCCATACCAATAAAAACAGCCCGCAGCCAACGCGCATATCAGCGCCCAAAGCCCCGCCTGCCGCAGCGCCAAAAGCAGATGCTGCCTTAGCTGCCGCCTGATTTCGTTTTCCTCCGCTTTATAAAGCCCTGTAAACGAAAGTCCCGCCTTTGCCGCTGGGAAAAACGTCATGAAATATCCCGCTGCAAGCGGCAGATACCAAAGCAGCAAAAACCATATCCCTTCAAAGCTTTCACCCATGAGCAGCATTCCGCCGCAGCCGCAGACAACGCCCGCCGCAGCGGATACAAGCAGGATGAAGGGCTGTCCGACTAGCCATAACCCAAAGCACACAACCAAAACCAGCAGGGCAAGTCCGGCAAGATAGATACGGCCTCCAAACGCAGCCAGCGCCTGAAACGAGCCGTCAAGCGTCTTCCATATCGCAAACTGCCCGTCAAGCAGCGCCTTTACGCTCTTTGCCTCCTCGGTCAGCTGCAAATGCAGCATGAATCCGCCGCAAATCAACCCCGCTAAATAAGAAACGGTTAAAAAGCATCCCGCATTTCTGCCCCAAAATCTTTGTCCCATATACCCATCCCTTTCCGAAAGAAGATTACGGTATATCCTATGGGCAAGTCCTTTTATTTATGCCTTTTTCTTCCAAACGGCATTCTTAGCAGATATGCGAAAACTTTCTCTCTTCCTCTTCGTTAAGATCAGCCAGCGCAGCCTTTATCATGATCGCGCATTCCACCCGTTTTTTCTCCAGCTCACAGGACAGGTGGTGCGGGATCGACATATCGCCCGCATAGAGGTAGCTGTTTGCATTGCATCCGCCGCTGCAATAAAACTTCGCCCAGCAGTCCTTACAGCCCTTGCGGGAATAAATGTTCGAATGCGCAAAATACAGCTTTTTTTCTTGGTCAACCGACAAATCCAGCACGCTCCCCATTTTCCAGTCCTCCAAACCGACAAACTGGTGACATGGGTAAATATCTCCATCCGGTGTTACCGCGACATATTCGTTGCCGCAGCCGCATCCGCGCAGACGCTTGATCGCACAAGGACCTTGATCCAGGTCGATCATGAAATGGAAAAAGTTGATTGGGATACCCGCTTTTTTGCGGCGGATGATCTCGACCGCAAGCCTGTCGTACTCCGCGAAAATGCGCGGAAGATCCTCCTCCTTAAGCGCATATGGCTTGTCCGGGTCGGTCACAACCGGCTCCACCGAAATCTGGTCAAAGCCCTCATCGTTCAGATGCATCACATCGTTTGCAAAATCCAAATTGTCGCTTGTAAAGGTGCCGCGCACATAATACTGCCCGTCGCCGCGCTTCTTGACCAAATCCTTATACTTCGGCATGATGATATCGTAGCTTCCTTTGCCGTTCGGCGTCGGACGATTGGCGTCGTTGATCTCCGGCCTGCCGTCAACCGAAAGCACAACGTTTGACATCTCCTTGTTGATAAAATCGGTGATCTCTTCGTTTAACAGCATCCCATTGGTCGTGATGGTAAAACGGAAATTTTTGTTGTACTCCTTCTCTTTCGAGCGGGCGTACTCCACTACCTTTTTCACCACATTGATATTCATCAACGGTTCGCCGCCGAAAAAGTCAAGCTCCAAATTCTTGCGTGCGCCGGAATACTTGATTAAAAAATCGATCGCCGCTTTGCCAACCTTCTCGCTCATCAGCTTTCTTCCGCCAGCGTAATCGCCGGTGGAAGCAAAGCAGTATTTGCAGCGCAGATTACAGTCGTGCGCGATATTTAAGCACATCGCCTTGATCGGCGCCGCCGCCAGTATTCCGGAATACTGCTCGTAATCGTCAGCACTGAACAAAACGCCGGCGTCAAACAGCTCTTTGATCTCGGCATACGCCTCGTCTATCTCATCCTTTGAAAACTCCGGCAATTGCGCATAAAGCATGTCCGGTAGCTGCGCCTCAACCGGCGGCGCAACAAAATCAAGCATCCGGTACATCACATCGTCTACCAGATGCACGCCGCCGCTATGTACATCTAATACGATATTAAAGCCGTTCTGGCGGTATTTATGTATCACTGAATCATCCTCCCAAAATATGCAAAAGACAAAGGCAACAGCCTGTAAAGCAGAACTGCTGCCCCGTTCCCCTCTTCAACGCAGTCGTCGAGGGTTATTTTTCGCACTTCTGATTCGCTACGGTGCAGGAAGTCTTGCACGCAGACTGACAGGAGGCTTGGCACTCGCCGCAGCCGCCCTTCGCAGCGGTTTTTTTCAGATTCGCAGAATTTAATGTTTTACAGTGTTTCATAATTCCAATTCCCTTTCTAGCTATCTATTTCCAGCTGGTTTCCCAACCAAAAACACATCTTTATAAATCTTTCTTACCGGTACCTCGGCTTTCTCTTCTTCTGCGCACGATAAGCGCCGAGAAACGCCCCTAGAATACACAGCACTGCGCTCACTAACAGCTTTCCGGCTGTAGATACTTCGAATCGCAGCCCAAATACAATCAAATTTCCGACTGTCAGAATCAACACATACAAAAGACAGCATATACACCCGATGATAAGCCCCTTCCTGCCGAAAGAGCCTCCCGCCGAAAAGCCGAATACAAACGCGCCGATGCAAACGCAGACCGCCGCAATTCCGCCGATAAATGTCACCGGAACGCCAAATTTCCCGATCATCCAAGCCGACAACAGCAAAAGCGCCGCTGTGCAAAGGATCCCGCAGAATAACCCCAGTCCGATTGATTTTGCATATCGTCCTGCTGCCGTATCGGCGTTTTCTCCGGTCTGATTCCCTGCTCTTATGCTCCCTTTTCCCATACCGCACCCCTCTTCCATCAGAAATCATCTGCTAAAAGATATGCGGCAAAGCGGGAAAGCATTACTGAACCGAGTCTTTTTTCTTTTTGATGCTTTTGGTGTCGACCTGCTGTTCTTCGTGAACCGTCTCATTGGTCTGAACTGCCCAGCGTTTTACGCGGATCTTGTTGCGGTTGTCGCCGGATTCAATGAGCAGCGTGTCCTCTTTGATGTTGACAACAATGCCCTCAATACCGCCGATCGTCACAACAATATCGCCGACCTGAATATTATTGCGCATGCTCTGGGTTTCTTTCTCCTTTTTGCGCTGCGGACGGATGATGAGAAAATACATCACGACGATCAAAAGCGCAAACGGAAGAATAGTGGTGAGAATCGAAACTACCCCGCTGCCCTCCGTAGTGGTGGTAGTCATCATACTGCTTAACATGTGTAGCACCCTCCTAAAATCACTGTTTTTCTCATTATAACAAATATGAAGTCAAAATACAATAGGTTAAACTGTAAATATTTTATGATAACGCCTTTTTCGCAGTTTCAACAATATGCGCCGCAGTCAAACCATATTTCTCCAGAAGCTCCACAGCCGGTCCGGATTGCCCGAATACGTCCGCGACGCCAACCTTCAGTACCCTTGTCGGGCAATGCTCGGACAAATATTCCGCAACCGCGCTTCCAAGCCCGCCGATGACATTATGCTCCTCGGCGGTCACAATGGCCTTTGTTTCCTTCGCCGCTTTTAAGACCAACTCGGTGTCGAGCGGTTTGATCGTATGGATGTTTAAAACGCGTGCCGAGATACCGCAAGCTTCCAGCTCCTTCGCCGCTTCCAGCGCTTTGCCCACCATCAGCCCAGTCGCAATAAGCGTAACATCGTTTCCATCCTTTAAGGTAACGCCTTTGCCGATCTCAAAATGGTAGTTTTCCGGATCGTTGACCTGTTCCACCGCCAAACGCCCCAGCCTGACATACGCAGGACCGTCGTAATCCGCCAGCGCGAAGATCGCAGCTTTCGTCTCTAAATCGTCCGCCGGATTGATAATCACCATTCCCGGAATGGTGCGCATCAGCGCGATGTCCTCGCAGCACTGATGGGAAGCGCCGTCCTCGCCGACCGAAATGCCGGCGTGAGTCGCGCAGATCTTCACCGGAAGATGCGGATAACCGATCGAATTGCGGACAATCTCAAACGCCCTGCCCGCAGCAAACATCGCAAACGAGCTTGCGTAAACCTTTTTTCCGGTTGTCGCTAATCCCGCCGCAACGCCGAGCATGTTGCACTCCGCAATCCCGCAGTCGATAAAACGGTCTGGAAACGCCTTTTTGAAAACGCCGGTTTTGGTAGCGGCAGCTAAGTCGGCGTCCAAAACGATTACATCCGGGTCTTTTTCCCCCAGCATGGCAAGCGCGTTGCCGTAGCTTTCTCTAGTTGCAATTTTATTAGCCATTCTGAATACCCATTCCTTTCGCCAGATCAATTGTTCAGAAAACTGTAGGCAGCTTTTAGATCCTCGCACGCCTTTACATACTGCTCGTCGTTCGGCGCAGCACCGTGCCAACCAACCTGATTCTCCATAAAGGAAACGCCCTTGCCCTTGACGCTCTTCTGGACGATGGCAACCGGCTTTCCGCTTACCTTGCGCGCCTTTTCAAAGGTCCTTTCGATGTCGTCAAAATCATGCGCGTCCATCGTGAATACTTCCCAGCCAAACGCCGCAAACTTCTCCGGAATTGGCTCCGGGGAGCAGACCTCCGACAGCTTACCGTCGATCTGAAGCCCGTTGTAGTCGACAATAGCAACCAAATTATCCAGTTGATAGTTCCCAGCGAACATCGCCGCTTCCCAGACCATGCCTTCCTCTAATTCGCCGTCGCCCAGAATGGCGTAAACACGGTAGTCCTTTTTCGAAAGCTTTGCCGAAAGCGCCATGCCGCAGGCGGCGGAAATGCCCTGTCCCAGCGAACCGGTGCTCATATCCACGCCCGGAATCTTCTTTTTATCCGGATGCCCCTGAAGCATCGCGCCGGTATGGCGCAGCCTCAGCAGCTCCTCCTTCGGGAAATAGCCGCAGTTTGCGAGCGTCGAATAAAGCGCGGGAGCCGCATGACCCTTCGACAGCACAAAACGGTCGCGATTTTCATCCTGCGGATTTTTCGGATCGATCCGCATCTCCGCTCGATACAGATAGGTTAACGTATCCGCGATGGAAAGCGATCCTCCCGGATGTCCCGACTTCGCGGCATGTACGCCGTCGATAATCCCCTGTCTTACCGCATACGCAAAGGCTTGTAATTCTTTTCTCTTTTCGTTTGTCATGCCAAACCTCCATGAAACAAAAACTATCTGAACCCGCCCTTTGGGCGCGTCCTTCTTATTTATCTCAGCACCGCTTTGGGTGAAGAAAGTCAAATGAAATACTCACTCCGCTTCTCGCAGCGTTCTTAAAAATGCCGTAAAATACTCCGGCAGCGCAGAGTCAAAATACAGCCGCTCCCCTGTGATCGGGTGCAGAAAACCGATGGTCTTCGCGTGCAGGCACTGTCCGCCCAAGGATGCAATGCATTTTTTCGGCCCGTAGACCTCATCCCCCGCCACCGGATGTCCAAGATACGCCATGTGGACGCGAATCTGGTGCGTCCGTCCGGTTTCCAGCCGCAGCCGCAGATGGGTAAATCCCTGATACCGCTTAATCACCCTGTAATGCGTTATGGCCTCCCTGCCGTCGCCGCAGACGCACATCCTTTTTCGATCCAGTCTGCTGCGCCCAATCGGTTCGTTCACAACGCCGCAATCCTCCTGAAAGCCGCCGTAAACGACCGCCTCATACTCGCGCAGAAAAGAATGCGCCTTGATCTGTTCAGCCAGCCCCGCGTGCGCCGCATCGTTTTTGGCGACGATCAGAAGCCCGCTTGTATTCTTATCGATCCGGTGAATTATCCCCGGACGAATCGCGCCGCCGATGCCAGAAAGACTATCCCCACAATGGTATAAAAGCGCGTTAACCAACGTATGCTCGTAATTACCCGCAGCAGGATGCACAACCATCCCTTTCGGCTTATTCACCACCAATAAATCCTGATCCTCATAAACGATTGCAAGCGGAATATTCTCCGGCTTTGCTTCAATCGGTTTCGCGGGCGGTACGATCACACTGACAATCTGTCCGGCGCGCAGCTTATCGTTCTTCCGGCAGCGCGCGCCGTTTACCGTTACTGCGCCGCCGTCGATCAGCTTCTGCAAAAATGCGCGGGAAAACCGCGTATCCTCGCCCGAAAGCGCCTGCGTCAAAAAAAGATCCAGCCGCTGCCCGTCCTGAACAGCCGCGAATGTATACGCTTCATCCGGTTCTTCCTCCGTCAAAAGCAGATGCAGCCGCATATCCTCGCTCATTGCGCCGCCTTTTCCTCTTTCCGCCCCTTTTTACCGAAATCCGAAAACAGGATAGCAATCGCAAGGACGATCGTTCCACAAACCACGCAGACATCTGCAAAATTAAAGATTGCAAAATGGATGATGCGGAAATCGATATAATCGATCACATATCCGCGAAACACCCGGTCAACCAAATTCCCAATTCCGCCTCCAATAATGGTAGCGGCAGACCAGATCATCGACCGCGGCGTCGTTTTCCTGCAGGCGCAAAGCCAGATGATTCCAGCGATGAGCGCAAGCGAAGTGATGAGTACCAGAAAAAAGCCTTTGCCCTGCATCGAACTGAACGCGGCACCCTTGTTCTCCGCATAGGTCAAATAAACCGCCTCTCCAATCACCGGAACACTCGATACCGGCTGTAGGTACAGCTTGACAAAATACTTGACGAGCTGATCCGCACCGACCAGCGCCACAGCATAAATCAAAGCAATATATTTCATAGCCTGAAGCTGCCTTTCTATCCCGCGCCAAAAATTACTTATCGCCGAACTTTAGGTCGGTGTATTTGCGCCCGCGCACAGGGTGGGAAACGTCCTGCATCGTCCGTCTCACGTCCTCTGGCGTTTTGTCTCCGTCGATCTTTTCGACCGGGATTACCGAGGTGTCGCCGTCCGAAAGCGGCGCCTTCTCCTTATCCTGCGGGATGTCGGCGTCGAGCGATTCAAACGAAAGCTGATTTTCCGGCTCCTTCTGCTTCGGTTCCTCTTCCTTTACCGGCTCTTCCTTTACCGGCGCTTCCTCCGCCTGCTCAGACACATCCTTTTCCTCGGCAAACGCTGCATCCGGCGCTTCCTCTAAAACCTCGTCGACCGCCTTTTCCAGTGCTTTATCTTCCTCGGTCGTTTCCTCCGGGAACACCTCCGGACGATAATCTGTTTCGCTCAAATCCGGAATCCGGTTGATTGCGTCGAGATGGACGCGGTACAGCTCAAACAGATCTGCCTTGAACGAGGATGCTGCCGCCTTTGCGATCTCCAGCGTTTTGCGCTCGATTGCCGTTTGCTTTTTTAACTCGTTCAGCTCAAGCAGCGCCTTATTCTTCAGATCGCGGATGAGCTTTTCGGTTTCTTCCATCGCTTCATTGGAGATATCCAATGCCCGCTGATGCGCAGATTCGACCGTCTGCGCCGCCTTATCCTCCGCCGCGCCCTTGATCTCCTCCGCCTCGGTCTCGGCGTCATTGATGATTTTATTGCCGTACTTCTGCGCCTTAACCAGTGCTTCGCGTACCGCTTCCTCGCTCGCGCGATATTCTTCCGTTTTATCGGCAAGCAGCTTGATATCGTGTAAAAGCCCTTCTTTTTCCTTCTCCAGTCCTTTTACATAGGAGATAACCTCCTGCATGAAAGCGTCAACGTCATCCGATTTGTAGCTGCCAAACGCGCCGCGCGCAAAGCTTTTGGTTTCGATCGTTCTTGCGTCCATTTCCTTCATCCCTTTCTATGCCGCGCCAAAAAACGAAATCCCGTTTTTCGACCCCTTATGCAGCGCGGTCATTTCTATTCGTTCTTACCGGTACTTCAAAACGGTAAGCGCAATTCTTCCTTTTCTGGTCGGCGAAGCTCCCTGAATACGGTATTTCCCGTACCCACGGATCGAAAGCTCCTGTCCCTCCTTCACCGGCATATCCGGCTTGCTGACCACTCTGTCGTCCGCCTTGACACCCTTTAACAGGATTGCCTCCGACGCAGCGTTCCTTCCCTTTCGCATGAGCTGCGAAACGATACAATCCGCCCGCATGGAGGCAGCGGTAATCGTCAGCTCTTCAAAAAGCGCTTTTGCAGAAAGCGGACAGCTTTCCGCTCTGCTGACACTAACCGAAGCCCGCTGCACTGCGGTCAGATTTTCCTCGATGTAATCCGCCACCTTTTCCAATACAAAAAGGTATCCCACATTTTCCGAAACGATAATATCTCCAATCGTTTCCCGTTTGAGCGAAAGTCCCATCAACGCGCCCAAAAAATCTCTGTGCGTCGGCATTTCCTTTAAAAAGCGCGTGTCAAACTGCACCCGCAGAACGGTGATCGGATAATCCGCAGGCCGTATATCAACGCCCATAGGGGAAAATGCAGCAACCTTTCGCCGGGAATCCTGCGCACCGCCGTAAAACGCCGCATCCGCACCGCCGCGCTTTGCGGCAACAGCAGCGGTCTGCTGCTGCGGAACAGTCAAAAAGTCGCTGTATAGCACAATACCGCTTTTTGCCGCACGCTTCGCTAAATTCAGCATCTGCGCGGCAAAATAAGCGGCCTGTTTCTCTTCAGCTTCAGAAGCTGTCATTGTTCAGCGCATCGAGGATGTTCAAGCTGCCAAACTCGCTGTCACCGATGTTTGCGCCTTCCGGCTTATTCATATCGATATTTTCCGGCGTAACAATATAGGTTTTGTCCGCAATCGGGCTTAATTTGCCGTGATTTGCGTAAGCTACGCCGCTGAAGAAATCGATCACCGTCTTAATAAAATCGTCGTCCTGATTTTCAAGGTTTAAAATGACCGTTTTCTTTTGATTAACGCGGTCGGCGATCTTCTTGATTCCCTCCAACGATTCCGGCTTATACAGCAAAATTTGGGATCTTTCGGTATCTGCAAAATTATCCATGCCAGTGATTCCTCCTTGTTTTTCATCAAAATCAATAATCGGCTTCGGCGCAGCATATTGCGGCTTTGCAGCCGACTGCTTCGCCGCCGGTTTCGCATTGCGGCTTGATTCATGCGTGTAGGCAGGGGACTCCTTTGCGGCAGGCGTTTCCCCGACCTCTTCTTCCTCTACCTCGGCGTCGTCCTCAAACTCGTCAATTTCTTCCTCAAAATCATCGTCTGTGCGGCCGTTTGAGCCTAAAAAGCCTTTGATATTGTCCATCCAGCCCATTGTGTACGATCCTTTCTTTTTGGTTTACAGTCTAATCCGCTATCTGCTGCGGCAGATATGTGCGCGCCCCGAAAATGCCTCTTCCGACCCGCACAAGCGTCGCGCCATAGCGTATCGCCTGTATATAATCCTCCGACATCCCCATCGACAGCTCGTCCATCTGGATCCCGGGAATATTTTCCTTCCTAACCTGCTCCCGCAGTAGGCGCATCCTTTCAAAGCTGTCCGGCGTTTTTGCCGGATCCGGAATGCACATCAGCCCCTTAACCGCAATGCCCTCCAGCGCCGCGATCCGGCGCAGAAACGCAATCAGTTCCTCCGGCAGTACGCCGGATTTGCTCTCTTGTCGGTCAATATTGACCTCGACCAATACCGGCATTACCTTATGGATTGCAAGTGCGCGCCTTGCGATCTCTTGCGCAAGCGGTAAGCTGTCCACCGATTCTATCATATCGACCTTATCGATGATATATTTGACCTTGTTCCGCTGCAAAGCGCCGATAAAATGCACCGACACGCCTTCTAAACGGTATTGCCCTTCCTTTTCCAAAAACTCCTGCACCCGGTTTTCACCGATGATTCTTAGCCCCTCGGCAATCACCGTATTGACTGTTTCCGGCGGAATCGTCTTGGTGACGCCGACCAAACGCACCTCTCCGCATTCCCGACCGCACTCGCTTTCTGCGGCGCGGATTTCAGACACAATCCTTCGGTAACGCTCAGCCGCTGAACCCCTATCCTCCTGCTGCATGGATGACCTCGCCTCCAACTATCACGTCATCATACACGCTGACATAATCCGAATCCGTCGTATATCGGCTGATGATGATATCCTCATCTTCATATACCGGGTCAAGCTTCTTAAACAGTACCGTTGTCCCACGCAGGATATAAACTCCCTTGACCCCGTTTTGGAACCGCTGCGCCTCTTTGCTCACGCCGATGCCGTCATAGCTGGAAATTGTGATCGAGGCGCGCTCAAACCGTGCGTTGATAAAATCTTTGTTCATGATGCTGCTTTGGAAAACAAGCAGCGTCTTTTCTTCTTCCTCTGCCTTCGCCACAAGGCTTAAGGTGCATTCGCCAACATTCAGACTGCTGAAGTGCAGCTCGACCTCTTTTCCAACCGATAGCGCTTTGGTCAGTTCATTGGTATCGGTCAAAGCGCAGTAATACCAGTAGTTAGAGGTGACGATCTTGCCAACGCCTTCCCCCGAAACAGCCTTATCCGAAAGGATGTCCGCAGCGTCTGCCACCGTCATATCCTTGCAGCCGCTTAACGAAAGCGTTTCCTCCAGCCCGTCGACACGGCTGGAAAAATATCCGTTTTTCGGCGCAGTAACGCTGCCAAGCGCCTTGCTGCCGCTGCTTAACGACTCGATCTTTCCCTGAAGCAGCTCCATCGCGTCGTTATAGTCGGTAACTTCGCCTTTGCAAAGCTGAAGTTTGTTGAGCTGGTAGGTCAAATCTTCCTTGATTTCTTTTGCTCTGGCAAACTCGCCCGCTTCGATCTGTGCGACATACTCCGACTGCAATTGCGCCGTCTGCTTGACTACAATATCGATCCGGCTGCCCTTGACCGAGCCTTCGCTCGACAACGCCTTCAGCTCATCATACGCTTCCCGATACTCTTCGGCAAGCTGCAAATTGATCTGATCCTGCTGCGAGGAATAGATCGAGCAAAGCTCGCTTCCCGCCTTCACGCGCCTGCCGTCGGCATAGTTGTATTTGAGAATACCGCTTGTACTCCCTTCCACAAGGCTCTCATCCCGCACGAAAAAGCCGTCTAATGTAATCTCCTTGACCAAAACTGTCTGTGTAACCGTTTCGGTCTGATACGGCTTATGCAGATAGCTCCATAGATGATGTCCAATAAAGACGATCACCAAAGCCAGAAATATCGTCAGCAGAATCCCGTATATTCTGTTTTGCAGATTGGTCTTTCCGCCGCTCATCCGCCGCACCCTTCCCAAAAACTACGATCATTCTTCCTTCTGCGCATCTGTTATCCGGATCAGATGCGACGGTATCACTGTGGAAACCGCGTGCTTATACACGAGATTCTGTTTTCCATCGCTTTCGAGCAATATCACATAGCTGTCAAAGCCCTTAACGATCCCCTTAAACTGAAATCCGTTGGTCAGATAAACGGTAATTGGAATCCGTTCTGTACGCGCCGCGTTTAAAAAAATGTCCTGAAGATTTTTTACCTTAACCATATAAACCTCCCTTTTCCTCACTGTCTTAAATTTCCAATCTCTGTTTTGGCATCTGTTTTCTTCACAGAGGCCTAATGATATGCTCAAATGCAGGATCGCCCGCTTTGCCGCAGACAGCCCTGCTTAATACCTAAAACTATTGTAACATAAAATGTGCCAAAAAGCAAGACACAAAAGAATTTATTTTTCCTTATTTCCCGTCGATTTTATGCTCCAAAAACGTCACTTTGATCAGCCTAAGCGCCGCATCGGTTAGATCCGCTTCCGTCGGATAGTCCTCGCGGTAAAGCCAGCTTATACCGTCCTCCCTTTTAAACCATGTCAGCTGACGTTTAGCATAGCGACGGCTGCTCTGTTTTAAACGCTGCACTGCGTCGGTCAGACTTTCTGTTCCGGCAAAATAGCGCGCAAACTCCTTATAACCGATCGCTTGATACGCCGTCGGCAGCTTTGCTTTGGCGCAGACTGCGCGCGCTTCTTCCAAAAGCCCGTTTTCCAGCATGATGTCCACCCGGCGGTCAATCCGCTCGTAAAGCAGCTTCCTGTCATGGCAGGTAAGCCCGATCAAACAAACCGGATCATATAGTCTCTGCGCCATTCTGCTTTCTGCCTGCAAAGCGGTCATCGTCCTTCCAGTCAGCCTGTAAACCTCGACTGCGCGCACCAAACGCACGGTATTATTCGGGTGAATGTGTTCGGCTGACGCCGCGTCGATCTCCTGTAAATAGCGGTAAAGCGCCATGCGGCCTTGAGGAGTTTGCGCCTGCTCATAAAGCGCGGCGCGCAGCGCTTCATCTGTTTGAATTTCCTGAAACTGCGTATTGGTTAAAAGCGAGCGAATATAAAGCCCTGTCCCGCCTGCGATAATCGGCTGCTTGCCGCGAGAATAGATGTCCGCAGCCGCCGCGTTCGCGTCGGACACATAATCTGCGACCGAATATTCGCATTCCGGCGGCAGAAAGCCGATCAAATGATGCGGTATGCCCTTTTTCTCTTGCTCAGACGGCTTCGCGGTCGCAATCGACATTCCCTGATAGATCTGCATGCTGTCGGCGGAAATGATCTCACCGTTTAACGCGGCGGCAAGCTCTACCGCAAGCGCCGTTTTGCCGGAGGCGGTTGGTCCCGCAACCACAATCAGCGGCATCGCCATTATTTTAAACCCTTTCCTTTTCTCATTGATCGCGTATCCTCAAACAATCCGCCCAAAACGGCGTTCGATCTCCTTTTGAGATATAAATTGCAGGATCGGCCGTCCATGCGGGCAGTGCCGCACCGTATCGTCGGAAAGCACCTCTCTTGCAAGACGCAAAAGCTCGTCGCGGCTGCTGATGTCATGCGCCTTAATCGCCGCCTTGCACGCCATACTGTGCAGCATCTCGTCAATAACCTGCGGCGTGATCTCATTCCGGTGCTGTTCCATCTTCTCAGCCGCCTCCAAAAGCGCCGCAAAGGGATCGTACTGCCCCCCGGAAAGGATCGGCGGAACGGCACGGATCAAAAGCGTGCTGCTGCCGAAATCGTCGAACACAAACCCCAGCTTTTCCAGCTGCTCCCGATGCGAAAAGATTGCGTTCTCCTCCTTGCCCGTCATCGCAACGGCAAGCGGCACAAGCAGCATCTGCGACTCGCCAAGCGCCGTCTGTTTTTTCAGCCTGTCATAAATCAGCTTTTCATGTGCCGCGTGCTTATCCAACAGGATCATATGCTCCTTACTTTCCAGCACCAGATAGGTCGCAAAAAGCTCGCCGATAAACCGGATTCCCCCAAGCTCCGCGCTCCCGTCCGCCGGTACATGAAGACACGCTTCGTCCTGCGGCGCCGACGCGCTCTCCTTTGCATCGTCAATCTCCGGAACATACTCCCGCTCCTCTTCCCGCGGGATCGTTTCCGGCTCTTTTGGCTCAGGAAACGCCTGCTTGAGCGGCGTTTTCGACGGCGGGATATCCGGCTGATCCCTCTCTCCGCCGAACACATTGCGGTATCTTGGCGAAAAGTCGGTTTTTGCCTTCACATCCTGCATCACCGGCGCGCGCTCGGAAAACTCCACCTGTGCGCCGCTTGTATCCTCTGGCGGCGGGGTCATTGGGATTGGGGCGTTGATCTGGGTTTCCAGCGCGTCGCAGCGCAGCAGTGTGTTCTTTACTGCAAAATAAACCGCCTCATATACCGCTTTTTCATCCGAAAAGCGGATCTCGATCTTTGCTGGATGGACGTTGACGTCCACCATGCTGTACGACATATCGACATTCAGCACACAGCCCGGAAACTTCCCTACCATAATCGAGCCGTGATAGCCGTCCTCCAACGCGGCGGCACAGGTTTTGGATTTCACAAAGCGGTTGTTAACATAAAAGTGCTGCATCGCGCGGGTTGCCCGTCCGGCGGATGCGCGGGTAATGCAGCCGGTGATCCGGATCCCGTTGAACGTATAGTCTACCGGGACGACGTTAAGCGCAAACTCTCTGCCGAACACCGCGTAAACGCTGTTTTCCAGCTTTCCATCCCCTCCGCCGGACAGTTTCACTACGCTGTCGGCGATATACCGGAAGGATATCTCCGGGTGAGAAAGCATGATCTTTTCGACCACGCTGGAAACCGAAGCGGTTTCCGAAGCGTCCTTTTTCAAAAATTTCAGCCGTGCCGGGACATTGTAAAACAGATTCCGGATGATGATTGTCGTTCCATCCGGGCAGCCGGTCTGCTCAAAAAAGGTCTGCTCTCCCGCCTTCATACGCAGCGTATTTCCAAATTCCTCATCCGGCGTTTTGCTAGTCATTTCCACCTCGGCGACTGCGCAGATCGAGGCAAGCGCCTCGCCGCGGAAGCCGAGCGTCGCGATATCCTGCAAATCCGCCTCGCCGTGGATTTTGCTTGTCGCATGACGCAAAAATGCAACCGGCATATCCTCTCCTGAGATCCCTCCGCCGTTGTCGGTGACGCGGATATAGGTTTTCCCGCCGTTTTTGATCTCAATGTCGATATGCGTCGCTCCGGCGTCGATGCTGTTTTCCAAAACCTCTTTGACAATCGAGGAGGGTCTTTCGATGACCTCTCCCGCTGCGATCAGCTCCGCCACCGCCTGATCCAGCACCGCGATCTTTCCCATATTCCGCGCATCTCCTTTCCTTGCTTTTTACGCTTCCTTGGCGATTTCTTTTAGTTCATATAACAGCTTCAGCGCGTCAAACGGCGTTAAAGCGTTCACATCGACGTCCTTGAGCCGGTCGGCAAGCGGATTATCCTGCACCGGAACAAAGGTCATCTGCATCGGTTCCTCCTGCTGTGGTCTTGTGGCAATACGGCTGCTGCCGTGATTAGCAGCCTCGATCTCACCCAGGATTTCCTTCGCGCGCCTTATGACCTCGCTTGGCACGCCCGCAAGCTTTGCAACCTCGACCCCGTAGCTTTCGTCCGCACCGCCGCGCACAATCTTGCGCAGGAAAATGATCTCGTCCCCGCGCTTCTTACAGGCGATATTATAGTTCTGCACGCCTGTATAAAGCTTCTCCAGCTCGGTCAATTCGTGGTAATGGGTCGCAAACAACGTCTTGCAGCCCAGCCTTTTATTCTTGATGATGTATTCAACCACCGCCCTTGCAATGCTCATGCCGTCGAAGGTCGAGGTGCCGCGCCCGATCTCGTCCAGAATGACCAAGCTGTTCGGCGTCGCGTTTTTCAAAATATGCGCTACCTCGCTCATCTCAACCATAAAGGTTGACTGTCCCGCTGTCAAATCATCCGACGCTCCGACGCGGGTAAACACCTTGTCGCAAATTGTGACGCGCGCATACTGCGCCGGGACAAAGCTGCCGATCTGCGCCATAATGACGATCAGCGCAACCTGACGCATATAGGTGGATTTTCCCGCCATATTCGGTCCGGTAATCACCATGATCTTGCCGTCTTCCGTGTTTAACGCGGTATCGTTCGGCACAAACATATCGCCGTTTAAAAGCTGCTCGATGACCGGATGCCTGCCGTTTTTGATCGTGATCTCGCCGCTTACCGCAATCTCCGGACGGGTATAACGGTTATCCCTTGCGACGATAGCAAGCGAAGAAAGAAAATCGATCTCCGCCGCCGCAAACGCGGTTTGCTGCACCTGCTCCATCTGCTCGGAAATAAATGCAATCAGCTTATCATAGATATCCGCCTCGATCATCAGCGCCTTATCCTTGGCGTTAAGAACCTTGTTTTCCACCTCTTTCAATTCCTCGGTGATATACCGCTCGCCGCCGGTCAAGGTCTGCTTGCGCACATAATTCACCGGGACAAGCGGCAGATTGCTTTTAGAAACCTCAATGTAGTAGCCATAGACCCGGTTAAACCCGATCTTCAGATTCTTAATTCCCGTTTTTTCCTTCTCTTTTGCCTCCATCTGCGCCAGATATTCCTTTGCATGGTCGCAGATATAGCGGTATTCGTCAAGCTGTTTATCAAAGCCGTCCTTAATATATCCGCCGTCCTTCATCAGCGCGGGCGGCTCGTCCTTGATCGCAGCCTCTACGGCTTGCGCAAGCGCCGTCAGATCCTGCAGCCGCTCGGTCAGCGCGGCAAGCAGCGGGGCATTTCCTCTCTTTGTGATCTCCTTCAGCCGCGCGATCCCTCGGCAGCTCTGCGCAAGCGCATTTAAATCCTTCGGCGTCGCCTGATGATAGCCGACGCGGGTCATCAGACGCTCCATATCGAAAATGCCGCTTAGCTCTCTGACCAGATCGTCGTTGAAACGAAAATCCTGCGCAAGCTCCGCAACCGCCTCCTGCCGGCGCAGAATCTCAGCCGCGCTAAGCAGCGGCTGCTCGATCGCTTTTTTTAAAAACCGCCTGCCCATTACGGTTTTTGTCCGGTCAAGCACCCAATAAAGCGTCCCATGCTTTTGTCTGGTGCGCATCGACTCGGTTAATTCCAGATTGCGCTTTGCGGTTAGGTCAATCGTCATATAAAAATCGTCCTGATAGTAATGCAGCGACAGACTTCTCTTGACATTTGCCCGCTGGGTGTAATCAATATAGTTCATCAGCGCGTAAAGCGAGATGACCGCCAGCGTTTTGGTTTGCGCGATCGGATCCAGCTTCTGGAAAAGCCCTCGGGCACGCAGGCTGGAAACCGCCGCGTCCGGGTCATTGTCGTCATCTACCACTGTACCAACGCAGTTTAACTTCGTCTTTAAATATTGCCCAACCGCCGCATAATCGAGGAAATCGGAGTTAAACAGCACCTCCTTCGGCGCATATTGGGTAAACGCTCCCATCATATCCTCCGCCGTAGCGCCGCCGTCCTTTTGGGTCAGATACACCTCTCCGGTAGAAATATCGGCAAAGCAAACGCCAAACGCATCCTTCTTGACGATGATACAAGCTAAAAAATTGTTGCTGTCTGCGTCGAGCATCGCATCCTCGGTAATCGTGCCGGGGGTCACAATACGGATCACATCCCGCTGTACCAAACCCTTGGCAAAACGCGGATCCTCCATCTGCTCGCAAACCGCGACCTTGTAGCCCTTATCGATCAACCTTTTTATGTATCCCTCCGCCGCGTGATATGGGATGCCGCACATCGGTGCGCGCTCCGGCAGGCCGCAGCTTTTTCCGGTCAGTGTCAGCTGCAATTCTCTGGACACAAGTTTTGCATCCTCAAAAAACATCTCATAAAAATCGCCGAGCCGGTAAAACAGGATATGATCCGGATGCTTTTCCTTGATCTTCAGATAATGCTCCATCATTGGCGTCACTTTCTGCGCCTGTGCCATAAATTTGTCCTTTCCTTCCTCCCGCCAAAGGGACGGCTAAAAACGCGGCGGCAAATTGCCGTATTTGCCGCCGCAGTTCTTACGGTTCTTTTTTTCTTTTTTGATCTTTAGATTTCCCCGCCGCAGCAAAGCCGCTGAAACGTTTGGCTGAAGCGTATTTCGGTCAGCGGCAGCCCGCGCAGGTCGCGCAGCTTCCACTACAGGAAGCTTCCGTCGGGCAGGTTTCCGGATCCTCGCCGCTCGCCGCCATCTCTAAAATATAATTCACCTGTTTGATGATCCCGTCTAAGCCTTCCTTCGCCGTATTGTAGGCGTCCATATGCGCGTTGTCCATGATATCGCTGTAAAGCGTTTGCAGCTTCTGGCTAAGATCTGCAATCTTGTCGGTATCGCGCTCATCCTTCTGACTCTCGACCGAGATCTGCATCTTGGTCAAATTGAAATCCTGAATCATCTCCTGGAGCGCTTCGTCATTGTCATTCGCATCGCGTGCGGCGATATATGCCTTGTATTCCGGCGTTTCCTGTAATGCCTTACCCATCTGTCTCGCAGTTGCAATAATATCCATAATCTTTCTTCCTTTCAAAATCCATTTCAAAGGTCTATTTGCCTATTTCACAATCCTAAGCCTCGTCAGAAAGCTGCACCGCCTCAAGCGCACAGTTTTTCGCGCAGGTAATCCTCACCCTAACAAACTGCCCGATCAGGCTTTCCGTTCCAGGGAGGGTCACAACCATATTCGTGTCGGTCCTGCCGGTAAAAAATCCCTCTTCCTTTGCTTTCGACTCGACCAATACCCGGCAGATCCTTCCCTCATAAGCCTTTAGCTTTCTCGGTCCAATCTCACCCTGTACTGCCAAAAGTGTCTGAAACCAGCGGGATTTTTCCTCCGGCGGAACCGGATCCGGCATAGCCGCCGCCGGCGTACCGACCCGCGGCGAATAAATAAAGGTATAAAGCGAATCGTATTCTACCTCGCGGATCAGCTTCAGCGTCTGCTCAAAATCCGCTTCTGTTTCCCCCGGAAAACCGACGATAATGTCGCTGGTAAACGAGATATCCGGAATCCGCTCCCGCGCATAGCGCACAAGCGACAGATAACGCCCGACGTCATAATGCCGGTTCATCCGGCGCAGGATTTCATCGCTTCCCGACTGTACCGGAAGATGGAAATGCCGGCATATTTTTTTGTGCTTTGCCATCACGTTGATCAGTTCCTCGGTTGCGTCCTTTGGATGGGAGGTCATGAACCGGATGCGGAAATCTCCCGGAAGGCTTGCAAGCCTGTCCAGCAGCTTTGGGAACGTGATTTCCTCTTCCAGCCCCTTTCCATAAGAGTTGACGTTCTGCCCAAGCAGCGTGATGTCTTTATATCCGGCGGCGATTAGCCCCTGAAACTCCTTCACAATCTCGCAGCTTTTGCGGCTTTTTTCCCTGCCGCGCACATACGGCACAATACAGTAGGTGCAGAAGTTGTTGCAGCCGTACATGATCGGAAGCCACGCCTTAATCTTCCCTTCCCGCAAAACCGGAAGCCCTTCCGGAATTTCCTTCTCCTGCTCGGAAAGGTCGACCACCTGCCGCCCGTCAATCAGCACATGATAAAGCAGCTTTGGAAAATCGCTGAGATGGTGCGTGCCGAAAATCAGGTCGACATACGGATAGCTTTTTTTAATCCTTGCCGCGATATGCTCCTGCTGGGTCATACAGCCGCAAATGCCGATCACCATGTCTGGCTTGCGGCGCTTGTTCGCCTTTAAAGCGCCCAAATTACCAAAAACCCTGTCCTCCGCGTTTTCCCGCACCGCGCAGGTATTATATAATACAAAGTCTGCGTCTGCGGCGGAATCCGTCAGCGTATAACCCATCTTAACCGCATAACCCTTCAGCTTTTCGCCGTCGCTGACGTTTTGCTGACAGCCATAGGTACGAATATACGCCATGGCGCCTGATGGATACCGCTGCGCCAGCAGCTTTGCAATGCTTTCGATATAGATGCTGTTCTCATCCATTTACAGCGCCTCCCCTCTTTCTGCAAGAAAACATAAGCGTCTACAAATTAGTATAGCATACTTCGTTCCAAAAAACAACCTTTTTATCCTGCTCACGACACCGCTGGATAAAGCAGCAGCTTAATCATATAGCAAAAAAGCATCTCGTCGTCGCTCAAGCCCTTTACCGTTTTCACCGGCATTTCAAACGGCTCGATCACCCTGCCATAAACGCTTGTGATACTGCGCAAAAGCGAGATAACGGTCGTTTCATCCCCTTTTGCAGAGATTGTCAAACAAGCGCTTCCCGAATACCCGCAGGGAAAGCAGATGCACCCATCCAAAACGGGAAGATCGTCCCGGTAGACCGCGTAAACGTGCGCACAGTCCAATCTTGACGAAACCTTCCTTCCCATCGGCAGGTAGATACACTCCTTCCCCCGCAGCCGTTTTGGAAACCGCCCCGAAAGCAGGATCACATCATCATGCTCCGATTGCAGCTGCAGAACGCCATGATGCAGCACCGTCACCCGATGCTCCTTGCACAGCAATTCCGATAAAAATAAAAGAAACGCCGGTCTGCACCGCTCGATCAATACCCACATAGGACACAAAAACCCCTTTGAAGCTGATTTTCATGCTTTTTTGACCCAAAAGAGCCAAAGGCCGCATAAAAATAGTATGCCCGCAGAGAAGGCTTTCTTAACCGTCAAATATACCGGAAAAAGCAGACAGGCAAATAACCTGTCTGCTCACAGTAAAGCACGTCTTTATTCCTCTGCGTTTGCAGCCTCTTCCTCGGTCAAATCAAACTCGAGGGCTTCGCCGCAATACGGACATCTGGTTCTTCCCTGCGCAATGACGCTCTCCGGAAAGATAATGGTTTTCTTACATTCCGGGCAGGTGACTTCGTACTCGTATTCCTCATCCTCATACTCGTCGCCCTCTTCCGCAGGCTCATCCTCAAGGGCGGCGCTATCCTCCCAAGATTCTTCCGATTCCTGCTCTTCATCTTCGTTCAAAACGTCATCCGCATCGTAAAGGATCGACTCTACGTCGCCTAAATCCTTGTCGATCGTGTTTACAAGGTCGGTGATCTCATCGCTGAAAGCAGAAAGCTCGTCGACCGATTCGCTCAAATCGCCCAGCATGTCGATGACCTTGCCTAAGAGCTTCGCCTCGTCGCTTTCCTTCTCACTTAATTTCATACCGTCGGCAAGCCCCTTCAAATAGGCAGCCTGATTGCTTAAACTCATTTTCAGCCATCCTTTCCTGACAGAAAACAAAACGTGAAAAGCTTACGCTCTCTCCATGTATTCTCCGGTTCTGGTGTCAACGCGGATGCGGTCACCTTCATTGATAAAGATCGGAACGCGAATCTCAGCGCCGGTTTCCAGCACAGCAGGCTTGGTAACGTTGGTCGCAGTGTTTCCCTTAACGCCCGGCTCGGTCTTTGTAACCTCCAGCTCAATGAATGCAGGCGGCTCAACGCCGAAGATATTGCCCTGGTAGGACATGATCTTTACGATGGTGTCCGGCTTGACAAAACGGAAGCTGTCGCCCAGCTTATCCTCATCGATCGGAACCATATCGTAGGTTTCGGTATCCATGAAGTAATACAGGTTGTCGTCGTTGTAGCTATACTGCATCTCTTTTCTTTCGATAAACGCAGTCGGGAATTTATCGGTCGGATTGAAGGTCCTTTCAACCACCGCGCCGGTAATAACGTTTTTGATCTTGGTGCGGACAAACGCCGCGCCCTTTCCCGGTTTTACATGAAGGAACTCGATGATCTGGTAGACCTGACCATCCATATCGAAAGTTACGCCATTTCTGAAATCGCCAGCAGTAATCATATAATAACCTATCCTTTCTGTTGTTTACGCCGGAACGGGTTTTATAAGCCGAAAGCCCGGCGTAAAAACGGGTTCTCGGCTGCCGCCTCAAACCGCTTTTGCTTCACTAAATTTTTTCGTCGCCTCAAATTAGCGCGATCATGATACTCTTTTATTTTAACCGATAACGCGCCGGATTGCAAGAGGGTAAATCATTTCTTCATGATTTTTTTTCATTTTTCAGCGGCTTACGGCGCACTTTTTTTCAAATCAGCTTCAAAAGCCCCTGGATTGCCAAAAAGTAGCTGTATTTTCCAAAGCCCGAGATCTGTCCCGCGCACGCGGGAGCAATCACCGAGCGGTGTCTAAACTCCTCTCTTGCGTGGATATTCGACATATGTACCTCAATACACGGCAGATGGATCGAGGCGATCGCGTCTCGGATGGCGTAGCTATAGTGGGTATAGGCACCCGCATTCAGCACGACGCCGTCGCAGTCGTGACGGATCTCCTGAAGCTTATTGATAATCTCTCCCTCGATATTCGACTGGTAAATGCTGCACGCAAGCCCGCATTCGTTTGCATACGCCATGATCTCCTCGTTGATGCTTGCGAACGACTCCTTACCGTAATAGGTCGCTTCCCGCTCCCCGGTCAGATTGATGTTTGGCCCATGAATGACGATGATCTTCTTTTTCATCGATGCGCTCCTCCCTCTTTTCATCAGTTTATGATCCACACGCGCCCGTCATACGCGCAAGGAACGAAAAATAGGTCTGCTGCATCTCAGCAGCATCCTCCGCCTGCGTTCCGGCAGATTCGCAGATAAAAGTCGGGTGCATATTCCTTCTTGCGATCTCCTCGGCAAGCGGCGCAAACTCCGGTCCATATTGCGTATCCGCAAATGTCAGATGCCTTTTCTCTCCGCCGGAGGTATATTCAATCTTGGAAAAATGCGAATGAAAGCGCGCGGCTCTTTCCTTTCCCAGCGCATTCTCCATCCGATTCAGCAGCCGCACAAAATCCTCTTTCGTCCTACAGCCGCCTAAGGTCCTTGCATTGAGATGCCCAAAATCGATGCAGGGCAGAAACCGCTCGTCGACTGTGCAGAGCGTTAACACCTCCTCAAAGGTGCCAAGCTGTCCAATCTTTCCCATCGTTTCCGGACAAAGGATGATCTCGGAAAGCTCATTTTCATCCAACGCCCGCTGCGCGCGGGTCAGCGTATCCAGTGCAAGCGCAAGCGCCGCCTCTCTGCTCTGTTTGCCGCAGGATCCGGAATGAACGACAATGCGCCTTGCGCCCATCGCCTTTGCCGCCCTTGCGGTCTGTAAAATATAGTCGATGCTTTTGAGCCTTGTTGTCTCATCCAAGCCGGAAAGCGAAATATAATACGGCGAATGCACCGAAAGCGCGACGCCATATTCCTTCGCCTTTTGCCCAAACGCCCTTGCCGCTTCTTCGGCAATGCGTATGCCGCGCCCGCACTGATATTCATAGGCGGTCAGCGAAAATTTCTGTAGGTACTCCGGCACCTGAATTGTGTGGCGGTAACCCATTTCCCGAAAGCTTTCGGCGTTTCCGGCCGGTCCAAATAGCGCGTTCATTGGTCATTCTCTCCTTTTACAGGGATTTTTCTCGTTCCAAGCCTTTGATACCGCCTGATCACCGGACGTTCAATCCATCGCTTGAGCCGGAAAAAAAAGTTTTTCTCCTCCTTCCAGAACTTCACCAGGATGGAAAACATTCCGCACAAATTCGCGCCGACAATATCGGTGTAGATCTGATCTCCGACAACCGCCACCTCTTTGGCGGGAAGCCCCCATTTCGCAAGCGCTTTCCTGTAGCCGATCGGCAGCGGCTTAAAGCTGTTAGCGACCGCCTCGATCTCGATCTTTTTGGCAAACGGCGCGATACGCGCTTTGTTGTTGTTAGAGGCGATCATCAAAAGGAAGCCGTTTTGCCGCATCAATCTAATCCAAAAGAGTACCTCTTCCGAAATATGCTGGCTGTTGTGTTCTGTCAGGGTGTTGTCCACATCTAAAATCAGCGCCTTTATCCCGCGCGTTCTTAATAGCTCGGGCGTTACCATGCAGATATTGTCCAAATATAGGTCCGGTGTGAGCAGCCGCATACGTCCCTCCTTCTTGATTACGACAAAAAAGCGAGCAAAAAAGCTCGCTTTTCACCGTCACATCAGCAAAATTATTTAAATTTGCGTTTACGCGCAGCTTCGGATTTCTTCTTCCGTCTTACAGAAGGCTTCTCGTAATGCTCCCTTTTGCGTACTTCAGCCAGAACGCCCGATTTCGCGCAGGATCTTTTGAAACGTCTTAGTGCGCTTTCCAAAGACTCATTCTCTTTTACACGTACTTCTGCCACTTTATTCCCTCCCTTTGCCCTATCAGCAGAGGTTTACAACATAACACTTTTCGTTTTCGTTGCAACACAGATAATTATACATGATTTTTTTCGGTTTGTCAATAGATACCAGAGAAATATTTAAAAAAGATTCGAAAACTTTTTTACAAGCAGCCCCGCAGCAAAACCGCGCTGCTTCATAGAATAACAAACCCTGCCGCCGGATAGCCGTCGGCAGGGTTCGCATCATTATTTGACCACGAAATTGACCAGCTTGCCCGGTACGCAGATTTCCTTCATGATGTTCTTTCCCGATGTCGCGGCGATAATCTTTTCATCCGCCCGCGCCGCGGCGATCAACTCCTCCTTCGAGATGTCGGCAGGAACGCTTAGCTTTGATTTCAGCTTGCCGTTGACCTGCACCACGATCTCGATCATGCTTTCCTTGCACTTCTCCGGATCATACTGCGGCCATGTGCTCTGGCAAAGCATCGTCTTTCCGCCGATCGCCTCATTTGCTTCCTCGGTCATATGCGGCGCAAACGGATTGAGCAGATGCAGCAAAATTCCGTACTCCGCACGGGTAATCTTTCCGCTGTCAGAAATCTTATTCAAAGTTCCCATCATCGCGGCAATCGCGGTGTTAAACTTCATCGCCTCGATATCCTCCGTTACCTTACGGATGAGCTTATGGAACTCAGACTCCATCTCGGGGCGGATCTCCCCATCGACTAAAATATCCTGAAGCGACCAGATGCGCTCAAGAAAACGCTTGCAGCCGCGGATGCTCGACGGCGACCACGGAGCGGCTGCTCCATAATCACCCATAAAGAGGATATAAACGCGAAGCACATCCGCGCCGTACTCGTCCACAACATCGTTTGGATCGATAACATTTCCCTTCGATTTGCTCATCTTTTCGCCGTCCGGTCCAAGGATCAGTCCCTGCGCTGTGCGCTTGGCGTAAGGCTCTGCGCACGGAACAACGCCCTGATCGTACAGAAAATGGTGCCAGAAGCGGGAATAGATCATATGACGGGTAACATGCTCCATACCGCCGTTATACCAATCGACCGGCATCCAGTATTTCAGCGCCTCTTCAGAAGCGAGAGCGTCCGCGTTTTTCGGATCGCAGTAGCGCAGGAAATACCAAGACGATCCCGCCCACTGCGGCATTGTATCGGTTTCTCGCCTTGCGGCGCCGCCGCACCTCGGGCAGGTGCAGTTCACGAAGGAATCCACCTTGGCAAGCGGGCTTTCGCCGCCCTCGCCCGGCTCAAAATTTTCCATGTCCGGCAGGCGCAGCGGAAGCTCCTCATACGGAACGCCGACCATACCGCAATGCGGGCAGTGAACGATCGGGATCGGCTCCCCCCAATAGCGCTGACGGTTGAACGCCCAATCCTTCATCTTGTACTGAACTCCCTTTTCGCCAATCCCCTTTTCAGTGAGATACTGAAGCATCCTTTCTATCGCTTCCTTCTTGGTCTTGATACCGTTGAGGAAGCCGGAATTGACCATCTCGCCGTCGCCGACATACGCTTCCTTGGAAATATCGCCGCCGCTGATAACCTCAATGATATCAATGCCGAATTTTTTCGCGAACTCATAGTCACGGCTGTCGTGCGCCGGAACCGCCATAATTGCGCCGGTGCCGTGTCCCATCATAACATAGTCGGAGATATAAACCGGAATCTCCTTGCCGTTGGCAGGATTGATAGCGGAAATACCGTCGATGCAGACGCCGGTCTTATCTTTCACAAGCTGTGTACGCTCAAACTCGGTCTTTTTTGCACAAGCTGCCTTATACGCGTCCAGCGCGTCGATGTTTTTAATCTGCCCGCGATATTTTTCAATGATCGGATGCTCCGGCGCGATGACCATAAAGGTGACGCCGAACATCGTATCGCATCTGGTGGTGTAAATGCGCAGCGATTCTCCCTCAGCGCACCCGGTCAGCCTGAAGTCGACAAACGCGCCCTCCGATCTGCCGATCCAGTTTTTCTGCTGAAGCTTGATATTCGGGAGATAGTCTACCTCCTCTAAACCATGCAGCAGCTTATCCGCATACTCGGTGATGCGCAGATACCAAACCTCTTTGGATTTCTGGATGATATCGCTTTTGCAGATATCGCATTTGCCGCCCTGCGAGTCCTCGTTTGAAAGGACAACCTTGCAGTGCGGGCAGTAGTTAACAAGCGCCTTCTCCCTAAAAGCCAGCCCATTGTCAAACATCTTACGGAAGATCCACTGCGTCCATTTGTAATATCCCTCATCGGTGGTATCGATCACGCGATTCCAATCGAACGAAAAGCCGACCCGCTTAAGCTGAGAGGTAAACTTTTCGATGTTTCGATCGGTCAAAACGCGCGGATGGGTGTTGTATTTGATCGCAGAGTTCTCGGTTGGAAGTCCGAAAGCGTCAAAGCCGATCGGGAAAAGGACGTTGTAGCCCTGCATCCTCCTCTTTCTGGCGATCACCTCAAGTCCGGAGTACGCCTTGATATGGCCGACGTGCATTCCCGCACCGCTTGGGTACGGAAACTCGACCAGCACATAATACTTCGGCTTTGTATAATCCTCCGCTGCGGCAAATACCTGCTTTTCCTCCCAGATATCCTGCCATTTTTTCTCTACCGAGGTAAAATCGTATTTCATTCTAACTCCTTCTTTCCGTCCCGCTCGGACTCTGTTTGCTTCTCTGCCGCATCCGGACCTGCAAGCAGCGTTTGCAAATCGATCTTCACGCCGTCTCTCCAAAGCTTATCCAGATTATAAAACTCTCTGGTCTGCTGATAAAACAGATGCACGATGATGTCGCCGTAATCCAGCACGATCCAGTTTGAGGTCTGGTATCCCTCGATGCGGCTTGGCGCAAAGCCGTGCTCCTTTCCAACAAACTCCACCTCGTCTGCAAGCGCGCGCACATGCGTCGTGTTGCTCGCTGAGGCGATAACAAAATAATCGGCAAGAATGGTCAACTCGCTGATCTCGATGACTTCAATATCGTCCGCACTTTTCTTAGACAGCGTCCTTGTAATCACGCTGAGCTTCTCTTTGGTTTCCATATATCGTTCCTTTCTAAAAATACTTTTCACAATCTCAAAATAGGCGCCCATCCCTCGTCATGCGGCTAAGTCCGGCGCACTGGTCGTTTCATCCGAGGAAACGCTTTCCTCAGATGATTCCGGTATGCTCTGTGGGGCTGGCTCGCCGGAAGGCGCGCTGCTCTCCGCGCTCGTTGAATCCTCCGGCAGCTGCGAGGAGGAGGATTCCGGCGCGGAGGTAGTCGCATCCGATACAGAGCTTTCCGGCTCGCCGGAACTTTCCTGCGATGAGCTGCCAGCCGGTGCGCTGGTCGTGCCGCTCGTCCCGCTGGACCAGCTTGATTGATTCGCACCGCTGGACTGGCTTGCTTGGCTGGAGGAGCTTTGTCTGCTGGAAGAGCTGCTCTGCGTCTGCGAGGAGGATGCACCATCCTTCTGATACTGCTCCTGTTCTCCCTCATACGCATAAGAGGTGTCGTATTCCAAAATCTCCAGCTCTGTCCAGTTGACCTTCTCCCCGTTCTCCCTGAAATAATCGTTGAGGAGATCGGCAAGAGGCTTTGCATGCAGCGAAAGCTTTGACAGCCCGTCGTATGGATCGTCAAACGCCGTGACCTCACAGCTATGGAAGCTGAGATTCTCCGACTTCAGCCCGGAAAGCGAGCTGTAAATATCAAGCGCCGTACTCAGCGTCATGTCGGTCGTCAAATAGTTAAAGACCTGCGGCGCAAGCTTCAGAATCTCCGATTTACTTAGGCTTAAGCACTTTGTAACAAACGCCTTCAGGAATATCTGCTGCATCTTCATGCGGGTCAGATCGCCCGCCGCATAAGCATGGCGCTCTCTGACAAACTTATTGGCGGCTCTGCCGTCCAGCGTCTGTATGCCCTTTACAATCGTAACGCCCTCCAGCGTGAAGGAATACGGCGAATCCACCGTTACCCCGCCGATCGAATCGACGATCGCCTCAAATCCATCCATATTCAGCACTACGTAATAATCCAACGGCAGCTTCAGCATACGGTTGATCTTACGCGCAAGATTTTCAATGCCGCCGTTTGTCTGCGCGCCGTAGATGGCATTGAGCTTTCCGGTTGTGTAATCGGTGCCGATATAGGAGTCGCGCGGAAGCTGCAAAACATCCGCCGTCTGGTTGACATAATCCAGATGGATGACCATCATCACGTCGGTCAGCTTGGCGCGCGCGGTGTTTTCCTGATAGTCCACACCGCACAGCAGGATGTTCAGGTACTTATCCGTTTCCTCCTCCGTATGCTTAAGCGACGAGTCAATCTTTCCGTCGTCGCTGCCGGAATTATTCTCTGAGTCCACAAGAATCTCCTGATTCATAATTTGGTCGCATGCAATGGCAAGCCCGCTTCCCGCAAGGCACAGCACCAAAACGCAGATGAGCAGTAACCTTGCCCACCTCTTAACTTTTAAGTAGCCGAAAAAGGTCAGCTTTTTTGTCCCTCCGGATATCTCCTGCTGCGTCTTGATCTCATTTTCCGGCGTGTCGTTTCTTTTTTCGGTATTGTCCGCCAATGATATCCTCCCTTTCTATCCATTCTGCGCTTTGATACGCAAAAGCGTTTCGTTATAACACTCTACCGTATCCGTCGGCAAAAAGCTGCGCTCTGTATGCACCTTGCGAAGCGTATCGAGAATTAATTCGATAATTACTCCATCGATATCCGTGTAGGATTGTGCGCGCAGCCGTTTTACGCCTTGATACTTCCTGTCCTCCGAGGTCGCGTCCGCCACAAAGATGACCTTCTCCAAAACGCTCATGCCGCCGCGTCCTGTCGTATGATAACTGATCGCGTTCAAAACATCCGCATCCTTTATCCCAAGCTCGTCCCGCGCAAACAGCATCCCGGTTTTCGCATGATACAACGGCGGCGTATGCAAAATTTCCGGCGGAAAGGCAATGTCCGACTGTTTCAGCTTCTGAAGCTGGCGGTCGCTGCTCTCCTCCTTCGTAATATCGTGCAGCAAAGCGGAAAGCTCCGCCTTCGCCATGTCTGCGCCGTATTTTTCCGCTAAGATCATCGCCTGTCTGCGTACCGCGAACACATGCGCAAGCCGCTTTGGCGAAAGGCGTACCGCAAGCAGCTTTTCTATCTCAGCAATCGTCACTCGTATGGCCCCCTTCCAAGCGCTTCCCGGCGTTTTCATCCCGGTACAGCCCACGCTTTACTATATACGCATATACCCCCGCCGGAAGATACCTCTCTGCACTTTCCTCTCCGCAGGAAAGCATCCGCCGCAGTTGTGTAGAAGAAATATCGATGCACGCCGACGGTACCAGATGAACAAAATCCCGTTTCAAAAATGGATAGTCCTTTCTCATCTGCTCCGCCTTTTGCTGGATAAGCGCAAAATCCGCTTCCTTTCTGCCGCTGACCGCAAGACTGCAAAGAGATAAAATCCTTTTCCATTGATACCATTTGTCAAAGCACAAAAACATATCCGTCCCCATAACAAAGAAAAACGTATCCTGCGGGTATAATTCCTTTAATCTTTCCATCGTGTAGACGGTGTAGCTTTTTCCGCCAGAATTGATCTCAATATCGCTCACCTCGGCAAACGGAAGCTCCCGCGCAGCGATACGGCACATTGCAAGCCTATCCTCATTGCGCGTTAAATGTCTGCCCTGCTTATGCGGCGGGAGGTTCGCCGGGATCAACAGCGCACGATCTGCCTCCAGCGCCTCGCAGCAGGCGCTGATCAGCCGCAGATGCCCGTTATGCACCGGATCAAAGCTGCCGCCGAAAACTGCTGTTTTCCTCACGTTTTCCCTCTTTACTTCAAAATATAGATCGGATTTTTATCAAATGCGCGGTAAAGCACCACGCGGGTGCCAATGCACTGTACGACCTCACAGGTAAGCTTTTCCGTAATCTGTCCTGCGGCGTCCTTTGCCGAAAGCATTGAATTTTCCAAAACACGCACCTTTATCATCTCGCGCGCTTTCAGCGCATCGTCGATCTGTTTGATCACCCGGTCGCTGACCCCCTCCTTGCCAATCTGGAGGATGGTTTCCATGCTATTTGCGTAAGCGCGCAGCTTTGCTCTTTCCTTAGTCGTTAACATCTCGTTTTCCTCTCTGCTCTATATTTATGCTTCAATCCCCAATTCCTCGAAAAGCCGCAGCAATCTTGCAAACGCCCTTCCGCGATGACTGACCGCGTCCTTCTTCTCATCCGGCAGCTGCGCCATACTGGTTTGACCAATATAAAAAATCGGGTCATAGCCAAAGCCATGCTCGCCGGCCTTCGCAAAGCCAATCCTCCCCGCAACATCTCCGCTTACCGCATATTCCTCGCCCCGCGCCCTCACAAAGTGGATCGCGCAGACAAATTTTGCACCGCGGTTTTCTGCCGGAACGCCCTTCAGCTCGGTCAAAATACGCGCACAGCCGTCCTTTCCCTCCGCGCTCTCGGCGTAACGGGCGGTATATACGCCCGGAAAGCCGTTCAGCGCATCGACACAAAGGCCGGAATCGTCCGCAATGGTCGGAATCCCCGTTTGCTCATAAAGCGCCCTTGCCTTGATCGCCGCATTCTCCGCAAAGGTTCTTCCGGTCTCCTCTACATCAAGAGAAACGCCCAAATCCTTCGGCGAAAGGATTTCGTTTGCCGGAAACATCCTGCGAAACTCCGCAAGCTTATGCGCGTTTCCGGTCGCCAACAATAATTTCATGATAAAACTCCTTTTCGGATGACAAAAAAGGCTTTCGCCCCTTGTAATCTCTGCAAGAGGCGAAAGCCGTTCACTTCCGCGGTACCACTCTGCTTGGCATGACATATGCCCACTTGTTGCAGCCGACTTCTGCGCGGCTGCTTTCCTTGCTAACGGGAGGTTATCCGGCCGCGCCTACGCAAAGCAAACTGCTTTTTCAGGCGGCTGCTCAAGGGGGAGAAACGAAAGCGCCCGCTGCCGTCTTTCACCAGCCGACGGCTCTCTGGAAGTCGCACTGCTACCGCATTGCCCTGTCTTCGCATTTGATGTGATATGATATTTTATTATATCAACTTCACGCTGCTTTGTCAAGCATTTTTTATTTGATATTTCCGGCGCGGCGGCGCGCTGTAACCGCGCTCCGCTCAGCTTCGATGAACATACATCCTAGACGGCTTTTCCTCACCGTCGCCCTGCGCCGTACAGTAAAACTCCCATCCATAGCGCTCGTAAAAGGAGGTGTGATCTGTCAAAAGATACAAAACGCCGATCCCTCTCTCCTTCATGTCCGCGCAAACAAAATTTAACAAGGCGCCGGCAATTCCCTTGCAGCGCTTGTCCAGCTCGGTATAAACCGCGCAGACGTTCGGCGAAAGATCTTTTCTATTGTGAAAATCATTCTCAATTACGCCCAATCCGCCGATAATCCTGTCGCCCTCTATTGCCATATACCACTGTGGAACCGGCTTTTGGGCGGTCAAACAGTCCTCCATGCTCTGGGCGTACGCGGCGTAAGGAATCCTCCATTTTTCGCAAAACCATCGAGCCGCCCGTTCCTTCAGCTCCGGCTTATCGGCAAGACGGACAAGCTGATAATCCATATCGTCATTCCCTTCTGTCATTATGAAAACAGCGCGTCGGCAAAATCCCTTGCGCAAAACGGCTGCAGATCATCCAGCTGCTCACCCACGCCGATGAACTTGACCGGAAGCCCGGTTTCCTCGCGAATTGCAATCACCACGCCGCCTTTCGCAGTACCGTCCAGCTTGGTCAGCACAATGCCGGTCAGGTCGGTCGTTTCCGCAAACAGCTTCGCCTGATTGACTCCGTTCTGTCCCGTCGTCGCATCCAAAACAAGCAGGGCTTCAACCGGTACATCCCCCATCTCTCTGCGGATGACGCGGTTGATCTTTGCAAGCTCGTCCATCAGATTCTTCTTGTTGTGCAGCCTGCCCGCCGTGTCGCAGATCACCAGATCGCTCTTACGCGCCTTTCCAGCTTGAATCGTATCAAACACGACCGCAGCCGGATCGGAGCCTTCGCTGTGACAGACGATATCCGCATCGGCGCGCTCCGCCCAGATTTTCAGCTGGTCAATCGCCGCGGCGCGAAAGGTGTCCGCAGCGCCCAAAAGCACCCTTTTCCCCTGCATTTTATAGTAATACGCCATCTTTCCAATCGTTGTGGTCTTGCCGACCCCGTTGACGCCGATGACCAAAATAACGGTCGGTTTATTCTGAAACTCAATTGTACTGTCCTCGCCCATAATCTCGACAACGATATCCTTCAGCATCTCCGTGATCGCTTCCGGATTCGTTTCACCGGATTTCTTCACCCGGTCGCGCAGCATCCCGCAGATCTTTTCAGCGGTATGCACGCCGACGTCGGACATAATCAGCGTATCTTCCAATTCCTCAAAAAGCTCCTCGTCGATCTTGCGGAAGGAATGGATCACATCCTCGATCCTGCCGATCATCGAGTCGCGCGTTTTTTTCAAGCCTGCCTTGATCCGATCAAAAAATCCCATTTTTTCTCTCCCTTTCCTCAGCCTTTATCCTCTGCGGCAATCGCGGCGTGATCCAGCTTTAACAGCTTGGAAACGCCGGCCTCCTGCATAGTCACGCCGTACATGCAATCCGCCTGCTCCATCGTACCGCGCCGGTGCGTAATCAAAATGAACTGCGTCTGGCTGCTCATCCGGTGCAGGTACTGCGCATAACGGGTCACGTTCACGTCGTCGAGCGCCGCCTCGATCTCATCCAACACGCAAAACGGCGAAGGCTTCACCGAAAGCAGTGCAAAATACAATATGATCGCAATAAACGCTTTTTCACCGCCGGAAAGCAGGGAAAGCTTCTTAACGATCTTGCCCGGCGGCTGCACGAAAATGTCAATGCCGCAGTTTAAAACGTCGTTTTCATCGGTCAATTCCAACCGCGCGCTGCCGCCGCCGAACAGTTCGGTGAAGATACGTCCAAAGCTGCGGTTGATCGCCGTAAAGCCTTCTCGAAACCGTTTCTCCATCTCGACTGTCAGATCGGCAATGAGCTGGTTCAACGTCTTTTTTGACCGCTCGATATCGTCCAGCTGTTCATCCAAAATCCGCTTTCTCTCGCTGACTTCCTCATACTCCTCGATCGCCGAAAGATTCACAGCGCCCAACTCTCGGATCCTGCCCTTGATATCCGCAAGCCTTGTCTTTGCGCCGTCATAGTCATACTCCAGCGCGGAAAAATCCTTCGCAAACGCCTCGCTGCGGGTCAATTCATATTCGTCATATAGCCGTTTTATGACGCCGTCGTAATCCGTCTGCCGGCTGGCTACCTGCTCCCTGCCGCGCTCGATACGCTGACGGCTGCGCTCACATTCGACCGAAAGCTCCTTTTCCCGCTGCTGTAACACGGTGACGTCGCTCTGCGCTTTATTTCTTCTCTCCCGCAGCTTCGCCTCTTTTTGAGAAAGCTGTTCCTTTTCCAGCTTTGCCTGCTCCATCTGCCGCTGCAGCGCCTCCCGACGACCCGCAAGCGAGATATTATCCGCCTCCAGCCGCCGAACGCTCTCCTTGATCTGCGCAAGCGCCGCATCGTCGCTTTCCTTTGCCGCTTTCCCTTTTTGCAGCTCATCCTTCAGCGCGTCAATATCCTTCTGCATGGAAACCTCCGCCAGCAGCAGCGACGCGATCTCCTCCGAAAGCGCCTCCTCCTGCTTATTCAGCGCAATCGTTTCCTTATCTGCTCCGGCAGAATCGCTCTTTTTCTGCGCAATTTCGTCCTCCAATTCCGTCTTCGTCTCCTGTAAAACCGCGACGGCGTCGGTGCGGCGCTTACAGCTTATCTCAAGCTCGTCAAACTCCGCCTGCTGGGCGGAAAGAAACTGCCTCTCCTGCGCCATGGTATAGCTTAATCTGCCGCACTCGCTCTCTGCGCGCATGAAATCCTCAGAAATTACGCTGCGCTCCTCCTGCAAGCCCTCTAAATCCCGCTTGGTCTGGTCTAGCTCTGTAAGCGCCTTTTCCCGCTGCTCGGTCAGGGCAAGCAAAGCGCGCTTTTCATCGTCGATTTCGCGCTGAAGCGCATCCATTTTATTTTTTCTGCTGAGCGAGGAGGAAACGACAGCCTTCGATCCGCCGGTATAGGTGCCGCCTGCATTGATAACCTGACCGTCGAGCGTAACGATCCGAAACTGATACTGATACCGCCTTGCCGTCACCGACGCATTTTCCATCTCGTCCATCACAACGATCTTCCCCAGCAGAAAATCGACGATATTCTGATAACGCGGATGAAAAGATACTAGCTCGTTTGCCATCCCAACAAATCCGCTTTCCTGTTCAATATTACGCGGTTTTACGCTCCTTCCATTCACCGAAGTCAGCGGCATAAAGGTCGCGCGTCCTTTATTCTGCTGCTGCAAAAAGCGGATCGCATCCTTTGCGGTTTGCTCGTTCGCGACTACAATATTTTGAAGCGTGAACCCAAGCGCCGTTTCCACCGCCGTTGTATATTCATCTTTGCTGGAAATTAACTGCGCCACCGCGCCGTAAACGCCGGAAAGCTCCCTCGCTTTCACCGCCGCTAAAACCGCCTTTACCGCGCCGGAATAGCCCTCCATGTTCTGCTCCATGCCGCGCAGCATCGCAAGCTGCTGCTCATCTCCCTTTTGACGCAGCTTTACGCTCTGTATCTGCTGTGAAACCGTTTCTGCCGCCTCGGTGCGCTTTTTGAGCCGAAGCTGCATCCCTGCAATGCGATTGTCCGCTTCGGAAAGCTTTTCCTGCATGACGTTGCGCGCCGCAAGCGCCTGCTCCCTTTCCTCCTCATAAAGCGTCCAGCCCTTTTTTCGCTCGGCAAGCTGCGCAGAAAGGAACTCCCTGCGTTGCTGCTCTCTCTCTAATTGCTCCAGCCCGCTATGTATCTTTACGCTGCATTCGGTCAAGCTCAATTGCAGCTTGGAAAGCTCCGTCAAAAGCGCCTGCGTCGACTGCGACTGCGATTTTGCGCGCTCTGAGAGAGAAACAAGCGTCTGCCTTTTCTCTGTAATGGTCTGCCGGAGCAGCGAAAGCTTCTGCTCCTGCCCATCTAACAGCGTTTCCTTGGTCTGCAAATCCCTTAACGCCGCTAAAAGCAGCGCATGACCCTTGTCCGCCTCGCCGTTTAAACGTTCCATTTCTCGGCTGTTATGCAGGATATCATTCTCCGCAACAGCATCGGCCTTTAGATCCTCGGCAAGCCTTTCGTCCAACTGCATCCTGCGCAGCCTGCTGTTTTCCAGCGCGACAGCGTCCTTCTGCATCTGCTCATAGGCCTGCTCGATATGGAATTGGGTCAGGTTCACCTGACGGCTGGCGTCATCATACTCCTTTTTGATCGCCGCAATCGCTTCCTCCTGCTTCGCGATCTGCCCTTGCAGCTCCTTTAGGTCAGAAACAGCGACAAAAACGTCTAATTCCTCTTTCTGCTTTGCGAGATCTAAAAACGTCTTTGCCTTTTGCGCCTGCCCTGCAAGCGGCTTGATCCGGGCGTTCAATTCCACTAAAATATCGTTTAAACGCAGGATATTATCCTCCGCCTTCGCAAGATCGCGCTGCGCCTCCTCCTTATGATAGCGGAATTTGGAGATACCGGAGGCGGTTTCAAACAGGTCGCGGCGCTCGGTGGATTTAACGCTGACAATCTCCTCGATCCTGCCCTGCCCGATCATGGAAAAGCCGTCCCTGCCAAGCCCGGTGTCCATGAACAGCTCGTAAACATCCTTTAGACGCACCGGCTTGTCATTGATCGAGAACTCGCTGTCGCCCTGCCTGTAGTATTTGCGCGACACACTGACATGGTCCGCGTCGACTGATAAGCGCCTGTCTTTATTCTCCAAATGCAGCGTTACCTGCGCAAAGCCTTGGGATTTGCGCCGTTTTGTCCCGGCGAAAACAACGTCCTCCATCTTCTCGCCGCGCAGCGTTTTACTTGATTGCTCGCCTAACACCCAGCGGATCGCATCGCTGATGTTGCTCTTGCCCGAACCATTGGGACCGACAACAGCGGTAAGCCCACTGTCAAACGTGACCGTCGTCTTATCCGGGAAAGACTTAAACCCTTGCAGCACCAGTGACTCTAATCTCATGTTACGATTCCCTTTCTAATAAAAATCCGCCGTCCTTTGTTCCCTTGACCCGCAGCCGATATCCGAGCGACGCAAAATAAAGCAAGTTTTTCCGCTTTTGACCAATGACCTTCGATACTTCGCAGTTCTTGACAAACAGCGTATAATTCCCAGCAGGCAGCGGCGCAAGCAGTCTTAACACACGCTGACGCGCAAGCTCGCTCTCGCACAGCTCCCGAAACGCCGGATGATAAAGTCCGCCGGTCAGCTGCTCCTCCACCTCTTTCGATGCGTGAAGTCCCACCTTGATTAGCCGGATCCCCGCCCGCTCAAACCGCTCCATCCAGCGCGCGGTCGTCTTCACTGCGCTGTCTAAATCCATCGGCTGATATGCACCGCTTTGCAGCAGCATATCCAGCTTTGTACCGCGCAGCACCACGGTCGGGTAAATGCGCAGCGTATCCGGCCGCAGCGCGATGATCTTTTCCGCCGTTTCCGATAAGCTTTTTTCCGTGTCTCCATAAAGCCCTACCATCATCTGCAGCCCAAGCGAAAAATGATACGCCTCCGAACGGATAAGCTTTACCGCCCGATAAACATCCGCCGCAGTATGCCCGCGCTCGTTTAAGCGCAGCACAGTATCGTCAAGACTCTGCACGCCCAGCTCGATTGCGCTGACACGATGGGCTGCAAGGATATCCAAAATCTCCGTTGTGATCGCGTCCGGACGGGTGGAGATACGGATCCCGGAAAAGCCGCCTTCACCTAAATACGGCTGGCAGATTTCCAAAAATGCCCGCATCGGCTTGATGCCAATGGCGGTAAAGCTGCCGCCGAAAAAGGCGATCTCGGTTTGCTCCCGCTTTTTTGGATCCGTAATCTGCGCACACGCCCTTTGCAAGATGCCCTGCACCTCCTGCGGCGACACCGGGGCTTCATTGCCGGAAATCACCCGCTGGTTGCAAAAGCTGCAATGGTGCGGACAGCCCAAATGCGGGATAAAGATCGCAATATTCGCGTGCTTCACAGCGTGACGCCCATCAAAAGCAGCGCTTCCTTCGCCGCGTTCTGCTCCGCCTGCTTCTTGCTGTGACCGACGCCGACGCCGATCACATTGGAATTTAGGTGTACCTCAACCTCAAAGCGTTTATTATGATCCGGGCCGCTCTCCAGCACCAGCACATACTCGACCTTTTCCTCTTTGTTTTTCTGAATAATTTCCTGCAAAATGGTCTTATAGTCCTGCAAGCCGGCATTTGCATGCATGTCCAAATTCTTTGGGATAAAGCGCAGCACATGTCGCTTTGCCGCCTCAAAACCGCCGTCGAGATATACTGCGGCAATCACCGCCTCAAACGCATCCGCCAAAATAGACGGGCGCTCCCTGCCGCCGGTATGCTCCTCCCCCTTGCCGACAAGCAGCATATCACCCAAATCAATCTGCTTAGCAAAGTCGTAAAGGCTCTTTTCGCAGACCAGCGCGGCGCGCTGCTTGGTCAATTCCCCTTCCGGCAGGTGCTTATAGTGCTCAAACAGGTACTCCGCTACCACAAGAGATAAAACCGAATCCCCCAAAAATTCCAGCCGCTCATTATTTTTAAGCGGATGCTTCCACTCGTTTGCATAGGAGGAATGGGTCAGCGCAATGAGCAAAAGCTGTTCGTTTTGAAAAGTATAACCGATCCGCTGCATAAACGCCTTTAACCGCTTCTCATCCGGATAAAACAGTTCTCCATCCCTCATGGCGTAACCTCCGTTTTGCTCTGCTTCATTTGTTCGCATAGCGCAAGCGTGTCGCGGATCGCCCCGGTTACATCGTTCACTGTAAACAGCCGCGCTTGGCGGATTGCGTTTTTAAACGCATTCGCGTTAGAACTGCCATGCGCCTTAATGACCGGCTTGCTGCATCCAAGCAGCGGTGAACCGCCGTACTCGGAATAATCCATCTTTTTGCGGAACGCCTTGATCTTCTTTAAGGACAACAGCCCGGCAAGCTTGCCGCCGCATCCAGAAAAAATATCCTTGATGCCATGGGAGAAGGTCCTTGCAACCCCTTCGATCAGCTTTAAAACGATATTTCCGGTGAATCCGTCGGCGACGATTACATCCGCCGCGTTACACATAACTTCACGCGCCTCGACATTACCAATAAAATGAACCGGCGCAGCCTTCAGATGCCGATAAGCCTCCTGATAAAGCGGCGTGCCTTTACAGTCCTCTTCACCGATGTTGACCAGACCGACTCTTGGCTCTTTAATCCCCATGACCTTTTCCATGTATGCTTTGCCCATGATGGCGAACTGAGCGAACATTTCCGGACGGCACTCGGCGTTCGCACCCGCGTCAAGCAGCAAAAACGGACCGCTTTCGCCCGGCAGGATCGGTGCAAGCGCCGTGCGTTTGATCCCCTTTTGCCGCTTGACGATAAAGGTGGCGCCAAAGACGATTGCACCCGTCGAGCCTGCGCTTAAAAACGCATCCGCCTTATCCTCCGCCACAAGCGAGAGCGCCTTGGCAAGCGAGCTCTCCTTGTACTCGGTGCGGACAAGCGAAGGCTCTGCCTCTACCGGCATAATAAGCGGCGCGTCGACCAGCTCCACACCGTCCAGTGGGATAGAAAGCTCCTTTGCCGCCTGCTTTATCCTGCCCGTATCCCCGGTCAGAATAAAATCAATATCTGGATAATCCTTTCTTGCAAGATTCATCCCCGCAAGCACCGCGTTTGGCGCGTTATCCCCGCCGAACGCATCTATTGCCAATCTCATGCTTCTCCCATCCTTTCTTCCTTTGCCGCATCCAGCGCCATCTGTAAATCGTTCACTCCGCGAAGCGCAAGTGCGAGATACCGCTCCTTTTTCTCCCGGATCGCCGTTTCAAGCGGCGGCAGAATACCCATATTGCTTCCCATCGGCTGAAAATCGGCGACAGTTTCGTCGCTGATATACTGCATCAGCGCGCCGAGCATCGAGGTTTTTGGAAGCGGGTGCAGATGCTTTCCGGATATAAGCCGCGCCATATTATATCCCGCCCAAATGCCGCTGGCTGCCGACTCGATATATCCCTCTACGCCGGTGATCTGACCGGCAAAAAAGATATCCGGATGCTCCCGCATCTGAGAAAACTCATTTAAAATACGCGGACTGTCAATAAAGGTATTGCGATGCATCACGCCATATCGCACAAACTGCGCGCTGTGCAGCGCCGGAATCATCGAAAACACACGTTTTTGCTCACCAAACTTCAGATTCGTCTGAAACCCAACCAGATTATAAAGCGTTCCGGCGGCGTTTTCCTTTCTCAGCTGCACCACCGCCCACGGTCTGTGTCCGGTTTTTGGATCGCGCAGTCCCACCGGCTTAAGCGGTCCAAAACGGATCGCATCCATCCCGCGCTTCGCTAAAACCTCGACCGGCATACAGCCCTCATACACCTGCAATCCGGTTTTTTCAAACTCTTTCAGCATAACGCTTTCCGCGCTGGTCAGCGCCGCGTGAAACCGCTCATATTCCGCTTGATTCATCGGGCAATTGATGTAGTCGTCCTCGCCCCTGCCGTAGCGTGCCGCAGCAAACGCATGCTCCATATCAACGCTTTCCGCCGTAACAATCGGCGCGGCAGCGTCGTAAAAGCTCAGGTACCGGTTTTGCAGCAGCTTTCCAAGCTCATCCGCCAGCGCTTTGGAGCAAAGCGGGCCTGCCGCAACAATGACTTTTCCTTCCGGCAGTTGCTTTACCTCTTCCTCGACTATCTCGATCAGCGGATTCTCCCGTATTGCTTTGGTCACATAGTCCGAAAAGCGCTCACGGTCAACCGCAAGCGCTCCGCCTGCCGGAACCCTGCATTCCTCAGCGGCATCAAGGATCACCGAGTGAAACCGCCGCATCTCCTCTTTCAGCATTCCAGCGGCGGATTCCAGCCTTGCCGCCTTCAGCGAGTTGGAGCAGACCAATTCCGCAAATCCGGCGTAGTGATGCGCCGGAGAGTAGCTTTGCGGCTTTTGTTCATACAGCCGTACCGGGACGCCTGCATCCGCTAGCTGCATCGCCGCCTCGCATCCGGCAAGCCCCGCGCCGATCACCGAAACCCTTTCGTTTTTCTCTATCATAACTCTTTTCTTTCGTAATCGCATGCCGGATCGGAGCAGTAAAATCTGTTGTTTTTCCCCGCCTTGTGCAGAAGCGTCTTGCCGCATTTCGGGCAGTTATCTCTGGTCGGCGTGTCCCAAGTCATGAACTCGCAGGTCGGGTTATTCATGCAGCCGTAGTACTTCCTGCCCTTCTTGCTCTTATACTCCTGCAATTTCCCGCCGCAGAGCGGGCAGGTGCCGTCCGCCTCCTTTGCAAGCCGTTTGGCGTTTTTACAGGACGGGTAGCCCGGGCATGCCAAGAATTTTCCATATCTGCCGTGCTTGATAACCATGTTTCTGCCGCAAAATTCACAGATCACATCGGTTACTTCATCCGGCACCGCAATCTTCTCGCCGCCGATATGCTCCTCGGCGTATTGCAGCATGCGATCAAAATCGCCGTAAAAGTCGCGCACGACCTGCTTCCATTCCCGCTTTCCGTCGGCGATTGTGTCAAGATCTTCCTCTAAATGCGCGGTAAAACCGACATCAACGATCTGGCTGAAATACTCGTTCATCAAATTGGTTGTAATTTCACCCAAATTAGTCGGCGCAAGCTGCTTGCCGACCCGCTCAACATAGTTTCTTGCCATGATCGTGGTGATGGTTGGCGCGTAGGTGCTCGGTCTGCCAATACCGTTTTCCTCCAGCGTTTTAATCAGCGTCGCCTCGGTATAGCGTGGCGGCGGCTGGGTAAAATGCTGGCTGCTCGTCACCGACGCAGTCTTTAAGCTGTCGCCCTCGTTTAACGGCGGAAGATTTTGGCTTTCCTCCTCCTTGTCGTCGCTCTTTTCCTCATACAGCGCCGTAAATCCGGCAAACCGCACCGAATAGCCGCTTGCGCGGAAGGTCATGCCGTTTGCGTCAAGCGACGCTGCGACTGTGTCGTAAACCGCATTGCTCATCTGACAGGCGATAAACCGCTCCCAGATCAGCTTATAAAGCTTATACTGATCTGAGGTGACGCTCTCCTCCACCTGCTCCGGCGTGATCGATGGGATGGACGGGCGGATCGCCTCATGCGCGTCCTGCGCATGATTCTTGCTCTTATAATTGCGCGGCTGCGGCGGCAGATACCCTTCCCCATAATTTGCCGTGATAAACTCTCTGGCGGCAGTTTTGGATTCCTCCGAAAGCCGCAGCGAATCGGTACGCATATAGGTAATCAGGCCGGTTGTGCCGACGCCCTTGATATCGACACCTTCATACAGCTCCTGCGCCGCCTTCATGGTGCGCTTTGCCTGAAAGCCCAAACGCCGGGAAGCCTCCTGCTGCAAGGTCGAGGTGATAAATGGGGGAGCAGGCGCTTTTTCACGCACGCCGCGTTTAACATTCGTTACAACAAACGGCGCATCCTTGACCGCCTCCAAAACCGCGTTCGCGTCAGCCTCACATGACAGTTCCTTCTTTTTGCCGTTTACGCCGTAAAATTTTGCCGAGAAGGTCTTTTTCCCAGCCGGCGGATAAAGCTTTGCATCGACCGTCCAAAACTCCTGCGGGACGAACCTCCGGATCTCCTCCTCGCGGTCGACGATCATCTTCACCGCAACCGACTGCACACGGCCGGCGGAAAGCCCGTTGCGCACCTTTTTCCAAAGCAGCGGGCTTAGCTTATAGCCCACGATGCGATCCAAGATCCTGCGCGCCTGCTGCGCGTCGACTAGATTCATATCGATCCTGCGCGGGGAAGCCATGCCGGCCTTTACGCCGGATTTGGTGATCTCATTGAAGGTTACGCGGTTATTCTCTGAAAGATCGCCGCCCAGCAGATGCGCAAGATGCCAAGAAATTGCCTCGCCCTCGCGATCCGGGTCGGTCGCAAGATATATTTTATCGCTGCGCTTTGCCGCTGCTTTCAGGCTCTTGATCGTTTCCGACTGCTTACGAATATTGATATATTTCGGCGTGAAGTCGTTTTCGACGTCGATGCCGAGCGTGCTTTTTGGCAGGTCGCGGACGTGCCCCATCGAGGCGACGACCTCATACCCCTTTCCCAGATACTTTTGAATCGTTTTTGCTTTTGCAGGCGACTCCACGATCACAAGCTTTTTTACCATGTCTAAACCTTTCCTTTTCCGCTCCTTTTCCCTGAAGAAGCGCGGTGATTTATTGCTTCGGCTCAAACCGCACGCTATAGCGGCTGCCGCTATGATTTTCAACCAGTCCGAGAACCTCCAGCTCGCTTAGTATCGCGAGCGTTTCGCTCGGCGAAACCGCACACTGCGCGATAATCTCATCAATCGTCAACGGCTCATTGTCCAGCACGCCAAACACCTGACGAAAACGTTCGTCGGTGATCTGCGGCGGCAAAACCCATCTGCTGCCGTCATGAACCGGCTTTTCTTTCTGCGCTTCTTCCTCTGCCGGATCCTCCTGATCGGGTTCCTGCCTTTTCTTTTCCTTTGACGTTTCTTTCCGCCGTTTGGGCGGGAACGCCGACGGCTTACTGTCCGAAAAGCCGAGCGCCGCCTGCAAAAATTTCTCTGAATTCAAAAGCGACGGCTCAAGCGTAAAGTAATGCAGCAGGATGTCCGCCGGAGAAAATACCGGCGTCGCACCGTCGCGCAGATATCTTGCCACACCGCTGCATCTTTCATCCCAAATGGAATAAGGCGGCACGCAAAAGACCTCTTTTCCCTGCTCGACCGCATATTCCGCTGTAATCAGCGATCCGGAGCGGTACGGCGCCTCTGCAACCAAGACCGCCCGCGAAAGCCCGGCAAGCAGCCTGTTGCGATGCGGGAAAAAGCTGGCAAACGGTTCGGTTCCCGGCGGATACTCGGTAATCAAAAGCCCGCCCTTGGCGACGATCTCCTTACGCAGCCGGTAATTCTCCCTTGGATAGTTTACGTCCATACCGCAGCCTAAAACCGCAATCGTTCTGCCGCCTGCGGCAAGCGCGCCCGCATGTGCGGCGGCGTCAATGCCGACCGCACAGCCGCTGATGATCGTGATCCCTTTCGCCGCGACCTCGCGGCTCATCATAAATGCGGTCTGCCTGCCGTACTCACTGGCCTTTCGCGTGCCGACCACCGTCAAAGCATTTTCTTCCGCCAAAAGCGACAGATTTCCTACGGCATACAGCACCACCGGCGGATTGAGGTAATCATACAGGCACACCGGATATTCGTCCGAATCCGGCGTAAGAATCCGAATCCCCTTATGGCGGCATTCTGACTCATACCAATCCGCAAGCGCAGGCTTGATCTCCGCAAAACGCCCCAACTGCACCTTTCCGATCAGCCCCTGTGCGTAATATCCGTCCCAGCTGCGCTTTTCGAACGTAAAGTCAGCGTCGTGTTTCAATAGCTGGTGGCATTGCTCCTCACTGCCGCGAAATATCTCCGACAGCAGGATCCACTCGGCTGTCGTCAGCTTTGCCATAAGTTTCCTCCCCCTTATTCCGCATTTTTTGCGCGCGAGGTCAGCTCCCAAAGCAGCACCCCCGCCGCCGTCGCCGCATTCAGCGACTCCGCTTTTCCACGCATATGGATTGTGGCAAGGCGCGCACAAAGCGCTTGCACGTCGCGCGGGATTCCGTTTCCCTCGTTGCCAATCAGAAGAATATTGCTCTCAGAAAGCGGCGTCCGCCGAATATCGCAGGCATCCTGATCCACCACCGAAGCGATTGTATTGCAGCCGCGCTCCCGCGCCCTCTGCAAAAATTCCGCACTGTCGTTTAGCTGCAAAACCGGAATGCGAAACGCCGCGCCCATCGCGCTGCGCAGCGTCTTTGGATTGTAAAGATCACAGCAATTTTCCGAAAACAGCACGCCGTCTGCGCCAAACGCCTCTGCCGCACGCAGGATCGTACCGACATTTCCCGGATCCTGCAGGTCGTATAAAAAGCAGTATTCTCCTTTGCTTATTATTTTACTCGGCGAGAGCGTTTTGTCAAGCATTTTGCAGATCGCGTAAATTCCTTGCGGGGTTTTGGTGTAAGACAGCTTGTTCTCTAACGCCGAATCGACAAACATATACGGCACAGCGCGCAAAACCGCCATCATTTCACCGTCGCTTTGCAGCCTTTCATAGCAGTTCTCGGTGAGTATTATCCCTTCAAAGGCCACGCCGCTGAAAAACGCCTCTTTGATCAGCTTGACGCTCTCGATCACAAACGCGCCCTCTGCCTTTCGATACGATTTGGAGGATGAAAGCTTTCCAAAACGCTTAATCTGCTTATTCTCTTTTGAGCGGATGATCTCGGTCATCTGTCCTGCTCCTCTTTCCATGAAGTTTTACAGAAATCGCCCGAGCCAAAAGAGCTTGACCCGGGCGAAAAAGCTGCAAATTCTGTTTCAAAAAAGGATCTGTATGATCCGATCCTAACAATTATAAAGCGGCTTTTGCTTTCTCGCAAATAGCGGTAAACGCCGCCGGATCGCTGATGGCGATCTCAGAAAGCATCTTACGGTTTATCATAATGCCGGCTTTTTTCAGACCGTTCATAAAGGTCGAATAGTTCATGCCGTTGCTCTTGCACGCGGCGGAAATACGGGTGATCCAGAGCTGTCTGAAGTTACGTTTCTTTAAGCGGCGGCCGATGTACGCATACTGGCCGGATTTCATGACCGCTTCTTTTGCGGTTTTAAATAATCTGCTCTTACCGCCCCAATATCCTTTTGCAAGCTTTAATACTTTATTTCTTCTTTTACGGGTGGCCATTGCACCTTTGACTCTTGCCATGTCAGTTTACCTCCACATCAATTTCTTAAGCTTATTTATACGGGATCAATACTTTGATGACCTTTGCGTTGGTCTTATCGGCATAAGCGCCTTTTCTTAAACCGCGCAGACGTTTGGTGGATTTCTTGTTCAGAATGTGGCTCTTATTGGCACGAGCGCGTTTAAGCAACCCGTTTTTGGTGCTGTTAAACCGTTTTTTGGCTCCGCTGTGAGTTTTAATCTTTGGCATTTGTATATCCTCCTTATTCTTTAGATAAGCTTATTTTCCTGCTTTGGAAGACAGCACAATGGTCAAACTGCGCCCCTCCATCTTCGCAGGTTTGTCTGAAGCGCCATATTCGCTGCAGCCTTCCACAAACCGCTTTAACAGCTCGGCTCCAAGCTCAGTGTGCTGCATCTCGCGGCCTCTGAAACGGACGGAAACCTTCACTTTATCGCCCGACTTGAGGAACTTAGCGGCGCTGTTCAGCTTTGTTTCGAAATCATGGGTGTCGATGTTGAGCGACATTCTGACCTCTTTCAGCTCGACCGTCTTTTGATTCTTCCTGGCTTCCTTTTCCCGCTTTGCCTGCTCATAGCGGTACTTGCCGTAGTCCATGATACGGCAGACCGGCGGCGTGGCCTGCGGCGCGATCTTCACCAAATCCAAACCCTCTTCGTTCGCAATTTTCTGCGCTGCTCGAGCCGACATAATTCCCAGCTGAGAACCGTCCGCGCCGACTACGCGCACCTCTTTGTCACGAATTTCCTCATTGATGAGCAATTCATTTGCTTTAGCGATGGTAAAACACCTCCAATATGGTATCAGCGGCATAAAGCGTTCAGCCGCAAACAAATAAAAAGTGAGCGCAGCCAAACCTGCACTCACTCAACTTACAACATAAATGCGCCGCGATCTATCGCGGTGATCTCTGCGCTTTGATTGACCCATACTACATCTTTCAGCGTATAGGTGAGGCATGTTTGCACTGCTTTGTTTTCCAATTGTCTATTATAGCACAGGAAAAACCTCTTGTCAAGCGTTTTATAAAATTTTCTTAAGAAAACGCCGCGTGATAATCCGTCGGGATTGCGCCACAGCGCTTTTAAGTTAAAGCGATAAGCACTCTTCCAGCGCATGGGCAAGCTGATCCGGACATGAAGTGCTCTTCATCCCGCAGCGGATTCCTTTAATCGCTGGAATGATCTCTTCCGGCTTTTTTCCGACGCACAGCGCCGCAATGCCCTTTAGATTGCCGTTGCAGCCGCCTAAAAATTTGATGCTCTTAATCACGCCGTCCTCCAGCTCAATATCGATCTGCTTGGAACAGGTGCCCTTTGGATAATAGGTTTTCGTCATGATTGTTACTTCCTTTCTTTTATTATTTATTTTGCGTGGCAGGCAACCGCCTTAGAAACGACCTCAGCCACCAGAGGATTGAAAGCGTCCGGCAGAATATAATCCGGCGAAAGCCCATCCTTTTCGGCAATCGATGCGATTGCATAGGCAGCCGCTGCCTGCATCTCGTCAGTGATGTCCTTTGCGTGCACCTCCAGCGCGCCCTTGAAAATGCCCGGAAACGCAAGGACGTTGTTGATCTGATTTGGAAAGTCGCTGCGTCCTGTGCCAACGATATAAGCGCCGCCCTTTTTCGCCTCGTCCGGCATAATCTCCGGTGTCGGGTTCGCCATTGGGAAGACGATCGCCCTTTCCGCCATCGTAGAAACCATCTCGGCGGTCACAAGCCCCGGACGGGAAACGCCAATAAATGCGTCCGCGCCGACAAGCGCGTCCGCAAGCGCCCCCTTTTTATTTTCCCGATTGGTCGCCTGCGCCATCGCCTCCTGTGCCGGATTCATCCCTTTGGCGCCGCGGTAAAGAATACCGCCGATATCGCACATGATGAGATCGCCGACGCCAAGCAGCTGCAAAAACTTGCCGATCGCAATGCCGGCGGCGCCCGCGCCGTTGATGACAACCCGCAGCGAGGAAAGCTCTTTGCCCGCAACCTTCGCCGCGTTAATCATCGCCGCGCCGACAATGATCGCCGTACCGTGCTGATCGTCGTGGAATACCGGAATATCCAGCAGCTTCTTCAGCCGCTCCTCGATTTCAAAGCAGCGCGGCGCAGCAATATCCTCCAAATTGATGCCGCCGAAGCTCGGCGCTAGAATCTGCACAGTGCGCACGATCTCGTCCACATCCTTTGTATCCAAACAGATCGGAAATGCATCGACCCCTGCAAACTCCTTAAACAGCGCGCATTTGCCCTCCATGACCGGCATTGCGGCAAGCGGGCCGATATCGCCCAAGCCCAAAACAGCGGTGCCGTCGGTGACGACCGCGACCATATGCCCCCTGCGGGTCATATTCCAGCATTCGTCCGGATTTTTCGCAATTTCCAAGCAGGGCTGCGCCACGCCCGGCGTATATGCAATCGAAAGCTCCTCCTTACTCGTAACCCGTGCGCGGGAAACGACCTCAATCTTCCCGCACCATTCCCGGTGCTTTTGCACCGCCTTTTCCTTCACATCCATTTGCCTCTTCCTTTCCCTGACTGCCGGTCGACTCGTCCCTCAGATAAAAGATCATTCCATTCTTTAGACAGTAATCCATCTGCAGTGTCTTGATCCCGCGCGCAAACGCAACCTGTGCAATCCCATTTTCCTGTGAGAGGATCTCTCCATCCCCGAACGCCAAATGGCGTATACGGATAAGATCTTGACCGCTTTTGGGCGCCGCTTCCAGTAAAAAGCGGGAACGGATCACCGGATTCCCCCAGTATTTCGTCGCAAGATAGGCGGTAAACGACTCCCGCGCACGGGTTAGCGCAACATAGAAAAGTCTGCGCTGCGCCTCCAGTTCCGCAAGCTCCTGCTCCTTTGAGTCATAGTTCCCCAAAAGCGCCGGGAAACAGCCCTCCACTGCGTCAAGCAGAATAACCCGGTCAAATTCCAGCCCCTTCACACCGTGAACGGTTGAAAGCGTAATCGCTTTCTCACCCTCGGCAAACGCACCCTTTTCAAACAGAAAGACTTGCTCTATGCTGCGCAGATATCCCGAAAGATCCTTCGACCGCTCCGCCAGCGCGCGCAGCTCATACAGCGCAAGCGAGCAGTTTGCGGGCAATCCGCCCTGCTGGTCGCTCCCGGAAAGGCAGTCGCCATACTTCAGCCGATACAGCACACTTTCAAAGATCCGCGTTCCATCCTGCCGCTTTATGCCGTCCAAAACCACTGCGGCGTTTGCAGCGCGCTTTTTCGCCCGCGCGGAGATATCGCAGTCCTTCGCCGCAAAAAAGCCGTTTGGATATCGGCAAAGTCTCTGCGCCATCTTCTGTGCGTCCGCCCGATAAAACCGCAGCGTGCGCGCCGCTGCCATAAACAGCTCCTCGTCTTTTGGCGCGGCGGCATATTGCAAAAGATCAAGAAAGCCCCTCACTGCAAAGCTGCGCGCAAACCCGAAATCCCTGTCCCGCCGCCGGTAAGAAACGCCGCGCTGCGTCAGCTTTCGGGCGACCTCCAACAGCGAGAGGTTATGAGCGGCAACTACCGCCGCCGTCTTGCCCGCCGGTAAAGCGGCAAGCGCTTCCACCACAGCGTCGCTCTGCTGCTCATAGCCGGAAAGCCGCTTTAGATGGATCGCGCCGCTTCCCTCCCGAACCGAAACCATCTTCTTTTCATAGCGATTTCGATTCTGGTCGATCAGCCGCTTTGCGGATTCGGTTATCTCTCTTGGACAGCGGTAGTTGATTTCCAGCCGCATCAAGCGCGCGTTTTCATACGCGCGCGAAAAGGAAAGCAGCTCATTGGGCAGTGCGCCGCGAAAATCGTAGATGGTCTGATCCTCGTCCCCAACGAAAAACACCCTTTTCCCATCCGCCAGCGTCGAGATGATCTGGTGCTGCAGCTTCGTCGCATCCTGCGCCTCATCCAAGAAAATCCATCTCCAGCCAGCGGACATCCGCGCTGCAAACTGCGGCAGCCTGTTTAGGACGCGCAGCGCAAATGTAAGCATATCGTCGTAATCCATCCGCTTTTGCTCCCGCTTGAGCGCGGCATAATCCATATTTAAGCGTTTTAAGGAAACGCCGTTTACGGGAAGCTCCGGCATTTCCTCCTCCTGCATCCGATTCCGGTAAAAGCCGATGCGCTGCAAATATTCGTCTAGCTGTTCTGGCGAAAAATAATCCTTCGTTTGTTGCAGAAGCGCCTGTTTCAGCAAAAAACGCGGGCTGTTCCTGCCGTTTTCACCGGACAAAAGCTCCGGCAGCTCTCTGCCGTAAACAGCCGCATACCGCCGCAGGATGGAATAGCACAGGCTGTGCAGCGTCGAAAAACGCGGCAATCTCGGCAGATATGCGCCAAAAAGCTCAGTAAATCTTGCGCTCATATCCTCCGCTGCCGCGCGGTTATAGGTAAACGCCGCAATCTCAGCCGGCAAGTAATCCTCAAACAACAGCATTTGCGCAATCCGGCTGACCAGTACGGTTGTTTTTCCGGAACCGGGAACCGCCAAAAGCAGCGTGTTTTGCGCGCCGGACAGGATCGCCTCCTCCTGCTGCGCACTACATGCGATCCCAACCGCGGATAAATATTCCGGTACGCTGGAAAACGGAAACCCCGCGCTCATTCGCCCGCTTCTCCAAAGCGCGCCATGCGGAAGATTGCACCCGGCGCGACCTGCCGCTCGCACGGAAAACTAATCCGCTCCTGCGGGTGACAGGCAAACGGAACGCTGACGCCTTCATGATTAAAGATCTCTCCGACTGTAAATGCGAACGGCATTTTTCCCGGTGTCAGCATCTCCCCGGTATCGCCGACATGAAATTTGTTTTTCTGGGTAGCGTAGGCAATCCCGTTTTCCCAGCGGTCAATAATCGCCATTACGTCGTAGGACCGGATATATCCGCCCGTTTCATAATACTGATCCGGGGTATCGAAATAGAATCCGGTGGAATACCGCCTGTGGCTCACCTTTTTAATCTCCTCGTTCAACCATTCCGGCAGCACAAAATGCTCCGGATCCCTGCAATATTCGTCCACCGCAACGCGATAGGCGTTGGTCACGACCGAAACATAGTAGGAGGATTTGGCGCGCCCCTCAATTTTCAAACTGGTCACACCCGACTGAATCACCTGATCGATATACGGCAGCAGGCACATATCCTTCGCGTTTAGGATATAGCTGCCGCTTTCATCCTCACCCAGCGGGAAATACTGCCCGGGACGCTTTTCCTCCATCAGATAGTAATTCCAACGGCATGGCTGCGCGCAATCGCCGCGATTTGGATCGCGCCCGGTCAGATAGCTTGAGAGCAGGCATCTGCCTGAGATCGACATACACATCGCGCCATGAACAAACGCCTCGACCTCCAGCCCCTGCGGAATTCTATCACAAAGCTCCCTGATCTCGCTCAGCCGCATCTCTCGTGCAAGCACCACGCGGGACGCGCCCAAAGCCGCAAGCATATTTGCAGCGGCATAGTTGACGACCCCCGCTTGGGTTGAAATGTGAATATCGACCTCCGGCACCACCTTCCTTGCAACGGACAGCACCCCCAGATCGCTGACAATGAACGCATCGACCCCGCAGGCCGCGGCATTCGTTAAAAACTCCGGCAAGATGTCGATCTCGTTGTTGTGCGGCACGGTATTGCAGGTCAAATAAACCTTGACATTTTTCCCATGCGCAAATACGCAGGCGTCCTTCAGCAGCGGAAAGTCAAAGCTTGCGCGGGAAGCGCGCATCCCAAAGGCGCTCGAGCCAAGATACACCGCATCAGCGCCGTAGGTAACGGCGGCGGTAAGACATTCCATATCCCCTGCCGGCGCCAAGACCTCCGGCTTTACGAACCGTTTCGCCATAGGATACGCCCCCTTCCGCCGTTTATTGCAGCCCGCAGGCGTGCAGATTTTGTTCATGCTCCTCCAGCGTCTGCGCATAGAAGCACTCTCCGGTTTCCAAATTCGAGCAAAAATAGTAGTAATCGGTTTCCGCCGGGTACAAAACGGCATTGATCGCGTCCAATCCCGGATTGCAGATCGCTCCCGGCGGCAGCCCGTCGGAAGTATAGGTATCATACGCATCGATCTGTTCCTGATTGATAATCTGCATATCCGCTTTCATCGCGCGCCCATAAACGCGGGTCGGATCGGCTTGCAGCTTCGGAAATTCCGTCGGATGGTTCAGGCGGTTCCAATAAACCGAAGCGACGTTCTGCATCTGTTCCTCGGTGATCGCCTCCGCCTGCACGATTGACGCTAAAATGATGGTGTCCTCAAACGAGATGCCAAGCTCCTCCATTCGCTCGCGCATCGAGGAGGTCACACGCTTATCCAGATTATTTAAGAATTTCTGCGCCACGCTGACCGGATTATCCTTCAAATAAAAGTCGTAGGTGTCCGGAAATGCAAATCCCTCCATCTTGAAATACTTCATCTCATTATCTGAGATCTCGCTCATATAGGAATAGGTGAAATTGGTCTGATTGATCGCATCTAAAAATTCATCCGCATCGCAGACGCCTGCTTCCTCTAACTTTTTGGAGATGTCAAACAGCGTGCTGCCCTCCGGGAATGTCACGCGTACCGTTTCCTTGACGATCTGATATTGCTTTAACTCGATCATGATCTCCTCATAGGACATCTTGGTGTTGAGTACAAAGGTGCCAAACTGATACTCGCCGGTAACGTCGGCGTATTGGTCGAACGCATGGAAAAGCTTTGCCGAGGTGATTACGCCGTCGTCCTCCAAAATCTGGGAGATATCGGTCAGGGTCGCTCCCTCCGGAATCTCGACGATGATCTCGTTATCCTCCTGATTGATGCCCAGAATATCGGTGATCCCCTCCAGCACCACATACCCCAGCCAAAGCGCAGCAGCCAAAATGCACAACGCTAAGAACAGGTGCAGGAAAAAACGCAGCGCCTTATGCTGCTTTCTCTGCTTGACCTTATGGTAATTGCGGATTTTTTTATAGCTTTTATCCTCGTCAAAATGGACAACAAAGGGTTCTTTTTTGCGCGTGATCTTAAGCTCAGGCTCACTCTCAGATTCCGGTATCGCTTCCTCCGCTTCAGGCTCGTTAGATCCGGATCCTAAAAACGCATCATCCGACGCGTCCGCTTGCGTTTCCTTCGGCTCCTCGGCGGCTTCTTCCGGTTTATCCTCCGAATCCGGCTCCTCCGGCTTTTGCGCAGCGTTTCCCTCGATCTGTTCGTTTGCCTGCCGCACCCGCATCAGCAGCGCTTCGATCTCTGCGTCGCCGTTTTCCGGCGCGCGATCCTCCGGCTCCAGAGAGAGCCCCTCCTCTAAGCGTTTATTCTCCGGCAGTTCCTTCATGTTCCATCATTCCTTTCTGCTTCTATAAGCGCGTAAGCCTTCCCTCTGTCAGCACCGCTCTTACAGCTATATCATATCTGTCATATTTCCATTCCTGCTCCGGCAGGAAAAAGCGTTGTAGGCAAACGCCGACCGAGATTCCCGCAAATCCGTTTAAAAAACGGTCGTAATAGCCCTTTCCATATCCCAAACGATAGCCGTTTATATCAAACGCAATGCCGGGCGTCAAGCAGACCGAACGCGCGGTAAACGCGCTTAAACTCCTGCATCCCGCGTCCGGCTCTAATATCCCGTACATGCCGGCGATAAGCTGCGAAACGCTTTTCACCTCATAAAAAAGCATCCGCCCGCCGCGGTCTAAGCAGCGCGGAAAGCCGACCGTTTTATGATCCGCAAACGCCTGCTCCAGGATCGCATCAAGGCGCAATTCCCCGCGTGCCGCCGCATAAAACAGCAGGATATCCGCGTCTTTATATAGGGTGCTGCGAATAAAATACTCCGCCAGTGCCTGCTCGGAAAGGCTTTTTTCTGTCGGACAGACCGTGTTTCGGAGCGCAAGAAGATCTTTGCGCAAAGCAGTCTTCTGCTTCATTTCAATAAACGACCGACTCGCTGACCTCTCTTGCCGCTTCTTTTCCCCGCAGCCGCTCGATCAGCGCAAATGCAAACTGGTTCGACGCGCCCGCGCCTCTGCCGGTGACAAAATTGCCGTCGATCTCTGCCGGCGCAAGCGTCACCTCGGCTTTTCCAAGCTCGCCCGCAAAGGTCGGATAGCAGGTCGCTTTTTTGCCGTCAAGCAGCCTCTTATGTCCCAAAATAGACGGGGCCGCGCAGATCGCGCCGATTGGCAGGCCGCGCTCCATACAGTAGGCGATGGCGCGGCTGACGGTTTCGGACGCCTCCAAATTCATCGTTCCAAGCTTTCCGCCCGGCAGCACAATCATTTCGCAGTCATCCAAAATAAGCGCCTCCTCGGCGATATCGGCTGTCACCGGCACATGATGGGAGCTTAATACCGTTCTGCCTTCCGCCGCAACCGCAACGGTTTTTACCTCCACCTTTGCACGGCGCAGATAATCCACCGGCGTCAACGCCTCAACCGTTTCAAAGCCCGGCGCTAAAAATACATATACCATCTTTTTTCTTCCCTTTCTGCGTTTTATCGCTCTATTGGATATCTCCCGATCCCAATATAGCCCAGCTTTTCTAAAATACAGCTAGGCGCCCTATTCCAAAACGCGCTTGATCTCGTTTAGTATTCGTTCGGTAATCTTTTCCACCGGAAGGATTTCCTCCCCCTTGCAGCAGTCAATCAGCGTCCAGCCGTCCGCTTTTGCGGCGTATTCCGCCGCCTGCGCGCAGCAAAGCAGATACCGCTTATCCCGCTCGTGCAGATCCTTTTTGCTTTCGTCGCCGCCGTAGCGTTTCTGCAGCAGCCGCTCGGACGCCTTTCGGCTCATCTGCAAAAAGATAACCCGATCCGGTCTTGGCAGTCCCAAAAGATCGTATTCATAGTGATAAAGCCACGCCAAATAGCCGTCCCAAGCCTCTCTCGGCAGCTTTGACATCTGATGGATCGCGTTGGACGTAGTATAGCGTGCAGCCAAAATAACCGCGCCCGCCTCATACGGCTTCTGCCAGTATTGCTTAAAGCTTGCGTAGCGGTCGACGGCATAAAAGCTAGATGCCGCAAATGCGTTTACATCGTCCGGCTTATCGCCGAACGCGCCGTCTAAATAAAGCCGCACCAGCGCGGAGGATTCATTTTGATAATCCGGAAAGGATATTTTCATCACCTGCGCGTTTTGCCGCAGCAGCGCCGCGCAGACCTGCTCAATCTGGGTGGATTTTCCGCTTCCGTCCAGCCCGTCGATTACAATCAATTTTCCGCTCATCCGTTCTCCGGCCTTCCAAGATATTTTTCACGCATCTGCGTCATTTTGCCGCAGCTCATCTTTCCCTCCGGGCATCTGCCGCACAAGCAGGACGGTCCCGCAAACGCAAATAAATGCGGCGCGACCTCCTTGACCAGCCGGAGCATCTCGTCTGCGACCGCTCTGATTTCCCACTGCGCGCGGTTACAGCAGCGATGACGGAAAAAGTTGAGCAGGCTTCTTGCGTTCATTGTCATCACAAGCTTTGTCTGCGCCGCGTTCGGCAGCACAAAGCGCGCATCCTCAATCGCCATTTTCTCCGCCTTTTTTGCCGCAGCCGTTTCCTCCATCCCCTGTTTCACCAGCTCTTCGGTATGCTTTTTCTGCAAAATATCAGCCAGCTCACGGTAGCTGTCAATCGCGTTTTTCATACTCTGCTCATAGATCGCAAGCGCCTCTTGATCCGCAGCGACCTCCGGCGGAGTGACATAGGCAAAATCCTCGCTGCGCATCGGCACATAGCGCTGACTCTGCACCGAAAATGAAGCGATCCGGTGGCGCGTGATCTGCGCCAACAGCGAACGCGAAACACCCTCGATCCCAAACGTAAAGCTGCAATGCTCAATCGGGCTTTCATGTCCGAGCTCCCCCAACAGATTCAAAAAACGCTCTACCGCCTCCGGCGTCTGCTTATCATAAAGCGACGCAACGTCGCTGGCGGAATAACAAAGCTTTGCCGAAGCCGCGACTACCTTTTCCGGGTTCGGCGTGTAATCGAGCAGAATAACCTTCATTTTATTTCCTCATTTCTTCTCTGGATTCTTGCTGTATCGGTTTTATTATACCGCATTCCCGCCGCAAAAGCAATACTTTTCCCCATTTGCCGCTATTTTTTCAGATTCCTTGAGAAAAATATCCCGCAGCCTAAAAACAAAGCGGCGCTGCAAAATGCGTAAGCCAGATAAGAAAGTAATGATGTAGCGGATACGGTGCAGTACCGATTAAGGCGCTGCACCGTATCTTTCGTTATGCTGCAAGCTTGAATTCCTGCGGATTTTTGCGT
>CAZPLR010000006.1:0-7137 GCA_964587555.1 uncultured Oscillospiraceae bacterium
AGCGGATAACCACGTTCGCGCGGGATGCCAGAATGTCAATGATTTTTCCTTTTCCTTCGTCGCCCCATTGAACGCCTACTACTACTTTTGAAGGCATAAGATAAGCCCCTTTCTTCCATAACAAAAACTATTTCAGGGGATCGGATCGCCGCGAAAGGGCATAAAAATAAAATCCCTTTTTATTATAGCAGAATCCAAAGCAAAACACAATTCTTTTCGCAAGAAAATTTGCATACGTCTTTTTCGCGCCGGAATAACCGCGCAGCCTTTCGGAAATGCTAAGAAAAGCATACGCTGCCAAACGATCTGCGCGGCAGTCAGAAAGGATTTGATGCGAAATGGCGATCACGCCAAAGGAATATGAAAAAATGGCGGACAAGGCGACGCCGCCGAGCAAAAGCATGAAAAACCTCCCCGCCGCGTTCTGTGTGGGCGGACTGATCTGTGTACTGGGACAGCTTTTCGGCGCGCTGTATGAGAACTTCGGCTGGAGCAAAACGCAGGCGGGAACGCTTGCGTCGATTACGCTGGTCTTTTGCAGCGCACTGCTGACGGGACTTGGCATTTTCGACCATATTGCAAAGTTTGCCGGAGCCGGCACCTTTGTCCCGATCACCGGCTTTGCAAACGCCGTTGTTTCCCCTGCGCTGGAGTTCCGCTCCGAGGGCTGGGTGCTGGGACTTGGTACAAAGCTGTTCTCTATTGCGGGATCGGTGATCGTTTACGGCGTCGGAGCTTCGGTGATATATGGACTGATCCTGTGGGTGATCGGGCTGCTTGCAGGATGAGGCTTCGGCTTCTCAAAGGGAAAGGAAGGTATCATGTCGGTCTTTCGAAAGAATCTGATTCATTTTGATGCGCCTCCTTCGATCCTCGCGTCTGCCGCGACCGGCAGCAGCATGGAGGGAGAGGGCCCGCTTGGCAGCTATTTTGACAGCATCGTTTCCGATACGCGCTTTGGCGAAAAAAGCTGGGAGATGGGCGAATGCCGGATGCAGGAGCAGACAATCAAGACTGCTGTGAAAAAGGCAAAGCTGCATTTGGAGGATATCGATCTGCTTGTTTCGGGCGATCTCATTAACCAGTGTACCGCTTCCTCCTACTGCGCGCGGAATCTGGGAATTCCGTTTGCCGGAGTGTATAACGCCTGCGCCTCCATGGCGGAAAGCCTGATGCTCGCCGCTGTTCTTACCGGGAGCGGTCTGATGCAGTATGTGACAGCCGCCGCGTCCTCGCATTTCTGCACTGCGGAGCGGCAATACCGCTATCCGCTGGAATACGGCGGGCAGCGCGCTCCCTCCGCGCAGTGGACTGCAACCGCCTGCGGCGCGGCGGTAGTCGGGCAGACCGGCGCACCCCCTTATATCAAGCGTGTGTTTTTCGGCAGGGTTGTGGATCTCGGCGTGAAGGATCTGACCAATATGGGCGGCGCAATGGCGCCTGCGGCAGCAGATACGCTCCGGCGGTACTTTGCGGCAAGTCAAACCTCTCCGGCGGATTATGACCGCATCGTTACCGGCGATCTCGGCAAGATCGGAAGCACGCTGCTGTCACAACTGCTGCAAAAGGAGAATATCTCATTGATGGATCGGCACCTCGACTGCGGAAAGCTGCTGTTTGATGAAACGCAGGACGTCCACGCCGGCGGGTCCGGCTGCGGCTGCTGCGCCTCGGTGCTGTGCGGTTATCTATTGGAACAGCTGCGCTTGCAGAAATGGAAAGACATTCTTTTTTTGGCGACCGGCGCGCTGATGAGCCCAATGACTGTGCAGCAAGGGGAAACCATCCCATGTATTGCGCATCTGGCGCATATCTCGTCGACACTGTAAAGGAGGTATGGCGATGGAAATGTTTCTTTCTTATTTGAAATCGTTTTTGGTTGGCGGCGCAATCTGCATGATTGGTCAGCTGCTGTTGGATTATACCAAGATTACCCCGGCGCGTATTTTGGTTCTGTTCGTCGTCAGCGGCGTTGCCTTGGGCGCGGCGGGGGTATATGAGCCGTTTGTTGAATGGGCGGGATTTGGCGCGTCGGTGCCTTTGACCGGTTTTGGAAACCTCTTGGCGCAGGGGGTAAAGACGGAGGTGGATCGCGCCGGCTTCTTGGGCATCTTTACCGGCGGATTGAAAAACACCGCCGGAGGGATCGCCGCCGCAGTCTTTTTCGGACTTGCCGTCGCGCTTGTCTTCCGTCCGAAGGAAAAAAGTAAATAGGGCAAGTCATATCTCCGATAAAATGTCTTGAAATGTCTTGCTTTTCAGACATTTAATGGCATTTTTTGCTTTTTGAATCGATTTGGAAAATAAATCATTGCAGATTCTATATCGGTGTGGTAGAATAAAGGCGTTGATAAAAAAACTAACCTTGCTTGCTACTTCAATATGATATAGAATGGGGAAATTACGAGTCAAAAGAGAAAACGCTTTTTGGTTCGCACCGAAAGAGACCGTCAAAAAAAGACGGTCTTTTTTGGCGTCTCATAGCAAATGAAGCGCCTGACGGATTCTTCAGGCGCTTTATAAGATTCTGTTTCGATTTAAGAAAATATGCCGCTGCTGAATAAGATTCCGGCGGCGGTAACAGCCGCAATCGCCGCAACGATGATCCCGCCGAAGATAAAATATCTGCGTGAGGTAGTTTTGAGAAGATCGTTTTTGACTAGAAAATAGTAAAGTGCGTCGTGATGGATTTTCGCTTCCTCCAACACCTCCGGATGATCGAGCGCATATTTGCAGATGGCGTTGTTGAAAAACTCGCTTTCTTCCATTCCCGGCATTTCCGCCAGCGCGTTCAGCCACTCGTACTTTAATTCGGTCGCGCGGATATTGGTGCGGAAATAAGCGTCTACATTTTCCAGCGGGCATTCTTGGAGTTTACCGTCAATATCGTATTGGCAGCAGAGGAACAGCAGCGCAAGCGGTTTCTTTTCCTCTTTGTGCTTTTTCACGGCGTATTCCTCGATGCGTGCGCGAGAGATATGTTCGGCGACGCATTTCGGCACCAGATCGATCTGGTGCAGCACCGATGGGTCTGTGGAGCTGAAGATTGCGTCAAACTGTTCGAGAAGCGCGTCCTCCTTTTGCTTTTGCTCCTGTTTCTGCGCCTTTTCCTTGGATAGCGCAAGCGAATTTTGCCGTTGTTCGATCAGCCTTCGCGTTTCAGCGGCTGTTTTGGTAAGCCCGTCCTCTCCGTATTCCTCGATTTGTGCGGCAACCCCTGCCACAAGCGCAAATTCTTCCTCCGTTTCACAGCAAGAAACGGCACTGAATAGGTATCGTGCAACGGCGCGCTGAACTTGCGGGTCATGATACAGCGGCTGATTATAATGCAGGCAGCCGGCGTTAATCCATCGAACAATATCCGCACTCTGCATCAGCTTTTGCAAAAATAAGTCCATGACGTCCTGCGGCAGCATCAGCGTTTCATCTGCAAGGCTTCCTTCCTCTGGAATCTGCGCCAATGCACGCTCCGGCGCGGCTTCCTCTGCTTCCGGCGCCGGTTCCAGATGATCGGCTGCCTGCTCGGCCGGCATTTCCGCCGGTGCGGCGAGCGTTTCCAGCGCGGGCAGCGCGTCCTTTTCGGCGGCGTTGTCCTCCGGCTGTTCTGCGGATGGGGGTTCTGCAGACGGCGATGCTTCCTCTGTATGCTCCTCCTCTGCATGATCCTCCTCCGGTAAATCGTACCCGCTCGGCTGGAAGAGAATCTCCGGCTCGTCTGCATCCTCTGCTTCGGCTGCCTCCTCCGGAGCGTTTTGCAGCGCTGCCTGCGGCGGAAGAATTGGTTCGGCTGGCGGCTGCTCTGCCGTCTCCTGCGGAACAGCCGCAGTATCCGGTTCTTTTTCCGGTTCGATCGGAATTTGCAGCTGCTTGCATAAAAGCTCCCATTTGATCGGGTCGGTGCAGCTGCGGATATGCAGCAGAAATGCCTGCATGAGTTCCTTGGAAACAATTTCTGTCTTGTAGCAGTAAAGGAAGGTGGAAAGCTTGGTTTCAAATGGGACGTTTTCATCGTCCGGTTTAAATTTTAGTTCGCTTTCCAGCAGCCGCAGCATTTTCTTGCGGGACATGACGCCGAGCTGGTATAATTGCGGCAGGTTTGGCATTAGGGTGCCGCGATGCTTGCTGTAGCTTTCTAAGGAATCGTCCTTCTCCACATACATGAAGTGGCAGAGTACGTCGTAAAATTCCAAATCGTTTTTTAATTTTCCGGTCAGCTTGCGGTCGGCATATGGCAGCAGATCGGAAATCTGGTCACTGTGTGCGACTGCAAACGCGGCAAACGGCGCGGGTTTGACTTCCGGGAAACAAAGCTCCTGCTGTAAAAAGTAAAAGTAAGAACAGTCCCCGTAAAGCTTCTGGAACCCCAGCGCGTCCTCCGGGCGGCAGAAAACAACGCTTGGCGCATCCTCGTGATCGGTGATATCGTTGGCGTAGGAATAAAAATTCAGACGCCGCCTGCATTGATACGGAAGCAGATAGACGATCTGACTCATCAAATCCCTTGCCTTGATATCAAAGCAGTCGCTCCAGCCGGAAACGATAAACAAATGCCTTTTTTCGCTGCCGAGTAAAACCTCCATGCTCGCCTGCACTAATTGCGTTAGGATATTCTGTGGGTAGGAGATAGCGATTATATCACCGCTTCTGCAGGGAATTTCGGTAGCGGAAAGGTCCGGATTGCGCTTTGGTATCTTTTCAAACTGCGCGGTTGAGATAATGTTCGGCATGAGCGGAAGCATCGCCTCCCGCTGCGGCAGGTCGGCGCAGAAGATATGGCTGAGGTAGAAATAGCTGTTGCGCTCCCTGAGATAAAGCTGGTTGACACAGCCTACGGCAAACTCCTTCGGCGTCGTGTGGATCTGCATCTGCTCCTTGCTGAAGCCCCCGTTTTCACAAAAATGGGAGTAGTGGTCGATGACAAATTTTTCTAAGCCTTTGTCCGATACGCTGCTGCCCAGCTCCCGGTAGGGCGAAACGTTGTCCGTGCTAATCATGTATTGCGTATATAACATATGAAACCTCTTTCCTTGGTTTGAAAATTCCGATCCCATTTTACAGACGTTTTTCTTCTGAATACTCTCTCATACGATAATATTATTATACATGAAAAAAATTGGATTATCAATACTAATAAAAAAGATGCTGAAAATTTTATTATGAAATATTTTTGAACCCTTCTAAAAGGCTTGAAAACCTTCTTCGGATATTGTATAATTAGACTATACCGCACGACAGCGGGAAAATCAAATGCTTCGAGCAATTGTAGCTCGGCAGGTTTGATAATAAGTTCAAAGATATGGAGGCATTTTTATGGCATTACGTGTAAACGATAATTATGTCAAACAGTTTGTCGGCTGCGATGAGCTGATTGGGATGGAAGCCGGCGTAAAAGCGGCGCATCAAGTGCTGCATGAAAAAACCGGTCTTGGCAATGATTTCCTCGGTTGGGTAACGCTGCCTACCGATTATGACAAGGAAGAGTTTGCCCGTATCAAGGCGGCGGCGAAAAAGATCCAGAGCGACACCGACGTGCTGATTGTTATTGGCATCGGCGGCTCCTATTTAGGTGCGCGCGCTGCGATCGAGGTATTAAAGTCTTCGCTCTACAATAATTTAAAGAAAGAAACGCCGGAGATTTACTTTGTCGGCAACAGCATCAACCCGACCTATTTGAACGAGATTCTCTCGCTCTGCGAAGGAAAGGACGTTTCCTTAAACGTTATCTCGAAATCCGGTACAACCACCGAACCGGCGCTTGCGTTCCGCGTATTCCGCGAGTATGTGGAGCAGAAATACGGCGAGGAAGAGGCTGCAAAGCGCATCTACTGCACGACCGATAAGGCGCGCGGCACCTTAAAGGAGCTTTGCAACGCCAAAGGCTACAAAACGTTTGTCATTCCGGACGACGTCGGCGGACGCTTCTCGGTTTTAACTCCGGTTGGCTTGCTTCCAATCGCAGTAGCCGGCTGCGACATCGACGCGCTGATGGAAGGCGCTGCAAAGGCGCAGGAAGCGTTTATGAACCCAGACCTGCATGAAAACGACTGCTATAAATACGCGGCGTACCGCAACATCCTGCTGCGCAAGGGCAAAGCGGTCGAGATGCTGGTCGCTTACGATCCGTCGTTTGCAATGATGAACGAGTGGTTTAAGCAGCTTTACGGCGAGAGCGAGGGCAAGGATGGCAAGGGCTTGTTCCCGGCGTCCGCGATCTTCTCCACCGACCTGCATTCTCTGGGTCAGTTCATTCAGGACGGTTCGAATATCATCTTTGAAACGGTTGTTGATATCCAGAAGCCAAGAAAAGACTTCTTCATCAAGGACGATCCGACCAATTTTGACGGCTTAAACTTCCTTTCCAATCAGGAAATGTCTGTCGTTAACCGCAAGGCGTTCCAAGGAACCGTGCTGGCGCATACCGAAGGCGGCACGCCGAATCTGGTGCTTGAGGTGCCGGAGGTAAACGAGTTTGAGCTTGGCTACATGATCTACTTCTTTGAGAAGGCGTGCGCGATCTCGGGCTATCTGCTCGGCGTAAATCCGTTCAACCAGCCGGGCGTGGAAAGCTATAAAAAGAATATGTTTGCGCTGCTCGGTAAACCGGGTTATGAGGCGCAAAAAGCCGCGCTGGAAGCAAAAATTCAGTAATTATTAGAAAGGATCGAAAATATTATGATTAAAGTAATCTGCGGAAGAAAGGGTTCCGGCAAAACCAAAAAAATGGTCGAGATGGTAAATGCTGCCTGCGCGACCAGCACCGGCTCGGTGGTCTGCATCGAGCAGGGAATGCAGCTCACCTACGATATCTCCTACAGATGCCGTCTGATCGCTGCAAACGAGTACAATATTAGGGGCTACGATGCGTTTTACGGTTTCTTAGCCGGCATTCTGGCCGGCAACTACGACATCTCCGATGTGTTTATCGACGGTATCTTAAAGATCGGCAATAAAGACCTGCTTGGTCTTGCCGACATGCTTAAGAAGGTGGAGCTGATTGTAAAGGACATCAATGTTGTCGTCACAGTTTCCGCCGATGAGGAGGATCTGCCGGAGGATATTAAGAAATATCTGTAAGGCAAAAAGCAAAAATGCCCTGAAAAGTCTAAAAAGCGGCTCTCGTGATGAGAGCCGCTCCGA
>CAZPLR010000006.1:7237-16156 GCA_964587555.1 uncultured Oscillospiraceae bacterium
GCAAAAATGCCCTGAAAAGTCTAAAAAGCGGCTCTCGTGATGAGAGCCGCTCCGATTTTATTCTGGTTTTATTCTGATATGCTTTCGCCGGTCTGAAGATCGTAATGCGTGAAAAGGTATCCGAATCCGGCAAAGGTAATCTGACAGTGCAGTTCCTCGTTTTCGTTGAGGGTGGTGCCGCCGGCTTGCAGGAAATAGAATGGGATACGGTCGTCCTCGCTGATCGGCAGCCCCAAATATTCTCTGTTTTTATCAAGCAGCGCCTGCTGTTCTTCACTGGCTTTGCTGGAATCGCTGTTTACCTCGTTATATTTATCGATCAATACGCTGAAATCGCTGTTTACCTTCAACTCGTCAATCTCTGTATCCGTTACCGTGTCGAGCGAGGTTGCGCTCACGTTGGAAAGCCATGTCTTTCCGTCCTTTTGATAAAAGGAAAAAGTAGCCGCCATCTTCATACCATAAAAGTCTAACTCGTCTACGTGATAGACCGCCATGTTTTCGGATTCATATTCCGGCTCATCGCTGACGTCGTAAAGATCGTTGTAGACGTTCTTGACGTCGTTCACCGACATCCCCCAAGCCGTTTTCGGAAAAACAACCTCGGTTTCCGGCAGGTTTTGATTCTCCGCTTGGTAGGAAGAGCAGCCGATAAAGCAGTAGGAAACGCAGAGGAACGCGAGCAGTATGCTGAGAATGGATTTACAGCTATTTTTTGAGAAAATTTTCATCATTTGTTACCTCCTTAATAAGGAAAATGCTTTCGATTTTTAAGTACTGTGGGCGGAAGGGCGGATGAAAGTTCTTTACACCATACCGGCAACACTCCATTTCCTTTGATTAATTCTTATTATAGCAGAAAATAAAGCTTTGTCAACTATATCAAAAAAAATAACATATTATTCATAATTTTATGTATGTATCGGATTTATGGAGTGAACATAAATAAATTGCCATATTTTCTTTTCCGGCGTTCTGCTGCATGAATCACGAAAAAAATGCGCATACAAATATCCCGCCAAAGCACTTTGACGGGATAAAACGACTATATCTTCCCTTGCTCCGGAGGGGTCGTTTCCAGCGGAAGAGGGGGTGCGGGTTCGGCGGGAGGAGAAATTTCCTCTTTGTCCGGTTCCTTTTTTTTCTTTTTCTTGTCGGACGGAAGCTTTTCGGAAAGGATGCTTTTCTTTTTTTTCTTTTTGGTCAGCGTTTTCTCATATGCCTCGATTGCGCCGTCGATCCTGCCGTCGTAGATAACGCCGCCGTCCTTGAGCACGATGCCGCGTTTGCAGATGTCCTTTGCCTGCGCGGTGGAATGGGTGACGAGCAGTACGGTGACGTTGTTGGAGGAGGTCACTTCGTCGATTTTTGCCTTGCACTTTTTGCGAAACGCCGCATCGCCGACGCTCAGCGCCTCGTCGATGATGAGTATCTCCGGTTCGATATTGATGTTGATCGAAAAGCCGAGCCTTGCTTTCATGCCGGAGGAATAGGTGCGCACGGGCTGGTCGATGTAGTCGCCGAGCTGGGCGAAGTTGACAATCGCGTCCTCGTAGGTTCTCACCTGCGCCTGCGTCAGCCCCATCAGGGTGCCCTTCAGGTAGATGTTTTCCCGTCCGGTAAATTCCGAATCAAATCCGGCGGTCAGCTCCAACAGTGCGCTCACTCTGCCGTTTACGGTGACGCGGCCGGAGGTCGGGTAGATGACTTGGGTAATCAGCTTGAGCAGTGTGGACTTACCCGCGCCGTTTTTGCCGAAGATAGCGACTGTTTCACCGCGCTGGATGGAAAAGCAGATATTTTTGTTTGCCCTTTTCTTGGTGTATGGAATTTTTTTGATAAACACGCCAAGCAGACGCAGCTTTTCGTTTTTGTATAGCTTGTAGGTCTTGTTCACTTGGTCAAATACAATGATCGGTTCCGTGTTCTGGATGAATGCCGCAGCCATAATTCAGCCCTGCCTTTCTCGTTTGCGGTTATAAAACGTCCGGAATCTCTCTGCGCAGCTTTTTGAAAATCCAGCCGGAGGCGAATACCCCGACGACAAAGACAAAGAGGAAGCAGATCAGCTGCTTTGGCTCCTCAAAAAACCACTTGTGATAGATAAAAACGTTGCGGTAGCCCTGTGCAAGGTAGGTGACAGGGTTGAAATACAGCAGCCTGCGCAGCCAAGGATACTCTATATTGTTAACATCCCATAAAATACCGGAAAGCCAGAAGATCGCGGTGGTGATAGACTTGATAAACTGGTGGAAATCCCGGCTGAATACCGCAAGCGGCGCAGAGAACCAGTCCCACAGCAGGAAGATCAAAAACATCATGACCGTGTAATATGGGAGCTGCAGCAGGTATACTGTCGGCGGATAGCCCATGATCCAGAAAATTGCAATGGTGATGGCAAGCAGGATCAGATGTACAAACATCGACGAAAGGCTGACAAAGGTTGGGATGGTACTGATTGGGAACTTCATTTTAGTTACCAGATAGCTGTATTTTAAGATGCTCCCGGTGCCGCGGTGGAACATTTCGTTCATGTAAAACCATGGGATGATGCCCGCAAGCAGCCAGAGGAAAAACGGATATCCCGCAATATCCTTGCCGTGGCGCAGCCCAATGGAAAACGCAAACCAGTAAACAAAGATCGTAATAGCCGGCTTGGCAAGCGCCCATAGCCAGCCTAGAAAGGAGCCGCGATAGGTCTTGATGAGATCCGATTTAGCAAGCTTGGCGATTTGACCGCGATATTGTATATGCTCCGAGAAAATTTGTTTGAAGGCGTTCATAGGAAAGAGATCACCTCTTTTGCAGCAGAATGGATTATTTTGGTTCGGCTAAATTCAGGTCGCCCTTGATCTTGGTGGTGGAGATGCCCGGCGTGCGGCTTAAGAAAACAAGTTCGCAATAATCCTTTAAATAATCGAAGCGGTCGCTGTTTGCCCAGTCGTCGCCCATAACCACGACGTCCACAAAATACTTCTTCACGTCGTCGATCTTTTGCTCCCAGCTTTCCTCCGGAATGACCAGGTCGACATAACGGATCGCTTCCAGCATCTTTTTGCGTGTTTCGTAGTCGTGATAGGCTTTTTTGCCCTTTCCGGCGTTAAATGCATCGGTGGAAAGCGCGACAATCAGATAGTCGCCCAGTTCCTTAGCGCGCTTTAACAGGCGGATATGACCGTAATGAAGCAGGTCAAAGGTTCCATAGGTTAATACTCGTTTCATAACATTCTCTCCTTGATTATTTCTTAGCTATACTCCGGTTTCCGGCGTAAAAAGCCTGTCCACGATGCGCGCGGCTGCTTTTCCATCGTCTAAATAGTCAAATTCCACGCAAAAAGCCGCGTAGCGCTCCGCATATTCCGCCGCAAAGCGCTTCGGCTCCTTGACAAGCGCGAGCATTTCCTCGTATTGCTCGGCGATCGGACCGGGAAGCTTCTTTAGGTCAAAGTAAAATCCCCGCAGCTTGTCGCGATAGCTGCCAATGTCGTACATATAAAAGATCATCGGCTTTCTTGTGATCGCATAGTCGAACATAACCGAGGAATAGTCGGTAATCAGCGTGTCGGCGATCAAATACAGCTCGGTGATATCCGGATAGGCGGATGCGTCGACAATGTTTTCCCGCGCGATGCGCTCCCCGACCGTTTTGCTGACCAGATAATGCAGCCGCAGCAGTAAAACGGTTTCGCCGCCCAGCGCGTCGGCAAACGCATTCGGGTCAAACGGGAAGGTGTAGTTGTATTTTCCCGCCCTGACGTCGTCGTCGCGGAAGGTTGGGGCGTACATAACCACCCGCTTGCCTTCTGGAATGTGCAGCGTGCTTTTCACTCTGGCGGCGATCAATTTCCGCTCTGCCGAGGGAAGCGAAAGGATGTCGTTGCGCGGATAGCCGGTTTCCCATACCTGCGTTGGCTGAAGCTGGAATGCCGAGCAGAAGCGTTCGGTGGAAAAGCGGTTTTGTGAAAGCATATAGTTCCACTGTTTAGAGGAGCGCACAATGTTGATTTTATAGCGCTCGGTTGTGGTGCCCGGCAGATACACTTCCTCCTGGTCAAGTCCCAGCCGTTTCAGCGGTGTGCCGTGCCATGTCTGCAAAAATATGCTCTTGGGATTGGTTACAACGAAATAAGGGAATCGGCTGTTGTTGACGATATAGGCGCTGCGCATCAGACGCCAGAGGTAAATAATTCCTAAATAGGACGCCTTTTTGTGCTTTCCCGGCACGGGAAGTGAAAACCTGCTTTTGCGGAACCCCCAAGTAATCCGATAGCGCTGATCCATTCCGCGCCGCAGCATCTCCTCGTAGATGTATTTTGGCTGGTCGCCGTAGCTTTGTCCCAAAAAGCATTCGAAAAACACCGTGTTTTTCTTGATCGGAATAAGCCGTCCGAACCGGCCGGTAATGAAATGTACCGCGCGTTTGCCGAAAATCATGACCTTTTTGCGTAGACCGCTCACGGAATATCCGCTCCCTTCAAATTGATTTTTTTCAGCAGCGATAAAACTGCGCAGCGGTCAACTTCGCCGCAGAAACGAGCCCGAACCTGAGCGCGCTTTTGGCTGTAATCATCGCCGGCGCCGGACAGGAACCTTTGCAGAAAGCGGAAAAAATCGTCCCTGTCGGTTAAAATCGGTCCCGGCATGACCGAAAGCGGGCTGCTTACCGTAAAGCCGCGGTTCTCACTGTAGGACGCGATGTCCTCCACTGCAAAGCCGATCGGGCGGTCTAACAGCAGGTAGTCAAAATAAACGCTGGAATAATCGGTGATCAGCGCCTCGCAGCTTCCAAGCAGCCGATATAGCTCGACGTTGGCGCTTTGAAATTCCATGTCGCTTTGGATCAGGATATTGGAATAGCGTGCGGTTTGTGAAATGCCGCTCTCGCTTGGATGCAGCTTAATCCATAGCAGCGTTTTGGCCTCTTTTAAAAGCGCGTTGCACGTTTCTAGGTCAGCCGCGTCGTGCAGGAGCGGCAGCCCCGTTGTGGAATGCTCGCCGAGGTCGCTGTCGCGGATGTCGCTGACCTCCGCGCGGCGGAAGGTTGGCATCCAGCCGATGAGCCGCTGACAGTCGGATCTTCCTAGAATGGCGCATGCCTTTTTTGCCGAAGGCGCTTCAAACAGCAGGTCGCAGCGCGGAAGACCGTTATAAAGCAGCTGCGCGTCGCTGCATCCAAAGGCCGCTTTCATCAATTCGCCGCTGAAGGGAGACGGAGCAAGATAATAGGTCGCGAAGTTCAGCGTAAGCGTGGGGTATAGCATCCTGCCGATCTTTTTGAGCGGGATCCCGTGCCAGAGATTCACGACCGTCTGCTTTTTGGACGGCTTGACCGGTATCTTGCCGTTGTAGTAAAAGACAAAGCCGCTGGTCAGATAAATAAAAAGTCCGGATAGATTGCCTGTCCGCTTTACGCGGTTTCCCGCCCGGATGCCGGCAGGATCGTCGCAGCTGCAAATCAGCGTGTAGGACGCATAGGAGGGGGAAGCTGCCATAAAGTCAAGCACCGCCTTGAGGTTGTCCTTGACGCCGGTATTGGTGTAGAAAAGCACCTTTTTTGGATCTTTGGGCAAAAGGCGATTGATGCCGGATAAAACGCCGCTCAATACGCTGGCGAGAAAGTCCCGCAGTTTTTTGTTTTTGATCTGCATAAAGAATAGCCCTCCTTCCAAAAATGCTGCTATCTTCATTATACATTATTTTGCAGAAAAAATCACTATCTAATTTGATTTTTCAAAAGAAAAACACGAGAATTTACAAAAAATAAAAGAGTTTACCGTAATTGCGGGCGGGCAGGCAAATCGCTTAGGCTGAAAAAGAACCGGGACAAATCGTGAACAAAGCAAAAAAAATGAAAAAGGGCTTGATTATTCCCGCGGAATATGCTATGATATCAATAGCCATCAAAAATTATGGAGGTTTCAAAATGAATTGGATTACGATAACGTTAGGCGTTCTGCTTATTCTTGTATGTATTCTGATCGTGGTCGTTGTTTGCCTACAGGAAACCAAACAAAACGGTTTGCAGGGATTGGGTTCGAGCGCCGGTTCGGATTCCTTCTTCAGCAGGAATAAGGGCAAAACGATTGAGGCTAAGCTCGTTAAGATTACTACGGTGTTAGGAATTCTTTTTTTCGTCTTAGTGCTTGCGATCAATCTGGTAATCACATACGCAAAGTAAATGGTATTTGATGCAGACGGGAACATAACGCTTTCCCGTCTGTATTTTTATAAAGAAAGGAAAATTGTGAAGGAATTGAAAGAAGAATTATCCGAGCAGGCGCAGAGCCTGCCGTTTGAAACAGCGTCCGGTAAGCTCGGGAAAAAGGCATACCGGTATTTATGCAAAGCCCCGAAAAAGGGCGCGTCGCTCGAAACGCTGATCGGCGCGCTTCGCAAAAAATACGACGCGCCGAAGGAATTAAAACAGGCGCTGCAAGTTTTGCGCGCCGAGGGGCGGATTGTACTCTCGCAGGGGAAATACTACCCGTCCTTTTGTTTCGGCTTGCAGCCGGCGCAGGTGTCCCGCGTAAAGGAAAAATTCGGCTATGCCGTTTTGATCGACGGCGGCGAGGAGGTATTTATTCCGGGAAAATACTTGCGTGGCTGTCTGCCGAAAGAGCGGGTTCTGTTAAAAAAGCTGCCGGCTGACCGCCGTTTTGCGACCGACGATCGCTACAGCGTGGAGGATGTTCTGCTGGATCAAAAAGAGTATTTCTTTACCGGAACGGTGATGATTGAAGATGGGGCGTTTAGCGTCTTGCCGGATCACGGAATGGATTTTGCCGTTCGTCTGAGGGTACGCGGCGAAACCGAGGTCAAGGTCGGCGATAAAATTCAGGCAAAGGTCGTCCGCCGCGGGGAGCGGCACTCCGATCTGCGCGCACAGGCGGTGCAGAATTACGGCTGCGCACAGGTGGCGTCTGTCTGTGCGCGGGCGGTGCTTGACGATCTAGAGGTCGTTAGAGACTTTTCGGAGGATGCGCGCCGCCGCGCAAAGCACCTGCTTAAAAAGGGGATTACTGAAAAGGAGCTTGCCGGACGCGCTGATTTTCGAAACGATATTGTATTTACGATCGACGCCGCCACCTCCAAGGATCTTGACGACGCAGTGTCGCTGCGCTGCTGTGAGGAGGGCTATGAGCTTGGCGTGCATATCGCGGATGTTTCACATTATGTCAAATATGAGGATGAGATCGATCGGGAAGCGTTTGTACGCGGCACCAGCGTTTATTATGCCGATCAGGTAATCCCAATGCTGCCAAAGGAACTGTCCAACGGAATTTGTTCCCTGAATCCCGGAGAAGACCGGCTGACCCTTTCGGCGATCCTGACGCTGGATCGGAATGGACGTCTTTTGGATTTTGATTTTAAGAAAGGGATCATCCGCTCGAGGGTAAAGGGCGTTTACGATGAAATTAACGCGATCTATGACGGAAAAGCGTCGGCGGAGCTATTGGAGAAATACGCCGGGGTGATGGATTCGCTTGACAAAATGCGGAAGTTGGCGGCGATCCTGACCGAAAATAAGCGCAGGCGCGGCGCGCCGGAAATCGATAAGGCAGAGAGCAAGATTGTCATTGGCGCGGATGGAAAAACGGAGGATGTGGTCGCACGCGAGCGCGGTATCTCCGAGATTATGATCGAGGAATTTATGCTGCTTGCAAACGAGGCGGCGGCAAAGGCTGCACGGCTGAAGGGACTGCCGTTTGTTTACCGGATACACGAGCCGCCGACGCCGCAGAAGCTGGAATATCTGCATGACGCGGCAGAGCAGCTTGGACTGAATGCAAAAATGGTGCGTCCGGGAATGGAACCGGGAGAGCTTTCCGCACTGTTGGATGCGGTAAAGGATTCGCCTGCGCATGATGTGCTGCATACAATCGCGCTGCGCAGTATGTCCAAAGCGCGCTACAGCGAGTCTCCCGTCGGGCATTACGGTCTGGCACTGACCGATTACGCGCACTTTACCTCGCCGATCCGCCGCTATCCGGATCTGACGGTGCATCGAATGCTTTCCTCGTTTTTGCATGGAAAGACAGGGGAACAGGTGTCCCGCAAATATGCGCAGTTTGTAAAGAATGCGGCGCGCTGCTCCAGCGACGCCGAGGTAAAGGCGATGACTGCCGAGCGCCGATGCAGCGACTGCTATAAAGCGGAATATATGAGCGACCGGCTTGGACAGACGTTTGAAGGGATCGTTTCGTCGGTCGTATCCTACGGGATTTATGTCGAGCTGCCAAATACGATCGAGGGCTTTATTCACCACAGCCGGCTGTTGGGAACCGAGTTTGAGATGGTCAATGCGTTTATGCTTAAGGATTTTGCGACCGGCAAAAGCTATCGGATCGGTGATCGCGTATGCGTGCGCTGCATCGCAGCGGATGTAAGCCTCGGCAGGATCGACTTTGAGATCGCCCAGGAGGAGTGAGTACTCGATATCGCCGGACATTTCCCAAAAGAAGGGCTGAAAGCCCAAGCTTGGGGTGCAAAAATGCGGGCAGCCCCAAAGCGGCGCTGCGCAGAGAAAAAGCTCCGGAAGCAAAGCTCCCGGAGCGATCGTTTTTATGAAAAATCCGCCTTGCCGTTGCATGGCCAAAGAAAACCCGTGCTCACACACGGTGGGTAATCTCCTCCGGAACGCACGCTCCCTTCGTCCGCGTAAGCGGGAGGTCTGCAATTGTACAAGAGAGCCGATTCCCTTTTTTAGAATGTGGGTCTTTTGAAACCACACTGACGAAACAAGGCAGAATCTTTTTTACAAAACCTATTATACCAGATTTCTTGATAAAAATCAAGGGTTTTAGAAGGATTTATTACTTTCTTTTTTGTGTCCTTTTTCAGTATATGCGGTAAGAGAAAAAACGATACGCGGAAAATTTTTCATCTGATTTCGTCGATGCAATCATCTTCGTACTCGTC
>CAZPLR010000006.1:16256-74387 GCA_964587555.1 uncultured Oscillospiraceae bacterium
TCGTACTCGTCATCCTCGTATAAGGCGTCCTCCATTGCGCCTAAGCGCTCCAAGAAGATACCGCCGATCTGCTCTAGCTCGTCCTCGTCGAGTGTTTCCATTTGCTCCTCGCCGGTTTCTGGATTTTCGACCGCGCGCATGACGATCAGCTCCTGATCCTCAGCGAGCGCTTCCTCCTTTGTCTGCGGCAGCGGGGTGAGCGCATAGTAGTGATCGTCACCGTAGTCCATTTCGTCGAGAAGCTCGAACATCCACTGCTTTCCGTCCTCGTCGGTCAGCGTGTACACCATAGGCTCGTCGTTATATTCCGGATTGTTTTGCGGCATAAACAGTTCCTCCTTTTTGGATGATCCATATCATTGTATAACGTTTGCGCATGTTTGTCAAGCACGTAACGCCGGGATAAAACAAAGACAGCGTGCTTTGAAAAAGACGCTGCCTTCGCAGTTTGCTTTGTAAGTGAAATTATTTGCCCCAACGTTTTTTGAATCTATCAACACGACCGCCGGTATCAACCAGCTTCTGCTTGCCAGTGAAGAATGGGTGACATTTCGAGCAGATTTCTACTTTCAGATTTTCTTTGGTAGAGCGAGTGTGGATAACTTCGCCGCAGGCGCAAGTGATGGTGGTTTCTTTATACTGCGGATGAATACCCTGTTTCATAGTTTCACCTCTTTCTGAGTAAATCAGTCTATCGATTATCAATTATAGCACAGCCAAAACAAAAATGCAAGTGCTTTTTTCAGAAAAGTTACGTTCGCTTGTTTTGCAATTTCCGTTTAAACTGTTGTGTGTCCGCCGTTTGCCGGCTTTTGTCACACGTTGAAGCGGAATTCGACGATGTCGCCGTCCTTCATGACGTACTCCTTCCCCTCCGAACGCAGAAGCCCTTTTTCCTTAACCGCCGTCATGCTGCCGCCGCATGCCATGAAGTCGTCATATGCAACGACTTCCGCGCGGATGAAGCCGCGCTCAAAGTCGGAGTGGATTTTTCCCGCCGCCTGCGGCGCTTTCGTGCCGCGCGTGATCGTCCAAGCGCGCACCTCTTTTTCTCCCGCGGTCAGGAAGGAAATGTATCCCAGCAGCGCGTATCCGGCCGAGATAATCTTATCCAAACCGGATTCCTCCACGCCTAAGTCCTCTAAGAACAACAGCTTGTCCTCTTCCTCCATTCCGGCAAGGTCTTCTTCGATCTTGGCGCAGATCGGCAGCACCATCGCGCGCTCCTCCTCGGCAATCCGCCGAACCTCCTTGAGCTGCGGGTTGTCCTCGACCCCATTTTTAAAATCCTCTTCGCAGAGGTTTGCGGCATAGATGACCGGTTTGCCGGAAAGCAGCGGAATGTCGGAAAGATAGGCGCGCTCCTCCTCGCCGCAGACAAAGCTGCGGGCGGTTTTGCCCTCCGCCAGATGCTCGTGCAGCGCTTCCAGGACCGAAAGCTCCGCCGCATATTTTTTGTCGCCCTTGAGCGCTTTTTTCGTCTTATCGATGCGGCGCTCCAAAATCTCGATATCCGAGAAGATCAGCTCCAAGTTGATCGTTTCAATGTCGCGGCGGGAGTCGATGCTGCCGTCGACGTGGATAATGTTTTCATCCTCGAAGCAGCGCACAACATGTACAACCGCGTCTACCTCGCGGATGTTGGCTAAGAATTTATTGCCTAAGCCCTCACCCTTGGACGCGCCTTTTACCAAACCTGCAATGTCTACGAATTCCAGAACAGCAGGGGTGAATTTCTGCGGATGGAAAATCTTTTCCAGCTCGTTTAAGCGCTTGTCCGGGACGGACACAACGCCGACGTTCGGTTCAATTGTGCAGAAAGGATAGTTTGCGGACTGTGCGCCCGCGTTGGTCAATGCGTTAAACAGGGTGCTTTTGCCGACATTTGGCAGACCTACCATGCCCAGTTTCATAAATCGTTCCTCAGTCTTTCTATTTGATACCCTTTACCGCATGGGAAAAGGGTATTTCGGTTTTTTAACTCCATTATACAATACTTTTTTGCGCGGCGCAAGGGGGAAATGGAGCGGGAAACGCAGCTTTATAAAAATATTTGCAGCAATTTTTAATATTCTTAAAAATTTTTCCATTTTTTCATTGTATTCTGGTAAGCAGTGGTGTATAATAAAAAGTGTATATCCAAATACCCGAAAGCACGTATGCGGAAAGGGAATACGCGAACCCCTTTGCCGGATGAAAAAACAAAGGAGGAAAAAATATGTCGCTTGGGAAAATTTTGATCGTAGACGATGACAAGAATATCTGTGAATTGTTGCGTTTGTACATGGAAAAGGAAGAATATGACGTCATATTATCGCATGACGGAAAGGACGCGGTGAATAAATTCGATTCGTCCAACCCGGATTTAGTCTTGCTTGACATCATGCTGCCGGGGCAGGACGGCTGGCAGGTCTGCCGCGAGATCCGCAAAAAGAGCGACGCGCCGATCATCATGATCACCGCCAAGGGCGAGACCTTTGATAAAGTGCTTGGTTTGGAGCTTGGAGCGGATGACTATGTGGTAAAACCGTTTGACGCCAAGGAGGTTGTGGCGCGCGTAAAGGCGGTGCTGCGCCGGATGGGTAAGAACGCGCACGACGACGTCAAGGAGGTTTCCTACGACAAGCTGGTTGTAAACATGACGAAATATGAATTGAAGGTAGACGGTAAGGTTGTGGACACGCCGCCGAAGGAGCTGGAGCTTTTATTCCATCTTGCCTCCAATCCAAATAAGGTGTTTACCCGCGATCAGCTTTTGGATGAGGTTTGGGGGTTTGAGTATTACGGCGATTCCCGCACCATTGACGTTCATGTCAAGCGTTTGAGAGAAAAGCTGGAGGGCGTTTCGGACAAATGGCACTTAAAGACGGTCTGGGGAGTCGGTTATAAATTCGAGGTCAGCGAATAACCACGCGGCTGCCGGGGTTCCGGCAGCCGTTTTGGATATAGAGGAGTGAATTTCGGTTGAACAAGAGCTATGCGCGAAAGATCGTCGTGTTCTGTACCATAATGATCCTATGCAGCGTGTTGGTGCTGGACTGCATTCTGATGGTGTTTGTTTTGCAGTATTTTAAGCAGGATAAATATGATATGCTGTATGAGAATGTACAGACGGTAAACCTTGTGCTTGCAAGCGACGAAGGAATGACGCCGCAGCAGTACGAATCGCAGATCGACGCGCTGCTCAATATGACGGCGGCGGCGATCGACGCAAATTTCTTCGTCACGGACGAAAACGGCAGCTTTGTTTTCTCTGCCAGCGGCGGCCGCAACGATGAACGCATCCTATGCGGCGGCTGCGACGAAATTCCGCCGCAGATGCTGGCAGAGCTGGCGGAAAAGGGCGAGATCTATGACACGCGCAAATTCGGCGGGATGTACCGCATCAACTGTTACACCTATGCCGCGCCGACCCGAGGCTTTGGAAAGGACGGCTACATCATCGCTTCGATTCCAATCAATCGGCATTTAAGCGGCTTTATGCTGACGATGTTTAAAATCTTCCTTGCTGCGACCATTCCGACAGTTATCCTCTCCTGCGTGATTTGTTATCTTACCGTCAAGAAAATGCTAAAGCCGCTGAAGCTTGCGGCTTCGGCAGCGCAGCAGTTTAGCAAGGGAGATTTTGTCACAAGGCTTCCGGTGGAGAGCGATGACGAAATCGGCGTGCTGATGCGGGAGATGAACAATATGGCGCAGTCGCTTGCGGCAAACGACAGCATCCAGCGCAGCTTTGTGGCGAATGTATCGCACGAGCTGAAAACGCCGATGACCACGATTTCCGGCTTTATCGACGGCATTCTGGACGGTACCATTCCGGAAAAGGAGCAGCGGCATTATCTGCGGCTTGTCAGCGAGGAGGTCAAGCGCCTTTCCAGACTGGTGCGCACGATGCTGAATCTCTCGAAGATCGAGGCGGGGGAGATGAAGCTGCAAAAGACCGGATTTAATATTTTGGAGCCAATCGTACAGGTGCTTTCCTCGTTTGAAACCCAGATCGAAGAGCATCATCTGGAAATTAAAGGGCTGGATATTGACCCGATCTATGTCAGCGCCGACGAGGATTTAATTCATCAAGCGCTGTATAATTTGGTAGAAAATGCGGTAAAATTTACAAATGAGAACGGTTATATCGCGTTTGACATCTACCGCAAGGGGTCTAAGGTTTATGTGGCGATCCAAAACAGCGGTTTGGGGCTCACCAAAGAGGAGCTTGATAACGTTTTCAAGCGGTTTTATAAATCCGACCGTTCGCGCGGGCTGGATAAAAACGGCTTCGGGCTAGGACTTTACATCGTCCACTCCATCATCACCGCGCATGATGGGGAGATCGAGGTAGAGAGCATCGAGGGAGAGTATTGCAGGTTTACGCTTTCGCTGGACGAGGCGACAGAAAAGCAGCAGGCAAGACGCTGGGGCGGCAAAGGCTCTGATACGGCGGTGCGTTCATAAATTGCGGGAAAAATTTCAGACAAATTTTGCAAGCTGTTATTTTTCCGGTAAAAAATAAACAGTATAATAATGGAAAGACATTGCGCCGGGACAAGTGTTTCCCCTTTTTGGCGGTTTGCAAAAGGGGAATATAAAAATAGAAGTTGATCCAGAATAAGAAATAAAGCAGGTGAGGCAAGTGGAAGAAAAAAATAACCAGGCCGGTATGCCAAGCGGGCAAAATATCCCTCCTGAAGCGCCCGAACAGGGACAGAAAAAAGGGAACAAAAAGAGGAAGCCGTGGCTTATCCCAGTGATCGCTGCGGCGGTCATCCTGATTTTAGGCGGCGGCTTCGGTACAGGCTACGCTATTTATCATATTATCTCGAATGAGGAGGAAGCCATTTCTTCGCAGACCGACCGCTCGGACGCTGGGGAGTCGAAGGACGAGCCGGAAAGCTCCGAAGCGGAGGATAACGCCGGCATTGAGATTTCACAGACGCCGGATGACAGCGCCGCGCCGTCAGCGGATGAAAGCGGTAAACTTACCTCGGTGCAGGTCGCGCAGAAGGTGACGCCATCGGTTGTCGCAATCATGATCTATCAAAACGATGAAAACGGCAAGGAAACAGCGATGAGCTTCGGTTCGGGTATTATCATGTCGGAGGACGGCTATATCCTGACCTGTTCCCATGTTGTGGAGGACGGCGACGTAAACGGTCGGATTGAGGTGATCTTAGCGAATAATGCCGGGAAGGCGGACGCACAGATCGTTGGGGTCGATACCCAAACCGATCTGGCGGTGATTAAGATCGAGAAAACGGGGCTTCCAAAGGCAGAGTTTGGTGATTCGTCAAAAACGCTTGTCGGTCAGCCGGTGTATGTGATTGGCACGCCGAGCGATATTTCCTATCTTGGTTCCTTTGCGGGCGGATATGTGTCGGCAGTTGACCGTGAGGTTCTGGTCGGCACGCAGAAATATAAGCTTGCCTGTATCCAGACCGACGCGGCGATCAATCCCGGTAATTCCGGCGGGCCGTTGATCAATGAGTATGGTCAGGTCATCGGCATCAACTCTGCGAAGCTTGTTTCCACCAATGTGGAGGGCATCGGCTTTGCAATCCCAAGCAATACTGCGCAGGCAGTGGTTGCTTCGCTGATGGAAAGCGGCTATGTGACTGGCAGACCGAAGATCGGCATCACCTTCACCTCTATTTCCAGCGAGCTTGCGGAGCTGACCGGAATTCCGCAGGGCATCCGGGTTGTCGGCATCAGCGAAGACTGCGACGTTGCGACGAAGGATGTTCAGATCGGCGACATCATCACAGCAATCGATGGGACGGAGGTTTCCTCACTGAATGAGATCGCTACCGTCATCAATCGAAAAAAGCCGGGCGATTCGGTGACGCTGTCAATCTATCGCGCCGCAGAGGACGGAAGCGTTAAAACCTTTGACGTAGAGGTAATGCTTTCGGAAAAAACAGAATGACCTTGCTGACTTCGTACTCCTTTGTAAAATAAATGCTTTACTGGGGATGGCCGCAGGATTTTCCTGCGGTCATTTCCATTTTGCGGATTGACATTCCTGTTTCCGGCAGCTATAATGAAGGAAAGCAAGGGGGATTTATATGAAATTTCAGATCGACCATGATTATCATATCCATTCGCAGCTTTCAAGCTGCTCAAACGATCCGGAGCAGACGCCGGAGCGGATTTTGCAATACGCAAAGGAAAACGGCTTCCGCCGCATCTGCCTGACTAATCACTTCTGGGATGAAACGGTGCCGGGTGCAAGCAAGTGGTATCAACCGCAGAATTTTGCGCATCTCAAAAAGGCTCTCCCGCTGCCGCAGCGCGCGGATATTGCTTTTTATTTCGGCTGTGAAACCGACATGGACCGTTTTTTTACGCTCGGTATTTCCAGACAGACAATCGATCGGTTTGATTTTGTGATCGTTCCGACCACCCATATGCATATGACCGGCTTTACGCGGGAAGAGGGGGATGCCGCGCTGCCGCGTTTAGCGGAGCTTTATGTCAAGCGGCTGGAAGCGCTGCTTGCGATGGATTTGCCGTTTGGTAAGATGGGGCTTGCGCACCCGACCACGCCGCAGCTTGCGCCGCAGCGTTTTGAGGATCATTTGCGTGTACTTGATATGCTCGGCGACGCGGTTTTTATCCGGCTGTTTACACTGATGTCGAAAAAGGGTATGGGCGTGGAATTAAATATACCGATTTTCCGGTACGCGCCGGAGGATCTTGACCGTCTGCTGCGTCCGTACCGCATTGCGAAGGACTGCGGCTGTAAATTCTATTTGGGCAGCGATGCGCATCATCCGAAGGATTTAGACGCTGCAAGAGATAAATTTGAGCGGATTGTTTCTTTGCTGGCATTAGAGAAATCGGATCAGTTTTGCCCGTTTGACGCATGAGCCTCCCGCCGCTTTGACAGAAAAAGCGGCGGGAATTTTTTTGCGGGCTTTTGGCAGCGCGGAAAACGGGCGTTTTCCGCAGAAAATGACGCGCGTTTTTTCGATTCTGAAAAAAAAGATTGACAATAACAATCATTTATTATATTATTATAATATAGATTCTGCGGTGTGGAGGGAAGGTTGGACGATAAATGAAGGATAGATTCTGGAAAAGAAACCTACAAAGGGGAGCGGTGTTTCTCATCGCCGCTGTTTTAGCGTTGGCGTTTGCAGGCTGTCAAAAGGGACAGGCGGACGATTCATCCTCTGCGGAAGCAGATGATGTACAGACGCAGCAGCCGGAAACCCCGACCGATATCGAGGGGGTCAAAGCGGACTATGTGTTAGAGAATTACAGTATCAACGTGCAGGTGCAGACCAATCATCGGCTGACTGTTACTGAAATCCTAACGGTGAATTATAAAAATCAGATCAACGGTATTACCCGCACAATCCCATACGAGGGATACCGCTATGATCCGGGCATAAATGAGGTTGTGCAGTATCGCATGAACTTGGATCATATCGACGTGGACGAGGTGGATTATTCGGTCAAGCGGGAATCCGGCAAGGCGTATATTACAATCGGCGCGGGGGAAGGCGATCCGTCTGGCGGGACGCAGATCTACACGCTGCGCTATCGTTTGAGCTATTATAAGGATACAGACGCTTCCAACGACTGGTTTGGCTGCGATCTGCTGCCGTATGAATGGGATTCTTCCATCTCGGCGGCAAATATCAGCGTCACAATGCCAAAGGAGTTTGAAGGAAGCGGCATCCAGATGTACCGCTATGCAGGCGGGGAGTGGAAGGACGCGAGCGTCAGCTATACGGTTTCCGGAAAGGCCGTCTCCGCATATCTGCGCGCGGAGGAGATTGAAGCGAATAAGGAACTGTTCATGCAGATCAAGCTGCCGGAGGGATATTTCAAAGGAGAAAAGACCCTGATCCCGATCCAGATCTTTGGCTATGGCGTGTTGGCGCTGCTCACCATCGGTGCAATTGTGCTTTGGTGGATGTTTGGCAGACCGCTTCCGGCACTGAAGACATCGATCCTCAAAAAACATAAGCTGACGGTAGCTGAGGATGCGTACCTGCTGCGCAGGACACTTTCTGTGACCGATGTTGCCGCGCTTTTGACCGCATGGGCGGAGAGCGGTATCATCCAGATCACCCAGCTTTCTGAAAGCGATTATACCATTACAGCGCTGACGCCTTTGGGGCAGGGCGCAAAGAATTTTGAATGCACGCTTTACGACGCGCTGTTTGCCGACGGCGTCAAATGCCGCCATATCGGCGACGTATCGGATATTATCCGCAGCATGCTGCCGAAAATAAAACGGCAGACGGCAAAAAACTGTGCCGCGATCTGCGGCGGCAGGCTGCTGACGCTGGAATCCGGCTGCGTGAAATATATGGCGTGGATTTTATCGGCTGTCCCGACCCTAATTCTGCTGCTGGTCGGCGGCTACATCATACTAGACTACAGCGCCGGCTATGTGGGAGTGATTGCCTCGATTGCGCTGCTGGTCACGCACGGCGGTATCCTTGCGCTGCGCAGCTGCTGGAAAAACCTTCAGAAGCTTTCCAAACTGTTATTTACGGTAATCTGCGCGCTTGCTGAGATCGTCGTTTTGGGCGGCGTGGTGTATTTTGCCTGCAGCGGCTTAGGGCTTGGCTGGCAGGCGGCCATGGCGGTAATTGCGGCGCTCTTGACGCTGCTTGTCTCGCTGTTCTCCGGCAGAAACAGCGAGGGCTACCGGCTGCAGTTATCGCAGCTGATGTCCTTTAAGCGTTATCTGCGCCAGTCGGAGCAGGCCGAGGGAGATTTTTCTGCGTTTTACTATTCCAGATTGCCACAGGCGTACGTGCTGCGGGTTGGCAAGGTATTCAGTAAAAACTGCAATGCGGGGATTTTGGCGCCAAGCGAAGGCATGATCCTGCTTGGAAACAACGAAAAGCTTTCGCATGCGAACGGCTTCTATCCGGCATATCTGCATTTTATCTCTACTGCGTATTATGCACAGTGTGAAGGTGAGCAGGAGCAGCAGAGCCAGTCGGCGGCGCCGCGTAAACAGGAGAAACCGGAATCCGGCGAAAAGGCTGCCGGAGTGGTGGGCGTTTTGACGGCGGCGTTCCGGAAGGTCGCTTTCTGGTGTAACGAGGTGATCGACTGGATCGAAGTAAAGGTGGAGCGTATCCGTTATAAGTTTTCCGCTAGAAAGCAGAAAATATCGCAGGATTCGGACGAAGAGGACGCGGAAGGGAAAGAAGAATGACTCTTTTCCCGTAAGGCTGAGGCATGAAACAGAGAAAAAAAGGGCGGCAGTTTGTATATGAATTTGTCTATTACACTGTTGCTGTTGCGGCGGCAGAGGAGTTTGTATTCTGCGGATTTTTCTGCCAAAAGCTTTTTCTGCTTTTTGAAAAGGATATTGCTGCGGTGATCGGATCTTCGGCGCTGTTCGGCGCGTTCCGCCTGTTAAACGGCGGGCTTGTGCAGGCGCTTATAACCGCCCTGATCGGCGCGCTCTTTTGTCTGTGCCGAAAGAGGATCAGGGGCTGCGCTACCTTGCCGCTCATCTTTGCGCACGGCGTGTACGACGCGCTGATTACCGTGTGGAGCCATGTGTCTTTGGCGTGATCTGTAAAGATTTGTAAATGTTATATGGCGCAGCGTACCATAAAAAATCATCCCGGCAAATAATGGCGGGATGATTTTTTGGGTTATGCGGATGTAGTATGTCAAGCGTAATTCTTTGGTACGGTGCGTCATTGCAGCCCGAAACTGACCGACAGCGCATGGTCGATCTGGCTCATCGCGGTGTCATCGAGCATCCCCATCCGCTCCTTTAGACGGCGCTTATCGAGGGTACGGATTTGCTCCAGTAGGACGATCGAGTCCTTGGAAAGCCCGCAGGTGCTGCCTGTAACCTCGATGTGGGTAGGAAGCTTTGCCTTGTCCTTCTGGCTGGTGATGGCGGCGGCGATGACGGTTGGGCTGTATTTGTTGCCGACGTCGTTTTGTACAATCAATACCGGGCGGACGCCGCCCTGCTCCGAACCGACCACCGGGCTTAAATCGGCATAATAAATATCTCCGCGTTTGACACGCATATCGCTCACACTCCTTTTGTTGATCCGGTACCTTTATTTTGGGATTGTGAACGGCGTTTTATACATTTGAAAAATATCTGCTTTTTGATCTTGGGGAAAAAGAAAAATCCACGAAAAAATTCGTGGATTTGGCGCGACTAAGCCTATAAGCCGAGTTCTGTTGAATATGGCAATCTATCTCGACGTTCTGTTGCCAAAACGCTCTAGCCACCTGTCGGAACCGTCGGGCCGACGATAACATTCCAGTCGGTGTTGCATCGGATAGGGTTTACATGGCCGCACAGTCTCCTGTACGCCGGTGAGCTCTTACCTCGCCTTTCCATCCTTGCCGGAAAAATCCGGCGGTATCTCTCTGTTGCACTAGCCCGGGAGTCGCCTCCGGCTGCCGTTAGCAGTTATCCTTGCCCTGTGATGCTCGGACTTTCCTCACAGCCTCTGTTGCAAGGCTGCGCTGCCATACAGCTTACTCGCAAGCTTATTATATCCGGTTTGCTGCAAAAAGTCAAGTTTTCCTTTCTGTAAAATTCCGCCGCAGATTTCTGCGGCGGAAGGTTTTAGGCTCTTTCGGCGATCTCAACGCTGATCTTTGCAATAAACTCGTCTAAGGTCATTGTGACAGTCTTGCTGTCGCGGGTGCGGATTGAAACCGTACCTGCGGCGGCTTCTTTTTCGCCGACGATAATCATATACGGCACGCGCTCGATGTACTGCGCTTGGCGAATCATATAGCCGATCTTTTCGTTGCGGTTATCCAGTTGAACGCGGATTTTTTCTGCGTCAAGCCGCTCGAAGATGGATTTCGCGTATTCGGCGCTCTTCTCGGAAACCTGAAGCACCTTGACCTGCAAAGGCGCCAGCCAAGTCGGGAATTTGCCCGCAAAATGCTCGGTCAAAATACCGATAAAGCGTTCGATTGAGCCGAAGCAGACGCGGTGAATCATAATAGGGCGCTGCTTTGCGTTGTTTTCGTCGACATAGCTTAGCTCAAAGTTTAACGGCATCTGGAAGTCGAGCTGGATGGTGCCGCACTGCCAAGTGCGTCCTAAGCTGTCCCGCAGATGGAAGTCGATCTTCGGGCCATAAAACGCACCGTCGCCTTCGTTGACGGTGTACGGAAGCTTCAAGCTTTCCAGCGCGTTCTTTAAGCCGTTGGTTGCCGCCTCCCAGTCCTCGTCGCTGCCCATGCTGTTTTCCGGACGGGTGGAAAGCTCTAAGAAATACTCGAACCCAAACTTGCTGTAAACTTGGTTGATTAACCCAACGACGCCCGCGATCTCGTCCGCGATCTGATCCTTGGTCATGAAGATGTGCGCGTCGTCCTGCGTAAAGCAGCGCACGCGGAATAAGCCGTGCAGCGCACCCTTTAGCTCGTGGCGGTGGACAAGACCCAGCTCGCCGACCCGCAGCGGAAGCTCGCGATAGCTGTGCGGCTGGCTGCGGTAAATCATGACGCCCCCCGGACAGTTCATCGGCTTGATGCAGTAGTCCTCGTCGTCGATCTTGGTTGCGTACATATTATCCTTGTAGTGATCCCAATGACCGGAGGTTTCCCAAAGCCTGCGGTTCATGATTAGCGGCGTGGATACCTCGACATAGCCTGCTTTTTTGTGGATCTCGCGCCAGTAGTCGATCAAAGCATTTTTCAGAATCATGCCGTTCGGCAGGAAAAACGGGAAGCCCGGCGCTTCATCGGCGAACATAAAAAGCTGCATCTCCTTGCCGATCTTGCGGTGGTCACGCTTTGCGGCTTCCTCCTGCAATTTGACAAAATCCTCCAGCTCCTTTGCGGTCGCGAAAGCCGTGCCATTGATGCGGGTAAGCATCTTGTTGCTGCTGTCGTTTTTCCAGTACGCGCCGGAAACCCCGGTCAGCTTAAACGCCTTGAGCGTTTTGGTGTAGGTCAAGTGCGGACCAACGCACATATCGATATATTCGCCCTGCTGATAAAAGCTTAGGGTTGCGTCAGGACCTAAGTCCGCCATATGCTCGACCTTATACGGCTCTTTCCGCTCCTCCATCAGCTTGATCGCTTCCTCGGTTGAAAGCACGTACGGCTTGATCGGGAGATTTTCCTTGACGATCTTGCGCATCTCCGCTTCGATGGCAGGCAGATCGGCTTCGGTCAGCTTGATATCCCCTAAATCCACGTCGTAGTAAAAGCCCTTTTCGGTCGCCGGACCGTAGGCAAAGGCGGCGTTCGGGTACAGGCGCTTGACCGCCTGCGCTAAAATGTGGGCGGCAGTGTGGCGCAGCACGTGCAGTTCTTCTTCCTTTGCACATTCGCCAACCTTGCCGTCGTTGTAGATGACTTTCATTTCGTATCCTTCCTTTCCGTGGTTTTCAAAACACAAAAAACGCTTCATCCCATAGCTATGGGATGAAGCGTAATAACTCCATGGTTCCACCCAACTTATCCCGCAGCGGCGCGGGATCCCTTTGGTCAAGCCGGATAACGGGCGCTTTGTTCCCGGTACGGTTCGCAGGATTGCCCCGCTGCCGCACACTCCAAGGTGGTAATAGCGGTTTTACTCAAATACCGAATGGATTTTCAGCGCGTCTCCTATAAGCAGGGAACGATCCATTTCTCTGACGGCATTTTGCAAAGGGTGCGAAAACCGTATCTTCCTTATCAACGTGTTTTGATAATGCTATTATAGCACAAGGGAACGCTTTTGTCAAGCAGCTGCGTTGGAGGAATCCTCCTCTTATTTTTGCAGCGTTTGCAGAGCCTTTGCCAAGGTTGCGGCGTTCTCTACGTTTGCAAAGCGGACGTCGCGCAGCGTCTTGCGCACCAGCCCGGCAAGCACCTTATTCGGGCCTAATTCGATGAAGCAGTCGTATCCGTCTGCGGCGGCGGCGTTTAGCTCGGAGGTGAATTTTACCGGAGAGATAATCTGTTTGGCAAGATAGGCCGGCATATCCGAGAAGTCGGTGAGCTTTTCGCCGAGAACGTTTGAGAAGAAATCGGTCTTTGCTTCGGCAAAAGGTTCTTCCTTGATCTGTGCGTAGAAACTGTCGGAGGCGGGCTTCATCAGCTTTGTATGGAAGGCTGCCGCGACTGCAAGCGGCGCGACGCGCACCTTCTGCTCTGTGAAGTAGGCGCAGACAGCGGCAACCGCCGCTTTCTCGCCTGCAACGACGGTCTGGGAGGCGGAATTGTAGTTTGCGGGGACGACATAGCCCTCTGTTTCAGCGCAGACCTTCTCAATCAGCGCGGTATCGGCGGTGAGGATAGCTGCCATGCCGCCATCCTGATGCTCGGCGCATTCCTGCATGCAGGCGGCGCGCTTTGCAATCAGCTTGTAGCCCTGCTCCATGCTGACGATACCGGAGGCGACCATCGCGGCGTATTCGCCCAAGGAGTGCCCGGCAACGCCATCGCAGGAAACGCCGTTTGCCTTCATCGCCTCTAAGGCGACCAGCGAGGTGGTGAAGATGCACGGCTGGGAGTATTTGGTCTGCGCCTGTGTGGCAGCATCGGCTTCAAAGCAGATTTTCTTTAGGTCGTAGCCTAAAATCTCGCTGCCGACTTCGTAGATTCTCTCTGCGGACGGCGCTGCCTCCAAAAGTTCTTTTCCCATGCCGGTGTATTGGCTGCCCTGACCGGAAAACATAAATAAGGTTTTTCCCATAATAAACGAGTCCTTTCCAAGCGGTAATGCTGTGATAAAATAATGGTGGATTGTTACCAAATATTCCGGATTGTCAAAAAAGAACCATATTATCCGGAGAGGATAATCCCATGAACAATATCTTAAATCTTGCACATGGACGCAGCAAAAGACGAGATTGCGATTGACAAAGCGTAAAATATTGGGTAAAATAAAGATAGAATGTCCCAAGCCTTTGCCTGCGGCAGGCAAATAGGCTTGTATATATACACTATACCACAAATGGATATGGTTTTGCAATATATTATTTCAACAAATGAAAGGGTTAACACAGTGGGAGTAAAAATTATCGGAGCGGGAAAGTATCTGCCGCCGTTTACAGCGACGAATGAGGATTTCTCGAAAATTGTTGAGACAAGCGACGAATGGATTGTGCAGCGAACCGGCATTTCGTTAAGGCGCCTAACAACCGGAGACGCAACCTATCAGATGGGGGTAAAGGCGGCTAAGCAGGCGATGGATCGCGCGGGTGTGACGCCGCAGGAGATCGACCTTGTGATTGGGACGACGGTTTCGGGCGACTTCACCACCCCTTCCATGGCGTGCATGGCGGCGTGCGATCTGGGGATCACGGGCGCGCCGTGCTTCGATATAAACGCGGCTTGCGCTGGCTTTGTTTACGCGCTGGATGGCGCGGAGATGCATCTTGCGTCCGGCAGGGCAAAATGCGCCCTGATTATCAGCTCGGAGATGCTTTCCAGAATCACCGACTATACCGACCGCAGCTCCTGCGTGATCTTTGCCGACGGCGCGGGCGCATGCGTGGTCAAAGCAAGCGATAAAATGTATCAAAGCTGCATCACCAGCGAGCCGGAGGGCGCGCACCGTATCTTTGCGCACAGCGCGCCGCTCAACAACCCATTTACCGGCACAACAAAATTTGACGGACAGGACGAGATGTTTGGTCACGGCAACGGACAGTATATCTACATGGAGGGCCGTGAGGTCTATAAGTTTGCGACCCGCTCGATGCCGTATGCAGTGCAGACTGCCTGCAAAAAGGCTGGGATTACTGTAGATGATCTGGACCTGATTATCCCGCATCAGGCGAATATTCGCATTGTGCAGACTGCGGCAAAGAACATGGGTATTTCGATGGACAAGTGCTATGTCAACATTGACCGCTATGGCAACACCTCCTCCGCCTGCATTCCGATCGGAATTGCGGAGTGCATGGAAACCGGCAGGCTAAAACCGGGAAGCAAGGTCTGCTTGGTCGGCTTTGGGGCCGGGCTGGTTTACGCCGCAAGCGTATTTGAATGGGAGAACTGAAAGAATGGCATTTTAAGCTGGGTAGCGCGGCCTTGGAATCCAAAGGGCGCGGATATCGCAGCGCAAAATCAGCTGATTGGAGGCAGCGCCTCCAAGGACAATGATAAAAAGAAAGAGGGATAAATATGGCAAAAACAGCATTAATTACCGGCGCATCTCAGGGTATTGGCGCGGCGGTTGCAAAAAGACTCGCGCAGGACGGCTTTCAGATTGCGATTAACTGCCTTGGCGAAAGGGAGCGCGATGCCGGCGGCTTAGAGGTAAAGGCTGCTTGCGAGGCGTTTGGTGTGGAGGCGGAATGCTTTTTATGTGATGTTTCGGATCACGACGCCTGCGAACAGATGGTTAAGGCGGTGAAGGAGCGGTTTGGCACGATCGACGTTCTGGTCAATAACGCCGGCATTACCCGCGACGGCCTGCTTGCGCGGATGAAGGAATCGGATTTCGATCTGGTTACTAAAGTGAACTACAAGAGCGTTTTCAATATGACCAAGTTTGTCGGCAATGTAATGATCCGGCAGAGAAGCGGGCGAATCATCAATATGTCCTCGGTGGCGGGCTTATATGGCAATGCCGGGCAGTTTAACTACTCCGCGTCCAAAGCGGGCGTGGTGGGTATGACCTTGACCGCCGCAAAGGAGCTTGGCAGCAGGGGGATTACAGTCAATGCGCTTGCGCCGGGCTTTATCGAAACGCCGATGACTGCCGTTTTAAAGGACGAATATAAAGAAGAAATCAAAAAGCAAATCGCGTTAAAGCGGTTCGGAAAGCCGGAGGAGGTGGCCGCAACGGTTGCGTTTCTAGCAAGCGAAGGCGCGGCGTATATCACCGGTCAAATTATCGCTTTAGACGGTGGTTTGGCTATGTAATGAGGGAAAGGATTTTTTGTTAAGATGAAAAGAGTGGTAATCACCGGCGTCGGCGCTGTAACGCCGGTCGGAAATAACGTTGCGCAGACTTGGGATGCGCTTGTCGCTGGAAAACACGGCATCGCGCCAATTACGGGGATCGACACCTCTGACCTGCCGGTCAAGGTCGCCGGTCAGGTAAAGAATTTTGATCCGCTGCAATATTTTGATAAAAAGGAGCTGCGCCGTACCGATCCTTACACTCGTTTTGCGATTGCGGCGGCAGAAGAAGCGGTGGAGGATTGCGGCACGAAATTTGAGGATCTCGATCCATACAGGGTCGGCGTGGTCTTCGGCAGCGGTATCGGCGGCTTTCAGAGCATTGAGGGAGAGTATGAGAAATTCCTGCAAAAGGGTCCAAGCCGCGTTTCGGTCTTCTTTATCCCGATGATGATATCCAATATGGCGGCGGGAGAGATTGCCATACGCTTTTCGTTCAAGGGCGCGAATTACGCGCCGGTTACTGCCTGCGCGACCTCCAGCCACGCGCTTGGCGAAGCGTTTCATAAAATAAAATATGGGATTTTGGACGCCTGCGTCGCGGGCGGCGCAGAGGCGGCGTGTACGCGGTTTGCAATCTCCGGCTTTAACAATATGAAAGCGCTCTGTCAAACCGAAGACCCGGACCGCGCGTCGATCCCGTTCGACGCTGAGCGCAGCGGCTTTGTCATGGGGGAAGGCGCGGGCTGCGTTATTTTAGAGGAACTAGAGCATGCAAAGGCGCGCGGCGCTAAGATTTATGCGGAAATCGTGGGCTATGGCGCCACCTCTGACGCTTACCATATTACAAGTCCGGCTCCGGACGGCTCCGGCGCTGCAAAGGCGATGCAGCTTGCAATGGAGGAAGCCGGCGTAAGCCCGGAGGACGTCACCTATATCAATGCGCACGGCACCTCGACCGGGCTGAACGATAAATATGAAACAATCGCGATCCGTAAGGCGCTTGGCGCGGCGGCGGAGCAGGTCATGGTCAGCTCCACTAAGTCGATGACCGGACATATGCTTGGCGCGGCGGGCGCAGTGGAGGCGATCGCTTGCGCGAAGGCGATCGAAAACAGCGTCGTTCCTCCAACTGCAAACTATCGGGTTGCAGATCCGGAGTGCGACCTCGATGTCGTCCCGAATACCGCAAGAGAGGCCGAGGTCAAGGTGGCGCTGAGCAATTCCTTGGGCTTTGGCGGTCACAATGCGACCCTCTGCCTGAAAAAATACGAGGACTAAGAAACGGAGGATTTTAAAATATGCCGCTTTTGGATCAAGAACAGATTAAGGAAATCATCCCGCATAGAGATCCGTTCCTTTTAATCGATGCCGTTGAAGAACTGGAGTCCGGCATCCATGTTGTGGCGACCAAGCATTTAAAAGAAGATGAGTATTGGTTTGCCGGACACTTTCCCGGACAGCCGGTACAGCCGGGCGTTCTGATGATTGAGATGCTTGCGCAGGCGGGCGCCGTCTGCATCCTCTCCAAGCCGGAGAATAAAGGGAAGATCGCGTTTTTTGCCGGTATTGACAAGGCGCGTTTCCGCGGCATTGTGAAGCCGGGAGATACGCTGCGGCTTGAAGTCAATGTTATCGGCGAACGCTTGGGCATGGCAAGCTGCGATGCGGTTGCGACGGTAAACGGCAAGAAGGTCGTTACCGCGCAATTCAGCTGCGCATTGAGCCGGTAAAATCGCGTCGGGCGATGCTGAAAAATTTTATTGCAAAAGTGTATATCTTCCGGAAATAACTGTTGACATTTTTTCGGGGATAGTATATAATAAATTTACCACCAATAAAGAAGGAGGAAGTCACAATGGTTTTTGATAAGGTAAAGGAGATTCTTTGCGAGCAGCTTGACGTAGAGAATGACGCTGTTACGATGGATTCTAATATCCAAGATGATCTGGGTGCGGATTCCTTAGATGTTGTCGATCTAATGATGTCCTTTGAAGAAGAATTCGGCATTGAGATCCCGGACGAAGCGGTTACAAGCATGAAGCTCGTCAGCGATGTCGTCAACTACATCGAAGAGAAAATGGAATAAATTCGATGGGAAACAAATACGGCTTCGGATTTCCGAAGCCGTTGAATTTTGTCTTGTGATAGCAAGTTGCATAAAACAAGATGAAATATATAGCGAAAGTTCTACGCAATTAAAATTGGAAAAAGTCTTGCGTGAAAAGTGGAAATACGATATAATAATCAATAGACTGCGCTGGCTAGTAAGAAATACAGTCAGTAGATATGCGAGGAAGCGGGAGGTTGCTGCAAGAGGGCGCTAAGCCTTTCAGCAGGTAATTTCCGCCGAGTATGTCCGATTTAAAACCGGGCGGCTATGGAAGTCACGGCAAGACCTGACAAGACAAGCCGGAAACGCTGCGCGCGTAAAGCGGGATGCAGGGTTTTCGGATGTTTTATAGGGATAAAAGTGCAACACACGGGAGCGTGTTAATAAACGCAAGGGTGTGGAAAGTGATTAGAACCCACTGATCACTGCAAGCCGGGCGAGATGGTTGACCCCCATAATTTAAGATTTAAGGAGGCGACGACAGTGGCAGTCAAAGAAAGAATCAGAATCAGATTGAAAAGCTACGATCATGATTTAGTGGATGCGGCAGCAACCAAAATCGTCGAAGCGGCAAAGAGAACCGGAGCAAAGATTTCCGGCCCAATCCCGCTGCCGACTCAGAAAGAGATCGTGACCATTCTCCGCGCTGTTCATAAATACAAGGACAGCAGAGAGCAATTTGAGATGAGAACCCACAAGAGGCTCATCGACGTGTTAAGACCGTCTGCAAAGACCGTTGAATCGTTGCAGAGCCTGGAACTTCCTGCTGGCGTAGATATCAAGATTGAGTTGTAATTGATGGTCTATGTCCGGTCATGTTGACTCCTGCGAGTCAACCAATAACCTTGAAATAGGAGGATAAACGCTATGAAAAAAGCAATCATCGGTAAGAAAATCGGTATGACCCAGATTTTCGAAGAAACAGGAAAAGTAGTTCCTGTGACAGTCGTGGAAGCGGGTCCGTGCGTTGTGGTTCAGAAAAAGACCATGGAAAACGACGGCTACGAGAGCATCCAGCTCGGCTTCGGCGATGTAAAGGCAAACAAAGTGATCAAGCCGCTTGCAGGTCATTTCAAGAAACACAATGTTGCCCCGAAGAAAACCTTAAAAGAGTTCAGACTGGCTGACATCAATGTTTACAACGAAGGCGACATTGTCAAGGCGGACACGTTTGCGGTAGGCGACGCGGTAGACGTCAGCGGCACCAGCAAAGGTAAAGGTTTTTCCGGCACCATCAAGCGCTACAACGGTCATCGCTTAAAAGAAACACACGGCTCTGGCCCGGTTCACAGACACGCCGGTTCCATGGGCGCTTGCTCCGACCCGTCGAGAATCTACAAAGGCAAAAAAATGCCTGGTCAGTTGGGTAACGAGAAGGTTACTGTTCAGAATCTTGAGATTGTCAAGATCGATGTTGAAAACAATCTTATCGCCATTAAGGGCGCGATTCCGGGCCCGAAGGGCGGCGTTGTCACAATCGTTGACAGCGTGAAAGCATAAGGGGAGGAGGAAACAATATGCCAAGCATTTCTGTAGTTAATATGGCTGGCGAAGCTGTTAATACCATTGAATTGGCAGACAGCGTATTCAGCATTGAGCCGAATGAGGTTGTAATGCACGCGGCGGTTGTGAATTATCTTGCCAACCAGCGTCAAGGCACACAGTCCACTCTGACCCGTACCGAAGTCAGCGGCGGCGGGCGCAAGCCGTGGCGCCAAAAAGGAACTGGTCACGCCAGACAGGGTTCTACCCGCGCACCGCAGTGGACACACGGCGGCGTTGCGTTAGGGCCGAAACCGCGCGATTACAGCTACACCTTAAATAAGAAGGTAAAACGTCTTGCTATGAAGTCCGCGCTTTCTATGAAGGTGCAGGAGGGCAACTTCATTGTCGTAGACAAGATCGCCTTTGAGGATTATAAGACCAAGGAAGCGATCAAGATGTTAAACGCGCTGAACGTTGGCAAAAAGACCCTGATTGTAACCGAGCTTCCGGATAGCAAGGTCATCAAGAGCGCCGCAAACATTCCGGGCGTAAAGACCACGCTGTGCAACACCCTGAATGTATATGACATCATCAACCACGATACTTTTGTCGTAACGCTGGATGCTGTAAAGAAGATTGAGGAGGTATATACGAGATGAAAACCGCTCAGGACATTATCGTAAAGCCGATCATCACAGAGCGTTCCATGAGCATGATCGAGCAGAAAAAGTACACCTTCAAGGTTGCAAAGGACTCCAACAAAATCGAGATCGCGAAAGCGGTAGAGGAACTGTTCGGCGTTAAAGTGGCTGCTGTGAATACCATGAACGTCAAAGGCCGTTATAAAAGACAGGGCAGATACGAGGGCTATCAGCCGGATTGGAAAAAAGCAATCGTGACCTTGACCGAAGGCTCCAAGACCATCGAGTTCTTCGACGGTATGTTCTAATTACAAATCGGCAATCGGTTTTTCCGATGCCCGGAACACACCGGGTGATGTATGAAAAGGAAAAGACCTTTTCGCTAAACCAAACAAGGAGAGTGAATTACAATGGCCATAAAGGCATATAAACCGACAACTGCGGGCCGCCGCACCATGACGGTCACCGATTACAGCAGCTTGTCTAAAGTAGCTCCGGAGAAATCCTTATTAGAGGTATTAAAGAAAAAGTCCGGCAGAAACAGCTACGGAAGAATCACCGTTCGCCATCGCGGCGGCGGCAATCGCGTAAAATACCGCGTCATCGACTTTAAGAGAAATAAAGAGGGCAACGCTGCCGTGTTGACCTTAGAGTACGATCCGAACCGCTCCGCGCACATCGCGCTGGTACAGTATGAGGACGGCGAAAAGAGATATATCATCGCTCCGGAAAACCTAAAGGTGGGCGATGTGATCTCCGCTGGCCCGAATGCTGACATCAAGCCGGGCAACGCGCTGCCGATGACCAACATTCCGGTTGGTACTTTCATTCACAATATCGAGCTTCATCCGGGTCGCGGCGCACAGCTTGTAAGAGCTGCCGGCAACATGGCTCAGTTAATGGCGAAGGAAGGCGCTTACGCTCTGGTAAGACTTCCGTCCGGCGAGCTGAGAAACGTTCCGGTTAACTGCATGGCAACTGTTGGTCAGGTAGGCAACACCGATCATGAAAACGTCAGCTACGGTAAAGCAGGCAGAAGACGCCATATGGGTTGGAGACCGACCGTCCGCGGTTCTGTTATGAACCCGTGCGACCATCCGCATGGTGGTGGTGAAGGTAAATCTCCGGTTGGACGTCCGGGCCCTGTTACTCCTTGGGGTAAACCGGCTCTGGGCTACAAGACCCGTAAGAAACATCATCGCTCCGATAAGTTTATCGTAAAACGCAGAAATGATAAGTGAGTGAAGGGAGGCAGATGAATCAATGAGTAGAAGCCTGAAGAAAGGGCCTTTCGTAGAAGAGTCCCTGATGAAAAAAGTGGTGGCTATGAACGAAGCAGGCGAGAAGAAGGTCGTTAAGACTTGGAGCCGCGCCTCCACCATCTTCCCGGAGTTTGTAGGACACACATTTGCAGTATATGACGGACGCAAGCATATTCCAGTATATGTGACTGAGGATATGGTTGGGCACAAGCTTGGCGAGTTTGCGCCGACTAGAACCTACAGAGGACATGCAGGCTCCAAGTCGTCCAACAACGGCAAATAAAGGCTGGAAGGAGGATCACATAACATGGAAGCAAAAGCTTATTTGAGATATGCCAGAATCGCTCCGAGAAAAGTTCAGATCGTGCTGGACTTGATTAGAAACCAGCCGGTAGATAAAGCGATCGCAATCCTGAAACACACACCGAAGGCTGCAAGCGAGCTGCTTTTAAAACTTCTGAATTCAGCAATCGCAAACGCAGAGAACAATAATGGCATGAGCAGAGACGCTCTGTATGTATCCGAGTGCTTTGTATGCCCGGGTCCGACCTTAAAGAGAATCAGGCCGAGAGCGAAAGGCAGCGCTGTGAGAATCTTAAAGAGAACCTCGCACGTTACAATTGCTGTGAAAGAGAAAGAATAAGCTGAAAGAGGAGGTAAACTATGGGACAGAAAGTTAACCCACATGGCTTAAGAGTGGGCGTCATTAAAGATTGGGATTCCCGCTGGTTTGCAGAAAAGAGAACTTTCGGCGATACCTTAGTTGAAGATTACAAAGTCCGCAGTTTTATCAAGAAAACCTTATATGCAGCCGGCGTTCCGCGCATCGAGATCGAGCGCGGGGAGAGCAAAGTGAGAATCAACATCCACTGTGCAAAGCCGGGTATTGTAATCGGCAAAGGCGGCGCTGAAATCAACGTGCTTCGCGGTAAGATCGAAGCAATGGTAAAAAAACCGGTTATCCTCAACATCGTCGAGGTAAAGCAGCCGGATATGGACGCACAGCTTGTGGCTGAGAATATCGCCGCGCAGCTAGAGCGCCGCATTTCGTTCCGGCGTGCAGTAAAGCAGGCGATCGGCCGCACAATGAAGCTTGGCGCAAAGGGGATCAAAACCACCGTTTCCGGTCGTATCGGCGGCGCAGAGATTGCGCGTACCGAGTCTTATCATGAAGGCACCATTCCGCTGCAGACCATCCGCGCGGATATCGATTATGGTTTTGCCGAAGCGAACACCACCTACGGCAAGATTGGCGTAAAAACTTGGATTTACAAGGGTGAAGTTTTAAAGGGCAAGGTTGCTGTTGAGCAGCCGGCGCCGGAAAGACGCGCACCGCGCAGAGGCCCGAGGAAACCGAGAGAAGAAGGAGGAAATAACTGATGTTACTGCCAAAGCGTGTGAAATACCGCCGCGTGCATAGAGGTCGTTTGACCGGTAAAGCAATGCGCGGCAACACTGTCACCTATGGCGACTTCGGCCTTCAGGCGTTAGAGCCGGCATGGGTTACCTCCAACCAGATCGAGGCGGCTAGAATCGCTATGACCCGTTATATCAAGCGTGGCGGTCAGGTTTGGATTAAAATCTTCCCAGATAAGCCGATTACCGAGAAGCCGGCCGAAACCCGAATGGGTTCTGGTAAAGGTTCTCCGGAATACTGGGTCGCGGTTGTAAAGCCGGGCAGAGTAATGTTCGAAATCGGGGGCGTTGACCCTGCGCTTGCAAAAGAGGCGCTGCGTCTGGCTTCCTACAAGCTGCCGATCAAGTGCAAGATCGTCGAGAAAGTCAAGACAGGTGGTGAGCAATAATGAAAGCTGTAGAAATTCGTGATATGTCGCTGATGGAGCTTAACGAGAAATTAGGCGACTTAAAGAGCGAGCTTTTTAATCTGCGCTTCCAGCTCGCTGTTAATCAGTTGGATAACCCAATGCGTATTAAAGCAGTGAAGAAAGACATTGCTCGCATCAAAACGATTATTCAGGAAAAAGAGTCCGCAGTGAGCGCGCAGTGAGCATAAGCGGAAGGAGGATTTAAGCGATGGCCGAGAGAAACCTGAGAAAAACTAGGGTCGGCATGGTTGTCAGCGACAAGATGGATAAGACCGTTGTCGTGAGCATTGCTGATAATGTAAGACATCCACTTTATAAGAAAATCGTAAAACGCACCATAAAGCTGAAAGCGCACGACGAGAACAACAGTTGTAGCATTGGCGACCGTGTGTTGGTTATGGAGACTCGTCCGCTTTCGAAAGATAAGAGATGGAGAGTCGTTGAAATCATCGAAAAGGCAAAATAATATAGATTTCAAAGCCGAAAGGAGGAACGCTCTGTGGTACAGATGCAAACTTACCTGAAGGTAGCTGACAACACCGGTGCAAAAGAACTGATGTGCATTCGCGTGTTGGGCGGTTCCAGAAGAAGGTACGCAAATATTGGCGACGTTATTGTAGCGTCGGTTAAGAAAGCAGCACCAGGCGGCATGGTAAAGAAGGGCGATGTAGTGAAGGCGGTAATCGTTCGTTCTGCGAAGGGCCTTCGCCGCGACGACGGTTCCTATATCCGCTTCGACGAAAATGCTGCGGTAATTATTAAAGAAGATAAAACCCCGAGAGGAACTCGTATCTTTGGGCCGGTAGCGAGAGAGCTTCGTGATAACGATTTCACCAAGATTCTTTCTTTAGCTCCGGAAGTACTGTAATCGGAGGGAATCATTCATGAGCAAAACACTGCACGTCAAAACCGGCGATAAGGTCATGATCATCTCCGGTAAAGACAAAGGAAAATCTGGTAAGATCCTTGAAGTAAGCCCGAAGGAAGGCAAAGTCATTGTCGAAGGCTGCAATAAGGTTACCAAACACGTTAAGCCGAGAAAAATGGGCGAAACCGGCGGCATTGTAAAAGCGGAGGGCGCGTTATACGCCTGCAAAGTAATGCCAATTTGCCCGAAGTGCGGCAAGCCGACTCGTGTCGGACATATTATCAAAGACGGCAAGAAACTGCGCGTCTGCAAGCACGCCGACTGCGGCGCGACATTTTAATCGGAAGGAGGAAATCGTATGGCAAGAATGAAAGATTATTACACCAAAGAAGTTGCTCCAGCTTTGATGAAAAAGTTTGAGTACAAGAGTGTCATGCAGATTCCGAAGCTGGATAAAATCGTTGTGAACGTAGCTTGCGGCGAAGCTTCCACCAACGCAAAGATGATGGAAGCGATTTGTAACGATTTAGCGGCAATCACCGGGCAGAAGCCGGTTGTCTGCCATGCCAAAAAGGCAATTTCCAACTTCAAGCTGCGCGAAGGCATGCCGATTGGCGCGAAAGTAACCTTACGCGGCGAAACGATGTATGAATTTTTAGACAGACTCTTCAATGTGGCGCTGCCGCGTGTAAGAGATTTCAGGGGCATCAGCGCAAACGGCTTTGACGGTCGCGGCAACTATTCGATGGGCTTAAAGGAACAGCTTATTTTCCCGGAAATCGAATATGACAAGATCGATAAGGTGCGCGGTATGGATATCGTATTTGTAACCACAGCTACTACCGACGAAGAGGGCCGCGAGCTGTTAAAGCTCATGGGCGCTCCGTTTGAGAAATAAGGGGAGGAAAACGTAAGATGGCTAAAACTTCTTTGAAGAACAAACAGCAGAGTACGCCGAAATTTTCCACCCGTGCATATAACAGATGCAAAATCTGCGGAAGGCCACATGCGTATCTTAGAAAATACGGTGTTTGCCGTATCTGCTTCAGAGAGCTGGCGTACAAAGGTCAGATCCCGGGCGTAAGAAAAGCAAGCTGGTAAGCACAGGAAAAGGGAGGTTTGATTCATGCAAATCACGGATGCAATTGCGGATTTGCTGACTCGTATCAGAAACGCGAGTTCCGCAAAGCACGAATATGTTGATGTTCCTGCGTCCAACATGAAGAGGGCGATCGTACAGATCCTTGTCGACGAGGGTTATGTGCAGAGCTTCACCGAGAAAGAGGACGGCAAGCAGGGCGTTATCCGCATCGCTTTAAAATACACGGAAGACAAGAAAAGCGTTATCACCGGGTTAAGAAGAGTTTCGAAACCGGGCTTACGCATTTACGCAAAATGTGAGGATTTGCCGAAAGTCATGAAGGGCTTAGGTATTGCGATCGTTTCCACTCCGAAGGGCGTTATGACCGACAGGCAGGCCCGCAAAGAGAACGTTGGCGGCGAGATCCTTGCGTTTGTATGGTAAGGAGGTACTCGAATGTCCAGAATAGGTAATAAACCGATTACAATCCCTGCCGGCGTAAAGGTGGAGATCGACGGATGCAGCGTAACCGTAAGCGGGCCGAAGGGCACCTTATCGTTAGAGATCAATAAAAAGATCGCCGCACAGGTTGAAGGGAATGTTTTAACTGTCACCCGTCCAGACGACGAGAAAGAAACCAAGGCGCTACACGGATTGACCCGTTCGCTGCTGCACAACATGGTTGTCGGCGTGGAAACCGGATTCAAAAAGCAGCTTGAGATCAACGGCGTCGGTTATCGTGCTGCAAAGCAGGGCAACGAGCTGGTTTTGAACTTAGGCTACTCTCATCAGGTCAGGGTTGCGGAGACTGAGAACATCAAGATCGAAGTACCGTCTCCGAACTCCATCATCATCAGCGGTCCGGACAAACAGAAGGTTGGTCAGTTTGCTGCTGAAGTAAGAGAAAAACGTCCGCCGGAGCCATATAAGGGCAAAGGTATTAAATACGTTGATGAAGTGATTCAGCGTAAAGAGGGTAAAGCAGGTAAAGGCAAGAAATAAAAGCTTGACCCTTATACTTGCTCCCCCATTGAAACGAGCGGCATAAGACCGCGTGAAGTTAAAATGTTGTAAAGAGGAGTGACACACTATGGTGAGCAAACCAGATAGCAAGAAAGCTAGACTGAAAAGACACGCTAGAGTGAGAAACAAAATCTCTGGCACACCGGAGCGTCCACGCCTGAATGTATTCCGTTCCAGCAAGCACATTTATGCACAGCTGATCGACGACGTCAACGGAGTCACCCTTGCAAGCGCTTCGACGATGGAGAAGGATTTCACTGAATACGGCGGCAACAAAGAAGCTGCCAAGAAGATCGGTGAAACCATCGGCAAAAGAGCGCTTGAGAAAGGAATTCAGGAGGTTGTTTTCGACCGCGGTGGTTTTGTATACCAGGGCAGAATCAAAGAATTAGCAGATGGCGCACGCGCCAGCGGCTTAAAGTTCTGATAAGGAGGTATTGATTTGGCCAGGATAGACGTTTCATCTATGGAATTCCAGGATAATTTCCAGGAAAAAGTAGTTGCAATTAACCGCGTTTCCAAGACGGTAAAAGGCGGTCGTATCTTCAAATTTGCGGCTTTGGTAGTCGTTGGCGACGGCAACGGGACCATTGGCTTTGGTATCGGCAAGTCCGGCGAGGTTCCGGACGCGATCCGCAAAGGCATCGAGGATGCCAAGAAAAACCTGATTAAGATTGCATTAAAGGGCACCACGATCCCGCACGAGGTGATCGGCGCGTTCGGCGCAGGCCGCGTGCTGTTAAAGCCGGCTCCGCAAGGTACCGGTATCATCGCCGGCGGTCCGGTTCGTGCCGTACTGGAAGTAGCGGGCATTAAGGATATCAGAACCAAAGCGCTGCGTTCCAACAATCCGTGCAACGTAGTGAGAGCGACGGTAGCGGGTTTAGCTAGCCTGCGTTCCGCGCAGCAGGTTGCCGCAATCAGAGGCAAAACGGTAAAAGAGATCTTAGGTTAAGGAGGCAGGCTGAAATGGAAACCATCACCATCAAATTGGTAAAAGGTCTTGCCGGAAAACGGAAAGATCAGATTGCAGTCGTGAAGTCTTTGGGCTTAAATAAAACCGGTTCTGTATCGGTTCAGCCTGACAACGAAGCAACCAGAGGCAAAATCAACAAAGTATCCCACTTGGTTGAGATTGTAAAGTAAGCAATCCATTTTTTAGGCTAACAAGATCAAGGAGGTGTCAGCATGAAGCTGCACGAACTGTCTGGTGCTGTCGGCGCCACCAAAGAGGTAAAGCGTGTTGGTCGCGGTCACGGTTCCGGCAATGGCAAAACTGCCGGTAAGGGGCATAAAGGTCAGAACGCGCGTTCCGGCGGCGGTGTCAGACCAGGTTTTGAAGGCGGTCAGATGCCTTTACAAAGACGTATTCCGAAGAGAGGTTTCAACAACATCTTCGCGACCAAATACGCAATCGTTAACATTTCCGACTTAGCGGCATTTGAAGCAGGCGCGGTAGTAGACGCACAGGCTTTAGTCGATAAGGGTATCATCAAGAAAACGTTAGATGGCATGAAAGTTCTCGGTAACGGTGAGCTTACTAATGCGATCACGGTAAAAGCAGCGGCTTTCTCCAAATCCGCGAAAGAAAAAATCGAGCAGGCTGGTGGAAAGACCGAGGTGATCTAAGTGTTTCAGGTAATTAAAAACGCATTCTCAAATCCAGATCTGCGCAAAAAACTGATATACACCTTTATCATCATTTTAATTTTCCGTGTTGGCTCGGCGTTTTTGGCGCCATTTGTCAGCTACGGTGGGCTACAAGATGTTGTTTCGGAAAATTCCGACAGCTTCTTTGGTATCCTAAACGCATTCTCTGGCGGATCTTTCGCAAATGCGACGGTATTTGCCATGTCTATCTCCCCGTATATTACCGCTTCGATCATCATTCAGCTGCTGACGGTCGCAATCCCGCCGCTGGAAAGACTGGCAAAGGAAGGCGCAGTCGGCAGAAAGAAGCTGAATAAGATCACCCGTTACACCTTTGTCGGCATGGCGTTTATTCAAGCGTTCGCTTATTATATCATGCTGAATAACTACGGCGTATTGGCGAGTGGTTATACCAGTGGTTTTGCAAAATACTTTGCAGCAGCGGTCATCATTTTAACGCTGGTCGCAGGCGCGGCGTTAACGGTATGGCTTTCCGACCGTATCTCTGACAAGGGATTCGGAAACGGTACGTCCATCATCCTGTTCGCCGGCATTATCGCAAACCTGCCGAATACGGTGGAGGTTCTTTTCGAGAACTTCCAAGCCGGCGGTGCAAATTACTTTACGGTACCGCTGGGCGTTGTGCTTCTGCTCGCGATTGTGGTTTTGATTGTTATCATGAATAACTCAGAACGCAGGATCCCGATCCAGTATGCAAAACGTGTGGTCGGCCGTAAAATGTACGGTGGACAAAGCTCTTATATCCCGATCAAGATTGCAATCGGCGGTGTTATCCCAATCATCTTCGCGATGTCGATCATGGCGATCCCGAGTACGATTGCAGCGTTCGCCGAGCCAGAGGTCGGTTCCTTCTGGTACTATGTGGTGAGAGCATTCTCAACAACCGGCTGGATTTATTGCGTCTGCTATTTCCTGCTGATTGTCGGCTTCAGCTACTTCTACTGCGCGATTGAGTACAATCCGATCGAGATGGCGAACAATCTAAAGCAGAACAACGGTGCGATTGCCGGCATTCGTCCGGGACGCTCCACTGCGATATTCATTCAGAAAATCCTTTCCAAAATCACCTTTGTCGGCGCGTTATTCTTAGCGGTAATCGCACTGGTTCCTTCGATTTATTCTGTGATTACCAACATCAGCCTGTCGCTCGGCGGTACTTCGATTATCATCGTGGTTGGCGTTGCGCTGGATACCATGCGTCAGCTAGAGTCTGAACTGACGATGCGTCATTATAAGGGCTTCTTAGAGTAAGGAGAGTGTCAAATGAACTTAATTTTATTAGGTGCTCCGGGTGCTGGTAAAGGCACTCAGGCCGAGGTCATCTGCAAGACCTATGAGATTCCGGCGATTTCGACCGGGAATATCATCAGAGAAGCGGTGAAAAACGGCACAGAGCTTGGCGAAAAAACAAAATCATATCTGGACGCCGGCGCGCTGGTCCCTGATGAGCTGGTGATCGCCTTAGTAAAAGAGCGTCTGGCTCAGCCGGACTGCGGGAAGGGATTCATTTTAGATGGATTCCCTCGCACAGTGCCGCAGGCTGAGGCGCTTGATAAAATGGGCGTTAAGATTGACACGGTTGTAGATATTGAGGTGCCAGACGAGAAGATCGTCGCGCGGCTTTCCGGCAGACGTGTCTGTGGTAACTGCGGCGCTTCCTATCATCTGCAATATAAGCCGTCGAAAGAGGACGGCGTATGCGATAGCTGCGGCAGCGCGCTGATCCAGCGCAAGGACGATCATCCTGACACCGTGCTGGAGCGTTTGAGAGTTTATCACACGCAGACTGAGCCGTTAAAGGAATATTATGCCGCGCAGGGCAAGGTTTCTGTTGTTTACGGTCAGGAAGCGGTTGAGGATACGACCGCGCTGGTATTGAAGGCCTTGGAGGCATTTCAATGATCAACCTGAAAAGCGCGGGTGAGATCAAGCAGATGGAGGCCGCCTGCAAGATTTCGGCACAGGCCTTGGCTTATGCCGGGAAGTTTATGCAGGAGGGCATTTCCACCTATGAGATCGATGAGGAAATCCGCAGGTTTATCGTAGGGATGGGTGCAAAGCCGAACTTTTTAGGGCTGTATGGCTTTCCGGCCAGCGCCTGTATCTCGATAAACGAGGAGATTATCCACGGGATACCATCCAAAAAGAGAATTTTGAAAAAAGGCGATATTGTGAGCGTCGACACAGGCGCTTTCTACGACGGCTTTAACGGCGACAACGCCTACACCTATATGGTGGGCGAGGTCGAGGAAGAGGTCAGACTGTTGCTTGAGCGCACGAAAGAAAGCTTAATGCGGGGGATCGCGGCTGCAAAACCGGGCAATCGAATCGGTGACATTTCCTTTGCAATTCAATCGTATGTCGAGTCGTTTGGCTATGGCGTGGTCAGAGAGTATGTCGGTCATGGCGTGGGGCGGGAGCTGCACGAGGATCCGGAGGTGCCAAACTTCGGGAAACCGGGCAGAGGGCCAAGGCTTGCGCCGGGCATGACGATCGCAATCGAGCCGATGATCAATTTATCCGGCGCGGGATGCCGTCAGCTTGCAAACGGCTGGACGGTGGTGACTGCATCGGGCAAGGCTTCCGCTCATTTTGAGCATACCGTTGTGATCACAAACGACGGAGCGAGGATCTTAACGCAGCCGTAAGGATACAAAAATTTTCAGCCTGAAGCCAAATGGTTTTTAAGGCGTAAGACGCGGACAAAGATAAGCCGCGATGGTAATTCCGGGTAAGGGGGTAATCTGATTTGTCAAAAGAAGATATTATTGAGATCGAGGGAACGGTCGTAGATGCGCTGCCGAACGCAATGTTTAAGGTACAGCTTGCAAACGGCCACATCATCAACGCGCATATTTCCGGAAAGCTGCGGATGAATTACATTCGTATCCTGCCGGGGGATAAGGTAACGGTTGAAATGTCGACCTATGACCTCACCAAGGGGCGCATCACATGGCGCTCGAAATAAAAATCATAAGCCACGAAGGGTAAGGAGAGGCTTGAAAAAGGAATTTCCTTACCGGAACAAGGAGGTAGTTTCAAATGAAAGTAAGACCTTCCGTAAAGCCGATTTGTGAGAAATGTAAGGTTATTAAGCGCAAAGGCCGCATCATGGTTATTTGCACGAACCCGAAACACAAACAGCGTCAGGGCTAAAACCTGATAAGTGAAAAGAAACAGCGAAAAACTGTATTGGAGGTGCAGCTTGCATGGCTCGTATAGCTGGTGTTGACCTGCCGAGAGAAAAAAGAGTAGAGGTCGGTTTGACCTATATCTTCGGCATCGGTCGTAAAACTGCTCAGGGAATCCTGGCAGAAACAAAGATCAATCCGGATACCAGAGTAAAAGATTTAACGGAAAACGAAGTATCCAAACTGCGTGACTATATCGACAAGCATCTTGAGGTAGAAGGCGACTTACGCAGAAGCGTATCCTTAAATATCAAGCGCTTGGTTGAAATTGGCTGCTATCGCGGTGTGCGTCACCGCAAAGGTCTGCCGGTAAGAGGTCAGAGAACGAAAACAAACGCTCGTACCCGCAAAGGCCCGAAGAAGACCATCGCTAATAAGAAGAAATAATAAGGGGGCAGAAACATGGCACCAAAAAAGGACACGAAAAAAGTTGTTCGTAAACGTCGTGAACGTAAAAATGTTGAGCGCGGCAGCGTTCACATTCAGTCCACCTTTAATAATACCATCGTTACCGTAACCGATACGCAGGGCAATACATTGTCTTGGGCCAGTGCCGGTGAGATGGGCTTTAGAGGTTCGAAGAAGTCCACTCCGTTCGCAGCGCAGTCTGCGGCAGAAAAAGCAGCGAAAGCGGCAATGGAGTACGGCTTAAAGACGGTTGAAGTGTATGTAAAAGGACCGGGTGCCGGTCGTGAAGCCGCGATCAGAGCTTTACAGGGCGTCGGTCTGGAGGTTACTTTAATTAAGGACGTAACCCCGATTCCGCACAACGGCTGCCGTCCGCCTAAGAGAAGAAGAGTATAATCGGAGGTGTAGAAATATGGCAAAGAATACACAGCCTATTCTGAAGAGATGCAAAGCCTTGGGGATTTCTCCAGCGGTTTTAGGCTACTCTAAGGAAACCAAAAGAAATCCGAAGCCGATGCGCCGCAAACAGTCTGAGTACGGTATGCAGCTAAATGAGAAGCAGAAGGTAAAATTTATCTACGGCGTATTAGAGAAACAGTTCCATGCGTACTACGAGAAAGCCGCGCGCAAGGATGGCATTACCGGTGAGAACCTGCTTATTGAGCTGGAGCGTCGTTTAGATAACGTTGTATTCCGTTTAGGTTTTGCGTCTACCCGCAGAGAATCTCGGCAGCTTGTAAACCACGGACATTTCACTGTAAACGGTAAGCGCGTTGATATCCCATCCTATCAGGTAAAACCGGGCGATGTGGTTGCGATCTGCGAGAAATCCCGCAGCAGCGAAAAATTTAAAGCGCTGATCGAGGAGAACGGCAAAAAAGCGACTCCGAAGTGGATGGAGAAAGCGAATGACGCTTTTGAAGGCACTATCGTTGCAATGCCGATGCGTGACGACATCGACTACGACGTTGAGGAGCACATGATCGTTGAGCTCTACTCCAAGTGATCGATCAGCACAAAGGTCGCAAGACTGCTGCGAATGGATTATATGGCATCCTGCCGCTTTATGCGGCAGCGAAAAGGCAACTGTATCTATCTCAGAACAGGAGGGTTATAGATGATTGGAATTGAACAGCCGAGGATCGAAGCGGAGGAAGTTACTGCAGACGGTTCTTACGGGAGATTTGTTGTTGAACCTCTTGAACGCGGCTACGGTATCACGCTTGGCAACGCATTAAGACGTGTGCTGCTCTCCTCTCTTCCGGGCGTTGCTGTCACCTCCATTAAAATTGACGGCGTGCAGCACGAATTTACAACGATTCCGGGTGTAAAAGAAGATGTCACTGAAATTGTTCTGAACATGAAAGGATTGACTGCGAAGATCCTGGGAGAGGGACCGAAGCGCGTCTGCATTGAAGCGGAAGGCGAATGTAAGGTCACTGCCGGAAATATTCAGACAGACTCTGAGGTTGAGATCCTCAATCCGGAGATGCCTATTGCAACGCTTGCAGAAGGTGCTAAACTGTATATGGAGATTGTGCTGGATAAGGGACGCGGCTACGTTCCTGCAGAGCGCAATAAGCAGGATATCCAGAGTAAGGAAAAAGATATTGTAGGCACAATACCGGTCGACAGCATTTATACGCCGGTACAGAAGGTCAATTATACCGTAGAGAATACGCGTGTCGGGCATAGAACCGACTACGATAAACTCATTTTAGAGGTTTGGACTGACAAGACGATTTCCGCCAAGGAATCCATTTCTCTCGCCGCCAAGATTCTGAATGAGCATCTCAACCTGTTTATCGATTTATCGGAAGACGCAGTCAATACGGAAATTATGGTAGGCAAGGACGATAAAGGGAAAGAAAAGATCCTAGAGATGACTATTGAGGAGCTTGACTTATCCGTGCGTGCCTTCAACTGCTTAAAACGTGCGGCTATCAATACGGTAGGCGACCTGATCAATAAATCCGAGAGCGATATGATGAAGGTCAGAAACCTCGGCAAAAAATCCCTGGAAGAAGTAATTGCGAAGCTGGACGCACTGGGCGTAACTTTAGTGATCGAAGATGAAAGCTAATTATTACGCCGCTGCGGCGCAGCATACAACCACAAACTAAGAATAAGGAGTGAACTACAATGGCAGGAAGCAGAAAACTTGGCAGGACTTCTGATCACAGACAGGCAATGCTTAGAGCTATGGTTACTTTCTTGCTGGAAAAAGGCAGAATTGAAACCACTGTTACCAGAGCTAAGGAAGTTCGCGCGATGGCGGAGAAGATGATCACACTGGGTAAAACCAATGATCTTCACTCGAAACGCCAGGCGCTTGCGTATATCACCAAAGAATCTGTTGTTAAGAAACTGTTTGATGAAATCTCCCCGAAATATAAAGAGCAGAACGGCGGTTATACCCGTATTGTGAAAATCGGCCCGCGTCGTGGCGACGCGGCTGAGATGGCTATCATCGAACTGATCTAATTGCACAAACAAAATATTTCGGCTGCCGCTTGTCATGAGCGGCAGTCTTTTGCATTTTTTGCAGCTTTTTGCCGCATAACCGCTTTCATTTTGCCATATATTGTGACAGATGGGAGGGAGTGTATATGCGGCGGTTTTATATTCAAAGGGCAAAACAGATTCCTGTTATTTTGGCGGCGTTGGCGGTGCTCTGCGCGGGGATCGGCGCGCTGCTTCAGCTTACGCAGGCGCAGTACGCCTCGAGCGAGGTCAAACGGCTCCCCGTCTATTCGGTAGAAACCGGAGATAAGGTCGTCGCACTTACCTTTGACGCAGCATGGGGCAATTCGGACACCGACGCGCTGATCGAGGTACTTGGTAAGAATGATGTCAAGGCGACCTTTTTTGTCACCGGAGATTGGTGCGACCGCTGCGGTGAGGACGTTAAAAGGCTTTCCGCAGCGGGCCACGCGATTGAAAATCACTCCGACGCTCATCCGCATCCGGTACAGATCACCAAAAAACAATTGGTCGATGATACCAACGCCTGCACGAGAAAGATCGCTGCGCTGACCGGAATAGAACCAAAGCTTTACCGTGTGCCGTATGGCGAATATAATACCGACGTGATAAAAACGGTCGAGGATGAAATCGGGCTGCTTGCGGTGCAGTGGGATGCCGACAGTATGGATTGGAAACGTATCGGCGTGGAGGCGTCGGTGCAAAACGCGCTTTCTAAGGTGCAAAACGGCAGTATCCTGCTGTTTCATAACGATCTGGAAACAACCGCGCAGGCAGTCGATACGGTTATATGCCGTTTAAAGGCAAATGGCTATCGCTTTGCGCTGGTAAGAGATATGATTTATACCAAAGATTATACCATCGACGTGACCGGAAGGCAGCATCCGAAGAAAGCATCAGAATAAATCGGATTTTTCAGCGTTTGCGTCTTGTATTATTCCTATGGATATGTTATAATATTAACGAACAAACAATCGGGCGGAAACCCGCCGGAGGATAATGAAGGGCAAAGGAGAGAAAGATGCGAGGGATTTATACATCGATTGACGAGATACGCCGCAGAGTATTTACTGAGATTGCACGATTTGCGTACAGTGAGGATCACGATTATCAAAAGATCGAGCAGCTTCCTTATCAAATGCTGCCGGGTGAGGACGCAAGCTATCGCGACAGCATATTCTTAGAGCGGGCGATTATTGGGGAGCGGCTGCGCCTGACGATGGGGCTGCCGCTGCGCAGAATGGATCAGCACGCGCCGCTGTCCGAGGGAATTGAGAAAAGTGCAATTGCTGAGAAATATTATGAACCGCCTCTGGTCAATGTCATTAAATTTGCCTGCAACGCTTGTCCGGACAACCAGATTTTAGTGACCGAGGCTTGCCAAGGATGCTTGGCACACCCATGCCAAGAGGTTTGCCCAAAAAAGGCGATCACGATCCGCCATGGAAAATCGGTCATCAACGAGGAGCTGTGTATCAAGTGCGGGCGCTGCGTCGATGTCTGCCCGTATAAAGCGATCATCCGCCAGCAGCGTCCGTGCGCAAAGGCGTGCGGCATGGATGCGATCGAGTCGGACGAGCTTGGGCGCGCGAAAATCAATTATGATAAATGTGTTTCCTGCGGAATGTGTCTGGTGAATTGTCCGTTCGGTGCGATTGCGGATAAAAGCCAAATCTTCCAGTTGATCAATGCAATGCGTGAGGGAAAAAAGGTGATTGCGGTCATCGCGCCGGCGTTTGTCGGGCAGTTTGGTCCGAAGCTTACGCCGGAGAAGATCCGACCGGCGTTTGAGGCGCTCGGCTTTGCAGGAGTAGAGGAGGTTGCAGTCGGCGCGGATCTGTGTACGGTCGAGGAGGCGAAGGACTTTTTGCGAGAGGTGCCGGAGCATCAGCCGTTTATGGCGACATCCTGCTGCCCTTCTTGGTCGATGATGGCGAAAAAGCTGTTCCCGGAATTTAAGGATTATATCTCGATGGCGATGACGCCGATGGTACTGACCGCGCGCATGGTCAAGCAGGAAAATCCAGATGCGATGATCTGTTTTATTGGACCGTGCGCGGCGAAAAAGTTAGAGGCAAGCAGAAGAAGCATCCGCAGCAATGTCGACTTTGTTCTGACCTTTGAGGAGGTCATGGGGATGTTTGAGGCGAAGGAGGTCGATTTTGCAAAGCTTCCAAAGGGCGAACCATTGAATAAGGGAACTGGTGCCGGACGCGGTTTTGCGGTAGGCGGCGGCGTAGCTGCCGCGGTGGTTGAGGCAGCAAAGAGCCTCGCGCCGGATCGCGAAGTGAAAACGATGTCCGCGCAGGGGCTAAGAGAGTGCCGCAAGATGCTGCAGCAGGCCAAAACTGGAAAATACGACGGTTATTTGCTGGAGGGCATGGGCTGCCCGGGCGGCTGTGTGGCGGGCGCCGGCACTTTGCAGGCGGTGAGTAAGGCTGCCGCGCAGGTCAATCTCTACAAGAAGCAGGCGCCGATCAAGGAGTCGATTGACAGTAAATATCAGATCACCCTTTCGCTGGCGGATGAGTTCCCGCAGCAGTAAATCGTGGAAAGCATCCCTTCCATGAGTTTTTAAGAGGGCGAATGAGATGAAAAATCCGTGGAAGGAAATCCCGCTTGACGAGTATGAAAATCATATGAAGCCGGACTCTATAATGCAGCTTCAGGCGATGAATGAGATACAGGACAGCCAAGCGATTTGAATAGAAAGTTCCATCTGCGGCGCGTGGATGGAACTTTTCTTTTGCCAGCAGACACATAGGTAATCTATACAAAATCGCATGATTTGGCGAAAAAGCGTTTTTTTCCTCTGTTCACTAAAAAATAGCTGCTGTCATTCGAATATATAAATGATACCAAGCGGTTTATTTGGAAGGAAAGGGGTGTGTGCGTGTATGAAAGGCTATGGAAAAAACGGTCGGATTCTGAACCGGCTGACCGCAGTTTGTATGGCGGTTTTGCTCGTTTTTGGGGGCGTGGCGCTTGCGCCAGAAACGCTTGCCGCTTCAGTGAGTACGGCGCACGCATATATTTATACGAACAAAAACTGCTCGATGCCGCAGACCGGCACGGCAAAAACGGTTTTCTTTCTGGTGGACTTTCCGGATTATCGGAATAAGGACAAAGCTTTGACTGCACAGGCGGTGCAGGAAGCGTATTTTTCGGCCGATGAAACTGGGATCACTGGGTACTATCAGCGTTCCTCGTTCGGTGCGCTGACCATTCAAGGCACGGCATACGGCTGGTACACTGCAAAGCAGAACCGCAGCGCCTATACGGGCGAGGGGGGCGATGAAAAGCTCTATCAAGAGACAATCGCCTATTACCAAAAGCGCGGCGTGGATTTTTCTGCATTTGACGGCGATAAGGACGGCGTGATCGATTGCGTTTATCTGCTGTTTGCCGGAGGGGATACCGGTTATAACAGCGATTGGTGGAGTTATACTGGTTATTTGGGCGACGCTTCTTATACCGTAGACGGCAAAACGCTCGGCAGCTATGTCAAGCTTGCGGAGAACGATACTATGGTTGCGATCCATGAAACGGGGCATGCGCTGGGACTGTGGGATTACTATCAAACGGATGAAAACAGCACCGTTTCCTATGGAATCGGCGGACACGATATGATGGACGATAATACCGGCGATCATAACGCGCTTTCTAAAATTTTACTTGGATGGCTGACTCCGCAGGTTATTTTAGGCTCGAGCATCAGCCATACCATCAGCGTTTCGCTGAAAAGCAGCGCAGAGGGCGATTGCGCCGTATTTTTCCCGGACGGAAAAGCGGATTACGGCGGCGAATATTATGTGATCGAGTATCTGACCGCAGATGGTTTTTGTGCGGAGGATGGACTGCTGGAGGAAAGCGCGTTTCGGGTGCTGCATGTACAGGGAACCGACGCACAGGGCAGATTGCAGGTTTCCTTTGTAGAGGCGGATCGAAACGGAAGCGTTGCAGGACTTGAAAAATGGCAGGAAGGCGACCTGTTTGGCACCGGTATGACCTTTTCGACTGAGCTGCAAAACGTGCCGTATCTGCTGTTTTTAGGCAGTATATCGCCGTCTGAAGAGGAAGAGCTTGGAATGCTCTGTTTTCTGACGCAGGAGCAGCAGGCGGAAAAGGAGCAGGAGATTAGCTGCGATACCAGCACGATCCTGCTGAAAAAGAATATGGCGTACTCTCCGATTGTGACCGATGAAAGTGGGGTCAGCATCAACCGGAAGGTGAACTGGTTGAGCGTTTCTCCGGAGATCGCGCAGGTTGGCACGACCGGGTGTATCACCGCGAAAAAGGCCGGTCACGCGGTGATTATTGGTACGATGGAGTGGGATGCCAAAGGGAACATCAGCATTATAATTATCGATGTTTACGTCGTGTCCAGCTTAAAAAGCATTTGTTTTTCTGCCAGTAAGCAGTCACTGTATCCGGGCAGTAAGGCGAAGATGTCGATCACAGTCGACGGTGTGGATCTGACCGATTCGCTGAAGATAAGCTGGAGTGTGAGCAATTCTAGGCTTTCGGTGAACGGCAAAGGTACGATTACTGCGAATAAGGTCGGTTTATCCACCGTGAAAGCAACCTTGCAGGGCGGTATTATTCTTACCAATCAGCTGACGATTGATTTTTCAACGTTAAAGGCAAAGGCGGTACAAAGCGGCACGCGGGCTGTGACAGTCAGTTGGAATCAGGTCAAAGGGGCGACCGGATATAGCGTATACCGGTATAACTATTTGACGAAAGAGGATCCGGTGCTGATTGCCACCATTAAGAGTGCGAATACGCTCTCTTATACCGATAAAAAGCTGACCAAAAACGGCAGCTACGCCTATCAGGTTTTTGCGTTTGACGCTTCCCAGTCACAGACCGTCTACTCTGACGGCAGCGGATGGAAAAATATCAAGCTTTCTTAGCGCAGAGGGCAGGATACAATCAAGGGACTGTTTTTCAGATGAGGAGCAGTCCCTTTTTGGTGCCGCATCGAGCTGCGGTTTGGCAGGGCTGCCGGTGACGCTTTGGAGCAATGCGTTCGGCATCGCGGTATACCTGATGGCAGACGCGCTGCCAACGGCTAGGAAAAAAAAGAGTGCGGCGAAGGACTCCGCCGCACTCTTTTTGATTATTTTTCATTTTTCTGCTCGCTCAGCGCATTGGTCAGCCAAATATCGGCAAGCTCTAACGCATTGTAAGCGCCGACACGCTGCGCGGAATTGAGCATTTGCATTCCGCCGTCCGGTTTTTGATGGATTAGCGTGATGGCAAATTTTGTTTCATCGGGGACGTCCTCTTTTTCTAAGATACGCATCATCACAAAATGCCCCTCGCTGACATAGCCGTAATAGATTTCGCTGCCCTTACGGACGAGCGGTCTGTCTTTATACATGGAATAAGGCGTTCGATTCTCTGCCATATAAAAACCCTCCTTCTGTTTGACGTGAGGTCAATAAAAACGAAAATGGGAAAATATAATCTTACTGATTTATATTATAGCACGATGGCAAGGAAAAGGCAAAGAACATTTTGTAAACTTCAAAAGACTTTTCACCGCAAAGCTGCTCATGCTCTTTGTCAAGCGGTATGCCGTATTTTGTTCGCAGCGCCTAACCGTCCCTCCGCATCAAAAAGCGTATATCCATACCGTCTTGCTCCTAATGCCGGAAACATATAGCCGCCGCAAATGGTCTTCCGTTTTCCATAATAATACAACGTTCTGTTTTAAATGGAATTGTTTTTGAAAGTATTGGAGCGATATTGGCTGAAATATATAGCGAAATACGGAAGGGTGGAACCGCCGTGTAGCTATGCAATCACATGGGTGCAGAATTTACGGAAAAATGAGGGAATGCGGCTTATGAGGGGACGACAGTTAAATACACGGCATGACGTTTCCGCCGCAAACCGGAATATACGCCCCGGTGATATAGCTGGAAAGATCGCTGGCAAGAAACGCGACGACGTTTGCGATCTCCTGATCTGTCCCGCGGCGGCGCAGCGGAACGGCGCTGTCGTAAGTCTCGGACTTCTCGGTGTGGTTGACACGATCTCGTTCACTGATCGTCCAGCCCGGCGCCACTTGGTTGACCGTGATATTATACTGTCCGACTTCCTTTGCTAAAATGCGCATTACGCCGTCCATACCGCGTTTTCCGGCGACGTAGGCAGATTGAGTCGGGAAATTCTGCATGGCGCATTCGGTATTGATGCCGATAACCCTGCCATACCTTTTTTCGATCATATGCGGGACGAACGCTTGCGCCATGTTCACGTTGTGCAGCACGCAGGAGCGGAATTGGCTCTCATAATCTTGGATCGGCTGGTCTAGGACCGTTGTCCACTCGTATTGGATCACCGCGCAGTCGACAATGATGTCCGGCTCGGCAAACTCCCGCTTAATGTCATCCGCCATTGCCATGACCGCGTCGTGGTCGGTAACGTCGCAGGCGTGCAGATAGACCTTGACCTTGCTCTCTGCTTCGATTTTCTGCTTTAGCTCCTCTGCTTTGGCGCGGTTGCTGTGGTAGACCAAAATCAGGTCTGCGCCGCAGTCGGCGAGAGTTGCCGCCATTACACGCCCAAGCTGTCCGGTCGCGCCGGTCAGGAGCAGAGTTTTTCCGGTTAGATTGCAGGATAACATAAATTTTCCCCTTTCAAAAATCTGATATGACAGATCGGCAGGGGAAATCGATCTCCTGCCGATCTGGGGCATTTTGCCATGTAGTGTCTGAATGAAACGGATTATTTCAGGATTTCGCCGTAAACAACGCCGGAACAGCCGCAGGCGTTGGATTCGTCGGTGTCGATATGCATTGCCGCGTCGTATTTCTCGCTGACGCGAACGACAACGTCGCCTAGGATTGCGCTGCGCTCTGCGGTTTCGATCTTGACCGAAACAATCTCGCCGTTTGTAACGCCCGCCTCAGCGGCTTGTGCCGGGGTGAAGTGGATGTGACGTTTTGCGGCGATTACGCCCTCTGAAATCTCAAGCTCGCCCTTCGGACCGATTAGCTTGCATGCGCCGCTTCCGGCGATGTCGCCAGACTCGCGGATCGGAGCGGCTATGCCGATTTTCCGCGCATCGGTCAAGGATAGCTCTACCTGAACTGCGCTGCGCTCCGGCCCTAGGATAGATACGCCCGCCATCTCGCCCTTTGGTCCAACGACGGTTACGCGCTCGTTGGTCGCAAATTGACCCGGCTGGGACAGATCCTTCTTATGAGAAAGCTCGAAGCCTTCGCCAAATAAAATGGCAAGCGCCTCTTTGGTGACATGAAGATGACGTGCAGAAGTTTCAACAAGTACTTTTGCCATGAGAGTACCTCCAAATGAAAATAAATATTCAATCGGGCGGCTCTTCCCCTCTTTTTCCGGCAAAGAGCCGCTCTTTCTGCTTTTATTATAGTACAAATGCGGAAAAATGTAAAGAACATCTTTTGTTTTTCCCGTTGAGACTGAAAAGCCAAACGCAGTTTTTTCGGGAGCTTTCTTTATGAGAGCTTGACCTTTACCGTCTTTACGCCATGCGCATGGATCGGGAATCGAACAGTGCCGCCGTCGACCTCGGCCGCTTCAGCCGGCTGTTCGTTCAGATCGGTCAGGCAGGCAAACGCCACCGGACTGCTGAAGGCGAGAACCGCCGTCGTGCTTTCGGCTTCGGCAAAGACGCGCAGGATCAAGCTGTCGTCATCCTCCGCCAGCTTGATGCAGGAGAGCGAAACGCCCGGATTCACCCGGACATACTGCTTGGCCAGCGGCAGAGTGCCCGGATGTGCGGTATTGGTGATATAGAGGCATTCGTTTACAAATTCGTCCGCCATGCGGTAGAGCGCGTCGTTTTCCGGACGCGATACGCCCAGCCCGATCTGCACATAACGTGCGCCAACCTCCGGATAGGCGTTTGGACCAGAGGTAGTGCGCAGCAGGTTGACCTCCAGCTGATCGTCATAGCCTCGGTAGCCGTATTTGGTGTCGGTCAGCAGAGTAACGGCGTGCTTTCCGGTCTCCGGCAGAGCGGTGTAAAAGCGGCGGGAGAAGCTGTCGTGGCGGCAATTTGGCTTGCGGTCGAGCGTATCGAACTGTATCTCGCTGCGGTAAGCCTTGACCGCATAGGAAAGCGGCGCGGCAAATCGCAGAACGGGGATCGTTTCGCCCTTTTGCGCGATCTCGCCCCAATCCGCCTTGACCGAAAAGCGCAATGCTCTTGCCGTTTCATCGAGGGAGACGGTAACCTGAAGCTTGGAGCGCTCGAAGCGGATGGCATAGCAGAACTTTTGCCGTAAGCCGGAGGTTTTGACCTCCTCGGTCAAGACAGGCTTGCAGGTTTTATTCAGGTTTTGCAGATGAGCGTAATTCCCTTCCACCCACGCAGAACCGCCCTTATAGCTGCCGTTCTCTGCCGCAAGCGTAAAGTACGCCGAAGGCGTGTTGATAAGGACCTCGCCGGTTTCCTTGTCGGTAAGGGATATAAGTTCCATTGTCATCGGCGAAAACTCTGCGCGCAGATATAGATTTTCCAATACCAGTTGCGGATAGTAGGTCACGCGCGGGTCAGGCGGGAAATAGGCAAAGCGGAAGCTCTCCCGCGGCTTTTCTGTGACGATATAGCTGGCGTAGCCATAGGCAGGAACCTTCACATGGATCAGCAGCGTCGTGCAGAGATGATTCCATGCGCCCGGCGTGGTGCTTAGATGTTCAAACGGCACATTTTCACCCGCTTCGTCGGTCACAACCATGCAGACGGCGTTTCCGTACCAGTCCCAAATGCTGATCTCCTCTACCGTTTCACGATCATAGCGCGTTGGGTTGAAGAAATGGAGAATGCGGGTTCTTCCGCGCCCGCGCTCGGCGGCAGGGAATTTGTAGCGGTGCGCTTCGTCGATCATGCAGCCGACGCCGCCGCCCTCCGCGCGGGAGGATAGCGCCTCGTCCGGCGTTTCAAACCGCGAGGTATCGATTGCAGCGGCAAATTTTTGCAGTGCGATCACCGCCGCAGTGTCGGCGCTTGCGAGCGCCTCCTCAAAGCAGCCGCGGGCGTGATCCTTGCTTTCCTGCACGCCGGAGCCGGGCAGGATATCGTGGAAATGGTTGAATAGCGCCTTTTCCCACGCGCCGCGATAGCCGGGATAGCGCTTGCCGCCTGCGTCGATGGTTGAAAGGGCGTTTAACGTTTCCGAAAGCGTGAGGTGATCCTCAATGATGCGGTTTGCGGTCTTGATGCGTGATTCCGAGGTGTAGCAGCCGGTGAAGGTAGGTCCTAATTCCCCTTTGACGACTGGGAAGCCGTCTTTATATGGCTCGACAGCCGCAAAAAAGGCATGATAGGTGCTGAATTTGATGGTCGGCGCAACCGGCCAGCGCTGCATATCAAGAATACGCTCTATGTCCTTGCGAGTAGGCCCGCCGCCGTGATCGCCGACGCCGTATATTTTCATGAAATCCTTGACCTTGTAGTCGCGGCAGAATTTCGGGATAAGCGATAGGTAAATCGGGCGGATGCTGTCGTTGTACCAAAGCGGTTCGTTGCAGGCAAGCACCTCCGCGCCGGATTCGGACTGCCACCGGTATAAGAACGGCCCGTCTAAGCCGCGGCAGTGGTAGAAGTATTTGATTCCGCCCTGCGCGAATATCTCCGGGATCGCGCCCGAATGCCCAAAGCTGTCCGGATGAAAGTCGTTGTTGATCGCGTCGTATGGAAGGGAGAATTCTTCGTTGAGAAAACGCTTGGTGTAAAGGATATGCCTTGCCATGCTTTCGCCGCTCGGCAGGTTCTTGTCCAGCTCCACCCATGTTGAACCGGCAAATTCCCAACGTCCCTCCTTGACCCGCGCCTTGATCTCTTCAAACATGTCTGGGTCATATCGCTTGACCAGATCGTAGGTTGCCGCCTGCGACTGCGAAAAGATAAAGTCCGGATATTCCTTCATCAAATTGAGCATCGTGCGGAATGTTCCGGTTACAATCGCGGCGGTTTCGTGATAGCCCCACATCCAGTCCATGTCCAAATGTGCATGCGCGACGCAATGCACGGTATATTCCTTTGCCTTGGCGGAGAGCGGTAAAAGCAGCTCCTCCGCTTTTTGGCAGAGATCGTCCGGCAGCGCGTGGGTGGCAAGAAAGCGTTCGTATAATAGATCGACCGCTTTCTCACATAGCGTGTCGTAAGCGCCGTTTTCCCCCTTGGAAAGTTCCAGCGCGGTGGCGATCTGCGCAAAAATGCGTTCGCCCCAGTAGGAAAGCTCCGGCGGATCGAACCAATGGCTCGGCGGCTCGGGCTTCATGGCGGCTATTTTGTCGTAAATGCTGAGCTTTTGCATTGTTTTTCCTTTCCCCTTTTGCCGCATTTTTCCTGTTCGGACACGGCAATCGTTTTGCTTTTCTTTATTTTAACATTATATTGACACGGTTGCAATCATTTTTAAGCAGATGATAAAAAATGTAATATAAATCAAAAAAAGAACCGCTTTTCGATTGCCAAAAGCGGAAAATGACATTATAATAGAATAGGTGCATTAGCCGATTTTTGATGTAGTGTGCGGATAGGAGTGTCCGCGCAGATAAAAGATAAAGGGAGTGACGTTTTTGCAGATAGAAAAAGATCCGTTTTGGCGGCTGCGCGGCAGGAGGGTATATGTGATCGGTCTTGGCGTGAGTCATAAGGAATTGGTGCCGCTGCTAGCCGAAAAGGGCATTGATGTGACCGTATGCGATAAAAGCGAAAAATACAAGACAGAGAATGAGGCTTTTTTACAGGGGCTGCATGTGAAATACCTGCTGGGGGCGGATTATCCGGCGAACCTTCGTGACGCGGATGTGATCTTCCGCACGCCGGGAATGTACTATTATGATCCGGCTTTGATCGATGCGCGCGAGAGCGGCGTTGTGGTGACCTCGGAAGCCGAGATGTTTTTTGAAAACTGTCCTTGTCCGATCTATGCTGTGACCGGCTCGGACGGTAAGACAACAACAACAACCTTGATCTATGAGATGCTCAAGGCGTCCGGAAAAACGGTACATTTGGGCGGAAACATCGGAAAACCGCTGTATTCCAGAATCGAACAGGTAAAAGCGCAGGATGCGGCGGTCGTGGAGCTTTCCAGCTTTCAATTGCTTTCCATGCGCAGTTCGCCGGATGTGGCGGTTATCACCAATATTTCCCCAAACCATCTGAACGTGCATAAGGATATGAAGGAGTATATCGATGCAAAGTGCAATATCCTTTGGCATCAGAATGCGTTTTCCCGCGCGGTATTAAACCGCGACGATGAAACGACCTATGGTTTGAAAGGCTTTGTGCGCGGAGACCTTTCGCTTTTTTCCAGACGGCAGAAGGTAAAGACCGGCGCGTATTTGCGGGATGACGGCTATCTGATCCGCTGTGAAAATGGCACGGAGGAGGTGCTGCTGCACAAGGATGAGATCCGCATCCCGGGTATCCACAATGTGGAAAACTACCTGGCTGCGATCGCGGCGGCAGGGAATGCGGTTCCCAAGGAGGCAATCTGCGCGGTTGCGCGGAATTTTAATGGCGTAGAGCATCGAATCGAATACGTGCGGACCGTAAACGGCGTGAAGTATTACAACGACTCGATTGCGACCAGCCCCACCCGCGTAGTCGCGGGTCTGCGCGCGTTTTCGCAGAAGCTGATAGTAATTGCGGGCGGATATGATAAAAATATCCCGTACGAGCCGCTTGGAAAGGATGTCAATGAGCGGGTGAAGCTGCTGATCCTGCTGGGAAAGACCGGGCCGAAGATCGAAAAGGCAGTGACCGAATATCCGGGCTATGACCCGCAGAAGCTTCAGATCGTTCGGGTAAAAACGCTGGAGGAGGCGGTGGAGCAGGCGAAAAGGCTTGCCGTTCCGGGGGATATCGTCATGCTTTCACCGGCAAGCGCAAGCTTTGACCTGTACCGCAATTTTGAAGAACGTGGTCAGCATTTCAAACAGCTTGTGATGGCGTTGAGCGAAGAAAAAAATGGATAGAAAGAGGAAGAAAGATGAGTGAACGTTATGTAGAGGAGGTCTGCCGCAGGCTTTGCGCTGCGACCGGCGTTTCCGGATATGAGTATATGAGCGGTTCTGCCGCAGCGGAGAGAGAGCTGCGCGCTTATACCGACGATATTGAAATCGATTTTATGGGCAATGTGATTGCCTATTTGAATCGCGAGCGAACCGATCTGCCGCTGCTGCTGCTCGACGCGCACATCGATGAAATCGGCATGATCGTCACCTACATTGAGGATGACGGCTTTGTGCGCGTTTCCAACTGCGGCGGCATCGACCGCAGGCTGCTTGCGGCGCAGGAAGTCACAATCTATGGCAAAAAACCGATCTTTGGCGTGTTTGGTTCAAAACCGCCGCATCTTGTTTCCGGCGATGACGCCAATAAAATACCGGAGATTTCCGAGATGTATATCGACGTTGGCATGAGCAAGGCGGAAGCAGAAAAATGGATCACGCCGGGCGACCGGGTTATCACCAACTCTGCGTTTCGCCCGATGCTAAATGACCGGATCGCGGTGAAGTCGTTGGATGACCGCTGCGGCATCGCCTGTATTTTAGAGGCGCTCAGACTGCTGAAGGAGGAGAATGCCGCTTTGCCGTGCCGACTTGCGGTACTGTGCAGCGCGCAGGAGGAAACCAACTTTGGCGGCGCGTATTCGGCTGCTTACCGCATCAATCCGGATATCGCAATCGCGGTGGATGTGAGCTTTGCGCTAACCTCTGATGCGCCGCGGGAATCCTGTGGGCTGATGGGCAAGGGCGCAATGATCGGCATCGGCCCGTCGCTCAATAAATCCCTTTCAGACAAGCTTTTGCAGATTGCAAAGGAAAAGGAGATTCCGTTCCAGTATGAGGTTTTAGGCGGGAACACCAGCACCAACGCGGACGTGTTTACGAATATGCGCGGCGGCGTTGTAACCGGCGTGATATCGATCCCGCTGCGATATATGCACACCCCGATTGAAACGATTCAGCTTTCCGATCTTGAGGCGGTGGGAAGGCTTTTGTGTGAATATATCAAGCAGGCGGCTTTATAAGCGCAAGACGGGAAAGGAAGGCTAAAAAGGATGTTATTTGATACTTTGAAAACGCTCTGTATGCTAAACGGTACCTCCGGACGCGAGGACGCCGTCAGAGAGGAAATTTTAAAGATGGTTTCGGGGCACTGCGACAGCGTGACAGTCGACCCGATGGGCAATATTCTCGCGTTCAAAAAGGGATTAAAGCCGCGTGCGAAAAAACTGATGCTTGACGCGCACATGGACGAGGTCGGCTTTATGATTACCGGTTATACCGACGACGGGCTGCTGCGGTTTGAAACGGTCGGCGGCATTCAGCCGACTGTCATTTTAGGGCGCTCGGTTGCAGTCGGCGAAAAGGGTTATGTCGGCGTGATCGGCACAAAGCCAATCCATTTGCAGTCAAAGGAGGAGCGCGGCACAGTCGTCCCGGCAAAGCAGCTTTATTTTGACATCGGCGCAAAGGATGTAGAGGACGTAAAGCAGTATGTCACACCGGGCGATACGGCGTATTTTGTCAGCGACTATGTGGAATTTGGCGACGATATGATTAAGGCGAAGGCGATCGATGACCGCATCGGCTGCGCGGTAATGGTGGAGCTGATGCAGGAGGAACTGCCTTACGATACCTATTTCTCCTTCACAGTACAGGAGGAGATTGGCTGCCGCGGCGCAGCGGCAGCAGCTTATACGGTCAATCCGGATATTGCTGTCTGCATTGAGGGCACGACTGCCGGGGACGTCGCAGGGGTTGCCGGAGATAAAAGGGTCTGTATGGTCGGTAAGGGCGCTGTTGTTTCGTTTATGGATCGCGGCACCATCTATGACAAGGGGCTTTACGAGCAGACTAGGGCAATTGCAGACGAGCTTGGTATTCCAAACCAGACCAAAACAATGATAGCGGGCGGCAATAACTCCGGCAGGATCCATATCACTGCCGGCGGTGTGCGCACGGTGGCGGTTTCGGTGCCGACCCGGTATATCCATTCTCCGTCCAGCGTCGCAAAGAAAAGCGATATGATCGCCGTTTATGAGCTGGTCAAAGCGTTGGTCGGAAGACTGGGCGCAGAATGAGCTTGCAGCCGGAGCTGCATCTGACAAAGGATGCAGCTTTGCTGGACGCGCTGTTTTCCGGACAGATGCCCTGTCGGGCGGCTTCGGCGGCGGTGCGGGTGAAGATGGCGGCGCTTTATCGCGCTTACGGAACAGCATACCCGTTTTGCAGCTTTTATATTTCGCGGGACGGACATACCTGCGCCGCACTTTACGAGGGCGCGCTGCTGTTTTCGGATGAGAGGGATTTAGGCGTTGTTTGGAACGAGACAGTCCGTATGCTGCCGGTCGGCAGTATATTGTCTGATACCATGCTGCGGCTGCCGCACATGCGCCAAAGGACGGGCGATGTGATGGCTGCTTGGGTGCGGGCGCATCGGCGTAATGAGGAGACGTCCTGCTGTGCGGATCATATCGGCGCTGCATATCGTGTGCTTTCTTCGGTATTCCCGGCTGATTATCAGGTGGGGACACCGCAGGAAAGGGATGTTTTTATGCGCTGGTATGCCGAGATGTCGCAGTATGTCCGGCATGGCGCGGCAAAGCTGTATGCCATGCCGGACAAAAGTGCGGCCGTTGTGCTGCTTTCTGGAGCGGACGCGCTGCTTTCGCAGCTCGGCGTCAGAAGCGAAGCGCGCGGTATGGGCTATGGGAGCAGGCTGATAAATGCGGTGCTGGACAATTTAGACGTCGGGAGGCTGCTTGTATTCAGCAGAAACGAGGACACAAACCGATTTTATCGGAAAAACGGGTTTCTGCCCGCCGGGAAGTGGTACGATTATTGCGCGCAGGACTGATAGGATAGAAAGGATAACAATGAAATGGATGCTTCAATTGCTTCTTTGTACAGCTTTCCGAAAGAGATTGAAGCGCTTTCGAAAAAAGCGGAATCGCTCTGTAGGGACGCTTTCGCGCGGATGGAGGAAATTTCTTACTACAACGAAGCGAAGGTATTAAAGGCGTTTGCGGACAATCGGGTCAGCGAAACGCATTTTGCCGGATCGACCGGCTACGGCTACGACGACCGCGGGCGCGAGGTACTTGACGCGGTTTATGCGCAGGCGTTCGGTGCGGAGGATGCGCTGGTGCGGCTGCATTTTGTTTCCGGGACGCACGCGCTTTCCACTGCGCTGTTTGGTATTCTGCGTCCGGGGGACACGCTGCTTTCGCTGTCGGGAAAGCCGTATGATACAATGGAGGAGGTTATCGGCATCCGCAGCGGAAAAACCGGGACAATCACAAACGGATCGCTCAAGGACTTCGGTATAGATTATGAGCAGATCGACCTGCTGCCGGATTCCTTGCCGGATCTTACTGCAATCCGCAAAAAGGCGCCGCTTGCAAAGGTTGCATACATTCAGCGTTCACGCGGCTACGCTATGCGCCGTTCGCTCTCAATTGCGGTAATCGAGCGGATGATAAGGGCGGCGAAGGAAGCCAATCCAGACATTCTGGTGTTTGTTGACAACTGCTACGGCGAGTTTGTCGAGGAAAAGGAGCCGACGGAGGTCGGCGCTGACCTGATGGCAGGATCGCTGATTAAAAATCCGGGCGGTGCGATTGCCCGTACCGGCGGCTATATTGCTGGAAGGCGCGATCTGGTGGAGCTTTGCTCCTATCGCCTGACCAGCGTTGGCATGGGGAAGGAGGTCGGCTGCACGCTGGGGCAGAATGAGGCGATGTTCGAGGGATTTTTCTTTGCGCCGTCGGTGACGGCGGCGGCAGTCAAGACCTCACTGTTTGCCTCGGCGCTGTTTTCGCTGATGGGGTATCAGACCTCGCCGCGCTATGATGAGCCGCGCACCGATATTATTATGGCAATCGAACTGGGGTCAAAGGAGAAGATGTGTGCGTTCTGCCGCGGGATACAGATGGGCGCGCCGGTGGACGCTTATGTCACGCCGGAGCCTTGGAATATGCCGGGCTATGACGATCAGGTTATTATGGCTGCGGGCGCGTTCCATAACGGCGCGTCTATCGAGCTTTCGGCGGATGGCCCGATCAAAGAACCGTTTTCCGTTTGGATGCAGGGCGGTATCACCTATCATACCGGAAAGATCGGCGTAATGCTTGCGGCAGGCGAGCTGTTAAAAGCGGATTCGTAAAGAGAAGGAAAAGAGAGAATCCCATGTCAAGGGAGTAGAAAGAGTAAGAATCAATGGGGACCATTAAGAGATTTGCAAAATTTTATAAGCCACATATGCTGTTTTTTACATTGGATATGTGCGCGGCGCTGATCGTGGCGGCGGCGGACCTTTTTTATCCGCAGATTACCTCGAGCATTATCAACGACTACGTGCCAAACCAGAATCTAAAGCTGATTTTGGTCTGGTGCGGCGTCCTTCTTGGGATTTATTTAATCAAAGCGGGGCTAAACTATTTCATGCAGTATTACGGTCATGTGGTTGGCGTATGGATCCAGGCGGATATTCGCACCGAGATGTTTCATCATTTGCAGCGGCTGCCGTTTTCCTATTTTGATGAAAACAAAACGGGAACAATCATGTCGCGTATCATCAACGATCTGATGGAGATTTCAGAGCTTGCGCACCATGGCCCGGAGGACCTGTTTCTTTCGCTGATTATGCTGATCGGTTCGTTTGTGTTGTTATGCCGCATCAATGTGACGCTCACGTTGATCATTTTTGCACTCATTCCGTTTATCGTGCTGTTTGCGGTGCTGATCCGCAAGCGGATGAATGCGGCGTTTAAGCAGACCCGCATTGAGATCGCAGAGGTCAACGCGAATGTGGAAAACGCCATTTCCGGAATCCGCGTTTCGCGCTCCTATACCTGCCGCGACAATGAGGAGAAAAAATTTGAGGTTTATAATCAGCGCTTTGTGAAGGCGCGCAGCAAGGCGTATAAGGTTATGGGTGAATTCCAATCCTCGATGACGCTGTTTGCTGATATACTGTATCTGGTTGTTTTGGCCGGCGCGGGTCTTTTCTTCTATTTCGGCAAGATCAACATCGGAGATTTTGTCGCGTACCTGCTTTACATTTCCAGCTTTTTGACCCCGCTGCGTAAGCTGATTAGCTTCTTTGAGCAATATCAGGAAGGCATGACCGGTTTTAAGCGCTACGAGGAGCTGATGGCGGAATATGAGGAAAGTGAAAAGCCGGACGCGCTTGAGCCGGAAAGCTTAAAGGGCGAGATCGCCTTCCATAACGTTTCTTTCGGCTATGATTCGGCAGAGGAGGAAGGCGATAAGCGGATGGTGATAAATGATCTGTCACTGCATATTGATCCCGGCAAGACGATCGCATTGGTTGGACCTTCCGGCGGCGGAAAGACAACTATCTGCCACCTGATCCCACGCTTTTATGAGGTAGACAGCGGCAGTATTACGATAGACGGCATTGACATTACCGATATGTCGCGTATGGCGCTGCGTAAGAACATCGGGCTGGTACAGCAGGATGTGTTTCTGTTTACCGGTACGCTTCGGGAGAACATCGCTTATGGCAAGCTGGACGCCTCGGAGGAGGAGATCATCGAGGCGGCGAAAAGGGCAAATATTCATGATTATGTCATGACGCTCAAGGACGGCTATGACACCTATATTGGCGAGCGCGGCGTGAAGCTTTCCGGCGGACAGAAGCAGCGTATTTCAATTGCACGCGTGTTTTTGAAAAATCCGTCGATCCTGATTTTGGATGAGGCGACCTCCGCGCTGGATAACGCCACCGAGATGATGATCCAGCAGTCGCTTGAGGAGCTTTCCAAGGGCAGAACCTCGATTATCGTTGCGCACCGGCTTTCCACAGTTAAAAATGCCGACGAGATCATTGTTTTAAACGACGAGGGCATCGCCGAGCGCGGTACGCATGAGCAGCTTTTGCAAAGAAACGGCATATACGCCGCGCTTTACCAATATCAATTTAAATAGGCCGAAGAGATCATTTAAGCTTTCAAAAAGAAAGGGGCAGAAAGCATGAGTAAAACCATCATTCCGAAAGGATATCGCGCAACGCTGGACCTGTACAACACACAAAAAGCAATCAGCCTGATTAAACGGGTATTCGAGGATTCGCTGAGCAGTCAACTGCACTTGCAGCGTGTTTCCGCGCCGCTGTTCGTTGAAGCGCACACCGGCTTAAACGATGACCTAAACGGCGTTGAGCGGCCTGTTTCGTTTGACGTCAAGGAAACCGGCGATTCGGCGCAGGTCGTCCATTCGCTGGCAAAGTGGAAGCGCATGGCGCTTTACAATTACGGCTTTTTTCCGGGGAATGGGCTTTACACCGATATGAATGCGATCCGGCGGGATGAGGAGATGGACAATCTGCACTCGATCTATGTCGACCAGTGGGACTGGGAGAAGGTGATCGACAGCGGTACCCGAAACCTAGATTACTTAAAAAAGACGGTGCAGAAGATTGTTGAATCGATCTGCCAAACCCAGTCTACTCTCCGGGTCATTTTTCCGCAGCTTTCGGCGCTGCCGCCGATTTCCCGGGAAATTACCTTTATCACCTCGCAGGAGCTGGAGGACTTATATCCGTCGCTTACGCCAAAGGAGCGAGAAAATGCCTTTGTGAAGGGGCATCCGACCACCTTTCTGATGCAGATCGGCGGTAAGCTGCGCTCTGGAAAGCCGCATGACGGACGTGCGCCAGACTATGACGACTGGGCGTTAAACGGCGATATTTTGGTCTGGAATTCGGTTTTGGAGCAGGCGTTTGAGGTTTCCTCGATGGGCATCCGCGTCGATCCGCAGTCGCTCGATAGGCAGCTTACGCTTTCCGGCTGCGATGACCGCAGGACGCTGCTGTTCCATCGGATGCTGCTTGACGGCAAGCTGCCGCTGACAATGGGAGGCGGCATCGGTCAATCGCGGCTTTGTATGCTGCTTTTGGGTGCGGCACACATCGGCGAGGTGCAGGTTTCGGTCTGGGATGAACAGACAAAGGCAGCTTGTAAGGAAAGCGGCATCCAGCTTTTATAATACTTTGCTTTTGCGGCAGACGAAAAACTTCGTCTGCCGTTTTCGCTTGCTGGTTGAGACAGCAAAGGAAAGAACCCAAAAAGTGTTTGCAAAATGCGGGACTTTCGGTTATGATAAAAATAGAAGAGAAAAATACAAAAGGGAGGCTTTCGAATGAGCGGAAAGCTATTGCCGATCGGCGAGCGGGTTGCCGCACTGCGGCAGGCGAAAAAGGTGACGCAGAACGAGCTGGCGCAATACCTGCATATCTCCTATCAGTCGGTCTCCAAATGGGAAACAGGAGCGGCGTACCCAGATATTGGGCTGCTGCCGGCGATCGCACAGTATTTTAATGTGTCCGCAGACTATCTGCTGGGCATGGATGACCGGAGCGTTATCTCCAAGCGATATTTTTTGGCGGCGGATCAAGGCGGCACAAAGACCCGTGTGCTGCTGTGCGATTTTAGCGGTAAGATCTATGATGAAATCCGTACCGGCGGCGTCTGCTGGTTTTATGGCGGGATTGAAAAGTCGATGGAGTACTTAGGCGAGGCCGCCGATACGCTAAGAGCCAGATGTAAAATCGACGCAGGCGAGATTGCGTTTATCGTCTGCGGAGCGGCGGGGATCAACTGGGACGATGAGCGCGGTATGTTCACGCAAGCGCTCGAACGGCGGTTAAACATCAAGGCTTATGTCTATAATGACTGCGCCGCCGCGGTGTACTGCGATGGATTGGAGTATGAAAACCGTATCCTGCTTTGTGCGGGGACCGAATTTGGCGCGTCGGTGGTGACAAGGGATATGTCTGATCCGTTTGTCTACTGTAATCATACGATGCCGGAGGATATGGGCGCGACCGCAATCGGGAGCTATGCCGTGACGGCGGTGCTGCGCGCAGAGGAGTATTTAGGGAAGCCGACTGCGCTTACTCGGCATATTTTGTCCTATTTTGAGCTTGACAGCGAGAACGCGCTGCTTTCGGCATATGCCAGAAAGACGCTGACCCGTCCGGTTAAGGGTCTGACGCCGCTTGTTTTTGAGATGGCGCGCTGCGGTGATACGGTCAGCGGCGAGATTTTGCGCCGGATGGCGGATAATATGAGCCGTTATGCGGTTGCGGCGGTGCAGAAGTATCAGCTTGCGCGGAGAAAGACTGCGGTGCTGCTTGCGGGCGGCGTGTTCTGCAACGAGTATGAACCGTTTTACACCCGTATTGCCGATAATATTCACGCTGTCTGCGAGAATGCGGTTATCATACGCACCGCTAAAGAGCCGGTATTCGGCGCGTATCAGATCGGTTTGATGAAGGCAAAACAGTTTATGGACAGCAGAAAGGCAGAATGAGCCTTTGTTTGGAAAATGGGGAAAAGAGGGGAAATGATATGAAAAAGATCCATGTTGCGATGCTGATCGCGCCGATGGGGCATGATGTCGACCGCGTATCGGCGGTGTTCGAGCGCTGGATGAAAAAAAGCGGTGCGTTTGAAAGCCGGCGCGTCGGCATCTTCCGCGGTGCGAAGCAAAGCGTAATCGATTTTTTGAGCGATGAAAGAAATATCGCTTGGACAGATGTGTTTTTATTGATGTGCTGCGAGGACGCATTTGATGTAAGAACAAGAAAAATTTTGGAAGACGCAGTAGCAAACGGCAAGGGAATCGTCTGCTTCCACGGCGTGCATCCGGGATACCGGGATTGGGCGGATATGGAGAAGATGATCGGTCTGCTTTGGCGTGAAGACGCCTCTCACGGCGATTACGATTATTTTAAGGTCGAGCCTGCCAAGCCGGAGCATCCGATTATGCGCGGGGTCGAGGCGTTTGAAACGAAGGAAGAGCTTTACTGCGGCTTGAGCAATGTCCATCATGTTCCGCTTGAGGTGCTTGCCACCGCGCACTCACCGAAGGAACGTATCTCCCGGCATGGCGCGCCGGGGACCGGACAAGAGGAGCCGGTTTTGACCGTCGGCGTATATGGAAAGGGCATTACGGTCGACTTTCTGCTTGGTCATGTTTGGACCTATTACACCGGGCACGGACTGCTTGAGAATACGCTTTTATCGCTGCGCCCGCCGCAGGTGAGAACACTGCTGCTGCGCAGCTGCGAGTGGGCGGCGCGCGGCGAGATTGTGCTGACCGAGTGAGGGAGAAATATCGATGAATATCACAGATGTTTTGCTGAAAACCGGTTTTCTGCATACGCAGATCCCAACCGAATGGTTTAATCAAGGGGATATCGCCAAAACACGCGCCGGGGAACCGCCGAGGAAGGTTTTCTCCCTTTCCGGAGAGGTCTCTCATCTTGGCAGAGGAAGCCTTGTGCGCAAAGACGGCGTATTTACCGCAAAAGCGCCGATCACCAGAGAAACTTGGCCGCCGGAGCAGCAGCCGGACGGCGATTATTGCAGCTTCGGTCAAACCGGAATACAGCTTTGTCCGGCACAAACAGACTGGAGAGATTACACCAGACTGCGGTTTGAAGCGCGTCCGATCGGTGTGCTAAACCGTGTGCCAATGCTGTATGTGCAGCTAAAAAATGTCGGCGAGATTGTAATGCCGGATGAGTTCCTGCGTACTGGGATGCACCAGATTTCGTTGGACTACGGGATATGGAACGACTGCGTCTGGGAGCTGACCGAGCTGCCGCGCGACAAGATTGTCGAGATGACGATCACGCTGCCGCTGAATGGAACGGATAATGCGCTTGATGGCGAGGTTGGGCTGGAGATTAAAAATATCCGGCTGGAAAAGGCGGGCGCATACCAGAACGCCGGCTGGAGCTGCGGCGAGGAGATCGCGTTTTCGCAGTCCGGCTATCGCTTGGGGAGCGGTAAGACCGCTGTAACCATGAAGGCCTGCGATACCTTTACATTGGAAGAAAAGGGCGGAGAAAAGACCGTTTATCCGGCAAGATGCGTCGCCTTCCGAGGTGAAAGCTACTATCTGCTTGATTTTTCTGCAAAAGAAACGCCGGGAGAATACCGTATTACGGCGGGCGAGCAAACGACTGCATGGTTCCCAATCGCAAAAGAGCCGTTTATGCCGGCGATATTAAAGCTTTGCAATTTCATCTTTGGGGAGCGCTGCGGGTATCCGATTCCGGGTAAGCACGGGCTTTGCCACAGCGACGTTACCGCCGCGCATAACGGCAAAACGATGATCTACAATGGCGGCTGGCATGATGCGGGCGACCTTTCTCAACAGACGCTGCAAACCGGCGAAATCACAAGCGCGCTTTACCGCGCGGCCGATTTGGCAAAGGCAGCAGGGGAAGAACTGCTTTGCGGCCGGCTTTCTGAGGAGGCGCGCTGGGGCGTTGCGTTTTTGTTAAAAACGCGCTTCGGCGACGGTTATCGTGCGACCAGTGCGGGACTCACCCGCTATACGCGCGGACTTTTGGGCGATATGGACGACGTCTTTGCCCGCTGCCATAACAATGCGTTTGAGAATCTGCTTTTATCCGCGATCGAGGCGGATGCGGCGGCGCATGAATGCGCTTGTGACCGCAGCCTTTCGGGAGCGCTTTTGCAGGCAGCGAAGGAAGACTTCTTCTTTGGCGTAAAGGAGCTTCCGCTTGCAATGGAAAAACGTCCTTCCTTCTTTGAGCATTCCTATGCGTCGAGCCTGTCGCTGCATTACGCGGCGCTCGTTTATGCGGCGGCGGAGCTGTTAAAGCAGGGGCAGGACGCGCAGATTGCGGCGCTGCTTTCGGAATATACGGAAAAGCTGCTTGCCTGCCAAGAAACGGGGAATGCCTTTGCTGTTTCGGGCTTCTTCTACCGGGATGAAAGCCACGATCAGCCGGTGCATTTTAATCACCAGTCCAGAGAGCAGCTATTTGCACTTGCTTTGTCCGGCGCGTATGAAGCGCTTGACGGGGCGTTAAAGGAGCGTGTTCTTGCCGCGATGCAGCGTTACGGAGAATATCTCAAGCAGCTGATGGGGTACGCCTCCCCTTATGGCATGATCCCTGCCGGTATCCAGCGCGTCAGCGAGGCGGAGGATGAGAAAACCTTTACGCTGCTGCATTTGATGGCTGACTATGAAAGCCAAAAGCAGAACTTTATCGCGCAGGTCAAGGAAGGCGTTTATGTCGGCGGCGACGGCTATATCCGGCAGTTTCCAGTCTGGTTCTCCTTCCGGGGGAACACCGCAGTGCATCTGGCGCAGGGCATGAGCGCGCGTGTGTTAAGTGAAGCGCTTGACGATAAAGAGCTTGCGCAAATTGCCGATGAACAGCTCTACTTTATCTGCGGCAGGAACCCGTTTGCGCAGTCGCTGATTTACGGCGAGGGAAGCCGCTTTGCGCCGCAATACGCCGCGCATGCGGGACAGATGGTCGGTGAGATTCCGGTTGGAATTGAAACCGACGGAAACGCTGATGAGCCGTTCTATCCGGAGGCGGTCAACGCGACCTACAAGGAGGTATGGACCTCCTCTGCCGCAAGATTTTTAGGAACGCTGTAGGGACGGAGGGATAATAAGATGTTTTGTGTCGGCATTGTTGACCTATATGGGGATAATTGGCATACCAATTATTATCCGACCTTCCTGCGCGCCGCCGCGTTGGAGCTTGGCGTTGATATGGCGGTGAGATATGCGTATTTCTCACAAAATGCCCTTTCTGGGGAAACGCCAAAGCAGTGGTGCGCCCGTATGGGCGAGGTGACGCTCTGCCCGGATTATGATACGCTGATTGCAAAAAGCGACGCCATCATGGTGATGTGCGCAGATAACGTCTATCCGCATGAGGAGCTTGCAAGGAAAGCACTTTGCAGCGGCAAGCCGGTATTCTGCGATAAGACCTTTGCGCCGGATATCGACGCGGCAAAGCGGATGTTTGCGCTGGCAAGGGAGCATGGCACGCCGGTATTTTCCACCTCGGCGCAGCGTTACTGCCCGGATTTAACCGCCTACTGCAATGCGCAGACAAAGCCCGCAGCCTTTGCCGCCACCACCGGTCCGGGCGATATCGTCAACTATTCGGTGCATCAGCTTGAGATGCTCGAAGCGGTGATGGGAAGGGGAGCGAAGGAGGTTATGGCGTTTTCGGTTCATTCTTCGATCACAGCGGTGATCCGGTATGACGGCGAGCGGTATGCTACCTTTGTGCAAAGCCCGAACGCTATTTTTTCGATGGCGGCGTCGGATGATAAGGCGGATTGGCAGTCGAACAATAAAGCCACCAATCGCAACATTGCGATCGGCGAGTTTTATATTCCGTTTATGAAAAAAATGATCGCTTTCTTTCAGACCGGCATTC
>CAZPLR010000007.1:0-68003 GCA_964587555.1 uncultured Oscillospiraceae bacterium
GAGTTATTGGAATCTATTATACATCATATTGGTGGGAAAATCAAGTGTTTCCAATTATTTGCGTTTTTATGGCTTTTTGTGGTAATTTGTGACTGAATATATGATGAATTTGACTTTATGCGCAGTTTTTCGGCATGATTCATTATATTTTTCAATATGTCATATCAGAAAAGCCGATATCTGGATTCGATGAAAGTATGGTATAATAAAAAGAAAAATAGACGTTTTGTGTCTTTTTATTGTCTAAAATTAAACAAAACGAATTTAACTCAAAGGAGAGATGATCGATGAAAGTACTCGTTATTGGCGGTGTTGCCGCCGGGACGAAAGTTGCTGCAAAGCTGAAGCGTGAAAATCGCGGCTGTGAGGTCACGATCTTAAGCAAGGGCACCGATATTTCCTATGCCGGATGCGGTCTGCCGTACTATGTCGGCAACGTAATCGGCACCAGAGATCAGCTTGTCGTCAACACACCGGAAAAATTCTCCGGCTTAACCGGTGCGGCGGTCAAAACAGCCACCGAGGCGGTCGCAGTAGACCGCGCTGCGAAGACTGTTAGAGCAAAAGACCTTACCACCGGCGAAGAAACGGTTTATCCATATGACAAGCTTGTGATTGCGACCGGCGCTTCTCCGTTTGTTCCGTCGGTAAACGGCGTCAATTTAAAGGGCGTTTATTTCATGAGAACCCCGGATGATGCGGTAAATCTGCGTGCGGCGATTGAATCGGGCGAGATTAAGCGCGCCGTCGTTGTCGGCGGAGGCTTTATCGGTCTTGAGGTTGCGGAGAACTTAAAGGAACAGGGGGTTGGCGTATCGGTGATCGATATGGCGCCGACGATCCTGCCGAATTTCTTAGACGCCGAGCTTGCGCAGTACTGCGAGAATATTCTTGCAAACGAGGGCATTAATGTCAAGACCTCCACGCCGCTGGTGGAGATTCAAGGAACGGACAAGGTAGAGAAGGTTATGATCGGCAAACGCGGCATTAAGGCGGACGCCTGCGTGCTGGCGATTGGCATCCGCCCGAACACTGCATTTTTACAGGATTCCGGCATTGAGATGTTCAAGGGCACGATCCTGACCGACGAGCATCTATTGACCAACGATCCGGACATTTACGCGGTCGGCGACTGCGCGATGGTAAAGAACCGTCAGACCGGCAAGCCGACTTGGAGCCCGATGGGTTCTACTGCAAATATCGCGGGCAGAGTTGCGGCGATGAACATTGCCGGCGAGGACAAGACTTATGCCGGCGTTTTAGGCACTGGCGTAGCGAAGCTTGCCGGTATCTGCGTGGGCAGGACGGGTCTTACCGAAGCTGCCGCAAAGACCGAGGGCTTAGATGTAATCACCGCGCTGTGCGTCGTAGACGATAAAGCGCACTATATGCCGGGCGCAGACTCCTTCATCATCAAGATGGTGGCTGACAAGACGACCCGCAAGCTGCTGGGCGTTCAGGTTTTAGGCAAGGGCGCTGTGGACAAGGTGGTTGATATTGCGGTTGTCGGATTGTCCTTAGGCGCGACGGTCGATCAGCTTGCAAACCTTGACTTTGCGTACGCCCCGCCGTTCTCAACCGCGATCCATCCGTTTGCGCATGCGTTAAACGTGCTGATGAACAAGATGAGCGGTGCGTTTGAAACCTTTACCCCTGCGGAATTTGCAGCGGGCGCTGCGGAGGATTATAAGAAGATTGACGTTTCCCTGACTGCCGGAAGCGTTCCGAACGCACCGTATGTGGATCTTTCTGCAATTGACGGCCCGATCGAGGGATACGACAAGGATGAAAAGCTCCTGCTGATCTGCGCGAAGGGCAAACGTGCCTACATGGTGCAGAATCGCCTAAAATACTATGGCTATACCAATACCAAGGTGCTGGAAGGCGGCTTAACCTTCAACACCAGCCTGCTAGAGGAGGAATAAGCCTTTTCCAAACAGGAATTTCTTAATTTGTTTTGTGGAAGTGGAACTCACTTTTCATAAATATTATTATTTTACATAAATGGAGGATCATTCTATGGCAACTTTAACTGTAAGCGCTGCTGACGAGAAGAGAGTAAAAGGCCTTGGCTTTTTGAGCAATAAAGGTACCGATAACTTCTCCGGCCGTATCATTACTGTAAATGGCAAGCTGAACGCCGAGCAGTGGAAATGTATTGCTGAGGCTGCCGAGCTGTACGGCAACGGCAATATTACGCTGACCACCCGTCTGACCATTGAGGTTCAGGGCGTTCCGTATGAAAAAATCGACGACTTTATGGCGTATATCGCCAAGGCGGGCTTAGTGACCGGCGGTACAGGCTCAAAGGTAAGACCTGTCGTTGCATGTAAGGGCACGACCTGCCAGTACGGTTTACTGGATTCCTTTGCGATCTCCGAAGAGATCCACGATCTGTTCTATGTCAAATATCATGATGTCAAGCTGCCGCACAAATTCAAAATCGCGGTTGGCGGATGTCCGAACAACTGCGTAAAGCCGGATTTAAACGACCTAGGCATCATCGGTCAGCGTGTCCCGACCTTTGAAGAGGACGAGTGCAACGGCTGTAAGAAGTGCCAAGTTGCCGCGGCATGTCCGGTCGGCGCGGCGAAGGTAGTCGACGGTGTATTAGAGATCGACGAAGAGGCTTGCAACAACTGCGGCCGCTGCATTGGCAAATGCCCGTTCCACGCGCTGGACGAGGGCGAATACGGCTACGCCATCTACATTGGCGGGCGCTGGGGCAAGCGTGTCGCTGCCGGTCAGAAGATTCCGCATGTCTTTAAGAACAAAGAGGAAGCTCTGGCTGTCATCGAAAAGGCGATCCTGCTGTTCAGAGAGCAGGGGAAAACCGGCGAGCGTTTTCAGCAGACCATCGAGCGTATTGGCTTTGATAATGTGGTGGAGCAGCTGCTTGCCAACGAACTGCTTGATAGAAAGCAGGCTATCTTAGACGCGAAGCTGCACGAGGTTGGCGGCGCTACCTGCTGATATTTTTTCAGCGACTGCATAGCCGGAGGACAACTCCGGTCTATAAAATAGATTCCGAAAAAACCGCGGGGGTCTTCCCCTGATCCCCGCGAAACAGGAAAAAAGCGCTGCAGGAGCATGAACCTGCCAAAATATTATTTTTACATAGGAGAGATTTTCACACCATGAAGGCTTCTTTATTTATTATCATGGGCATCTGCATCGTGCTTGCGTTCGGATATGCAGTGATCATGGATAAGATTAAAAAGACGGCGTTTAATAAAACCAAGTACGTTGCTTTGGCGATCGTCGCAGTGATCGCAGTGGTCGCTACTATCCTCAGCAAGCTGCAAAACTATGTCGGCAGCCCGGTTATCGCAATGATTATTGCGATGATTATCTGCAATTGTATGCCGAACATCAGCAAGGATTTCAAAGCCGGCACCACCTTTGCCGCAAAGAAATATCTAAGCTTCGGCGTTATCTTGGTCGGCGCCACCTTAAACTTCACCGGCATTGTAGCAGCCACCTATGCGCTGCCGCTGGTTATCTTCAACATCTGCCTTTCTTTTGCAGTCGCTTACCTGATCGGTAAGAAGGCGCTTAAGGTTTCCAACAACACCTGCACCTTAGTAGGCGGCGGCACCTGTATTTGCGGCGGCACTGCAATTGCTTCCTTAGGCTCAATCGTCAAGGCGGGCGAGGACGAGATCGGCTATGCAATGGCCGCTATCTTCCTGTTCGACGTGTTCTCCTGCATCCTGTATCCGTACTTGGCCGGCTGGCTGGGGCTGACCCCGAACCAGTTTGCGTTCCTGTCCGGTACTGCGATCAACGACACCTCCTCCGTGGTTGCTTCCAACGCGACCTATTCTGCGCTGAACGGCATTGATTTCAACGGCGGTACGACTGTTAAGCTGGTAAGAACCACCATGCTGATCGTCTTAGCGATCATCTTCACCGTTCTGGAGATCCGGAAAGCGGCGAAAAACAGCTCTGCCGAGGGCGGCGCGAACCAGTCTGTCGGCAAGAACGTTATGAAGGTATTCCCTTGGTTCATCGTCGGCTTCCTGATTATGGCTGTACTGAACACCTTCGGCGTATTTGATCCTATTCCATACGCTTCCGACTTCTTCTCAACCGGCAGCAAGTTCTTCATTACGCTGGCGTTAGCAGGCGTAGGTTTCAAGATGAAATTTAAAGATGTATTTGCGAAGGGTATAAAACCGATTGCTTTGGGCGGATGCACTTGGCTGGCTGTTGCGGCTTCCTCGATTGCGTTCATCTACATCTTCCAGAATTATGTCAACGGCATAACGTTCTAATGATTTTTAGATTTCCGATTGCGGGCGGGAATCTGATAAACCGAAAAAGAAAGGCGGCGCAGATTTTCTGCTCCGCCTTTTTGCATAATTGCGCGCCCCGTTTTCCGGCATATCCTGTTGTCCGGCAAATGGGGTGCGGTTTTATTTACCGTGAATTTTTTAGCTGTGCGCCAGTTCCTCCATCTCGGTAATCAGCGCGTTAAATTGTGCGATTGCAGCTTCGATTGGAGCAGCGGTGGACATATCCACGCCTGCGCCCTTGAGCAGCGAGATCGGATCCTTTGAGCAGCCGCCCTTGAGGAAATTCTTATAGTCTGCAACCGCTTTTTCGCCGCCGGTCAGGATACGGCTGGAAAGCGCGATGGCGGCGGAGTAACCGGTCGCATATTGGTAGACGTAGTAGTTGTAGTAGAAGTGTGGGATGCGCGCCCATTCGATGGCGATATCCTCGTCTACGGTAATCGCGTCGCCGAAATACAGCTTGTTCAGATCGTAGTAGATGTTCGAAAGCGATTCGGCGGTGACGCCCGCGCCGTTCGCAGAAAGCTCGTTTGCCTTTAGCTCAAACTCGGCGAACATTGTCTGGCGGTACAAAGTGCCGCGGAACTGCTCTAAGAAATAGTTGATTAGATTTGCGCGCTCCGCTTTGTCGGTTGTAATCTTTAAAAGGTGGTTCATCAGCAGCGCTTCGTTGCAGGTGGACGCAACCTCCGCGACAAAGATGACATAGTCGCTGTCGCACACCGGCTGATACTTGTTGGAAAGATATGAGTGCAGCGCGTGCCCCATTTCATGCGCTAAGGTGAATACGCTCTCTAAATCGTGGTGGAAGTTGAGCAGAACGTATGGATGCTTGTGCGTGCCCGCCGAGTAGGCGCCGGTGCATTTGCCGGCGTTTTCATATACGTCGATCCAGCGGTTTGCAAAGCCTTCTTTGAGGATGGCAACATAGTCCTCACCCAATACTGCCAGTGCGTCAAGCACAAGCTGCTTTGCCTCCTCGAAGCTGTAGCGGCGTTTTGGCGCTTGGGTGATTGGCGCGTAGAGGTCGTACATATGAAGCTCATCCACAGCAAGAAGCTCCTTGCGCAGCACGACATAGCGATGCATTGCGTCCATGTTGCGATGAACCGCGTCGATCAGATTGTGGTAGACCGGCACCGGAACGTTGGTCGCGTCTAAGGATGCAGCGAGCGTGTTCTCATATTTTCTTGCCTTGGCGTTGAATTCCAGCGCTTTGATCTGCCCGCCGAGCAGCGAAGCGGCGGTGTTTTTCATTTTGCTGTATTCCGCGTAAAGCGTGTGGAACGCGGATTCGCGCAGCGTACGGTCGGTTGTCTGCATATACGTAAGGTAGGTCTCCTGCGTCAGCGGATGCGGTTTTCCCTCCTTGTCGATTGCGTCTGGGAAGGTTATATCGGCATTGTTGAACATTCCATAGGCGTTTTCCGGTACGGACGTCACCTCTCCCGCCAACGCTAAAATGCGCTCCTCGGCGTCGGAGAGAATGTGCTCCTTCTGGCGGCGGATATCTGACAGCTTTCTGCGGTAAACGGCAAGCGCAGGAAGCTCGCTGTAAAAGCCATTCAGCTGTTCGTCGGTTAGCCGAATCAGCTCCGGCGTCGAGAAGGCGTTCGCAGTCTGGATGGCGACCCAGACCGAAACTGCCTGCGCACACATCTCCTGTCCGGCGGATTCACGGGTGTCCTCGTCGCTTTTGCGGAAAGCGTAGTTGTAAAGCGTTTCAAGCTGCAATGCGATCTCGTCGCTTAATTGGAAATAGGAGAGCAGGTTTTCTGCGGTATTCAGCTTTCCGGTAAAGGCGGATAGTTTTTCAGCATAGGCTTTCGCATGCTGAAGCGCATTGCTCCACTCCTTTTTCGTTGCGTAAAGATCTTCCAAGCGCCAAGTGTCCTCCTTGGGCACCTCGCAGCGCTGTAAAATTCTATCTTCCATTTTTGTTTCCTTTCTATATGTGGGAATAGACCGTTTCGTGCTTTCATTATAGCAGGAACAGGAAAAGAATGCAAGCGGATTCTGCGGGAATGCGGCTCACCGCCGGAAATGGAGAGCATTGTATGAAAATGAGAGGAAAGCGCTCTGCCGGCTGACTTTATCTGCGGCGCTTGTCTGTCCCTGCTCTTCGCATATCCGCAAAAACAAGATTCGAGGTTCAAGCTGGCTTTGTGCGGAAATTTCTTTGGAACGCCGGCGAGCGCCAATTATTTTTTGATATACTTATTGACAAACAGTAGGAAAACATGTAAAATAAAAGTGGGTTCGTGTCGCTTCCTCTTTTGTGAAACGCACGAGTGAGTATGAAAAATAAAGAGGGTATGAAAATATGAAAAATAAAGGGAAACAGAAAAAGCATATCTTGGCTTTATTTAGTCTTTTGCTATGTATCGCCTGCATTACCTGCGGGACGGCCTATGCATCGCCGGCAGACACTACGGATGCGGCGGTCAGCAATCATTATAACGTGGTGCTGGTTGTGGACGGCAGCGGCTCGATGACGTGGACCGATCCGGAGGATTGGCGTTTTGAAGCGATCAACCAGTTTGTCGGATTGCTTTCTCAGCAGGGCAACTGCTTGGGCGCGGTCGTATTCGATCAGGAAATTCAGGTGCAGATGGATCTGTCCGCGATCAATGAAAAGTCGGATAAAAAACAGATCACCGATGCGATCCAGAATTACCAAGTGGATAAATACGGCGATACCAATATCGGGCTTGCGCTGAAAACTGCGGTCGACATGATTGAACAGAAGGGGGATAAAGACCTAGAATCGGTCATCGTGCTGTTAAGCGACGGCAACACCGACTTAAGCGACGAGGACGCGCTCGCCCTTTCCTTAGAGCAAAAGGCGCAGGCGCTTGATGACGCGCGAAGCAAAAATATCCCGATCTATACGGTCTGCCTAAATCAGGACGGAAGCGCGAATATTTCAGAGCTGAAGCAGCTTTCCGACGCGACCGGCGGAGTCTTTGAGGAGGTTTCCCGCGCTGAGGATTTAAAAAATGTTTTCACTACCTTCTTAAACCTTATCTATGGAAGCAAGACAACCTCGCTGATTGAGCCGACACAGTTCGGCGCGGATGGTCTGATCGAAACCGATTTTGAGGTTCCTTCGGTCGGTGTACAGGAGGCGAACGTTGTGATTAACGGCAGCAGGGTCAAGGGGATTACGCTGCAAAAGCCGGACGGCTCAGTGGTCGCACAGTCGGCGCTCGAGGATATGATTACCTCCTCGGACAGCTTTACGCTGATCAAAATCGTTTCTCCGGATGGCGGAAGATGGCATATCTCTTTGGAGGGAGATCCGGGGGACACCATTCAGGTAGACATGGTCTATAACATTGATTTTAAGGTGCTGTTTTCGCTCCAGCAGAGCGAGGATATTCCGGTTAATACCGAGCGCGAGTTTGAAACGACTATCTACGACGGCGCCGACGCGCTGACGGGAAAGGATAAATATGCGCTTTTTGATGCGAAGCTGATTGTCAGCGATGCAAACGGCAATACGTTGGATGAGGTTGCAATGCAGCCGGGTGATGATTCCTTCTCGGTCAAATATAGCTTTGACACGATGGGAACCTACTATTTGTCAACCTCGGTGGAGGGGCAGAGCCTGTCGCAGCAGACGGCGCCGGTTATGGTGAATATCGGAAATACGGCGCCGTATCTGACTGGAGGGGATACGTTAGAGCAGAAGGTATATCTCATCCCGTTCAAGAATTCCATCTGCGAGCTGGATTTAAGCGGTATGGCAAAGGATGCGGAGGACGCCTCGCTGACCTATAAGGTCGTTTCAACCGCTTTTTTGGCGGAGGATTACGAACTGACGGAAAGCGGTAAGCTGACCATGAAGGACTACAGCGTCAGCAAAGGCTCGTTTACCATTAACGCATACGACTCGATGGGCGCGTATTGCAGCTTCACGGTGCGGATCGTTACGGTTAATGTCGGGCTTTGGACGCTGATCGGGCTTGGCGCAGCGGCGCTGATCGTAGCGGGCGTTATCGTTGTTCTGCTGATGATCGCGCTGAAGAAGCCGTTTGCAGGCACCTGCTATGCACAGAGTATGGTCGATGGCGTTTATAGCCAATGGAGCGAGGTGCGCCGCAGCAGAGGCAGAATCAAGCTGCAAAGCTTTGGCATCGCGCTTCCGGAGGGAATTCAGGGAACCGCTTATTTACAGGCAAGCGGTAAGAATTATGTCACGCTAGTCAGCAAGAAGCCGTTCTTCTGCCGCGGACAGATGGTAAAGGAGCAGCAGGTGACTTCATTTGACGTGGAGATCCGTTCCAGCGCAAATTCGATGGACGCAATGTGGATCCATTTTAATGGCAGAATGAAACGCTGAAAACGTTAATTCTATGAAAATATGCTCTGCCGCAGTGCGTCTGCGGCAGGGCAAAATTAGATAAGGAGAGTAAAAAGCATGGCTATCTACCAGAAACTATCTCTAAGCGCAGGCGGCGGTATCATTTCAACTGCGCAGCAGGCGGAGCAGTCCGGCACGGCGAACATTCTCATTGGACTTGGCGGTACCGGTATTTCCTGCCTGCGCTCGATTAAGCGCGCGGTTTATGAAAGACTTCAGCCGGACGATTTAAAGGTTGACCCGCCGGAGTATAAACATATCAAGTTTTGGGCGATCGACTCGGATACCAATGATCTTGGCAAGCCGGAGGAGGTTGACTGCATCCCAGAAACAGAGTTTTTCAAAATCTCCAGCAATGATATTGAGAGCGCGATCCGTAATGAGCTGGTGATGGCAGCAAAGCCGGAGCTAAGCTGGATGCGCAATCAGGAGATTGACGTTCCGGCGCTTGCGGCGGGCGCGGGCGGTAAGCGCCAGATCGGGCGTTATTTGATCATGGACCGCTCCTTCTCCTTTATCAGTGAGCTTGTGAATAAGATCAACAACGCAAAGGCGGGGTTAGGCGCGACCAGCGTTGGCGTACATATCTTTGCCGGCCTTTCCGGCGGCACCGGTTCGGGAACCTTCTTGGACATCTGCTATATGGCGCAGAAAGCGATGTCGCTTGCGGGCGCGACCGGAAACGATAAGATTTACGGCTATTTCTTCCTGCCGGACGTTAACCTCTGCCGCGTGACCGATCCCGCGACCCGCGCATATATCCCGCGCAACGGCTATGCTGCGCTCAAAGAGCTGGATTACTGTATGCAGCTTGAAAAAAACGGCGGTGCGTTTGAGCAGCTTTACGGCAACGGGACAAAGATTTCTTGGCATCGTCCGCCGGTTGATCTTTGCCATTTGGTCAGTGCGACCAATACCGTCGGCGCGGTACAGCAAAACGGCTATGAGTATGCGATGAATGTTGTGACCGACTATGTGATGGAATTTTTAGCGAAGTCCAACGGCTTTACCATCGCCTCCCATCTGTCCAACGTGTCGGCGAAGGTCGCTACGGTACAAAAAACGCATGGTGCCTGCAACCAGTATTTCGTTATCGGCGCTGCCAACGCGCAGGTGCCGTTAAAGGAGATCAACACCTTCTTGGCAAGCGCGCTGTTCCATCGCTTTGCGGTGCTCAACGGCAGAAAGCCAAGCGGCAAGGAGCTAAACGATTTTGCAAACGAGGTCGGGCTGGTTTATGAGAACATGTACCGCGTGATCAAGAGCGCGGCGGGCGGCGATTTTACGCCGAGCGGCGTGACGCATCAGGAGGTCAAGGAGAACGGTAATCGCGCCATCGAGCAGCATTACGAGAGAGAACGCGATAACATGATGGGCGGCATTGAAACGAAGGTGCGCGCGCTTTCTGATCCGCGCGTGGCGGATTCCTATATCAACCGTATCTGCTCGGCGCTCAACGCCCGCATCTGCCAGCCGCAGTTTGGCCCGTATTTTGCAAGTCAGATCTTAAACGCGGCGCAGGAGCAGAATCTGCTCAATATTGTTGACGGACTGATTAAGAATAACTCCGAGCGGTTGAATTATGAAAATATGCAGTCGCAGCGGCTTTGGGACGAGTACCACAGCACCAATAATGCGCAGAAATCCAAGCCGAATAAGAAGACGGTTTCCGCTTATGAAAACGCGCTGCTGAATCTGGATATGCATGAGATCGAGATGGACGTATTCCAGCAGATCGGCAAGATGCTTGTGACTTTAAAAGAGCAGATCGTTTCGGCAAGCACTACCTTCTATTCGGTCTTTGCCCGCGTGATTACAAACCTTTCCCAAACCTTTGAGGGCAACTATGATGTCCTGAATGCACAGGCGCCTGTCGCTGCGGTCGCCAATCCGTATGTCATGCCGTTGGTTACGATGAATCAGATCCGCCCGACGCTGGAAAAATATGTCGAAGGTATGAATTTGGACGGCATGATCCAGTCGTTTATGGGCTATCTCCTGCAAAACAGCGCGGCGTGGCGCGACGGCGATGAAACAAAAATTTCCCGCGTTGTCACCGAGTACTTTGTCAAACAGGCGTTTGCCGATTTTGCAAACCGCAATATCATGAATTATCTGCAGGATATTTACGGCACGTCGAATGTTCCGCAGCTTACAGAGCATATTTATAATGACTATATGCAGCCGCTGATGGATAAGGCGGAGCCGTTGTTCTGGAACAATAACGCTTATTTCTCGACCGCAAGCGCGGGTAAAATGGGCTATGTTTCGGTCCCGAACACCGCTCCGGCGATCGTGGGCGCGGCGACCAATTTGGTCAATAATGCCTCCACCGCCGGCTTGCAGAGCCGCCAGACCGCGCTTTCCGACCGCATTTATATCATGCGCAGCTTCTGCGGTCTGCCGATGTTTGCATACCACGCGCTGCTCAATTACGAAAGCGAGTATTGGAAGGCGCAGGAGGTCGGCCGCCACTATTATGAAGGCAAGCCGCAGCCGCCGGAAGGTAATCCGGTTTGGGATTGGAGGACGCTGCCGAGCGTAATTCCGCAGAGTCTTTGCTCGAACGCGATGCCGGATGAGGTCAAAAGTGATGTTGCCGAAGGCAGACAGTTGTTTCAGATCGCGGTACAGCGCGGCTTCATCCGTCCGGAAACGCAGGGCAGCAGCACGATGCTCCTTTATAGACCGTCTGACGCCTATTTGCAGCAGCTACAGGCGATGATCGAGAAGGGCGATCAGCTTTACGCGGTCAGGGATGCGATGAACGGCGGCATGCTGAAGAATCAGTTGGAAAAGCTGATTGCCGCGCCGGACGTTACCCCAACGAATTATAAGATCCAGTGCGACGCGGTTGGCGTCGCCGTTCCGGAGGTCAGACAGAATATCGTCTGCGACTACTTTGTTTCCTCTCCGGTATTCCGCGCGACGGTTAAGCAGGCGGTTTCCATGCTGCTTTCAGCAAACGAGCTTTTGGCTCGCTTGACCGAGCTTGGCGAGATGGGCAATGTGCAGCAGAATTATTTTGACGCGCTGTTTGCGGGAATGTTTGTCGTATCCGGTCCGAAGGTCAGCTATACGATCAACAATATGGGAATGAAGGAAGAAATCCCGCTGAGTCTGCCTACCATGCCTTACGGCATGATGCCGCTTTATCAGGCGTACCTGAACTATACCCAGTTAAAGCCTGAAATGCTCTCCGCAATCAAGGAAGAGAGTGACAAGCGCAAAAATAGCGCCGCGCCGCAGATGATCGCCGCGCTGAAAGCGTTTAAGACGGGACTAAACCAGAATTATATGCAGTTTATGCAGAGCAACGCCAGAAAGCATCCGGCGGAGTACGATAAGATCATCCAGTTCTTTGTTGACCTGATGACCGCTTTGCAGACTACTGCGCCGCTTTACGGATTATAAGCTTTATGACGCGCCCGGGCAGCCAAAAATAGTTGCCCGGACGGCGTTTCCCTGTTGTGAAACAGGAGCTATTTTATTGGGAAAGGCAGGATTGAGCCTCTTATGATCCACCGGCTGAATCAATATTTTATCGAACAGATGAGGGAAAAGTCGTATGCGATGATGCCTGCCGCTGTTTCCAGCGTCCCGAATTACCCTGCCTGCGTCGTTTATTTGACCCCATCGGCAAAGGAGCGGCACGAGCAGCTTATCCAGTGTCTGCGCCGCATCTGGCGCGGCGGGGTGAACGACCTGTGCTGCTATGAAACGGTGTTGGAAAACGGCGGCTGCCGGATTTCACGCGCCGACGGCGGGAGGATTAATCTCTTAGCCGAAATTCAGCGGATGTTTTCAACGCAGACGAAGTTTCACAGCCGTTCCGGAATGAATATTTACTGCGTGCTTGACAGCGCGGATATCAAGGATATCCGCGATTTTGCGGGATGCATTAACATGGCATGCTACTTTAAGCAATGCGCCAAAATAAAAAATTCCAGCTTGTTTTTGCTGCTGATACTGGATGAGTCGCTGCTGATGCAGCAATACGCCAACCAGATACGCGCTTGGATGCGCGGACAGTACCAAAATCTGTTAAAGCATCTGACCAGCGTCTGCCTGATTAGCAATCGCTGCGGGGACGGCACGACGCTTGACAGCTACCAGACGACTCTTGCCGCAGCCAATGCGATCCTTTTGACCAACACCCATAACGAGGGCGTCGCGGCTCGTATGCAGGCGTTTAGAACCGCGCGCTTTTTTACGTTGGCGCATTCCAGCCTGCAAAAGCCGGTGGATGAAATCGGCTGGGTCGCTTTAAAGAATATAGTCGAACGGCTGTGCGCAATGAATGCGCCGGTACAGACCGATAAAGCAAAGCTGGCAGAATTGCTGCATCTTTCGCCGGATGGGTGCTTTACGACCCTAGAGCCGTGGGAAAAGCAGCGATTTGGGGCGCTGCCTTCCGCGCAGGAACTGGAGCTTTTTCCGCGGAGAGAGCCGTATGACGGCGTCAGCCTTACGGATCTGTCTTATGCAGAGTTTGATAAATTGACGATGGGCAGTATGGAGGGCTTTTTGGAGGCTTATCGTGCCGACAGCGCCGGAGCGGAGTTTATCAGCCAAGCGGCGGCGAGCTATCAGGCGCAGCTTTCCGCAGAGCTGCCGATAAGCGTGCTGGCGGGGCTTTCCGAGAGTGCGGTTCATACGCTGTTTTTTGAAACGCATGCCGCCGCCGCATATCAGCAATCGCCGGTTTTGACTGCGCTGAAATGGATTGTGCATAAGCAGTGTTCGGATATGGTGCGGACGGCGTTTTATGAGGCGGTCTGTAATTTGATTGTACAAGCGAAAAAGCAGGTTGTGTTTTATAAAAATTTGCAGGCGCAGCTGCTTTCGGATTACGGCTTCATCCATTTTTCCCCGAATGTTGAGCAATACTATGGCGTGATTACCCAGCGGTATCTGGATGCTGCCGCAGTCGGTCAGGAACAGAATCTCAAGTGCTTCCAAAACGCGCTGCTAGACGAAAGTCAGATCGAGGAGAACCTAAAGCGCGTGCTGGATGAGCTTATTTCCTCAAACGAAAGCTTTTACACCGCGTTTGATGAGGAAATGCGGATGCGTATCGGTAAGGCGGACTATGCCACCGTCGCCGCCGCTGTCCAGAATAAGCTGCTGGGACATGGAAGCGGCAACAATGCCTGCTGGAACACGCCGTATCCGCTTTCGCCTTTTTACCGCGCGATCCTGATGAACCTTTCGCTCGACGAAAAAGGCAGCTTGCTTACGCAGCAGCTAAAGAGCATGTTCCAAGGGCAAAACGTGGAGTATTTCAACACTGGTAATTCCGACGCGGTGGAGTCGGTGACGGTCTTTTTGATCGAGCCGGCGCATCTATTCGGCTCCAATGAAGAGATGTAGAGCGGCTTGACGCAATCTGTAAAGAAAGGAAACGCATAAGGCATGAACGTCGTTTTTTATCCGTTTGATCCGCAGCACTATTTGATGAATCTGCGGCTGAATCTATCCGGCGCGCTGCAATCTGACAGGATGGGGGATCAGTACTGCTTGATTTTAAGACTGCCGTATCAGCAGGACTACTCGGTTATCACCGGGCAGATCTTTTTACAGATGCTTCAGGCAAACGCGCAGGCGATGCTTTCCCAGTGCAATCAATTTATCAAGGTGGGGGAGAATGCCGACGTGGGGCTTTTCATTCACGGCGCTGTTGTTACCGGTTTTCAAGTGATGGGCGCGCAGAGTAAAGCGGCGTCCTATGCAATGTTCTGCTGTGTGATTGCCAAGGATCCGCAAAGCGGGCAAAGTACGCTCTGCGTTTATGTAAATCCCAACGGGCTGTTTATGGACAATGTCTGCAACGTGCCAGCGGTCATGCAGCTTCATGTTGCGCCGGAGGTGATCGTTAAGCACCGGCGGGAGCGTTCGACCGGATTTTTCACTGTGGATTTTGCCGGCTGCAGCGAGGTTGGCGAAGGAAATATCTGGTACATGGTTCCGGGATCGAATCTGCGGTATCCGATCAATAGCCGCATGATCGAGCAAAAGAGAATCTATATTAAAACGGATCAGCCGCCGGTCTTTCAGAGCGCGGGCGGCGTTAGAATAGAGCTGATATAAGGAGAGAAAGGAAGGATCTTCATGCCGATACAGGGCAGATATAGAATCACTTGTCCCTATTGTTTTGAGGTATTTGAGGATACCAAGGTACATTTTCGTGTAAAGACCGTGCATAAGCCGGGGACGCAGGCGCCGCTGCCGGAGGGCTATGATGACTGGGACGAGGTCGCCTCCCGTTTTCCGAGCGGTAAGCAGAAGGAACAGCTGATGGCGGAATTCAAGCGTTATCAGTTTTTCACGTTGCATCCGGATGAGCAGTATGAGAATTTCTGGCTCTCCTACGGCGGCGTAAAAACCGAGCGTCGGCCGGAGGATTCCATCGACGAGATCGAGCCGTATTTGCGTCCGGTGGTCGACCCGAATAACGCAATGCATCAAGCGTATTTGCGCCGCTCTTCCACGCTGGATGACGGAAGCTATAACTACCTGCATTTCGATGGGGACGGTATGGCGGATGCAATCTGTGATTACGATGGCAAGGTCAGCACCATGCGCGTCTGCCCAAGCTGCCATAACCCATTGCCGATCCACTATGGTAAGAATCCGGTTAAGTTTATCTCGGTGATCGGCATTTCGGGCGCAGGAAAAACGGTATATCTCTCGCAGCTTGTTCGTAATATTGTGATGAGCTCTGCAAAGGTCGGCCTGACCGCTTTTGTTACCAGCAATTCCACAAGACAATTCCTAAAAGAAAACCCGGTGCAGATGAATTTCCCGCTGCCGGGCTCCACCCAGCCGGAAAACTTTGTGCAGCCGCTGTTTTATGATTTGGCAAGCGCAAAGCCGGACGGCACCAAGCAGATCAATACGATGGTGCTTTATGATATCGCGGGTGAAAACTGCACCGACGCCGCAAAGATGGCAAGCTTCGGTAACTTTGTGCGTCATTCCGACGGCATTATCCTGCTGCTCGATCCGAAGCAGCTTCCGTTTGTTAATAACGATGGTTACGGTGATATCGAGCAGGTCACTGCGGTTTTGGATACGCTGTATCTGACCATCACCGGCAGCCGCACCGAAAAGAGTAAGATTCCGCTTGCAGTCTGTATCCCAAAGGCGGATAAGCCATCGATTCAGCAGATGTTCACCTATAATCCAAACGAAGACGTGGTTTGGTATCAGCCGCCGACACCGGAGAAAAAGCACTTCTGGGGCAAAAAGCCGACGCCGCCGCCAATGCAGTGCAAGCAGGATTTGAATGTGCAGCAGCTGATGATGGAGGATGTAAAAAATTTGGTGAATCCGCAGACAAGGCTGCCGGTTCCGGTGTTCTATGCCACCGATTATAACGCGATCTCCCGTAAATTAGAGCGCATGGTCGCAAAATATGTCCCGCAGCTTGGCGGACTGCTGCAAAGCAGCTATCAATGCTTTAACTTTTTCGCCTTTTCCGCGTTGGGCTGCGACGTCGTAGAACGTGAGGATGACAACGGCTTAAAGCTCAGCTATCCGGTCAGCGCGATCAGCCCAAAGCGCATCGAAGAACCGCTGTTCTGGATGTTCTGCCAATTTGGATATATTTCACCGAATGAGCCGCTTTACAGACCGTTTGAGAAGCAGTAAGATTTTCCTTTCGGAAAATGGAAAATGGGTTCGTGTCTGCGCCAGAAGGCGTTCAGACCAGTTCAGAAAGGAATGGTCATAGAAATGGAAAAGATAGCGCAGTTTTCGCAGTGTTATTATACCAGCACCGGCGGATGGAACGCAGTGGGGTCAGCAGAGCTTCCGCCGCAGGAAAAGCAGTCGTTTGCCGCCATGCAGTCCTCCAACGCGCCGAGCAACCAGCATTATACCACGCCGGACGGCAAACCGTTAAGGCTGCTGGAGTTTGAATCGGACGGTAAGTATGCCTTTATTACCCGCTGCCAGTACGGTTTGGTTGACCTACGCGGCAGACCGAATATGTTCGCGCATGGATTTGCCACAGAGTGGAAACGCGAGCTGATCGCCGATCCTGCCGCGCTCTGCTTTGTCGCGGACGAAAGCTTTGCCGCAGATAAGGCGGCGGTGCAGCTTGAAATGCAGCCGACCTGCGTGCCGATTCACGGCTTTGCCGCCGCGATGCAGGAGGCTGGCTTTGCATGGAATCATTTTGCGGTTTTGACCTTGGCGGTTTATGCCGCCTTTGAGCGCAACGATGGAAAATCGCTGTATGTTGTGACCGACGCCGAGGGCAGGGCGCTCAGAGCGCTGATTTACTGCATCTATCTTTCGATGCCGTATTCTATCCGCGTCAAGCTGTCGTTTGCCGACGCCGCCGTACCGGGCGCAAAGGCAAAGACGGTTGTCTTTATAAAGCCGGGTATGCCGCTTCCAAACGGCGCGGCGTATTTTATGCTGCAAAACGGCGAGAACAACATCTTAACGCCGGAATGGCTGAAAAAGAATAAGAAAAACCAATTTATGCGCAATTTTGGCAGCATGAACGGCTCGGACGCGGCGCAGCAGTATTTTGCGGCGCTGGATAAGCGTCTGGCCGCAATGGGCAAGCCGGGAACCACCTCCTACAAGCTTTTATATCTTGCAGATGTGCTGATGCTGATGGATGAAAACGCGCCGCTTCCGGCGGATGATCTCAGTCTGCTTTACGCCATGCTTGGCGCGCCGGCGCCGAACGCCGCTTATATGGACGAATATATCGCTAAGCTTTTTACGCGCATTTTGGACGCCGGGACGGAGTTGAACGACGAGCTGACGGCGCTGGCTTTGCAGCGTTTTGCTCAAACGGAAAATCCGTCGCTGATCGCGGTTCGGCTGCGTTTCCGCTTAATCCGGATGCTAAGCGCGCCGCTTGACGATGCGGTAGCGGACTTTGTCGATATCCGCCGCCACGAGAGCGATAACGAACAATCGCGCGCCGATTATAAAAAAGCGGTTTCATTCCTTTATGAAAGCGAGAAAGGAAAGCAGATCCTCGGTCTGGCAATCCGCGCGCTGTTTGTCGAGATGCAGCATAAGACCTATGAATCGTTGAGCGCCGTTTGCCGCGACTGTAAGAAGCTTGGGTTCTCTGCGGAGGACAATATGCAGTTCGCGCTGGAGCAGGCGTATCAGATATTCCACGCCGCGTTTTATGGAGCAGGCAGCAAAACTGAGATTTATCAGGCATTGACCGGCTTTTTAGACCAGAATTTCCCGCAGAGCGCAACGCAGGAGCTAAAGCGGCGGGCAAAGCAGGATTACTGGGATCATTACGATTTGACCTCCTATTCCAAAGAGAAACATTCGGAATATATCGTTTATCAGCTGAAGACCCATCCGGCGTACCAAAAGGCGCTGCATTACGCCGAGATACGCAAAAAGCAGAAGCAGCTAAATCCGGACGAGATCGCCCGCGTCTACCTTGCGCTGCTTTCGAAGGAGGATATGCCGCTGACCGATAAGGAGCGGGATTTCCTGTTGGAAAGCTGTAAGAATGCTTGCGATATTTCAAACGAAAGCGAATCAGCCAAGCTTTACGGCAGCGCGATGGTGCGGCTTTCCTGCTATCAGCATAAGCGTAAAAAGACGACGCTGCTGGCATTTTTGGGTCAGACGTCGGTCTCGGCGGATACAGAAGACTGGTATCAGATCCTAACTGGAGCGCCGTGTTTTATGGAGGAAGGGGAATTAAGCGAGGAGCGGATTGAGAAATTCTGTACCCGTATTCAGACGGAAGGGAGAGAATCCTTCTCTGAGCGCGAAAAAACTCTTTCTACCGCGATTTTAGCGGCGTATCAAAGCATTTATGCTGAGAAAAAGCGGCAGGAAAAGGATCTTTTGAAAGCGCAGCGGGAGGAACAGCGCCGTCAACGGAAGGAGCAGGGAGGCGTATTCCAAAAGCACGGCGGCATGAACCGCCGTGAAGAGGAGCAGGATGCGGCTGTTGAGGAACCGTTACCGCAGGAGGAGTATTCCGACGGATGGAGCAGAAGCTATGCCGCCGCATGGCAGGAGAGCGCGCCGCAGGAGGAAAAGCCGCAGGAAAGGCCATCCCAGATGGAAAGCGACGTGATCTACAGCGGACGTGATCTGAACGAGATGAACGCTGCGCCGGCGCCAAGACCAAATTGGCAGGAAACGTCCTACAAATCTTCTTATGAGGAAGAGGAGCCAGTCGAGGAGGAGCCGAAAAAGAAAAAGCTTTCGGACTTTTTTGGCAAATGGAAAAAGTGATATAAAAATATAGGGCTGCGGCATGGCTGGAATATGCCGCAGCCTTCCGAAGGGAATGTGATGGAGTGGCGCAGGAGCTGTATTTCAGCCGTATCAGCGGATACGGGTTATATCAGATGCTTGACGGCAGCGAACGCTTTTTGAACGTGGAGGACTGCCGCCAGATGCAGCATATCCAGACGAAAACCATGTTCTATGCGGTGAAGACGCAAAAAACAAAGGAACAATACATAAAAAGCCTATATGTAAGGCTCAGTATAGCGATTGGAAACCGGCTTCCGGAGCGGGAGTGGGTATGGCCGGTGGATTATGTGGAGAACGAGCATGGCGATGACTGGGTCCTGTTTGCACCGGACGCTTATCCGCAGTATCCTACGGTATTGGACATCGCCCAGCGTAAGAAGGGGATTGACGACCAGCAGACGCTTTTGGCGGTTTCATGGCTGCTCGATCGATTCTGCGTGTTGTGGGACAACAACTATATCACGTTGAATTTTGACTTAGGGAACTACTATTTTGACCCGCAGCGTCGGGATGGCTATATCTGCTTTTCTGACTTGACCATATGGAAACAGCGTGATGGAGATCAAGCAGCGAAGATCTCTCCGGTTTCGCGACTAGCGGCAAGCAGAGGTCTTTATGATCCGAACGGCTTTTCCGAGGAGCATGACAGCTACCAGTGGGATAACGACAGCTTTTTGATTTCAATTGCAGCGATGCTTTTTTATCTGCTGACCGGACGGATGCCGTATGATGGATCCTTACAGGATAACGATCGATTTGATATGGAGCAGAATCCGACCCGCTTTTGGGCGCACAGCTACCCATATCGTCCATATTTTATTGCTGATCAGGCGGACGGCATACGCAACAGCGTTGGCGAATTTCCGGAGGAGCTGGAGCAGATGGCGCGGTATCAGCGTCTTTCTCCGAAGCTGAAGGAGATGTTTTGTACTTCCCTTTGCAACGAAAGCGTGACGCGCGCGAAAAAAGTACGTTTTTATACGCCGCACGAATGGCGGCAGGCCTTGGGGGAATGGTATGCTTCTGCTGCGCAGAATGGAGGAATGACAAGTAATGGATGATAGGATCAAAATCAGCCTGAAAACGCTGAACGAAACATTTGAAAAGGATCTGACGGCGCGGGAAATGAGGCGAATCGCTGCCGATCGGCCGGAGCTTTTGGGAATCGGCGCAAATTTTCGTCCGCGGGAGCTGCAGGATACATATCCGGCGTTAAAGGACGCTATTCAGAAAAGCGCCGTGCCGCTTTCCGACGCGCTTCAACTGCTGCTCATTCTGCAATATCCGGATTTTTATCTGCTGCAAAATCGCACCGTCGGTTCGGTTACTGCGGTGGAAATTTCGACGACGGCGGCGCGCCTGCAGGAAAAAACCGGGCTTACGATGAGCAGTGTTTACCGGCAGCTGGGCGTTCTGTGCTATGCGGTAGGAATTATGTTTGAAGCGCTGGAGATGCCTGCCGTCGCGCTGAGCGAACCGCTTTCGACCATTGATTTCGAGCAGCGTCTGCTGCAAAGCGATACTGTCCCGGCTTACGGCTATGTCATACCGGAGAGCCTTTACGCTGCGGAAAGGCATCAGATGGACATGCTTTATATCGAAAAAAAATACGATGAGCTTTTGCAGATAGCGGAGCCGCTTTGCGGTATGAGCAACCCGACCGCCTGCTATTACTGCGGGCTTTGCTACCTGACCGGAAGCGGCGTAAGCGAAAATATCGGGCGTGCGGTACCGCTTTTGAAGCTTGCCGCACAGGGCGGCGAGATGCGCGCTTGGAATGCGCTGGGCGATTACTATTCCTCCCAGCACTGTAAGAATGTGTACCGCATGGAGCTTGCCTATCGATGCTATACCATCTGCGGTTCACACGCGGTCAGCAGCCAGCAGAAAAAGAAGATCACCGAGATGGTGGAGAACAAAGCGAAATACAAAAAGGACATCGTCTACGCAGCGATTTTTCCAGCGCTGATGCTCGTTTTTCTGCTGATTGCGGGGATTACAGGCGCGTTTGGACAGCTCTATCTGGGCGTGGGGATCGCGCTGGCGGTTGTCTGCCTGCTTGTGTACGGCGCGTTTTTGTTTTTGCAGGAAAAATTCACTCATGACGATTTTATCCGGCATAGCGTACCGGCGATGTATTTTATCTGGGCGATTTATCTGCTTGTTTGGATATTCGGCGCAGGGAAGTAAGGAGGGAGAAGGAATATGGCTGCGGAATCAAAAATGAAAAATCCGATTTTGAAGGAGAACTTGTGCTGCATTTTCTTCTTTCTGCTATTGCCGCTGTTTGCGCTGATCCAGAATTACTCCCCTTTGGGGATCGCCGTATTTGCTGCTGCTGCGCTGTTTTTAGTCCTGCGCTTCGGCGTCTTTGATCGTCCGGCGGATCAGGTGGTGATCGCGCATTTTGGCTGGTACTTATCCGTCTCGTTGCTCGCAGTAATCGGCATTAACCTGTTTTGGACGCTGAAAATCTATGTCTCGTTCTCGGCCATGCTGCGCGAGTTTGAGCAGATGATAGAGCCGGAGGGATACCTTTTTAGCTCAACTGAGGCAGGGTTTCTGTTCTTTGGCGGGATTGCGCTGTTGATTTCCCGGCGCTTTTTTGCGCCGAAGGGCGCAAAGACCAGCGGGCGGATGTTTTATCGGCGCTTGGTTAGCCACCTCGTGTTAGCGGCGTATTTTTACATTGCCAGCGCCTTTTATGTAGTGCAGCCGAATCAGCTTGTTACGCTGCGGCTATTGTATCTTGCGCTGTTTGGTTTTTTCCTGTTCTGCGACGTCTACCGGCAGTATCGGGAGAAGATTACGCGCAAGGGCTCGGCGCTGGGTTCCGCTGCGATGATCTATGTTGTGATCTGGGCGGTTATGATGCTGTTTCGGCTGACGAGCGCGACAGAGCTCCTCTGGGAGATGTGCTTGCTTCCGCTGAGGCAGCTGCTTGGAACAAGCCTGCTGACGATCGCGATCCCGCTTTTGTATGTGGTCGTAACGCTGATTGTCTGCTGGAAGGGCAGCTTTGCTTCGCAGGAGGTAAGGCTCTGCGGCGTTTATGTATTCTTCCTTCTGCTGATGGAAGCGCTGCTTTCCTCGAACCAGATTACGCTTGGCTGGCTGGCGCCAGCGATTCACTCGGCGGTGTTTTTGTTCGCAGTGTTCTATACGCGCGGCGCCGGCGGCGCATTAGAGGTAAAGTTCTCCGCGCATAAGGAGTATAAGACAGCGTATTCCGGAATTACAATGTTCCTTTGCCTGCTGCTGCTGCGATACGAATTATATCTTTCGGCGGTTGTGCTGCTCGCCTATGCGGTCATTTTGATTTTTATCCTGACCCGAGATGCGCTCAAGGTGACGAATACAAGGGTTTGGGAAGCTATTGTGTTCGGCGTTTCGCTGTTTATGCTGTCGATCTACATTTCGGGAGGCGCGCCGATGGTTTTCTGTTTGGGCTGCGGCATAATCTGGCTGTTTACCACAGCGGCGCTGGAGCTTTTCGGCAAGCATAGCGTAAGCAAAAAGCCGGATCTCGCTTTGCAGGCGGGGTTAGGCGCTGTCGGTATCGTCCTGCAGGTTGTTCTGCTGGTACAGTGGTTATAAAAATGGCATCCTTCTGGCCGAAAAAGTGCGCCGAGATAATTCTCGGCGCACTTTTGCTGTGTCGTGCAAATATGATAAAGCCGGTCTTTTCATGCCTGCGTTTCCTCGATCCACTCTCCATCCGGATACAAAAAGCGCAGCCTGCCGCATGGCGGAAGGTTCGTGTCAAAATAGCCGCGTGCGGGTTTGAGATACCGCGCGGCAAGCGCCATAGCGGTACCGCTGTGCGCGACAAAAATCAGCCGGTCTGCCTTTTTGTTTTCGCCTACCACCTGTTCGAATGCCCATACAGTTCGGCCGATGAATCCCGCCTGCGATTCGCCGTTTGGAATTGGGTCGGTACAGTAGCTGTCAATCCAGTGCTGATATTCCGCAGCATACTGTGAAAGATTCAACTCTTTGTAATTTTTTCCTTCGAATATACCAAAATTCATCTCAGATAGACCAGGGACGACAATCTGCTCAGCGTGAGGGAACCAAATACGCGCGGACTCTTTTGCACGTGTCAGCGGCGAAACAAAGACGGATGAAACAGAGCAGTCGGGCGGATAGGCGTTTTGCGCCTCGACAATGCCGTCGGCGCAGAGCGGCTCGTCGGTCGCGCCGATGTAAGCGTGTTTGAGATTGCCCGCAGTTTTTGCGTGGCGATAGAGGACGATCTCCATGAAAATGAACACCTGCCTTTTGTATGAGCTTGAGCCTATTGTAGCATAAATGGAGAAAAAAGTCTACGGAAAGGTGAATGGGAGCCGCATAAAATGATTTGATTTGCAGAATAGAATATGTTATAATGAAAATGGATAATCATTTTTAATGCCGGTATATTTTGAAGATGGCGCGGCTTTGATAATTTTGCAGTGTGTAGGGATCAGACAGGAGGAAAAACGCGCCGCTTCGGACAGATGGAAAATAAAGCAGAAGAACCGGCTGCTTTATGTGAACGGAATCATTGATTTTAGCAATATGGAAAGGCGGAGAGAGATGGAAAGAGGGCTTTATGATGAGATAATTCGCTGTTTGACAGCGCATTTTCAGGCGGGAGAGTATTATCCGGCTGACGTTGTGATCCGTCAGCTTTTGTTGGACGGCTATGCGCCCAAACGCTATGGGTATCAAAATATGCGGGAGATGTTTGACGATTTAAATCAAGTCTTGACCTTAAAACCGGAATCGGACGGAAAATACTATGTCGCCATTACGGCGGGTGCGCAGCAGCGCTTATCTTTCGCCGCATACAAAAGTCCGGCGCAGACGGGAAAGCACCGTACATACCGTGGGGACGGGGAAATCGGGCTGCTCTCCGGCAAAACGCTGGAGGAGCCGCGCGCAGAGACAAAACCGGCGCAACCGCAGCCGGCAAGGGAACCGCAGCTGCTTTCTGAGGAGCAAAAGCGGCAGATCTATACGGCGATCGCGCTGGGCTTGGAGCTGGAGAAGCCGTTTTTTATCTCGGCGGTCAGTCCGGTGCTGCACTGCGCAGGGATTGATCATGAGAAGCTAGGGTTCCTCAAGGCGAAAAGTATGCTGAAATGCTGCGGAGAATTTATCGATTTTAAAGAACAGGTGATGAACGGCGTACCGCAAACGCAGGTGACGGTGCATCATGTTCCGCAGTGGGATGAAGCGTTGGCGGGACAGTCACGCTGCAGCGCAGGCAATAAGCTGGACGATGAGGAAAAAAAGCGAATCTATGAGACGCTCTGCGCGCATATGCAGGTGGGGCAGCCGCTGCATATGGCGGCGTTCTGCCCGATTTTAAAGACCTATGGCTTTGATTATAAGCGTTACGGCTATCAGAAGGTGAAGGACATGGCCAAAGACTTAAGCGATTTTCTGACGCAGGATGAGGTAATCATGAACGGCGTGCCGCAGACGCTTGTCACCCTAAAGCCGTATGAGAAAAAGGAACCTGCAGAGGACGTCTTACAGGAACCGTCTTCCGAAAAACCGCTGCCTTCGGAAGAGAAAACCAAGCAATCGCTTTCACAGATCGCATCGCTGCCGCCGAAAATATTGAGTATTTTAAGCCGCATGACCTGCGTTCCGGTCTGGGGCTGTGAGAAGGCGTTGGAGGAATCTTATCTGGCGGCGCGCGAGAGCGGCAAGCTTACAGCGGAATATAAGCGTGTGACCCGCAGGGGGAGCGTCAGCGAGGACAAGGAGCTGGTGATGCGCTTCCCGCTGACCATAGAAACAATGCGGGGCGACGCGCTGGTTGGCGAGCTGCATAAGGCGGATGAGAACAGTCAAAAGCAGTGGTATTTGGCATGGGTGGGCAGCGAATTGTCCCCCGCCGCGTCGGCGGAGCCGTCCAAAGAAGCGCCGGAGAAGATCGAAAAATCATTGCTCACGCCGGAGCTTACCGATTGCTGCATGCTTTCGACAAATGTGATACGCGCCTTTGCGTTCCGGACATTTTCCAAAGATGAGGACGGCGCGCGCAGGATAATAATCGAGGACTATCGCGAAGCATATGCCAAGGATACGATCGTCGTGAACGAAAAGAGCGTCAGCTTCCCGCTGCGGATCAAGGATGAAAATGAGAATCAGCAATTTGTCTTTTTGGAGCTGAACCGCTACAGCGGACTCCCGCTTTATATCCGCTATATTGGGGCTAAGCAGGAGGAAAAAAATGAGGCGGAAAGTGAAAAAATGCAGCAGCAGCCCGCCTTGCAGGAGCATTTTTTCGGTGCGTTTTTCGATATGGTGTACCTGCCGGCGCAGGTTGTCAATCTGCTTGCGTTTGTCTGCGGGATCCTGCCGCAGGATGCGATACGTCTGTTAAGCGAAAGCTATGAGCAGCGCCGAAGAGCGAGAGAGCTTGCCATTTCAGCGGATGAGATGCGCTTTGTCTTAAATCGCAGCAGTCTGAAAGGGGAGCCGCTCACCGCCTCCTGCCGCAGAAGCCGCACTCGCTTTCGTTGGTTTTTGGCTGCGGTAGAGCGCGGCCCGGCACAGACCCGGTCGTCTGCGGATGAGCGAACGCCATTGGAGCAATTTGCGTTTTTTGGGAATCGGGAGCAGGCGTTTCGCAGTCTTGCGCAGCTTGCCGTACCGGAGGAATGGGATTTTGACCGGAGCGGGGAAAATAAGCTTTTGCGGCGTTTCCTTTCAGGAAACTTTGTGCGGGCGAAAAAGCAGGATAAAATCGTTTTCGAAGGGGAGAACGCAGCGTTTCACACCGGGCTTTATCATCGTGCGGGATTTGATATCTATGCGCTGTTTCGGAAGAATTTGCCGGGGTCAAAGCTGCCGTGGCGGTTTGATTGTTTTACCACCAATCGCGGCGACATGCCGCTTTCCCTGCCGCAGCCGGTCTCTTATTTTGAGGTGGGGCAGCAGCTGTGGTTTGATCTGGGCAGAGGCGTTGCAAAGCTAGAGCTTCCGCTGGTAGAGAAGGGAATCCGCAGTCTTCCAAAGCGGTTTTTATACCGTTACAGCGAGGCGATCGAATGTTCGGTAATCGGGCGGATGCAGGCGGATCCGGCGTATGAGGACGGCTGTTATGCGCAGCTGAGCGCGCACTACGCGCGCCGCAGCGGTCAGCTTCTGCTAATGCTGGAAGCGCTGGAAAAAGCGGTGGATACCGCGCTTAAGCGAGCGGAGAAGGATTATCTTTACGTTTTACCGGGCTATCTGCCAAAGGAGGATCGGACTGTTTGGCTTTTGCCGCTTGCCTTACAGGAAGGCGGCAGACCGGATACTGCGCTGGCATGCGGGGATGCCGGTCAGACGGCGCCATATGCGCCGATTCGGCTGCTCACGATGCGGGAGGCATATGAGGCGATGCGGTATATCCGCCGGATGGAGGATATCTGGTGCAGACGGGATATGGTTTTTGCGCGTCCGTCGGCAATAGAAGGGAAGAAGGAGCCGGAAAAATAAATGCTTTATTTAGTTGGAACGCCGATCGGCAATTTGGGGGATCTTTCGCCGCGCGCAGTCGAAACGCTGCGAAAGGTAGATTTTATCGCGGCGGAGGATACTCGCGTGACCATAAAGCTGCTCAATCATTTTGAGATCGACACACCGATGATCAGCTATTACGAACATAATCTGCGGCAAAAAGGCGAATATATCCTGACCCGGCTGCTTGCGGGGGAGGACTGCGCGATTGTCACCGACGCGGGGATGCCTTGCATCTCCGATCCGGGAGAGGATTTGGTGAATCTTTGTGCGGCGCATGATATTCCGATTGCGGTTGTGCCGGGACCGAGCGCTGTGGTTAGCGCGCTTGCAGCGTCGGGTCTTTCCACCGGGCGGTTCACGTTTGAAGGCTTTTTATCGGTCAACCGTCCGCAGCGATTGAAGCATTTAGAGCAGCTAAAGGAGGAGCCGCGCACGATGATCTTCTATGAGGCGCCGCACAAGCTGCTTGCAACCTTGCAGGATTTTGCCGCAGCCTTTGGAGAGGAACGAAAAATTACCTTGGCGCGGGAGCTAACCAAGCTGCACGAGGAGTATCATCGCACGACGCTCGGCGAGGCGGCGCAGTATTACGCCGAGAATAAGCCCAAGGGGGAGTTTGTGCTGGTTGTTGAGGGCTTCGATTTAGAGAAAGCGGCGCTTCAAAAGCAGAAAAGCTACACCTTCGCGGATGCGCTGGAGATGGTGAGGGAACGGGTGGAAGACGGAGTGAAGCTTACGCTTGCTTGCAAGGAGGTCGCAAGGCTGACTGGACAAAATCGGGCGGAGCTTTACCGCGAGAGCAATCAATCGTAAAATCGGGCTACTCTCAATAGGTAAAAACCGCTCTTATCGCCGTAAACGAAAAGAGCGGTTTTTGTTTGCTATGGGGCTTTTGAAATGTACTGGGTGAAGGTATGTTGACGCTCGTTGTTATCAAATAATCAGATGATTTCTGTCTGTCGAATCAATCCAAACGGGGCGGTGAAGCATCTATTTCATAAAAATCCTCTTTGCGAAAATATCTGCGGATTTTTGCGCCGATTTTGCTTATACTGATAACCGGATAGCATTGTGGGTGCAAAGGAGGGCGCGATATGGAGCAGGCCGAAAAACCGATGATAGAGCTGCGGGATCTGAGCAAGAGCTATCCTGCGCCGTCGGGAAAAGCAAAGGTACCAGTGCTAAAGCAGCTGGAGCTTACCGTAAAGGCGGGCGAATTTGTTGCGGTGATGGGAGAGTCCGGCGTCGGGAAATCCACCTTAATGAATATTGTCGGCTGCTTAGATGTGCCGGATGGCGGAACCTATCTTCTCTCCGGTACAGAGGTGGGAACGCTTCCCGCGCGCAGACTTGCAAAAATTCGCAGCAGGGAGATCGGTTTTATCTTTCAAAACAGCAGTTTAATTTCCTCGTTGACCGCACTGGAAAATATCGAGCTGCCGCTTTATTATCAGCACATCCCCAAAAAGGCCCGTCGGAGGATGGCGGAGGAGGCTTTGGAGCGTGTGCGCTTAAGCGAGCGGAAAAACCATTTGCCGGGGCAGCTCTCCGGCGGACAGCGCCAGCGCGCCGCAATCGCCCGCGCAATCGCGGCGCGTCCCAACCTCATTTTGGCGGACGAGCCGACCGGATCGCTCGACGCGCGTTCCGGCAGAGAGGTGATGGAGCAGATGGTCCGCCTGCATGAAAGCGGAAAAACGATTCTGCTGATTACCCATGATCCGAAAACCGCCGCTTATGCCGATCGGACGCTTTATCTGAAAAACGGAAGGCTGTTTGAGGATAAGCTCTGGAATGCCCCGCCGCCTTCGGCAGATGGATGATGAATCGACAGCTTTTTATGAAAAAATCCCTATTGCAAACGCAATAGGGATTTTTGCTGGAGCTGTTAACCAGATTCGAACTGGTGACCTCATCCTTACCAAGGATGTGCTCTACCACCTGAGCCATAACAGCATCCATTTTCAGAAAACAAATTCCGAACGCTAATTATTATAACAGGAAATGTCGTGCTTGTCAAGTGGTTTTGTAAATTAAAATCGATTTTTATAATATTTCCATGTTTTTTGCAAACAGGTGCGAGGTATCGTTGTGGAATCTGCATCGAGGAGCGGTGAACCCGCTTGCCGGGTTTTTGAATTCGATCAGGGTCACGCCAGTCAACGAAAACCCGAAAGCGGAAAAACAAATCTGCTCAGGAATTGCAAGCAGATGTCCGAACAGGACTGTGCCGGCGCCGCCGTGGCAGAACAGCGCAATGGTGCTGTCATTCGGTTCAAGAACCCGATAGCGCGCGCCCTCCCTGCGGTAGCCGAGTTTTTCAAAGAACATATCTGCCGCGCAATATAACCCTGCGACCTCCTCGCCGGCGCCAGTGTTCTCATATAGCGGATGGGTGTGCCATGCTTTTCCTAAGGCGAGCATCTCCTCGCTGCGCATGATCTCCTCCGGCGCGGCAGTACCAAAAACCGGACCTTTCTCTGGATGAGCGCACTGGAAGTAGATCTCATGCGCCCAAGGCAGCACCTGCGGCTCTAAGCCGGAAAGCGCACAGAACGGCTCGGCGGTCTGGCGGGCGCGCCCCTGCGGCGAGGTGTAGACCTTTTGAATCCCATAGGTCATCAGCCGTGGAGCCAGCACCTCGGCTTGCTTCTTTCCAAGCTCGGTCAGACAGTCGTGGGTGTAGTCCGGATCGCCGTGACGGATGATATAAAGTTTCATATAAATCCCCCCTTGTAAGATGATAACAATCTTTTCCTTATTATAGCATATCGGGTGGAGAACGGCAAGGGAAAAAGCGGAGCGTTTTGAAAAATTTACCTTATTTTTAATTCTCTGCGGATAGAAAAGCACAGATGGGACAAAAACAAAAAAAGTGAAAAAGAGAAGGGAAAAAGGTGTTGACAAATAAAAAAAAATATGCTATAATCGGTGTGTTGTCAAAAGGGAGATACGCAGGTGTAGTTCAATGGCAGAATCCCAGCCTTCCAAGCTGGTCGCGTGGGTTCGATTCCCATCACCTGCTCCACGGCGCAAGCCGATTGCTTATGCGCCAATAGCTCAGTTGGATAGAGCACCCGCCTTCTAAGCGGGTTGTCGCAGGTTCGAATCCTGTTTGGCGTACTTGGCATGGTGGATATAGCCCAGTTGGTTAGAGCGCCAGATTGTGACTCTGGAGGCCGTGAGTTCGAGTCTCATTATCCACCCCATTGCTGTACGTCTGGCAGTAAGTCGCTGTCAGACGTTTTATATTGGGGTATCGCCAAGCGGCAAGGCAAGGGACTTTGACTCCCTCATCACGCTGGTTCGAATCCAGCTACCCCAGCCAAAAGCAGGTCGTCGACCTGCTTTTTTTCAACTATTCGATGATATATGGAAAACGGAGCGCAGAATGAACACGGAAAAATCAAGCAGGAACAAAACGATCGATATTGCGGAAAGCGAAGGCAAGGAATATCTTTCCCGCTGTATCCATCTGCGCAAAAAAGCGGCGCTTGACGAGGTTCTGGATCGAATCATCATCGGCGATTGCTTTAAGGTGTTAAAAAAGCTTCCGGAACATTCGGTCGATCTCTTGGTTGTCGATCCGCCGTATAATCTCACCAAGGATTATCACGGCAGCGTGTTCCGCCATACCGATGATGCAACCTACCGGCAATTTACGCTGGATTGGATTGACGCAGTGAAGCCGCTGCTGAAGAAAACCGCCGCCGTTTATGTCTGCTGCGACTGGGCGTCCGGCATGATTATCGGTCCGGTCCTAAAGGAGCATTTCATCCTGCGCAACCGCATCACTTGGCAGCGGGAAAAGGGCAGGGGGTCAAACAGCAATTGGAAAAGCGGAATGGAGGATATCTGGTTTGCGACCTGCTCGGAAGAGTATACGTTTCATATCAAAGCGGTGATGCAGCGTAAACGTGTTCACGCGCCGTACCGAAAGGACGGCGCGCCGAAGGATTGGGAGGAAACCGCAGAGGGACGTTTTCGCAACACGCATCCGTCGAACTTTTGGGACGACATATCAGTGCCGTATTGGTCGATGGCGGAGAATACTGCGCATCCAACGCAAAAGCCGGAAAAGCTGATTGCAAAGCTGATCTTAGCGAATACCGATCCGGGCGGGGTGGTGCTGGATCCGTTCTGCGGTTCCGGTACGACGGCTGTGACCGCGAAGAAGCTGGGGCGGCATTTTATCGGGATTGAGCAGAATACACGCTACTGTATCTGGGCGCAGAAGCGGCTGGAGGACGCGGAGAAAAACCCACAGATTCAAGGATACCGCGGCGGCGTGTTTTGGGAGAGGAACGCCTATTTCGGTTCTGCAAAACCTTCCGACAGCACAAAATAGGAAAAGATTGACTTTTTTTGAAAAAAGGCGTTGACAAACTGGTTGGAGTATGCTATAATGAACAAGTGCTAAAAACGAGGGTTTGGCCCGGTAGCTCAGTTGGTTAGAGCGCCAGCCTGTCACGCTGGAGGTCGTCGGTTCGAGACCGATTCGGGTCGCCACTTTGCTGTTATGGCTCAGGTGGTAGAGCACATCCTTGGTAAGGATGAGGTCACCAGTTCGAATCTGGTTAACAGCTCCATAGAAACTTCTATTGCGGAAGCAATGGGAGTTTTTATTTTTTTCGTTTTATCTCTATAGAAGCAATCCGACGATCTGCTGTTTTACAATTTGTCATTCATCGGCTGAAAGAAAACGCGGCGTCGTTTCACGGATCTCTTTTAATTGTAATATCTTACATATCTGTCTTGGCAGCTTGGCGTTTCCGGGTTTTCTCGATGCAAATAATAGCGTCCGAATATAACCTTTTCTATCATAGTTCTGTCTTTACAGAATGCGGCGGCTTTGCGGAAATATTTTACAGGATTGACATCAAATTCGACAGAAAAGCATATTCTCCTTATGGTAGAATAAAAAAGAATGAAGAGAAGAAGGAGGAAGCGATATGAAGTTTCATTGCTATATGGATTGGAAAGAGCAGGGGCTGCTGCTGGAAGGAAAGGACGCGGGGATCGATCGGGTCGATTTATCGCTTTACGCGCTTGCCCAAGCGCAGCAGCAGGAGCTTGTACAATTAAGCTTGCTCCTGCGGTCAAACGAGATGGAGGTCTGCGCGCTTTACGAGATGTTCCCGCCGCAGCTTTCGCTTGCTGGAAACTGGGTGGATTATCAAAAGATCGACCGCTGTTTATTTGACGCGCTGGAGAAGGCGGCGGTATTCTGCCCGCAAACGCTTATTTTTGATACGGCTGCGCTGCAGAATCTGCCGGACGGTTTTTCCAAGGAGTACGTATTTAAGCAGCTTTGCTATCTGCTGAAAGAACGGGTTGCGCCGATCCTTCAGCAGCACCGCGTGCGCTGCGCGGTTGCGGGGGCGGATTCCTACGCGCTGGCAAAGGCGGTTGGAAGCGCTCAAATCGGCGTTTTAGCGGATTGCTCGCTTTTGCAGCAGAAGGAATGCTGGAAAGAGCCATGTCTGCCGATCGTCTATGCACAGATCGAAGATTTTTCCGAGCAAAGCAGGCGTTTTCTTTCGCTGTTGACCCGGTTGGGGTATGAGGGCGGCGTTTCGGTAAAGCCAAGCTCCGCAGATGTGCGGCGAAAGGTTTTTGCGGACTGGAAAACGATGGAAAACGAATATTGTTAAAGGGCGTCTGGGAGAGAAACCTCTCCCAGACATTTTTTATTGGGAACCTTTTTCCATTTTGTCAGCAAAATAGTGCATTGAAAACCGTAAAAGATGATGCTATAATAAGTCTAACCTAAAAATCAAAGCGAAGTCCATCCCATCGAAAGAAAAAAGCGAATAAGGAGGGATTTTATGGGGACTTTGGAAGGAGAAAGGACTTTTTTGCGCCGACCGCTTGTTGTATGCCTGCTGGCGGTGTTCTGCTGTCTGCTTTGGGGAAGCGCGTTTCCCTGCATCAAGATCGGCTATGCGCTTTTCGAGATCGATTCGCAGCAGACGTCCAGCCAAATTTTGTTTGCAGGCATCCGCTTTTTCCTTGCGGGCATCATGACGGTTATCGTCGGCAGCGTTTCGCAGCGGAAAATACAATTCCCATCGGTGCGCGCTTTACCGAAGGTGGCGCTGCTCAGCCTGTTTCAAACTGTGCTGCAATATTTGTTTTTCTATGTCGGGCTGGCGCATACGACGGGGGTCAAGGCATCGATTGTAAACGGCGCGGGGACATTTCTTGCAATTTTGGTCGCGGCACTTTGCTTTCGGATGGAAAAGCTGTCGGCGCAAAAGCTGATTGGATGCGCAGTCGGCTTTGCGGGGGTTGTGCTTGTAAACCTGCCGCAGGGCGGCGTTTCGGGAGGACTTGCGCTGACCGGCGAGGGCTTTATCCTGTTTTCGGCGATTTCCTATGCGTTTTCTTCGGCATTTATGAAGCGATTTTCCAAGCAGGAAAATCCTGTCATGCTTTCCGGATGGCAATTTATGCTTGGCGGCGCCGTCATGATTGCCGTGGGGCTGCTATGCGGCGGAAGACTGACTGTGATCAGCGCCGGTGGAATCGGAATGCTCTGCTATCTCGCCTTTGTTTCGGCAGCAGCATACTCTATCTGGAGCCTGCTGCTCAAATATAACCCGGTTTCAAGGGTGGCGGTTTATGGCTTTGCAAATCCGGTGTTTGGCGCGCTGCTTTCGGTGCTGCTTTTATCGGAGGCGCAGACAAGCCGCTTTGGCTGGGAAACGCTCGCCGCGCTCATTCTAGTATCCGCAGGTATTTATGTGGTAAACCGCCAGCCGAAGAACGAGCATGCGGTGAAAACGCCATAAGCGATAGAGATAGATCAAGGCAGAAGGATGGAAGTAAGGATGAAAAATATTTTAATGATTGCGACCGGAGGAACGATCGCCTCCGGCGCAACCCAAACGGGACTGGCCCCGCAGCTTGATGCGGACGAGCTGCTGCACTACACGCCGCAGGTGAAAAAACTCTGCCGTGTTGATGCTGTCGAGCTTTTTTCGATTGACTCCACCAACATTTCCCCAAGGCACTGGCAGCTTTTGGTCGACTGTATTCGGGAAAACTATGAACGGTACGACGGTTTTGTCATCACCCATGGCACCGATACGATGGCATATACGGCGGCGGCGCTTTCCTACTACATTCAGCATTCGCCGAAGCCGATTGTTTTGACCGGGGCGCAAAAGCCGATTTCGATGGAGATCACCGACTCTAAAACAAATTTGGAGGACGCATTTTCCTATGCCTGCGCGGACGCCTCCAGCGGCGTAGTGATCGTGTTCGGCGGGAAGGTAATCCTAGGCACGCGCGCCCGCAAGGTGCGCACCAAAAGCTTTGATGCGTTTGCAAGCATCAATTATCCGCCGCTTGCTGAGATCGTCGACGGCAGGATGATGCGCTATATCGCGCTGCCGAAGGAGCAGGCTCCTGCCTTTTATGAAAGAATGGACGCAAAGATCGGCATCTTCAAGCTGATACCGGGGATGGGAGCGGACGTGCTGGAATTTATCTTAGAGCGGTACGACGCGGTTATCATCGAAAGCTATGGCGTGGGCGGTATTCCGTCGCTGGAGGGCGCGGCGTTTGACCGCGTGATCGAACGAGGGCTTTCCGCCGGGAAGATTGTCGTCATGACGACCCAAGTGCCCAACGAGGGCAGCGATATGACCGTTTATCGTGTGGGGCGGCGCTTGAAAAGCCGTTTTCAACTGATCGAAGCGTTTGATATGACCTCTGAATCGGTCAACGCCAAGCTGTTATGGCTTTGCTCCAATTTTTCCGGCGCGGAAGCGTCGCAGCTGCGCCGACTGTTCTACACGTCGGTTGCAAACGACATGCTGTACAGCGAATACGGCGAATACAACGAAAAGGCTTAATCAAGCGGATTTTTAAAGAACGCTGATGGCAAGCGAGGGCGCCTTCCGGCAATTAAAACGCCTGCAGCAGTAAAAAATATACATACGCGTAAAAAAATTCTTGTAATGCCGGGGGCTGGTATGCTATAATAAAGATAAAGAATTACACGCCGTTTGCAGACGGTAAAAATAAAGTAAAGTGAGGGCTTAGATCATGCTGACAAAATCAATCAAGGCGCTGTTTGCCAAAGCGGATACCGTTTTAGCCGACCAGCCAAAGCTGCTTTCGGTATTCAAGAACACCTTTGCGTCTACTCTGGAAACCACAACCCAGCTCACCGAAAAAGGCGACACCTTTATCATCACCGGCGATATCCCGGCGATGTGGCTGCGCGATTCGGTCGGTCAGGTTCACCATTATCTGCCGCTTTGTAAGGACGATCCGGAATTACAGTCCATTTTAGAGGGGCTGATTGCAAGGCAGGCTAAGTGTATCAACATCGACCCGTATGCCAATGCGTTTAACATCGAGCCGAACGGCAAGCACTGGGTTTACGATCACACCGCGTGCAGCCCGTGGTGCTGGGAGAGAAAATATGAGGTCGACTCCCTTTGCTATCCGATGCAGCTTGCGTATCAATACTGGAAAGCAAGCGGAAGCGAAAGGATTTTCACCGAAGATTTCCACAAAGCGGTTTGGAACGTGGTGAATACCTTCGTTACCGAGCAGGATCATGCTTCCTCGCCGTACCATTTCATCCGTTTGGAGGAGAATTGCGCAGGTTTAGAAACCGAAACCCTTCAGTTTGACGGCAAGGGACTTCCGGTTAACCGTACCGGTATGACTTGGTCGGGCTTCCGCCCGTCCGACGACGCCACCACCTTTGGCTATCTGATTCCGAGCAATATGTTCGCCGTGGTCATTTTGGGCTATATCATGGAATTTGCAAAGGATATCTACAAAGACAGCCAGTTGTATGAAAAGGCGAGAAAGCTGCGGCACGAGATCGACTACGGTATCCGCGCCTACGCGATCTACCGCCATCCGACCTTCGGCAGTATCTATGCGTATGAAACCGACGGCTTTGGAAATTATACGTTAATGGACGATGCAAATGTTCCAAGTCTGCTTTCGATACCATATCTCGGCTACGCCGCGCCGGACAGCGAGCTTTATCGGAATACCAGAAGCTTTATTTTAAGCAAGGAGAATCCATTCTATTTTGAAGGCAGCTTTGCAAAGGGAATCGGTTCGCCGCATACTCCGAAGGGCTATATCTGGCATATTGCGCTTTCGATGCAGGGACTGACCAGCGCGGATCGGGAGGAGCAGAAGGCGCTTATCCAGACCATTTTAAATACCGACGCGGATACCGGCTATATGCACGAGGGCTTCCATGTCGACGATCCGGCGCAGTTTACTCGTCCGTGGTTTGCATGGTCGAACTCACTGTTCGCGGAACTGGTTTATAACGTTTATTTTGCCGAATAAAGCGTGACAATAGCAACAGCACAAAGTAACGCTGCGGGGTTTCCCCTTTAAGGAGCGATTCCTTTCGCGTCAAAGCACGGCGCGGAAGGAATCTGCTTTGTTGCTGCTTGCTTTGGATAAAGGAGAGGGGAAGAGTTATGCTGAGAAAGCAGGAGATCAATGCGTGGATCGATGCGCATGAGGAGGAAATGGTGCAAAGCTTATGCCGCCTCATCAAAAAAGCGTCGCCGCGTGGGAATGCGCTTGAGGATAAGCCGTTCGGCGAAGGTCCCTATGAAGCGCTGATCGAGGGATTAAAGCTTGCAGACGAGCTGGGCTTTGCAACCCAGAATATGGATAACTGCATTGGTACTGCCGATTTGGGGGAGGGCGATCCGAGCATTGGAATCCTCTGCCATTTGGACGTTGTGCCGGAAGGCTCCGGCTGGACGATGCCGGCATTTGAGGGCATTGTGAAGGATGGGCGCGTCTATGGGCGCGGTGCGATCGACGATAAAGGACCTGCTGTTTCGGTGCTGTACGCTATGAAAGCGGTCAAAGAAGCGGGGATTGCCTTAAAAAATCCAGTCCGTTTTATTGTCGGTACCGACGAGGAGTGCGGCTCCTCCGATCTTCCGCACTATAAAAAGTACGCGAAGATGCCGCCGATGCTGTTTACGCCGGACGGAGGCTATCCGGTCATCAATATCGAAAAAGGGATGTGCCGCGGCGAGTTTACCAAAGAGTACGCGGTTTTGGATGCGCTGCCGAGGATTGTGAGCGCGTCTGGCGGCGCGACAGTCAACGCTGTGCCGGGAACTGCGCAGGCGGTGATCGCCGGGATGACAAAGGCGGAGCTGGATCGCTGCTTGGAAAGCCTGCCGGCAGAGGTTGCAAGCAGCTTGGAGGAAATGCCGGACGGTGCGGTGAAAGCGGTCTTTACCGGCAAAAGCGCACACGCTTCCACGCCGCAGGACGGCATCAACGCCATGGCAGCGATGCTGCTGTTCTTAGGCTCGCTCCCGCTTGCCAATCCGCAGGAAAAGGAAGTGCTTATGGACCTGTGCGAGCTGTTCCCGTATGGACAGACGGACGGAAAGAATGTCGGTCTTGCGATGGCGGATCAAAAGTCCGGTGCGCTGACCTTGGCTTTCTCGGTCTTTGCGATGGAAGGCGGAAGGGTTTGCGGTAAATGCGACATCCGTTTCCCGGTCTGCGCGACTGGGGAAGAGGTGAAGTCCCGTCTGGAAAAGGCGCTTCAGGCAAAGGGCTTCACACTTTCTTGCGGAGTCAGCGAACCGCACGAAACGCCGGAGGACAGCGCGTTTGTACAGACCCTGCTGCGCACCTATCATGAGATGACCGGGCAGGACGCCTACTGCGTTGCAATTGGCGGCGGCACCTATGTGCATCACGAGGAGGGCGGCGTCGCATTCGGCGCGGAGTTTCCAAACGCGGAGGATCACCATATGCATGGCGCGGACGAATTTATCGAGATCAAGGAGCTTGTGCTAAACGCAAAGATTTTTGCACGGGCGATTTTAAGCCTACAAGAAATTTCGTAATGCTTTATCCTATCAGCGCCGTATCTGCTTTACGGCGCTGATATTTGGTTTATGTAAAACGCGTCTTATCCGATCGAATGGGAGGAGGTAGTGTATTATGAGGGACGGATTTGTTAAAGCGGCGGTCGCTACGCCGCACATCCGGGTGGCAGATACCGTTTATAACGCGCAAAGCACGATCGAATGGATCGAAAAGGCGAAACAGCAAGGGGTAAAGCTGCTGGTTTTTCCGGAGCTTGGACTTACCGGCTATACCTGCGGCGATCTGTTTTTACAGCCGGTTCTGCTTACTGGCGCGCTGGAGGGGCTGCGGCGGATCATCCAAAAAAGCAAAGGGATCCAAATGCTTCTCTTTGTTGGGCTGCCGTTTGCGGTCGGCACAAGGCTTTATAATGCTGCTGCCGCGGTGTATGACGGAAAATTGCTTGGGATTATTCCAAAATGTCATCTTCCAAATTATGGAGAGTTTTACGAAAAGCGGCATTTCACCGAGTGGGACGCCGCCTCGCCAAACTGTATTGTAAATTTTGACGGTGAAGAGGTCTGTTTTGGCGTGAGGCAGATATTTATCTGCAAAGAGCTGCCGGAGCTTGCGGTAAGCTGTGAAATATGCGAGGATTTGTGGGTAGCTGAGCCGCCGAGCATTTCCCATGCGCTTGCCGGCGCGCAGGTCATTGTGAATCTCTCCTGTTCGGATGAGATCATCGGCAAGGCGGAATACCGCCGCAGTCTGGTGCTGGGGCAGTCGGCGAGGCTTATATGCGCCTATCTTTACGCTGACGGCGGAGACGGCGAATCCACGACCGATATGGTCTACGCCGGACACAATCTCATCGCGGAAAACGGCGTGATGATTGCCGAAAGCAGGCTGTTTGATAACGGGATGCAGATGAGCGAGATCGATGTGAAATCGCTGGCATATGAGCGGATGCGGATGAATTCCTTTTGTGCGTCTGAGGATAAGACCTATGCGCGGCAAGAGTTCTCGATGCCGCTGGAAAAGACTGCTCTGACTCGTTTTGTGCCGAAAAACCCGTTTGTTCCGCAGGACGAGAAGTTGCGCACCGAACGCTGTGAGGCGATTCTTGCAATGCAGTCTGCGGGCTTGCAGAAGCGTATCCTGCACAGCCGCGCAAAATCGGTGGTGGTTGGCATTTCAGGCGGGCTGGATTCCTGCCTTGCGCTGTTGGTCATGACCCATGCGATGGACCGGCTTTCCCGCGATCGGAAGGATATTATCGCGGTCACAATGCCGTGCTTCGGCACGACAAGCCGGACCAAGGGCAATGCCGAGCGGCTTTGCGAGTGCCTTGGCGTGACGCTGCGTACCGTCGATATTAAGGCGGCGGTTTATCAGCATTTTGCCGATATTGGACAGGACTACGAGGATCAGGACGTGGTGTTTGAAAACAGTCAGGCGCGCGAACGCACCCAGATATTGATGGATATTGCGAACCAATGCGGCGGCATAGTAGTCGGCACCGGAGATCTGTCGGAGTTAGCGCTCGGTTGGGCGACCTACAACGGCGACCATATGTCGATGTATGGAGTCAATGTCTCGGTTCCCAAAACCTTGGTACGCTATATTGTCAAGTATTACGCCGACACCTTCAGCGATGAACAGCTTTCGAAAACGCTTTACGATATTTTAGCGACGCCGGTTTCGCCGGAGCTGCTTCCGGCGAGGGACGGGCAGATCTCACAGATTACCGAGGACTTAGTCGGCCCGTACGAGCTGCATGATTTTTTCCTGTACTATTTGGTACGCCGCGGCTATCCGCCGCAGAAAATCAAACGTCTGTGCCGGTATGCCTACGGAGCGGAATATGATGGGCAGACGATCAACCATTGGCTTTCGGTCTTTCTGCGCCGCTTTTTTGCGCAGCAGTTTAAACGCAGTTGTCTGCCGGACGGACCAAAGGTAGGCTCGGTCACACTTTCGCCGCGCGGCGATTGGCGGATGCCGAGCGATGCGCTGCATACGCTCTGGATTCAGGATATGGCGGCGGATGAGTGGGAATAAGAGAGATTACAGAGGGGATTTTTATGTCGAATGATTACGATAAGGATATGATAACGGCGAAATTACCGCAGTATATTGGGAAACGCTTTCCTGATCCGATGCTGCACCATGGTCGGATCCCGCCGGCAGCGGGAGTCAAGTGCATCCAGATTGCCCGCGCCAATGCAGCGGATGCGGCGGCGGATGACGGCACCTGCAATACCTATAAGCACGCGGCGGATATCGCTTATTATGCCGGACGGTTTTATGTGCAATACTTGACCAATCCGCATAGCGAGCATACCGGAGCGGGAAAATGTGTGCTGGCGTCCAGCCGCGACTGTATTGCTTGGGAGCGGGCGGATATGCAGGTTTCTTTTCCGGAATACCGGATTCCTGCCTGCGAAATCACCGACGTTAAAGGCGGCGTTCACTCCTTTACCGGGCGGGAATATGGCGTGTATCATCAGCGGATGTCGTTTTACTATGCCAAAAAAGCGGATGTAATGCTGCTGCTTGCGTTTGTCGGTCATTCTCCAAAGCCATGGATTACGCCGTGGAATGTAAACGGCATCGGAAGGCTTGTACGCAGGATTTTTCCGGACGGCAGCTTAGGCGAGATTTTTTTTATCCGTCCGAACTGGCAGGCGGGCTGGAGCAGGGAATTATTGAACTATCCGCTTTACGACGAGAGTGCGGATACGGCGTTTGCGGCGGCGTGCGAGGAGCTTTTAGCAGACCGGCTGTTTGTGCAGCAGTGGGCGGAGGAAAACGGCGACGCCGACCCGATTATCGCGATCAAGCATCCCCCAAAGGGGAGCTATCAGGCATTTTGGTGGTATCATCTGCCGAAGGAAAATGAGCTGGGCGCAATTTGGAAGCACGCGCTTGTTGCCTACAGCGCTGATGGCGGGAGAACCTTTTCGGCGCCAGTGCGCAGCGAAAGCCTTGTGATGAGCGGGCAGAAAAGCTTTATCCGTTCGACGGCAGACGGGCGGTACGCGATGGTATATGATCCGACGCTGGATACCCAGCACCGCTACCCGCTTTGCGTCACCACGGCGGACGACGGCGTGCATTTTGACAATATGCTGCTTGTCTGCGGCAGGGTGCCGCAGATGCGCCACGGCGGTTTTTGGAAGGATTTCGGCTTGCAGTATATGCGCGGCATTTTAGAAGATTTGCCGCAGCCGCCGGACGGCGACCTGCACATGGTGTATTCGGTGAATAAGGAGGATATTTGGACGGCGCTTGTCCCAGCCCCGATTCGCGGCGGAACCGACGAAACCTTTAACGAGGATTTTGAAAGGCAGCCGCAGGCGGCGTGGCGGAGCATGAATGTGTATTCGCCCTGCTGGGCGCGCGTGACGCTTGCCGCATACAACGGAAAAGCTGCGCTGCGGCTTTCCGACGCAGATCGGTATGATACAGCGGAGGCGGCGCGCGTGTTTGCACCGCGCAAAAAGCTTTCGGTACATATCGAATTAACGCCAATGCAGACCGATTCCGAGCTGTGGATTGAGCTATGCGACCCGACCGGTATTGTAGCGGCAAGACTGATTTTTGGGAAGGAAGGCGTGCTGTATCACCGTGTGACCTGCAACTGGGAGGCGGCGCACTATACGGAAGGGATGCGGTATGCGCTTGACTGGTCGCTTGACTGTGAAACGCACACCTATACGCTAAGCCTGAACGGTGTGCCGGTTACTGCCCCGCAAAGCGATAAGACGGTCTTTTTGATGATGACGGCGGTGCGGGAAATCGGATTCCTGCGGCTTCGCACTGGAGAGGTAAACGAAACATTCCCAACCCCGGATACGCTGCCGGATGAGGATCCGGAGCTGCATTTGGAGCAGGCGGACATAAGGCAGCCGGAGAAGGTTTACTACCTGCACCGGCTTTGTTTGACAGGGGAGTAAAAAGAGAGAACAGATGAGCGAGGATTTGGAACGTTTTGCGGCGCACTGCGGTTTTGATAAAGGTTTTCTTTCCGAGAATCTTTGGGCATATTTAAAAGCGCAGGAAAAGCCGATATGGCTTTACGGTATGGGAAACGGCGCGGAAAAGATTCTGCGCGCGCTGGCGATCAACGGGCTTTTTGCCGAGGGCGTCTTTGCCAGCGACGACTATGCGAAGGATAAGCTGTTCTGCGGCTATCGCATCAAGCGGTTTTCTGCTGTGAAAGAGCAGTATGAAAAGGATGGATTTATCATCCTGCTCTGCTTTGCAGCGTTTCGGGACGATCTTTATCCGGAGATCATGCGGATCGCAAGCGAGTATGAGCTTTACGCGCCGGATGTTCCGGTCGTGTTCGAGCAGGATGGGCTGTTCACGCCGGACTACTGCGCCGCACATGCGGAGGAGCTGACGGAGGTTTACGATATGCTTTCCGACGAGCAGTCGAGAAAGGTATTCCGCGATGTGATCGCGTTCAAATGCTCCGGAAAGCCGCATTATCTTGACCGCTGCTATACCGGGATGGACGAGGTATATGAAAAGCTGATCTGTCCGCAGCAAAGCGACGTATATGTGGACTTGGGCGCGTACAACGGCGATACTGTCACTGATTTTCTGAGCAATACCGGCGGGATGTGCAGGCGTGTTGTAGCACTTGAGCCGGATGCGAAGAATTACAAAAAGCTGCTTGGACAGATCGAGCGGCTGAAAAACGCGGCGGGAAATACCATTTTTGAGCCGGTGCAGGCGGGCGCGCACAGCGCGTCCGGCACGCTGCGCTTTTCGGGGACGACCGGGCGCTCTGGGATGCTGACCCGAACCGGGGATGTTCTTGTGCCGGTTTGCGCGGTGGACGAGCTTCTGCGCGGGGAGCGCGCGGACGTAATCAAGTTGGATGTAGAGGGCGCGGAGCGTGAAGCGCTTTTTGGCTGTGAGCAGACGATCAGACGGTACCATCCGCGGCTGATGGTATCGGCGTACCACCGCAATGAGGATCTGTTTGCGCTGCCGCTTCAGATTATGCAGATGTACCCGCATTACCGGCTTTATCTGCGGCATCACCGCTATATCCCGGCGTGGGAAACCTGCTATTATTTTGTGCCGATCAATCGGGATGAAAACGGAACGAAAGAGCCGAATCATCCAAGGCCGGAGGAGTAAAGCGATCGGTTATCTTCGAACAACAGTTTGGAAACGGGCCGTTGATTGCTGTCAGACAAGGAACAGAAGCGGCTGGAAAAGACTGCACAGAAGTCGGACTTGCTGAAAAATTCAAACCCACGGCAGGGGAGGAAAAAGGAAAACGGTAAACCGGGATTTATTGGAGGTATAGCAGAATGAGTGCGCAGGAATTATACGAATTTGCCATGAAATGCATCTATGGGATGGTGTTCCAGAGAACAATGAATTGGCGGTGAAGCTGCTGACGCAAGCGCATGATATGGGGCATGTTGAAGCGACCTACAACTTAGGCATTTGTTACCACTACGGGCATGGTACCGGCGTTGATTTGGAAAAAGCATACACACTGTATCTTGAATCTGCGAATGGCGGTTATGGCAAGGGTATGGAGCTTGTGGGTCGTTTTTATAACCGGGGTATCTGTGTGAAGCAAGATCGCAGGCAGGCGGAATATTGGCTTCAAAAGGCTATGGGTAGTTCCGACCCGGATGCAGCCACGGAAGCAGAGAAAGAAATGAATTTTGAAGGGACAGAATGATAAATATTGATCCCGGCTGATCGGGGAGATAGCAAAACCAGCCAAACCAGCGGGCGGCAAGTCCCTTAGATTCTTTCTCATAGAAAATCAAGGCGGGAAAGCCCTCAAAGCTTTCCCGCCTGTCTTTATTTTGCCCATAAAATTTTTCAATCCCTTCACAGGTATTCCCAAAAAAGGATGTAAATTCCAGCCAAGGCGGCGCAGATGCTGAGAATAAACGGCACGACGAGCCATGCACTCCAATTTTCGGGGAGACAATGGAGAGGGAAAGATGCAGCACCATTTTCTCTGCAATGCTGCTTCACAAAATCAAAGGCTTTTCTCGATGCCGCAGGCGGCGTATCCCTCGCAGAACAGTCCGCCTGCTTCGGGCGCCGCAAGAATCATGCGGTTTTCCCAAAAATCCTCTTTCATAATCTGCACCTTTCCGGTTACAATAAATCCCATACCGGATATGAGGGAACCTTGGTGCAGCAGGTATTCTCCCTTTTGATACCGTTTGCCTTTGGCGGAAAGTCCGGAAAGCAGCGGTATAATCTCCTGCGGATGAATTCCCGCAAGCAGCGGCGCATGCTTCGGAAGCGCTTCAGCGGATTTTTGCAGCATAGTTTATCCCCCTTTTTATTTTGTCGGAAAAACAACATACTTTTCTGGGATATGATCGTATTATAGATGCAGAAGAGGAAAAGTCAAATGCTTTTTGGAAAAGGAAGGATATTATGCTGCGTAAAATCATTGAGATCGATAAAGAGAGATGCACCGCTTATGCCTGCGCAGACTTTCATGACCGGTTTATAAAAGATCGGATCACGCTGATCGGCTGTCCGAAGCTTGATATGGTTTCCTATGCGGAAAAGCTGAGCGAGATCATCCGGGATAACGAGATCAAGAGCGTGACGGTGGTATGTATGGAGGTGCCTTGCTGCGGCGGCTTGACCAATGCGGTTAAAGCGGCGCAGCAGCAGAGCGGAAAGATGAGCCCGCGGCAGGTTTGTTCCATATCCACCGATGGGAATATTCTGGAGGATGAAAACGCCCTCAGGCAAGAAGGATACGGTGAACGGAAAATGGAATGTGTTCGGCAGGATTATAATTATATGCCAAAAACGGTGAATCCGCGCAAGGCGGCGGTGATCGGCTGTGGTTTTGTCGGCTCGGCGGCGGCGTTTTCGCTGATGGAAAGCGGGCTTTTTACCGAGCTTGTGCTGATCGACGCGGATAAACGCAAGGCGGAGGGCGAGGCGATGGACATCAGCCACGGCGCGCCGTTTTCCCGCCCGATGAACATTTTTGCGGGGGAGTATGACGACATTGCCGACGCCTCTATCGCCGTTTTGACGGCGGGAGCAAATCAAAAGCCGAACGAGAGCAGGTTACAGCTGGTGCAAAAAAACACCGCCATCCTGCGCAGCATTGCCAAAGAGCTAAAGCAGGTGGATTTTGGCGGGATATTACTGGTGGTTGCAAACCCGGTGGATATCCTGACCTACGAGGCGGTGAAGGAAACCGGTTTTCCGGCGAACCGGGTTTTAGGCTCCGGCACTGTGCTGGATACGGCGCGGCTGAAGTATGAGCTGGGACAGGAGCTTCTGGTAGACAGCCGCAGCGTACACGCCTTTATCGTCGGCGAACACGGCGACAGCGAGATCGCAGTCTTTTCCAGCGCGAATGTTTCCGGTATACCGATTAGCGATTTCTGCCGGATGCGCGGGAAAACGCCGCATATCGGCGAGATTGCCGCCCGGGTCAAAAACAGTGCCTACGAGATCATCTCCCGCAAGCAGGTGACAAACTACGGCATCGCCGCAGCGGTACGGCGCATCTGTACAGCGATCGTGCGGGACGAAAAATCGATCCTGCCGGTATCGAGCTTCATGCGCGGCGGCTTCGGCATTGATGATATTGCGCTGAGTATGCCGGCGATCGTTGGCACGGACGGTGTGGAGAAGCTGGTTCCGCTTTCTTTAAATGAGAGCGAGCTTACCGCGCTGCGGGAAAGCGCCGCGCTGTTGAAGGAGATTGCGGGACAGATATAAAGCGCTGAAAAGCGGGAATGAAAAATGCGGATCACAACGCCCGCAAAGGAGCAGCAAACGCTTTTTGGGCGCGTTGATCGGATTGGTGCGGACAATGGATCAATCCGGTGAGGATAAAGAAGGGATTGCCCTGATCGTTCAGGCGCTTGCGGCGTTCGATACGCCAAGACTGTCCGCGCCGGAGAAAGGGTCAGGGAGAAAAAGCGCGCGCTCGCGCCGGACGTCTGCTTCGGCTGGTGTTTATGGTCGGGGAGTATCTCGCCCCGCAGGATGTGGAGGTTTTGTTAACATAAGGGAAAACCACTTGTCAAAAGGCTGGATTCCGTGTATAATAAAGATGTCGGCAGATACCGACAGGGAATAAACGAAAGGAGATATTTTATCATGGCTGTGATTACCATAACAAAAGAGAATTTTGAAGAAGAGGTTGAGCGTGCGGACAAGCCGGTGCTTTTAGACTTCTGGGCAAGCTGGTGCGGCCCGTGCCGTATGCTTTCCCCGGTGGTGGATGAGATCGCTGAGGAGGAAACGGATATCAAGGTTGGCAAGGTCAACGTCGATGAGCAGCGCGAGCTGGCGGAGAAGTTTCATGTGATGAGCATCCCGACCCTTGTGGTGATGAAAGACGGAAAGATCACCAATCAATCGGTCGGCGTGATCCCGAAGGACGATATTCTCGACCTGATTGAAGGATGAGCAAAAGGCAGTTCATTTTTGTTTTCTGCTCCCAAATGTCTGAAAATGCAAATCCGCCGCGCATTGAAATTGCGCGGCGGATTTTTTTCTGGCGGATTACTGCCACCAATCGGGCAGAAGCTCGTTTAATAATACAATCCTGCGCGGAGAATCAGAGAGCATAACCTCGCTTTTTGCAGCATTACATTTCATATATCCGTGTTTTCCCTTTCTCTTAGCAAAAATACGTTCCCCCGTTTTCCTAGATTGGAATAGGATTGTGCGAAAGATTTTCCTTAGCTCCATTATAAAGTGCCTGTCAGGGATTGTCAAGGAAAATGTGCGTCGGTATGAACCAATTTTCCAGAAAATTACCGGGGACGGAAAGATTTCTTACAAATACTTGACAGAACCAGCGATATTGAGTAAAATAAGAGAAACTGCAGACGTGTGGAGATGCAGCCAAAAAAACGATGAAAATGCTGAAATGACGACGATCCTGCTTAACATCTCTTTCGTGTTGGGCGGGATGCCGGAAAGGAATGACCGTAAGTATGAAAGTATTACTCTATATCGGCGATTTAAAGCTTGTATCGAAAAGCGGCGTCGGCGAGGCTGTGCGGCATCAAAAACAAATGATGGATCGGCTTGGAATCCCATACACCACCAATCCGAAAGAGGATTATGACATTGTTCATATCAACACGATTTTCCCGCGTTCCCTGTATATGAGCCATAAGGCGCACAGACAGAAAAAAGCGGTGCTTTATTATGCGCACTCCACAATGGAGGATTTTTCCCACTCGTTCAAAGGCTCTGACTTTTTTGCACCGCTGTTTAAGCGCTGGATCACCCACTGCTATAACACCGCTGATGTTTTGGCAACGCCGACCGAATATTCTAAGAATTTACTCAAAACCTATTCTTTGAAGCCTCCGATCTACGATCTCTCTAACGGGATTGACAGCGACTTCTTTGCGCCAAACGAGCGGGCACGCGCACGCTTTCGGCAGAAATACGAGATACCTCCCCGGCAAAAGGTAGTCATCTCGGTCGGACATTATATCGAACGCAAAGGCATTACCGACTTCATCGAAATCGCTCGGCGGCTGCCGCAGTATGAGTTTTACTGGTTTGGCTACACAAACCTGAATCTTGTGCCGGGCGAAATACGCAAGGCGATTACCACTGCGCCGGACAACCTGCATTTTCCGGGCTATGTCGGCAGAGAGGAGCTGCGCGACGCTTACTGCGGAAGCGATCTGTTCCTGTTTTTGACCCATGAGGAAACCGAGGGCATTGTGCTGTTGGAGGCGCTGGCCTGCGGCGTTCCGGTGGTGGTCAGGGATATCCCGATTTATCGGGATTTTCTTACCGACGGCGTAAACGCTTATAAAGGAACGGATAACGATACCTTCGTGCGTCTCGTCAAGGGTGTGCTGAGCGGAGAGCTTCCGCATACCGGTGGTCAAGGACGAAGCACCGCCTGCACCCGCGATATTTACGCAGTCGGACAAAAGCTGCTGGAAATCTATCAAACGGCGCTGTGTCCGCAGTCATGTGAAGAACCTGCGCACCCGCTTCCATAAGCGGCATGGATTCGCTTATTGTGCGATATCGCTTCCCCCTCCTTGATCCGTTTTGCTGTTGTACTGCATTGTTTTTTTCTGCGGATCATGCGTTTTTTGTGAAAGCCAAAAAATATACCTTTTTAGTCTAATTTATTCCCCTAAACCTATTGACAGCATAGGATATTGGTGATATAATGAAACCAAAGGCAGCGGATGGAAATTGCTGGCCGCTGTTTTTTCCATAGAAAGGATGAGAATATGTATATATACGCAGATAATGCTGCGACGACAAAAATGAGCGAAACGGCGATCAAAGCGCAGTTTGACTGCATCAAAGAGCATTATGGCAATCCGTCGAGCCTGCATTCGGTTGGACAGGACGCCAAAGAGGTTTTGGAGGACGCGCGCAGCAGGATAGCGAAGCTGTTAAACGCCAAGCCGAATGAGATTTATTTTGTTTCCGGCGGCAGCGAAGCGGACAATCAGGCGATCGTTTCCGCAGCGGCTTTTGGAGCGCGCAAGGGAAAAAAGCATATCATCTCCAGCAAGTTTGAGCATCACGCCGTACTGCACACTCTGAAGAAGCTGGAAAAGCAGGGATATGAAGTCACCTATCTGGACGTATATGAGAACGGGATTGTAAAGCTTGCGGATTTGGAACAGGCGATCCGTCCGGATACGGCGCTTGTGACCATCATGTACGCCAACAATGAGATCGGGACGATCCAGCCGGTCGCCGAAATTGGCGCTTTATGCCGTAAAAAAGGTGTGCTTTTCCACACCGACGCAGTGCAGGCGGCGGGGCATGTGGCGATCGACGTGGTCAAGGAGAATATTGACATGCTGTCTATTTCGGCGCATAAATTCCATGGCCCGAAAGGCATCGGCGCGCTGTATGTCAGAAAGGGCATTCCGCTTACGAATTTGATCGAGGGCGGCGCGCAGGAGCGCGGTAAACGCGCGGGAACAGAGGACATTCCGGCGATCGCTGCCATGGCGGCGGCATTTGAGGAAGCAGATGAGAAAATGGCGGAAAATACCGAGAAAACCGCGGCGCTGCGGGATATTTTGATCGCCGGTTTAAGTGAGATTCCGCATTCTGTCCTAAATGGCGATAGAGAAAAGCGTCTGCCGGGCACGGTCAACTTCTGCTTTGAGGGCATTGAGGGAGAATCGCTTTTGCTGCTGCTGGACGATAAGGGAATCGCCGCTTCCAGCGGTTCGGCATGCACTTCCGGCTCGTTGGATCCGAGCCATGTGCTGCTTGCAATCGGCAGGCCGCATGAGGTTGCGCACGGATCGCTGCGGCTTTCGATCACAGAGCAGAACACACCGGAGGAAATGGAATATATTGTAAAATCGGTCAAAGAGGTCGTCAGCTACCTGCGCGATATTTCTCCGGTCTGGGAGGCGCTGGAAAACGGCGTCAAATCGCACGTTATCTAAGGAAGGAAAGGGATTATTATGTTATACAGTGAAAAGGTCATGGATCATCTGCGCAATCCGCGCAACTTGGGGAAGATGGAGAACGCCGACGGTATCGGCGAGGTCGGCAATGCGAAATGCGGCGATATCATGAAGATGTATATCAAAGTGGATAACGGCATCATCACCGATGTGAAGTTCAATACCTTTGGCTGCGGCTCTGCAATCGCGACCAGCTCGATGGCAACCGAGATGATTAAGGGCAAGCCGATCGCGGAGGCGCTGCAGCTTTCGAATAAAGCGGTCGTTGAGGCGCTCGACGGCCTGCCGACGCACAAAATCCATTGCAGCGTTCTGGCTGAGGAAGCGGTCAAGGCGGCTGTCAAGGATTACTACGATAAAAACGGCATCGCCTACAACGAAAAGCTGTTCGGAAATATCAATTGCGTCTGCTGTCATGATTCTGAGCAGGCAAAGGAGTTATGATTTTTGGCTCCCGGAAGCTTTTTTGCCCGAAAATGTCTTTTGTAAAAGCATTTTCGGGCATTTTTATTTCATACGGCAAGTAGATTTCCCGCTTGTTTTTTTCTTTGAGGAATGTTATACTACTAAGCATAAAAAGCTGCCATAAAAGGAGGATTTTAGAATGGCGATTGGGGAAATGGAGTTTTACTCCAAGCAGCTTCGGCGGGACGTGGATTTTCGGTTTGTCCTGCCGGGTGATCGTGCGGAAAATATGTATCCGGAGTACTATGAGCGTCCGGCAAAGACCTTGTACCTGCTGCATGGCTACACCAAAAATAATATCGAATGGCTGACCTGTTCGAATATCGCGACGCTCGCAATGCGGTACAATTATGCGGTAATCATGCCGAACGGAGAGAATGCGTTTTATCTCGACGGCGCGCCGAGCGGCAGAAGCTACAACACCTTTGTTGGACAAGAGCTTGTCGCGTACACAAGGAAGCTGTTCGGCTTATCGGACAAAAGGGAGGACACCTTTGTCGCCGGAGAATCGATGGGCGGTTTTGGCGCGATCATGGTGGGGTTATCTCACAGCGATACTTTCAGCAGGATCGCGGCTTTCTCACCTGCGATGATCCAGCATCAGGTTGCGGAGATGAAAACGGATTTTGATGATTTTGTCGGGGACTACGCCTCCTTTGCGCTCAACTTCGGCGCACCGGAGCAGGTGCTGCAAAGCCGGAATAATCCGGAAAAGCTGCTGCTTGATTTACAGCGCGGACAAAAGACGATCCCGCAGATTTTCCTTTGCTGCGGGCAGGAGGATGAGCTGCTTGCGGTTAACCGCGATTTTGACGCATTTTTGTCGGCGCATGGTCTGCCGCATCAATATTATGAGGGACATGGCAAGCATGACTTTGATTATTGGAATCAATATGTGCCGAAAGCGGTCAAATGGATGATCGAATGATATGTGCGGCATATGAGCGTCAGATCGATGCCGGACGACGTCAGGAAATCATTTGCGATACTTGATTACAATTGGCTAAAAAAACGGCAGATGGGAGGAGAAAATCTTTCCATCCGCCGTTTTTTTTTGTTTTCTTTTTGAAAAAACAATACGGAACGCATTTAGGGGATTGAAAAAGAGCGGCTAATGTGATACAATAAAAGCGTATATATAAATGGGAAAGAACAAACGTAGCAATGTTTTAGAAAGAAACGTTTTTGTCAGCGGAGTTTATCAAAAACAAGGGGTATTGTAAATGCAGACCAGATGTATGAATTGTATGCACGCAACAGAACAGACGCAAGGACTATGTCCCCATTGCGGCAAACCGCTGCAGGTCAGTAATGAGCCGCCGGCGCTTGATGTTTCCGCCGTGCTGCACAAACGCTACCTGATCGGCGCGGTTTTAAACGCGGGCGGTGAGGGGTATACCTATGCGGCGTATGATATGTTTGAGGATAAACCGGTTCATATTCGGGAATTTTTCCCAAACGGAATTGTAAACCGTGCGGATGACGGGCTGACCATGCAGGTTGATCCGGCGGATCAGCCGGAATGTTTGGAGTGGATCTCCAAATTCATCGCGCTGTATCAAAAGCTAAAATCAATGGGAAGCACCAACTGTATTGTGCCGTGCCGCGACATCTTTGATGAGAACGATACCGTTTACGCGGTGATCGCGGCTGTTTCCCAAAAGCGTACCCTGCAGCAGTATTTAAACGATTATTTCAATGAGTTGTCCTGGAAGCAGGCAGAGTTTTTATTTATCCCGCTGTTATACGGGCTTTCGGGGCTGAATACTGCCGGTATTGTCCACTGCGGGCTTTGCCCGGATAACCTTGTGGTCGATGAAAAGGGCAGGGTCAAGATCATCAATTTTACCATCCCGCAGGCACGCTGTGTCGGCTCGCAGATGCGGCATGAGCTGTACGCCGGATATTCTGCGCCGGAGCAGTATGTTGCGGATGGCGCGATCGGCGAATGGACCGACGTTTATGCGTTTTGCGCCATCCTTTATCGCGCGCTGACTGGAGCGGTCGTACCAAAAGGCAATTCCCGCGCAGTGTCCGATACATTAGTCCCGTTAAGAGAGTTGAATCCGGATATTTCCCCGACTGTCGCCAAAGCGATCCTGTTGGGGCTGCATCCGGATCCGGCAAAGCGTCCGAAAACCTTTAAGGAGCTTTTGCATCATTTATATAACGAGCTTCCGGAGGAGCGGGTCGCTAAGGATCCGGAGGATGCGAAGGCGAAAACCATTGTGATTCCGTCGGTCGGGAAGGATGTGAAATCGCCGGAAAAGAAGGAGCGCAGGTTTGTAAAGGAGCGCAGAAGCTATGAAACGAAGAAGAAGCCGAAGGTTCCGGTCGCGCTGCTTGTGCTGCTGATTGCGCTGCCGGTTGCGTTGGCGCTGTTTGGCTTTGTTTATGCGCTGCTTTTGGGCGGAAACGATACGCCGTCGGAAAACATCAGCTATGCTTCGGGCGTCACGCCGCTTTCGTCGACGGACAGCCAAAGCGAGTCGGAGCCGTCCGATCCGTCAGGTACCGATTCGTCTGATGAAACCTCCGCCGGAATCGAGGTGGAGAACTTCATTGGACAGTTCTATGACGATATTGAGAATAATGCCGTTTATTCTTCGCTGTACCATTTTTCGGCGATCTACCAGTACAACGATACGGTGGAAAAGGGAAAGATTATCAAACAGAGCATCGAGGAAGGCACAATTGTTCCAAAGGGAGAAGATATCGAGTTTACCGTCAGCAAGGGCAGCCAGTACTTTACGGTGCCGTCGATGACGGACGGTCTGGGCAGACGCCGTACAGTCAAGGATTATGTCGCTGAATTGGACGCCGCCGGTATTGTTTATGTCATCGAGGACAAGGAAACCTCTGAATATCAAAGCGGCAAGGTCGCCGATCTTTCGGTCAAAGAGGGAACGAAGATCGATCTGGAGAACCCGATCAAGATCACGGTCTATCGGGCGACGGAGCCTCAGCTGAATCCGGACGATGTATTCGGCAGCTCCTCCGAATCCTCTGAGGAGGAAAGTTCGGAAACGATCTTGGGCGGCGAGTAAAATAAAAAGCGTAAAAAAGCGGGCATACCCTAAGCAAGACGGTGTGCCCCTTTTTCAAAGGAAAGGATCGAGATCAAATGGGCTTTGAAAGTCAGATTCGCCCGCGCAGGCTGCGCGGAAGCTTTGAACTGCGCCAGATGGTGCGAGAAACAAAGGTAAGCGCCGACTCGCTTGTTATGCCGCTGTTTTTATGCGAGGGAACCGATATCAAGGAGGAAATCCCTTCTCTGCCGGGGCAGTATCATTATAGCGTCGACCGGGTGTTTGAGGCGATAGAAGCGCTGCTGGAGCATGGCGTGAGCGCGGTGCTGCTGTTTGGCATTCCGAAGGAGAAGGATCCCTACGGCTCCCAAGCATACTGCGCGCATGCGGCGGTGCAGCGCGGCATTGCCGAGATCAAGCGCCGTTATCCGCAGATGATGGTTATTACCGATATCTGCATGTGCGAATATACAAGCCACGGCCACTGCGGGATTTTAAACGGCAATACGGTGGACAATGATCTGACGCTGCCGTATTTGGCGCGGATCGCGGTATCCCACGCAGAGGCGGGCGCGGATATGGTCGCGCCCTCGGATATGATGGACGGACGTGTCGCTGCGATCCGCGCGGCGCTGGACGAAAACGGCTTTTCCCATATTCCGATCATGTCTTATTCGGTGAAGTACGCTTCCGCATTTTATGGACCGTTTCGGGATGCTGCAGGCTCCGCGCCGTCGTTCGGCGACCGCAAGGGCTATCAGATGGACCCGCATAACGTCAGGGAGGCGCTCAAGGAAGCAAGGCTGGACGCTGAGGAGGGCGCAGATATTCTGATGGTCAAGCCGGCGATGGCGTATTTGGACGTGGTGCGCGCGGTCAAGGAGCGCACGAATTTGCCGTTGGCGGCTTACTCGGTTTCGGGAGAATACGCGATGGTGAAGGCTGCCGCCAAGGCGGGACTGATCGACGAATACCGTATCCTTTGCGAGCAGGCGATAAGCATTTTCCGCGCGGGCGCAGATATTTTGATTACCTATTACGCGCCTGAGATCGCGGACGCGATCCACAGAGGCGATATTTGAGCCTGCGCTGAGAAAGAGCGGAGGGGCGAGAGAGGATGTACGGCGGATGAATATATTAATTGCCGGCTGCGGAAAGGTTGGCGCAAGGCTTGCCTATATGCTTGCCAAAGCAGGACACGATGTTTCGGTAGTGGATGAAAGTGAGAAAAAGCTGGCAAGACTGGGCGAAGACTTTCCGGGAATTGTTACGCTTGGGCTGCCAATCGATCAGGATGCGCTTAAAAGTGCGGGGATTGAAAGCTGCGACGCGATGGCGATTCTCTGCGAGGAGGATAACGTTAATATTATGGTCGCGCAGATCGCTAAGGAGATATTTGGCGTTAAGCGGGTGCTTTGCCGTATCTACGACGCGCAGCTGGAATCGGTCTATACCCGATTGGGATTAGAAAGCTTCTGCCCGACCAGTCTTTCGGCTGCCTTTGCAAAGGAATACCTGGTAGAGAATGTAAAGCCGAAATCGCTGAGCATTGGGACGCACAGCCTGCGTTTTTATGAGATTCCCGCGCCGAAGCAGGTGGTAAACTGCGCGGTTTCGATGGTGGATGTGGAGGAAGGGCATTTTATCTTTGCGCTGCACCGTGCGGATGGGTCAATTGAGGTCTGCGCCGGACAGAATCTGACTATCCGCAAGGGAGATATTCTGGTAATCGGAACGGTTGTAGATTGATCGGAAAGGGAGGAACGGAGCGATGAAAGTTGTAGTAGTCGGCGGCGGCAAGGTGGGCTATTATCTTTGCAAAACGCTGCTTTCCTGCGGGGATACCGTCACGCTGGTGGAGGAAAACGAAGCGCTTGCAAACAGGCTTGCGGGACAGCTTGATATTCCGGTCATTTGCGGCGACGGAACCGCGCTGGAATCGTTAGAAAAGGCGCAGATTCGCGCGGCGGACGCGCTGATTGCGGCAACGGGGCAGGATGAGGATAACCTTATTTGCTGCCAGCTTAGCAAAAAGCTGTTTCATCTGCGCAAGGTGATCGCCAAGGTGAACGACCCGAAAAATGTTGAGATATTCAAAAGGCTCGGTGTGGACAACGCCATTTCCAGCACCGACAACATTGTCCGGATGCTGGAGCGCGAGGTGGATACCTCTCAGATCAAAGAGCTTTTGGAGGTTGGGAAGGACGCCTCAATCCAAGAGATTCTGCTGCCGGAGGATTATAAGCTTTCCGGAGTTCCGCTGGTCGATCTCAAGCTGCCGCAAAGCTGCGTCATCATTTCGGTCATGCGCGGCAAAAAGCTGATTATCCCGCGCGGCAGCACCAAGCTGGAAAGTGGCGATACGCTGCTTGTGCTTACGCGCGACAGCGCTGTTTCGGAGCTATTAAGGCGATTAAAATTGCAAATGGAGGAAAGGGGAGCGTGAGCATGTCGGAGCATCAGGAGCTGCTGACCAAAATCTATGAATATATCCTAAGGCGGGCGGATGAGAATTATGTGCCGAGCGTGCGGGAGATTTGCAGCGAGTTTGGGCTGAAATCCACCTCGATGGCACATCGCTGCATCAACGAGCTTTGCAGCCTGGGGATGATCGAAAAGCAGCAGAGCTGTAACCGCGCGCTGAAGATTGTGGGGCGCAATTTCCGTTCGGTCCCGCTGGTCGGCGTGGTAACGGCGGGTATGCCTATCACAGCGATTGAGAATATCGAGGGCTATGTTCAATTTCCCGCGAAAGAGGGAGAGGATGAAAAGCTGTTTGCGCTGCGGGTACAGGGCGACAGCATGAAGGACGCAGCTATCCTCAACAATGATATCGTAATCGTACGGAAAAGCTGCTATGCGGACAACGGCGATATTGTCGTTGCGCTCTTGAGCGGCAGCGAGGCCACAGTCAAGCGGTTCTACAAGGAAGAGAATCATTACCGCCTACAGCCGGAAAATCCGATTTATCAGCCGATTATCTGCGACCATCTGGCGCTTTTGGGAAAGGTTATCGGCGTAATCCGCAGCTACTAATAGGAGGAAAGAGGAAAAAAGTCATGAGCTTAAATATAGTTCGGCTTGGCGTTATTGGTCTAGGCTGCCGCGGCAGCACTATGCTTGAAACGCTGTTCTGCATTGAAAATGTCGAGATAAAGGCTGTCTGCGACGTTTATGAGGATCGTGTACAGGATGGATTAAAGAAGGTTAACGCCGAGGAAAAGCGTAAGGCGTGGGGCTGCACGGGGACGACCGATTACCGCACGATGCTAACCCGCGAGGATGTCGACGCAATTGCGGTATTTACCTCTTGGACCTCGCATATTGAGATTGCGATTGCCGCGATGAAAGCAGGGAAACGTGTTGCAATGGAGGTCGGAGGAGCCACTTCGATAGAAAATTGTTGGAGACTTGTTCATGTGAGCGAGGAAACCGGCGTGCCTTGTATGCTGCTTGAAAACTGCTGTTACGGCAGATATGAAATGGCGCTGCTGAATATGATTAAAAAAGGCGTGTTCGGTGAGCTGATCCATTGTGAGGGCGGCTATGAGCATGACCTGCGGGACGAGATTTCCTGCGGTATTGAGAACAGGCATTACCGTTACGAGCACTACAGGCTGCGCAACGGCGAGAATTATCCGACGCATGAGCTGGGACCGATTGCCAAATACTTAAACATCAACCGCGGCAACCGGATGGTTTCTCTGGTTTCCATGGCGAGCAAAACGCGTGGCCTGCACGAGTGGATTGTGGCGCATAAGGGGGAAAATGACCCAACCGCAAAGACTGTTTTTGCGCAGGGTGATGTAATCACCACCATGATCCGCTGTGCAAACGGCGAAACGATTACGCTGACGCTTGACACCTGTTTGCCGCGCCCATATTCCCGCGGCGGCAGGGTGCAGGGAACAAAGGGCATTTGGATGGAGGATAACAATTCAATCTATCTGGAGGGCGTCAGCCCGAAGGCCCATATTTGGGAGAATTTTGAGCCGTATTTTGAAACCTATGAGCATCCGCTTTGGGTAAAGTATCAGAAGGACGGGCTGATCGGCGGGCACGATGGGATGGACTATTTGGTGCTTTCCGCATTTGTCGAGAGCGTGGCAAACGGCACAAAGCCGCCGATTGACGTTTATGACGCGGCGGCGTGGATGAGCGTCACCGCGTTAAGCGAGGAGTCGATCGCAAAGGGGAGCATGCCGGTTGCAATCCCGGACTTTACCGATGGGCGCTGGATGGAAGCGCGCCCGGATGCGCCGGGGATCTATCGGTTGGATGAGATTCCGGAGCAGGTCAAATAAAGCAGATTTAACTGCAATTTAACAGAATCGGACCACAGAATTAACGCACACCGCTTATAATGAGGATAAGCGGTGTGCGTTTTTATTGCGCGCTTTGCCGCTCCTTGTGTTAGGGAAGGAAAATGCGGCAATACTATCAAAAAGACACCCAAAGCTTCTTATAAGAAAGGATCATACGCTATGGATTTCTTTTCTGTTTTGACGCTGGTCGGCGGACTTGCGATGTTTTTATACGGAATGCAGGAGATGTCCGCAGGATTGGAGCAGTTGGCGGGCGGCAGACTGCAAAGCTTATTGCAGAAGATGACTGCGAATCCGTTTAAAGGGCTTCTGCTTGGCTGCGGCGTGACCGCTGTGATGCAGTCCTCCTCCGCCGTTACTGTGATGCTGGTCGGTTTGGTTAATTCCGGCATTCTGACCTTCCACAGCAGCGTCAGCATCCTGATGGGTTCCAATATTGGTACGACAGTGACAGCTTGGATTTTAAGCCTTGCCGGACTTTCCGGCGATAATTTCTTTGTATCGCTGTTCAAGCCGGAAAGCCTCTGCCCGATCGCGGCGGGGATTGGCATTCTGCTTGTAATGCTCGGAAAATCCTCGCGCCCAAAGGCGGCGGGTAAGGTGCTTTTGGGCTTTGCCCTTTTGATGTATGGTATGGAATTCATGAAGGATTCGGTCAGTCCGCTCTCCCAAAACGAGGGCTTTACCGGATTGCTGACCGCATTCAATAACCCGATTTTGGGCGTTTTGGTCGGTGCGCTGATTACAGCAATTATCCAGTCATCCTCGGCATCTGTGGGCATTTTACAGGCGATTGCAATGACCGGAAGCATCTCCTATCGCATGGCGATCCCGATCATCATGGGGCAGAACATCGGCACCTGCGTGACCTCGCTGATTTCCAGCGCGAATGTTGGAAAGGACGCGAAGCGGGTGGCAGTGCTGCATCTAAGCTTTAATGTCATCGGCACCGTGGTGTTCCTGCTTCTGTTTATGGGGCTGGATGCGGTGATCCATCTGCCGTTTTTGGCGAAGGCGATCGACGTGACCGGTACTGCGATCGTGCATACTGTGTTCAATGTTGCGACAACAGCGCTCCTGTTACCGTTTACCAAACAGTTAGAGCAGATTGCCTGCCGCCTTGTACGCGGAAAAAAGGAGGAAAAGCCGCAGCTTGCCGGCTGGGACGAGCGTCTGCTTGCTTCTCCGGCGTATTCGGTATCCTATGCGGAGGAGATGGGGAATAAACTCGCCGGCACTGCGGTGAGTGCGGTGTTAGAGTCGCTTGACCAGCTTTCCTCCCCGTCTGAAAAGCGGGATGAGGCGGTGCGCAAAGCGGAGGCTGAATCCGATGCGTTGGAGGACGGCGTGTCCACGATATTGACCCAGTTGAACGGTAAGCCGCTTTCGGATGAGGATAGTATGAACGTTTCACTGATGCTGAATGCGATCGGCGATTTTGAGCGCATTTCGGATTATGCGGTAAATATGCTTGATTCCGCAAAGGAGATGCAGGAGAAGCAGCTTCAGTTTTCCACCGGAGCAGCGGCGGAATTTGAGGTGGTGATCAGCGCGGCGAAGGAGCTTCTTGTAATGACAAGAGACTGCTACTTAAACCGCGATCACAGCTTGGCTGCGCGGGTTGAACCGCTTGAGCAGGTGATAAACGATCTGCTTTATCAGGTCAAAACCCGCCATATCGCAAGGCTGAAGGCGGGAAGCTGCGACAAAATATCCGGCTTTGTGCTGTCGGATCTGATTTGCGATATTGACCGGGTAGCGGCGCATTGCTCGAATATCGCGGTCGGTGTGCTGCTCACCGAAAGTAATGAAATGAACGTTCACGCCTATTTTCACAATATTAAGGACGGAACTGCAAACGATAGCGTTTCCTCCCGGAATTACAGGAAAAATTATGAGCAGTACCGCAGACAATATCTGCTGCCGTAACACAAAAACTTTCCCGGCGCTCTTCCGTAAAAAGGATTGCGCCGGGATTTTTATGTCTCCGGGTTGGTGACGACCCAGAAAGGGCCGCCGCTTTGCGCGTAGGATTTTGCCTCGGAGAAGACCGTTTCGGGGTCCCAAAGCGTGTTTGTATTGCTCTCGCTTGCCGGATCGGCGAGCATCAGCTTTCCATCCTCGGTTATGCCGTATAATACGATGAAATGCCCGCTTTGAGTAAAATGCCCCGGCCCCATAATGACGCCGACCAGTGCGCCCTCCTTTAAGGCCTTTAGCACCTGATCGGTTTCATCGGACGAATATCCCGTCACCGAAAGCCCGTAGGATCGGCAGGCAAGCGGGATAATCATATGATAGGAACCGCCGTCTTGGATGTAACAGCCGTTTTCCACCGCCCAGTCCGCCATCTCCGCAGGAGTGATCTCTTCCCCCAGCAGGGTGGAAAGCAGAATTGCGCAGGCGGTTGGTCCGCAGCCGTAATTGCCGACGTCATTTTCACCGTAGGCGCAGTCTTTCCATTCGTCGCTCTTCTGATTATAATAGACAAGCTCCTGCGTCAGCAGCGCTTCCTCGCTGAGCTGATTCTCGGTCAGACTGAGGATTGCTTCGCTTGAATCCTTCTCGGTCGGAGCGTCGGAAGCCTTGCCCTCGGGTTGGGATTCTCCGGCAGGGTCTTCGCCGGCGGAGGCAATCTGCTGCCGATCCTCGGAGACGGAAGGCTTATCTGCCGGGGCAAATAGGCGGATGAGCAAAAACGACAGCGCCATGGCGCTGATAAAGCAAAAAAACCGCAGCAGTGCGGATATACCTGCGGGATGTGGACGATAGAGCATGATGTTTCTCCTTCCTGAATAGGGCGGACAGTTGAAAAGGTCATGGCATTATATGCACGCCTTTGCAGCGGTATGCAGAGAGGAAAAACGGCGCAGAGCGCGAAGCTTTCCTTTTCGGTGAGATCAACAAGCGGCTTTTGCCGTTGAAAAAATCGCTTTTACGAAGAAAATATTTTAAACCATAAAAAATCTCAGCAGCGTCTGGAATAGCCGTTAAATTAATACCGTATTGAAAAAGTGCCGCCGTATGTTTTTATGCGGCGGGAATATCAAAAATGGTTTAACCGTGGAGGAGAACGGCTTTAGGGAATTGGTACTGTGAACGTGATCGGCGCTTCCTGCGGTTATGGTTATACCGGCATCATGGGCGCTCCGCGGTTTGCTGCTGAACCTGATCCTGCCGAACCAGTCGGACATCAGCGCGGGGGCGAAAGAAAAATAAACAATATACTTAGCCGAATGGAGGCGGAGCGTTTTGCGAAAATCCTCCGCCTTTCCACTGTTTTTGGCAGGATGGCAAAAAGCGCAAAAAAGTCTGAAATACAGACTGAATTTTGCCTTGATGGCTTGATTTTGCAAAACGGGGCGCGAGGTATTGACATCCGGGCAAAAAATGGGGTATAATAGTAAGCGTATGAAAAGGAAAGATATCATGTCAACACTGATATGAAAGAGGGGGAAGGACTGCGCTTATGACGCGCGAATGCAGCAGCTATTCAGAAAAGGAAACAAGGCAGATTGCGGCGGCTTTTGCGAAAACGCTTTGCGCCGGTGATATCGTCGCTTACCGCGGCGGACTTGGCGCGGGAAAAACCGTGTTCACTAGAGGGCTTGCCGAGGGACTGCATTGCAAGGGCGAGGTTTCCAGCCCGACCTTTGCGCTGGTGCATGAATACCCCTCTGCTGCGGATGGACCTACGTTATACCATTTTGATATGTACCGGATCGTCGATGCGGATGAGCTGTATGCGACCGGCTTTTATGACTACATGGAACAGGGCGGCATTCTTGCAATCGAATGGAGCGAAAACATCCAAGAGGAGCTGCCGCAAAAAACGATATACGTCACCCTTACGGCGACTGGTGAGCAGAGCCGGAGGATCACGTTTGTTTCGGAAAGGGAGCTTATATTTTGAAACTGTTTGCTGTGGATACCTCCGCAAAAACCGTATCGGCTGCGGTCCTGGAGGACGACAGGCTCATCACACAGGTGACGCTGCATACAGGATTAACGCACTCTGAAACGCTTTTGCCCATCTGTGCCGATCTGCTGAAAAATGCAAGGCTGACGCTTGACGAGATCGACGGCTTTGCCGCCGGGATCGGCCCCGGATCGTTCACCGGGCTGCGCATCGGCATCAGCGCGGTCAAGGGATTCGCTTATGCGAAGGGCAAGCCGTGCGCGGGTGTTTCCTCGCTGGAGGGGCTGGCCTACTGTCATCTTGATAAAGAGGGGATCCTCTGCGCTGTGACCGACGCGCGAAGGGATGACGCATATTGCGCCTGCTTTCTGCCGCAGGACGGCGCGCTGCTGCGTCTGACGGAGGACAGCGCAATCCATCTGTCTGCGTTAAGCGTTTTTTTGCAGCCGTTTGCGAAAAGGCGGGTTTTCCTCATCGGCGATGGTGCTGAAGCAGCGTATGCGGCGCTTGCGGAAAGGGAAATGACCACGTTGGTTGCTGCGCCGCACCGGCTTCAGCAGGCGTATGGCGTGGGGCTTGCTGCCTACCGGAAGGGAAGATGGGTCGACGCCAAAGAGCTGATGCCGGTTTACATCCGGCTGCCGCAGGCGCAGCGGGAACGGCTTGCAAGGCTTGCGGAGGAAAAGCAAAATACTGCCGAAGGAAAATAAGGCAGACGGAATAAAGGAGAGAACGATATGCTGGCGATAGGCTGTGATCACGGCGGTTTTTTATTAAAGCGGGAGCTGATTGCCCATCTGGAAAAGGAAGGGATTGCGTATCAGGATTTTGGATGCTACGACGAAAACAGCGTAGATTATCCGGATATTGCGCGGACAGTTGCGGACGCGGTTGTGGGCGGCGTTTGCGAAAAAGGCGTTTTGATCTGTGGGACGGGGATTGGAATATCAATCGCCGCGAATAAGATCAAGGGAGTCAGGGCGGCGCTTTGCGGCGATTATTTCAGCGCGAAGTACACCCGGCTGCATAACGATGCGAACATTATCTGCTTTGGAGGCAGGGTGATCGGCGCGGGGCTTGCCTGTGAGCTTTTGGATGTATTTTTAAATACCGAATTTGAAGGCGGAAAGCACCAAAGGCGTGTGGATAAAATAACCGCCTTAGAGCAGGAATAAAAGATTTTGGACATTTGGAGGGAAGAATCATGAAGCCGTTTATTTTGGATCATCCATTGATTCAGCATAAGCTTTCGCTGCTGCGCGACAAAAACACCGGCGCAAAGGAATTTAGAGAGCTGATTAACGAGGTTGCGATGCTCGTCTGCTATGAGGCAACCCGTGATCTGCCGTTAAAAGAGGTGGAGATTCAGACGCCGGTTGCCACAGCAAGAACCAAGATTATCTCCGGACACAAGCTGGCGTTCGTGCCGATCTTGCGCGCGGGTATGGGGATGCTGGAGGGCGTATTAAAACTGGTTCCTGCCGCAAAGGTTGGGCATATCGGGATGTACCGCAGCGCGGACACCTGTCAGGCAGTAGAGTATTATTGCAAGCTGCCGGAGGACGTTGCAAAGCGCGAGGTTATCCTGCTTGATCCGATGATCGCGACCGGCTCAACAGCGGTATCCGCTATCAGCCTGCTTAAGGAAAGGGGCGTGGCCAATATCAAATATATGTGTGTATTGGCGGCTCCGGAAGGATTAAACGCCTTAATGGAAGCGCATCCGGACGTTCAGGTTTACTGCGCTGCGCTTGACGAGGGGTTGAACGAGAATAAATTCATCGTTCCGGGCTTAGGCGATTGCGGCGACAGAATTTTCGGCACAAAATAAAGAAAAAGCATCCTTCCTTTTGCCGCAGGAATACTGGCTGAAGGATGGATGCTTTGCGCTGTTTTGTCATGTGCGGCCGACGAGCGAAGGGTCGGATCAGGAAACGATGTAATCGGCGATTTCTGTAATCAAGTCGCCCGCGTCGTCGGTCTGTGCGACCAGAGTGAGGGGCTTGGAAATATCTAAGCTGAAAATACCCATGATGGATTTTGCGTCGACGACATAGCGTTCAGAGATCAAGTCGATATCAAAGTCGTAGCTGGAAACGATCGAAACGAACTTCTTTGCGTCGCTGACGGTATTGAGCTGAATAGTAACCTGTTTCATGATATCATACCTCCGTATGGAAATAATTGGGTGCGGAAGCCTTCCCCGCACTTAAACTATAGCAAAAAAACTTTAAAATGTCAACCTTCCGTTTTGGAAAATGAAAATATTTCATACGAATTTTACAAAATGATAGATATCGAAGGCTTTGGGCAAAGAAAAGGTGGATAGATGAGGTTTTCTGCAAAAGATACTGCGCAAGCCAGCGTATGCTTTATCACGCTCGGCTGCAAGGTGAATCAATACGAAAGCAATCTAATGGCGGCGCAGTTTGCCGCGGCGGGATTTCGGGTTTTTGACAGGGAAGATAAGGCGGGGGAAAAAGCGGATATTTATGTGATAAACTCCTGCACCGTCACCGCGACCGGAGATAAAAAGACAAGGCAGATCCTACATCGCTGCCGCCGGGAGAATCCCGACGCGCTGATCGCGCTGACCGGCTGTTTTGTACAGGCGTCTCCGCAGAAAGCAAAGCTGTTACCGGAATGGGACGTTCTCTGCGGCAACACGCAGCGAAAGGATTTGCTGCGGCTGATACGTTTGGCGATTGATACCGGAGAAAAAGTGACTCAGGTGGATGCGCATCTGTCCGGAGAGGCGTTTGAGCCGATGCAGGTTTCCGGCTTTACGCACAAGACCCGCGCGATCGTCAAGATCGAGGACGGCTGCAACCGCTTTTGTTCTTACTGTGTTATCCCATACGCCAGAGGCAGGGTACGCAGCAAGGCGCTTCCCGATCTGGAGCGGGAGGTTAAAACGCTTGCGGACGCAGGATATCGGGAGATCGTGCTGGTAGGGATCAATCTAAGTTCCTATGGGATGGACCTTGGGCTGCGGCTGATCGATGCGGTGGAGTCCTGCTGTAGGATACCGGGGGTGAGCAGGGTACGCCTTGGTTCGCTCGAACCGGAGCTGCTGACCCATGCGGATCTTGTGCGTATGGCAAGGCTGCCGCAGTTCTGCCCGCAGTTTCATCTATCGCTGCAAAGCGGCAGCGACAGCGTACTGAAGCGGATGAACCGTCATTATGACACGGCGGAATATCTGCGCATTGTACAGGATATCAGGGATTGCTTTGAAAATCCGGCGATCACAACCGACATCATGGTGGGCTTTCCCGGCGAAACCGAGGAGGAGCATTTGCAGTCGATTGCGTTTGCAAGGACGGTTGGGTTTGCGCAGATGCATGTTTTTACCTACTCCGCAAGAGAGGGCACGCCGGCGGCGAGGATGCCGCAGCTTGACGGTCAGGTGAAGAAGGCGCGCACCGGCGAGATGCTTGCCTGTAAGGCGGCGCTGGAGGAGACCTTTTTACAATCTCAGATTGGAAAAAGGGCGGAGGTATTGTTAGAATCGCATATCACGGCGCAGGGGGAAACCTTTTGCGCCGAGGGATATACACGCAACTACACGCCGGTTTATTTAACGGGCGAGAGTAAGGAAGCGCTTGCCGCGCTGCGGGGAAAGCTTCTTTTGGTCGAGCTTGCCGAGGGAAAGGATGGGCGTGTGGCTGCAAAGCTTATATCAGAAAAGGAAAATTGCAGAAAGATTGACTAAAGGTTAAAGGAGCAGCAATTATGTCAGTATTTCGGATTTATGTTGAAAAGAAAGCGGCATATGCCGCGCAGGCGGACAGTATGTGCGCCGACATCCGCACCTCTTTGCAGATGGATGCTCTTCATTCACTGCGGTTTATCAACCGTTACGATGTGCAGGGACTAACCGAGGAGCAGTTCGCGCTTGCGGTGAGCAATGTTTTTTCCGAGCCGAGCGTGGATGTGACCTACAGCGAGCTGCCGCAGCTTGGCAAGGACGAGTACATGCTTGCGATGGAGTATCTGCCGGGTCAGTTTGACCAGCGTGCCGACTCCTGTGAGCAGTGCTTACAGCTTTTGATTCAGGGGCAGCGTCCGGTCGTGCGCAATGCGCGCATTGTGATTCTGGCCGGCGAAAACTTGACCAGCGCGGATGTGGAGAAGATCAAGCATTATCTGATTAACCCGGTAGAAAGCCGCGAGGCCTCGCTTGAGCCGAAAGAGGATCTCAACACCCGTTATCCGTCGCCGGAGATGGTCAAGACGCTGACCGGGTTTACCGAGCTGGACGAAGCGGGCTTGGATCAGTTTGTTCGGCATTATGGGCTTGCGATGGACAACGATGATATCGCGTTCTGTCAGAAGTATTTTCGTAATATTGAGCATCGCGATCCGACCATCACCGAAATCCGCATGATCGATACTTACTGGTCCGACCACTGCCGCCACACCACCTTCCTGACCCAGATCGATAATGTGGATATCGGCGACCCGGAGATCGAAAAGACGTTCCAAGAATATCATCTGGTGCGCGAGAGACTTTACAAAGGACGCACGGATAAGCCGGTAACGCTGATGGATATGGCGACGATCGGCGCAAAGTGGCTGAAGGCGCAAGGAAAGCTCAACGATCTTGACGAATCGGAGGAAATCAACGCCTGCTCGGTCAAGATTAAGGTGAATGTTGACGGGCAGGAGCAGGATTGGCTTCTGATGTTCAAAAATGAAACGCATAACCATCCGACCGAAATCGAGCCGTTTGGCGGTGCGGCGACCTGCTTGGGCGGCGCAATCCGTGACCCGCTTTCCGGACGCTCCTACGTTTATCAGGCGATGCGCGTGACCGGCTCCGGTTCTCCGCTGACGCCGGTCAGCGAAACGATAGCCGGAAAGCTGCCGCAGAAGAAGATCACTTTGGGCGCTGCGGGCGGCTACAGCTCCTACGGCAACCAGATCGGTCTGGCAACAGGACAGGTTTCGGAGATATACGACGAGGGCTATGTTGCCAAGCGCTTGGAGATTGGCGCGGTCATCGGCGCTGCTCCGGCGGAAAATGTCAGCCGCACAGCACCCCAGCCGGGCGACAGAGTCATTCTGCTCGGCGGTAAGACCGGACGTGACGGCTGCGGCGGGGCAACCGGCTCCTCGAAATCCCATACGCTGGAATCGCTGGAAAGCTGCGGCGCTGAGGTGCAGAAGGGCAACGCGCCGGAGGAGCGCAAATTACAGCGCTTATTCCGCAATCCGAAGGCGACGCGCCTGATTAAGCGCTGCAACGACTTTGGCGCGGGCGGCGTTTCAGTCGCAATCGGCGAACTTGCCGACGGTCTTTGCATTGACCTTGACAAGGTGCCGAAAAAGTATGACGGTCTGGACGGCACCGAGCTTGCGATTTCCGAGTCGCAGGAGCGCATGGCGTGCGTGGTTGCCGCCGAAGATGTGGATGCCTTTATCGCGCTGGCGGCAAAGGAGAACCTAATGGCGGTCGAGGTCGCTTATGTCACCGAGGAGCCGAGACTGACGATGAGTTGGAGAAATACCGTCATTGTAAGCTTATCCAGAGAATTTTTGAATTCCAACGGCGCACCGAAGCTGACCGATGTACAGATCCCGGCGGTTGGCGCAATCCAGCCGGAGTATGACCGGAAAAACACCGAGGAGGACTGGATCAGACATCTGTCGGATATCAATTTAGCGTCCCAAAAGGGACTTTCGGAGCGGTTTGACTCCACCATTGGCGCGGGAACGGTGCTGATGCCGTTCGGCGGCGAGAATCAGCTTACCCCGTCGCAGGCGATGGTCGGCAAGATTCCAGTGCTGCAAGGGACGACCAATACATGTTCGCTGATGGCGTGGGGCTTTAATCCGGCGATCTCCAAGCAAAGCCCGTATCATGCGGCGATATATGCGGTGATCGAATCGGTGGCGAAGCTGGTAGCGACCGGCGGCGATTATCATCAGTGCTGGTTAACCTTCCAAGAATACTTTGCGCGTACTCAGAATAATCCAGTTCGCTGGGGCAAGCCGATGGCTGCGCTTTTGGGCAGCTTAAAGGCGCAGTGGGCGCTCGGTATCGGCTCAATTGGCGGCAAGGACTCGATGTCCGGTACGTTTGAACAGATCGACGTTCCGCCAACGCTGGTTTCGTTTGCGGTTTCGGTCGCACCGGAGGAAAGAATCATTTCACCGGAGTTTAAGCAGGTAAGCTCGACTGTCGCGATGATCCTGCCGAAATATGATGAAAACGGGATGCCGGATTTCGACAGCGTGAAAGAGGTCTTTGATACGGTCGAGCATCTAATCCGCAACGGCTATGTCAACGCATGCAGCGCGATCACCCGCGGCGGCGTTGCCGAAGCGATTGCGAAGATGACGATGGGCAATTATATCGGCATGATTCTGACTGCCCCGCCGAAGGATCAGGTTTTGTTCAATCCGGTTTATGGTGGCTTTGTGTTGGAAATGAATCATCCGGATAAGATCAAGCCGAATATGACCGTTATCGGCCGCACAACCTCCAAATATATTCTGGCGATCAACGCCGAGCATATCATCAAGATGCGTGATTTACAGCATGCTTATGAAAGCAAGCTGGAGCCAGTTTTCCCGTATTGGAGCGAGCAGTTTGACACACACGAGGTTGTCAACACGATCAACCGCCATCTGATCTCCGAGGAGCGTATCTACGCGCCGATAAAGATCGCAAAGCCGCGGGTGCTGATCCCGGTGTTCCCGGGCACAAACTGCGAATACGATACCGCGCGGGCATTTGAGCGGGCAGGCGCATTGACCAAAACCTTTGTTATCAACACCTTAAGCTCGGAGGCGATTGTCGAGTCTGCGGAGAGGTTTGCGTCTCTTTTGCGCCAGTCGCAGATTTTGATGATCCCGGGCGGCTTTTCGGGCGGCGACGAGCCGGACGGCTCCGGCAAGTTTATCTGCGCATTTTTGAAAACACCGGTTATCCGTGAGGCGATCTCTGAGCTGCTGGAGAAGCGCGACGGCTTGGCGCTCGGCATCTGCAACGGTTTCCAAGCGCTGATTAAGCTGGGACTTGTGCCGTACGGCAGGATTGTGGATATGGCGAATAACGCGCCGACCCTGACCTTTAACAAAATTTCCCGACATCAGTCGATGATGGTGCGCACCCGCATCTGCTCGAACAAATCTCCGTGGCTTTACAACACCAAAGTCGGCGACGTTTACACCGTCCCGATCTCTCATGGAGAAGGCAGGTTTGTCGCGGATAAAGCCGAGTTGCGGCAATTGATCGAAAACGGTCAGGTTGCGACCCAATATGTGGATCTGTGCGATCATCCGACCGATAACGTGCGGTTTAATCCGAACGGCTCAATGATGGCGGTGGAGAGCATTACCTCTCCGGATGGGCGCGTTTTAGGCAAAATGGCTCACAGCGAGCGCATCGGCGCTGGCATTGGCAAGAATGTTCCGGGCGAGAAGGATCAGAAAATTTTCCTCTCCGGCGTCGAATATTTCACGAAGTAAGCTTCTGGCCGGCTGTTCTTTGGGCAGCCGGCCGTCCTATTTT
>CAZPLR010000008.1:0-64049 GCA_964587555.1 uncultured Oscillospiraceae bacterium
GTATAAATATACCTTTTAATCATACCACATCTTGCCGCCACTGTCAAGTCCCGCGTCTTTTCCCGACGCAAAAAGAGGTCAAAAACATCCCCGCCCAGTACTTCCTTTGAGCGGGGAATCCATTCTGCAAAGGGAATGCGGTTTAAGCGCCGCTTCCCCGTTTTGCTTGTTTCATGGTCAAAAGAAGTCCGGCAAACATCCAGATATTCCCGATACTGATCCACGCCGCCATCAGCCTATATATCCCAAAATAGCACAGTCCCTCCAACGGAATCCCAATCAGCCCAAGCAGAGAAGACCAGAAAATCCGGACGTCAGACAGACTGCCGTAAAACGACAGCATCCTCTCGATTCCGGACAAACTATTTATCACCGACGCCATATCCCAAAAGCATATCCCCCCGCAAAAACCGCCAGAGAAGCCAACGCCCCGATGAACAATAGCTTTCTGATCCTTTTCCAATCGATCCGCCCGTCAATGCCGACATCATGAAACGAATGCACGTTCTCCCTCCTAAAACGGTTTTCAGCGGATTAGTCTTGACTAACATCTATTGAAAACAAAATCCCGCTTCCAGCGGACCTTCCTGCGCATTATTCTGCGCAGGAAGGGAGCGGGAATCTATTTAAGGTAATATGCGCATATCCCGGACCTTTCTTCTCGCCATGATAGCGCAGCGCGCCGTCCTCATACAAAAGGAGGATTTCTTCTCCCAGCAGCGTCATACAGGAGTAAGCAAAATATTCCTTCTCTCCCGTAACCGGGATTTCATCGACCAGCGTCATACTATCCCGCTCGCCCACCGCGAACCGGAAGATTCTTCCGCGATAGCGGCCGTCCCATACTCCCGGCATCGTCGGACAAGACGCGAGGATGTACTCTTTTCCGTCCTTTTCATACCGTACAGCAGAGATCATACAATTTGAATTATTATTCACGCCGGTATTGACAAAATCACCCGGAATAAAATCCTTACCGTTGCGGAAAAAATCCAGATAGCAAATCGCATTCTGATAGCTGCGCGCGATCATGCGGATCGTTCCGCTGCTGAGTTCAACTAGCTGATTTTCGCTGGTCTGCACGTTTGCCGGATGCTTTTTCCATGTTTTGCCATGGTCGTTCGAGGAAAGAAGATAAGCGGTTTTGATCTCATAATCCGCCGGACGAAGGGAATACGCCGAGAAAAGCAGCGTCCCGTCGTGCAAGGCAAGCCCCCTGCCCGGCGCAGTACCAAGAAAAACATCGTCTGGGTCTTTCAGGTTTAGCAGCTGCGGCGCGCTCCAGCTTGCACCGTCATCGTCCGATTCGGTCAAGCAGAGATATCCTGTTTGAAACGCGCGGTATGGCGCATCGGAAAAGAACAGATTGCCAATGCAGGCGCCGTCCCGATACAGATAAAACCATGCGTCGACCGTAATCCCGTCAACCGGCGTTTCATCGCGCACCAATCTGCCGTCCCGCAGCACATATTCGCCATCCTCCCCCAGCACGCGCAGATTGCCCGACGCATCAAAGCCGGTGCCCGGCGTCAGGTTGTGGTGCTGTGTTGAAAGACCGCCCGGAAAAAGATCGGCCAGCATGAAGAGCCGGTCGCCGTCCGCAAGAAGCTCCGGATCGATGAAGGTAGCGGACGCCACATTGTGGCAATCCCCGTTATCGCCAAAATAGTTTGCAAAGGTATAGCGCCATGTTTTTCCGCCATCCGTCGAGCGGGAAACGACGGTATCAATGCCGCCGCAGTCCTGTTCATCGTCCCAGCGCGCGTCCGCCGCCGCAACCAGCGTCCCGTCCGGCATGGTCAGGATACAGGGAATTCGATAGTTTTCACAGCCAGCCATATGATCGGCAAACGGCTGATGATACGACACGCCGTCAACCGGCTTTTGTTTAAAGTTTGGCATATCTAATTCCCCTCTTTCGATTGATTTAGTGATATAAGGGATTTTTTTTCCGGCTTTTGCGCAGCTCAGCCGATATAGGTCGTTTCATTCGAGAAGCCGCTGTGGAACATATCGATATAGTCAAACGCCTTGCCTGTGCCGATCGAAACGCATTCGATCGGATTTTCCGCAACCATACATTTTAACTTGGTAGCCTCTGACAGCAGCTCGTCCAAACCCTTCATCAGTGAACCGCCGCCGGTCATGATGATCCCATTTTCGTAAAGATCGCTGGATAATTCCGGCGGTGTATTTTCCAGAACATTGCGCACGGTGCGCACAACCTCCTCACCGAACGGGATCACGCACTCATAAATATCGGTCTGCGAAACCTCCAGCTGCTTCGGATATCCGGAGAGCAGATCGCGGCCCTTGATCGTGAACTTTTCGTTCGGGTCTGGGTGATAAACGCAGGCAAGGTTCTTTTTGAGCTGCTCAGCGGTCTTTTTGCCGATGCTCATATGATGCACATTGGTAAAATAGCGCATGATCTCGTCGTCAACGCGGTTGCCGGCATAACGCAGCGTTTGCGACAGCACCACGCCGGCCAGCGAGGTGACAGCGACGTCGGCGGTACCGCCGCCGATATCCACAATACAGTGGCCGTTCGGCTTGGTGATGTCGATACCGGCGCCAATCGCAGCCGCAATTGGTTCCTCAATTAGATAAACCTTGCGCGCGCCCGCCTTGGCAACCGCCTCCACGATCGCCATCTTTTCGACGTCGGTGACAACGCTCGGCGTGCAGATAATGATCCGCGGCTTCATGAAAAAGCTATTGCAGGAGCGCTTGATCACGTCCTTGATGATGACCTCGGTCAAGACATGGTCGGAGATCACGCCATCCTTAAGCGGGTAATCCGCTTTGATATATCCCGGCGTTTTGCCAAGCATCCGCAGCGCACTGTCGCCTACCGCAACAAGCTTATTTTCTAATGTGTTAACCGCAACAACGCTCGGCTCCTTCAAGAGAATCCCTTTGCCGTGCTTGTAAACGATAATTTTTGTTGTACCTAAATCAATTCCAATATCAAGTCCCATGGGTGATAACCTCGCAATCTAAAAAACTTCTTTTCTGCCATCCGCGATAAAAGCGCTACTATCATTATAAAGCAAAAAAGGCAAATAAGCAACCTTTTTCAAAATATTTTTGCAAAAACTTTTTTACGCATATTACGCCGACAGCAAGGCAATAATAATTTTGCCGAAAGGAAATCACGTTTCGGTGAAAAACAAAATGTTTAAAGGAGAAAGTGAATATGGAGAACAATAGCTGTGGATGTTCGAAAGCAAACCATTCGATCTACTGCACCGTCAACCAGTGTAAGAACCACTGTGCCAGCGAAAACTACTGCTCGTTAAACACCGTTTCAATCGGCACCCATGAGCCGGACCCGACCATGCCGGAGTGTGTCGACTGCAACTCCTTCATCCAGAAATAACAAGCTTTGCCTACCCTTTGCCGCGCCGCTTTGACGGGGCAAAAGGCGGGTACGCAAAAAGGAGTCCGGAATTTCGGACTCCTTTTGCTCTTACATATGCTGCTTGACAAAAAATCTTCCGTCATGCACCAGGCGGTATTGGGTGAACGCCGTCCAGTAAAGCAGTATAAATAAAATTCCGCTTACCGCCAGCGATAGCGCCGGCGACAGCAGCCCGGTCAGCGTGACCGCCGCCGTCATCAAAACGCCGGTGCCAAGATTGACAAGCAGGATCTTCCACGATAAGTAAAAATAATACGCAAAAGTGGTCAGCACCGCATACGCTGTAAAGATAAACAGCCGGATCAGCACCCGCATCATCGTCAGCTCGTTCGCTCCGTAGGTCAGGCAGACCCCCGCAGCCGAGGTGAAGCTGGAAGCACTCGCATATGCGCCGTCAAGCGCGGCAAGCAGCGCCGTATAATCCACGCTGCCGGACGAATCCTTCAGCACGACTGTATCAAAGCCGCCGGTATGCTCGACAAAATCGATCATATCCTTTCTGCTGATATACTTGCTTTCCAAAATGCTTACGCTGAAAACCGGTATTCCGGTGCTGTAATAGCTCTGCTTTACCCGAGAAAGCAGGTTTCCCTGCCCGTCGGTCATCAGGATGACCGCACCGCCGTTTTTCAGCGTATCCAGCGCATAGGACAGCGGCGCGTTGAAATCGGTGTTGCTAATCAGCTGCAAGGAGCGTATCTTCGCGATCATCTCCTCTTTCCCTTGCGCATCCATCTGAACCAGCTCGGTCGGCTCGACCACCGTGTGGGAAAATGGGATTAGCTGCAAGCGGTCGTCCGCGTCACAGTTTTCCACCAATTTGACCGCCGCCTCCTTCGCGGTATCAAAGCATTCCTCCATACTGGTTGAGCAGTCAAAAAGCAGAGAAATGTCGGCAACGCCTTCCTCCCTATTCACAGACTCATTATGCTCCAACGAATAAAGGAATTGTCCGCCGCAGCCGACGCCAAATCCCAGTACAGCCGCCATCGCAAAAGAGATCAGGCGGTTTCCTCTTTTGCGCACCACGTGATGCTTTCCATAAACCGCCTCGGCGATGCAAACGCCGGCAAGCCCAAATAAAAACGGGATCATCAGATAAAAACCGACAACAAAGATCATCGCGTCGGATGAGATGCGCCCGCGTGAATACGCAAACAGATGCAGCGCAAGCACACTTACGGCAGAAAGCCCCAGCGAAAGCCAAAACATCAGCCAACCAAAACGCGACTTCAGCGGCGACGGCTGCTGCTTCATGAACGATCACCTCTCTCAACCTGCGGCGTCTGCACGCCGGGATAGACGGGCGCGGTGTTTTCAAGTGAAAAATCCCGCTGCTTGGTCAGATTGATTTTATCTCCGGATAAATTCCCGCTGTTTGATTCAATTTCTTCAAAAAACCCGAATGGCATAAAAAAACCTCCTTTTTCCGTCTTTTTCTTAGTATATCACAATCGCTTTCCACTGTCAATTCATTTCTTGCGCAAAAAAAACGCGCGCTTTCCCAAGAAAAGGGAAAAGCGCGCGTTTTTTCAATCAGCGGATTGTAATCTTCTGTACGGTGCTGTACGCGCCGTACACATAGCCGCCAGTGACCGGATCTTTATAATACGCTCTCGCCTTGACGTAATAGGTACCCTTCTTCAGCGAGGAGAAGGTGTGAGAGCGGCTGCGGGTCGTTACATACTTTTTCCCGCTGAACGAGGAATTGGTCGCATATACGTACTGATAGCCATAGCAGGAGTAAACCGGTTTGCTCATTGCGACGGTCAGACTGCCCGTTTTGGTGCTTGTGAGCTTGATGTCCGGCATTTTCTCCGGTGTGACGCTCGAAGAACGCGCAGTTTTTACGGTCGAATACGGTCCGTACACCCGCGCGCCGGTAGAATCGATGGCAAATGCGCGTACTTTGACATAATAAAGCTGGTTTTTATCGACATAATACCCTTTGACCAGCGTATTCTTGGACGAATACTTCTTATTCTGGAATTTCGCATCCGTTGCATAGACAAACTGGTAGGAATCCGCGCCCTCCACCGGAGCGTCTAAATAAATATACATTGCGCCAGCAATCTTCATATAAAGTGTCTTGATATTCGGCGCCTCCAAGCTGATCTTCTCCCATTTGGCGTAGAGATCGGTGACGTCATCCCCGTCGCTCACCTGCGTGACCGGAACCGTAAAGTCTGCGTCGGCATACCAGCCGCCAAACAGATAGCCCTTTTTCTCCGGATCAGACAACGTGTAGGTCTTGCCGTCCTCGCAGTTTTCCGGATTATCGGAGGAATTGGTTCCGCCGTCAAGGTGGTAGATAAGCTCCCGATTCACAATCACAGTGCAGCGATCCTGCACAGCGGAATTATTCACCGAAGAGCAGGTGATAACCGCCGAACCCGGATTCACCGCGACAATCACGCCATATTCGTTGACCGTCACAACCGAAGGATCACTGCTGACCCACTTCAGTGCCGGATTCTGGATCTCAGCCGGTGTGGCGGAAGCAGTCAAAAGGTAGATCTCATTGACCGGCAGCGTCAGTTCATGCTCGCTTAAGGCGACCGCAGTGATATCGTTGGAAACAATGTCGTCGCCCATCAGCGTTCCGCTCGTTTTAAACGAAGCACGCTCAGAGGTATCGACCAGCCCAGTGTGTGCCACATAAATCTCATAACTGTAGGTCGAGCCGGATGCAAGGCTAATCCCCATCTCAGCGGCGATATCAAAGCTGAAAACAAAACTCTTATCGGCGGTACTCCAGTCCCGCTCCCGCGAGGAAAGCAGCACGCCGCTGCTGTCATAAAGCCTGCATCCGATCTTTGTGACCAGCGCGCCGGCCGGATTGGAAACCTCCGCCATAATCACCGCATTATCCTCAGCCACCGTTTCTCTGGTCGTGATCGCAGTATGCGGCAGCGTTGTCTGGAAAGTTTCGGTGCTGCCGTAATAGGTCTTACCGCCAACCACTGCAAACGGCTGATAGCGGTAGCTGGTCGAATACTGCAAAGCTGCGCTGTAATCCGAAACCTTGCCGCTGTAAGTCACCTGACCGGAGGAAAGCCCGCAGCTATCGCTGTAGGTTTCAAGCAGCGTGCCGTACTGATCGTAGAGATAGAATCCGATCTGGCTGACGATGCTGCCGCCCGGATTCTGCACGCTGACCGTTACCTTCGCGTCGATCGCATCTGGATCAACCGCCTGATGATCGATGCGGATATTTTTATAGCTGCTGTCAAGCGTATAGAAGAAGTCGCAGTCCACCTTGCCGCTGGTAATACCGGAAACCGTGCCGCTGGAGGAATACTGCCAATACTGGTAATCGCCCGTATAGTCTGTCTTGGTGGTATAATGCGCAAGCCAAATCTGATATTTTGCGGAAAGCTCGCTTGCATAAAGCTGTTTATTGAACATATTCGCGTTGGCGTAAATCATCGCGTCATAGCCGGCAGCTTCCACTGTATCGCAGAACGCGGCGCAGATATCGGTCGCGGCGCGCTTGCTCAGCTTTGCATTGTACAATCTGCCAAGACCGGTCCCGGCGTATTCATAGTCGATCACGACCGGAAGCGTGAACGAATAGCCTTGAATCAGCTTCAAGACGTAATTTGCCTCTTCGATCCCCTCGGCAACAGTGATTGCCTGCGAGTAAAAATACACACCGACCTTTACCCCCGCCGCAGCGGCGCCCGCAAGATTTTTGGCATACATGCCGTCCGTATTCAACGACCCGGAATCGCCGTAGCCGCGGAAGCCGACGCGAATAAACGCAAAGTCGATACCGTCAGCCTTGACCTTTTCCCAGTCGATGATCTTCTGATAGGACGAAACGTCAATACCGTTGACCACGCTGTAGCCGGCAAACCGGGCGTTATGCGAATAGGTCGAACCGGTAACATAGCCGTTGCTGCTTCCCGTTACCGCCGCATCCGCTTCCTGTATAGAAGGGAGATATGTAACAGCTGAGGCGGCAAGCAGCACGCTCATTGCGCCCGCTGCAAGGCGGCGCAGCCAGTTTTTGCGAATAGAAAATTTCATGATCCAGACCTTTCTAAAGCTCCGTTTTCGAAAGGCGCCCCTTTCAAAAACCCGTACATTGAAATAACACTCAATTAACTATTCGTCCACTTTTCAGAAAAATATGGGGTATAACGGCAGAAACGCACCAGAAAAAATCACTCGCCTAGGATACCATATTTCTCCTTACATTTTAAAATACGCAATACGCTTTCATCAATCCGCGCCTCGGTCAGCGTCCCTTCTTCGACCGCGTCCAAAATGCCGTTTGCCGCCGCCGGAAGATCGGTCGGCATCAGCACGATATCCGCGCCTGCCTGCACCGCCAAAACCGCGGATTCTGCCGGCGTGTAGATCGCCGCAACCGCCTCCATCTCCATCGAGTCGGTGATAATCAGCCCGTCAAACCCAAGCTCTCCGCGCAAAATGTCGGTCAGCAGAAACCTTGACATCGTTGCCGGCAGGCCGGATTCATCTGCCTCTGCCGCAGTAATATGCCCGATCATGACCATCTCCGCGCCCGCTTCAATGCCTGCGGAAAACGGCACAAACTCACATGCGCGCAGCTCATCAAGCGTTTTATAGGTCACTGCCATTGAAGTATGAGAGTCCTCGGCGGTATCGCCATGTCCCGGAAAATGCTTTAGACAGGAGATCATCCCGGCGTCCGAAAAGCCCGTCACCGCCTGCGCTACCATCTCTGCCGCAATCTGCGGATCGCTGGAAAAAGCGCGTGTGCCGATCACAGTGTTGTCCGGATTGGTATATACGTCGGCGACCGGCGCAAAATCGAGGTTAAACCCGAACTCTTTGATCTCGCTGCCGATCGTAAAGCCGACGCGATATGCCTCCAACACATCGCCGCTGTCGCCGATACTCATCATATCCGGAAACGAGGTTGTCCCCATCTCAGCGTTATTGCCAAGCCGCGCAACCAAGCCGCCCTCCTCATCCACGCCAATCAAAAGCGGGATCGGGGAGGCATCCTGCAAACCGGCGATCAGCTTTTTCGTCTGCGACGGCATGACGATGTTCTTGCCAAACAGCGCTACCCCGCCGACCGGGTAAGAAGCAAGCGCATCCTTCATCCGCGCATCGGTCAGCATCACCGGATCGTTTTCCGCATCCGCGCCGATCAGGCTCTCTGGACGAACCACAAATAACTGATAGATTTTCTCCTGAAGCGTCATTTGGGCAAGCAGTTCCTCCGCTGTAACAGCATGATTCTCCTGCTCGACACCGGAGCTTTCTTCTTCGGGATCGTCCTCTGCGCGGTCCGTGCCGCTTTGTTGTTCAGAGGATGCTTCCTCTTCGCTGCTTTCGCTGTTCTCTGCGACGCTGGAACCGGAATCCCCGCTCGAAGCATCCTCTCCCGACGCACAGGCACAAACTCCCAAGCAGAGCAAAAGCGCGAATATGATTGCCAAAAACCGTCTGATTTTCATCTTACCCCTCCTCCAGATTCATCCAACCAGCAATATTTATCTGCCATCTGCTGCAAATAGAGTGCATTTTGAGGTTCTAACTCATATATCGTTTTTCCATTTAACGCAAACACAGCCGGTAATCCAACCGGAGATTTTCCCGTAATCGTCTGGCAGATCACGCACGCGGCAAGATAAGAGCCGTAAAGGCTTGCGTGTTTGCCGTCGGTGTAAAACAGATGCACCGGCGCGTTTGGGTCCTTTTGCACCTGCTCCCATACCCTTCCGACCGGAGCCAGCAGCATATGCTCTGCTGCGCATTCGCTGCAAAGCGCCTCATACGCCTCGGTCATAGCGGCCTGATGCTCTGGCGCGCGTTCCTCCGCCCATGTCATATACGCGACCGGAACGGCACCCGCTTTGCACGCCCATTCCGCCAAGATCCCGCCGTCGCGCAAAAGCGATTCCCTTCCCGGAAACGGGTGCGCCGCCTGCTGGATCACAACGTAATCGTAATGTCCAAAACGGATGTTATACTTTACCTCCGGCTCAGCGATATGCTCGGAAAGCAGCCGTCCGCCATGGGTAATCATCGTGCTGTAGGCTGGAGCTGTGCCGTCCCGCTTCGCCTTCTCGCTTTGCGTGAAGCACTGGAACAAAAACGGCATATCGTTAAAATAGGTATGGCTATTACCGATAAACAAAACACGTTTCATGGTTCCTTAGACTTCCTCCCAATACTCTGCCGAATACGGCGCTAAAACCGTACCGCCGCCAAGATTCTCGATCATGCCACCAGAGAGCAGCCCTCTTGCCTTTCCGCAGCCTGCAAAATGAGCGGTAAACGGCTCCTTGTCGGCGTTAACCGCAACAAAGATGCGTTTTCCGTCCGCGCAGCGCGAAAAAATCAGCTGCCGGTTGGTTAAAAGCACCTGCCGGTAATCGCCGCGCCAGAGAGCAGGATTGTTCCGATGCGCCGCCGCGCATTTTGCGATAAACGCGGTCAATTCGCTCTCCTTCGGCGTGTCAAAGGAAGGACGCAGCGTGGCGTCGCCATTCTTCTTTTCGCCCGTTTCCCCCCACTCGCTGCCGTAATAGATGCACGGGATGCCCGGCATACCGAACAGCAGCCCATACAGCGGGGGCAAGTGGCTGCGATTGGTCAGGATGCTTGCCACGCGGGTAACATCGTGGTTATCCGCAAAGCACAAAAGATGTTTTCCTTTATATAGCGTCCAGTATTCCGGACCAAACTGCCGGTTAAGCGAGTAGCCGATCTCAAACAGGTTCATGCTGTTAAAGCTGGAATAAAGCCCTTTGTAGCACTCGTAGTTGGTGACGCTTTGCAGCATATCCGGCGCGGTGAGCTGATTATAATCTCCGTGCAGCATTTCTCCGAACAAAAAGAAATCCGCCCGCTTTGCCTGACAATAGCCGCGCAGTTCCCGCATGAAGTCGCGGTTTAACAGGTACGCCACATCCAGCCGCAGTCCGTCGATGCCAAACTCGTCCATCCAATATCCCACGCAGTCAAGCAGGTAACGTCTGACCTCCGGATGATTCAAATTCAATTTGACCAGTTCGTAATGCCCTTCCCAGCCCTCATACCAAAGCCCGTCGTTATAAGCGTCGTTGTCGGAAAAGCGAATCATAAACCAATCCTTATATGGGGAAGCCTCGCGTTTTCTTAAAACGTCCTCAAACGCCCAAAAGCCGCGTCCGACATGGTTGAACACCCCGTCGAACACGACCGAGAGCCCGTTTTCATGATATGCGCTCACCAGACGCTTGAGGTCGTCGTTATCGCCAAGACGGCAGTCCAACCTGCGGTAGTCCCTTGTGTCGTAGCCATGCGCGTCGGACTCAAACAGCGGGCAGAAATACACGGCGTCTGCGCCGCATTTTTTGATCTGCGGAATCCAATCCCGCAATTTATCAAGTCTGTGGGTCAAAACGCCGTTGTTCTGCTGCGGCGCACCGCAGAAGCCGAGCGGATAGATTTGATAGAATACGCTTTGTTCGTACCAATATGACATAAAGAATCCCCTTTAAGAAAAATAATCACCTTTATTATTATACTATATTTTCTGGAAAAAGCAAGCTTTTCAGGGCAAAACCGGTTGACTTTTTCCTCCCTGGCGGTTATAATGAGAAAAAGGCGGCAAATGCCGCTTTGACGATGAATGGAGGAATTTTATCATGTTTGTAAACACACCGCCGATGGGGTGGAATTCTTGGAATACCTTCGGCACGAATATTTCGGACGAGTTAATTCGCCAGACCGCCGATGTCATGGCAAACGAAGGCTTTTTAGAAGCGGGTTACCATTATTTGGTCATTGACGACTGCTGGTCGGAGCGTGAGCGCGACGAAAACGGCAGACTGGTTCCGGATCACATAAAATTCCCACATGGCATGAAAGCAGTCGCCGACTATGTCCACAGCAAGGGGCTGAAGTTCGGCATGTACTCCTGCGCGGGCATCCGCACCTGCGCCGACTATCCGTCGAGCTACGACCACGAGTTTGTGGACGCGCAGACCTTCGCCGACTGGGGCGTTGATTTCTTAAAATACGACTTCTGCAACTTCCCGCGCACGGCGGACTGCAAAGCGCGCTACCACACCATGAGCATGGCGCTCAAAGCAACTGGGCGCGACATCCTTTTCTCCGCCTGCAACTGGGGCATGGAGAATCCGGGAAGCTGGATGCGCTCGATCGGCGCACATATGTATCGCTCGACCGGCGATATCTTCGACAACTTCACCTCCTATCACGACATCATGGTAAGCCAGATCGACAAGCTCTGCTACAACGCGCCGCAGTGCTTCAACGACATGGATATGCTGATCGTCGGAATGTACGGCAAGGGTAACGTCAGCAGCGTCGGCGGCTGCACCTCCACCGAATACAAAACGCATTTTGCGCTCTGGTGCTTATCCGGCGTTCCGCTGATGATGGGCTGCGACATGCGTAATATCGACGCTCAAACCAAGGCTCTGCTGCTCAACAAGGAGCTGATCGCGCTCAACCAGGACCCTGAGTGCCGTCCGCCGGTGCTGATCGGCGGTTTAGACGGTCAAGGCGGGCTGGGCAAGGAGATGCCGACCTTTATCCGCCATCTATCAAACAACGAGATCGCAATCGGCTATTTCAACTTCAACGACGTTGACGCAACCTGCAAATGCGTATTCGCCGACGCAGGGCTTCCAATCAGCTCAGGCTATGGGCTTGATATGGTCAATCTTTTTACCGGCGAACACATTGGCGTACAGAAGGACTATTATAACCTGACGGTTGCGCCGCACGACTGCGCGCTGTTTAAAGCGAAGCTTACCAAACTCTGATGGACGCTGTTTGCAAAAGCTGCGGCAAGCCGCTTTCCCGCGATGAGATCGGGCTGCACAAAAAGCTGGTCAGCCGCGGCGCAACGGACTTTTGGTGCATCGGCTGTCTGTCGGCGCATTTTCACATCCCGGTTTTGCTGCTGGAGGAAAAGATCGCACAGTTCAAAAAGGATGGCTGCACGCTGTTTCACTGATCTTTCGTCAAATACGATAAGCAAACCGAACAAAAGGCAGCCGGCTTTCCGGCTGTCTTTTCCATCTTAAAAAACGGGAGGACTGATACGATGCAGACGCCAACCATTGGGCTTTCCTGCTCCTACGAGAAAAACGAGGAGTTTGACCGCATTTTTCTCAACCATGATTATTTGAACGCCGTCCGGCATGTTGGCGGCGTGCCGCTGATCCTGCCGACCGAAGCGCCAAAGGAGGAGCTGCAATATCTGCTTTCGCTGTGCGACGGACTGCTGCTGTCCGGCGGCAACGACATCAATCCAGCGCTCTACGGACAGGAGCCGCAATCCGTACTGACGCTTGCCGGATGCAGAGATCAAGGAGAGATCGACATCTTGGACGCCGCCACGCAGCGAAAGCTGCCGATCCTTGGCATCTGCCGCGGGATCCAGCTGCTCAACGTCTATTTTGGCGGCACGCTGATTCAGGATATTCCGACCTTTCTGCCGGAAAGCGCCATCCGTCACAGCATGGAAGCCCCATATCACCGCGTCTGCCACACGGTAAACGTCCTGCCGGATACACCGCTTGCCGCGCTGACCGGAAAAAGCGTGATTTCGGTCAACAGCCACCACCATCAGGCTGTCGGGCGCGTCGCATCCTGCCTTGCGCCGATGGCATACGCCGAGGACGGTATTCCAGAAGCGCTTTATAAGCCGGACGAACGGTTTCTCTGGGGTGTGCAGTGGCATCCGGAGCGCATCTGGGATATCGAAGACTCTTCCGCGCAGATTTTCACGGCGTTTATCGCCGCATGCCAAAAATAACATATCGCAAAGCACATCATAAAAGGGCTGCGCAGAGGATGCGCAGCCCTTTTTATTGCTGCCGGATTACCGGTTTATTCTGTAAACTGCTCTCCTGCTTCGAGATCATAGCTGGTGAACAAAAAGCCCATTCCTTCATAAACAAAGGTATAGTGTTTTCCATCATCCTCAGTCTTGATTTCGCCATTGACAGTATACATATTCCAGCTCGGACGGATGCCGTCGGTAGACCATCCGAGGTATGCGCGGTTTTTGTCTAACAGCGCATTCTTTTCCTCTCCGGCGTTAATCACCGTTCCGGTTATATTGCTGTCCTCGATTTCCTTAACCTCGTCCTTCTCGGTAAAGGCAAGCAGCTCCTTATCGGTCATCGGGTCAACCGTGGTTAATTCTACCCTGCAAAGCCAGGTTTTATCCTCTTTTGCCAAAAAGGTAAACTCTGCATTCATCTTCTCCCCGCAGAACTCCAGCTCATCCAGCGTAAAAAAGCGGAAACCGTCTGCGCCGTTCTCGTCCGTTGTTTCATACAGCTTTGAGTAGCTGTCCTTGACGTCATTTGCCGACACGCCCCATGTCGTTTTCGGAAAAACAACCTCCGCCTGCGGAAGATTTGGATTCTCCGAGCTTTTCGCGGGATCGGAATTGCAGCCGGTCAGACAAACAAAAAGCATGAGCAATATGAGGCTGACACTGATTGTTTTTTTCATTTTAATTCTCCTTTTTGATTTCTTGAAAACCGATCTGGTTTTCATAACGCATGCAATTTCTGCATATCGGCGGAAGGGCGAATGATCGGCTTATACCATAACGGCAACACCTCTAACATTTTATATTTTATATTATAAATAAAATTTAACGTTTTGTCAATGGATTTTTTTGAAATTTACATTTTGTTAATGATTATAAAAATCTTTATGTCCGATTATTTTTTAAAAGTGACTGCTTATGCGGATTATCGGGATGAAAGGAGCAAAAAACTCCCGCCGGAGGCTTTCCGGTGGGAGTTTTCCATATTTTTCAATCAGCCGATCAGAGTTTCATGCTCGTTTGCAAGCTTTTCGCGAAGCGCCGAAACATCCGGTTCCGGCTCACGCTCGCCGAGGGTAATGACCGCCTCAAAATCAAACTCCGTATCGTTTAACCGGTACTGCGGCAGCAAAGCCGGTCCGCAGGAGTTGGAGCCAACGCCGCTCTGCTTGTAGTCAACGCAGAGTACGGTATAGCCGCTCTTTTCCAGCTCATAGTTATGCGCTTTGGAGGCAAGCTCTTCTTGGGCGTATTCCGAAACGCTTAGATCAAAGCTCGGCGCCGTAACCTTCAGCTGATGCCTGCCGTCGTTATGACGCAGGATGACATATTCGCAGTCATAGTGCGCGCCGTTTTCCTGCGGCTTGATATAATCCTCATGCATATCCGCGACCGAAGAAGTAAAGCTGCACTTAAAGGTGCCGAGATTCTTATCACGATAGCTTTCGGTCGGACCGTAGCCGAAGTATTTGCAGGTGTCAAACGCCGGATCCAGCCAAACGCGCAGGCCAAAGCGCGGCAGGAAGACCATTTTTCCCTCGCGGGAAACGTGGTAGTTTACTTTTACTGCGCCAGAGCCGTAAACGCGCCAAGTGACCTTGATTTTCGCAATATTCGCAAGGTAGACCGCCTGAAGCGCCAGCTCGGTTGTGACAACCGCTGCGTCCTTTTCATACGAAACGGTGGTCGCATAGGTGTACGGGAAGCAGCGGTCATAGCCGCTTGCCATCCATTTTTCTTTCACAGTGCGGTCGTTATCGGTCGGCGCACGATATACGTTCCAGTCCATCGCGCGGTCGGTGTACAAAACGCCGTCCTTTTCCATCCGGTCAAACGTACCGGTCAGCTTGTTGTAGCGATAGCAGAAATGCGCTCCGGTCAAAGTCAGGGTCTTATCGTCCTCGATCAGTTCCGGCAGCGCGCCCGCTTTATCAAACTGCTCCGCATAGCGCTCCGTCGAGATATCAAAATGCTCGAAACCGCAAAGATGCCCTTTTGAAACCAGCGGCGTTTCGTTTCCGGTATGGAAATCAAAATGAAGATACAGCCTGCTGCCGGTCAGCCTGCAGAAAAACGGCAGCTTAACCGTTGCGCCCGGCGGACAGTCGACCGCGCCAAGCGTTCCAGTATAAACGCGTTCGCCCTGATGCAGCACGCGGTAGGAAATCGTCAGGTAATCCTTCAGATTTACAAAATTCAGGCGGTTTGTAATATAGAAATCATCGCCCACACGGGTAATCTGCGCCGGACGGGCGGCTTCCTTCAATTCAAACAGCGCCGTATGCGGCGTCCTGTCCGGATAGACCAGCGCGTCCATGCAGAAGTTTCCGTCATGCGGGAACTCGCCGAAGTCGCCGCCGTAGCCGTATTTTTTGCGTCCGTTTTCTTCACCGAGCAGCACCGCGTGATCGCACCACTCCCAGACAAACGCGCCGATAAGGCGATCGTAGCGATAAATGCGCTCATAATATTCGCGCAGATCGCCCGGGCCGTTGCCCATCGCATGGCAGAACTCGCAAAGTACGAGCGGGCGGGTTTCATTTTCTCCTTCGCCCTTCCCCGCCATAAAATCATCAATCCAGCCGATATCCGGATACATTCTGGAATACACGTCAAGCAGCGGGAAATGCTTTCCATCGTAAGGCTGATGCTCGCGGCAGATCATCGACTCATAGTGAATCGGGCGGCTTGGGTCATACGCATGAATCCAGCTTGCGCCCGCGTCGGTTGCAACGCCATAGCCGGACTCGTTGCCAAGCGACCACATCACAACGCAGGCGTGGTTTTTATCCCGCTCAACCAAACGCTGATGCCGGTCGAGGATCGTCGGGATGAACTTAGGATCCTGCGCAATGTCGCCATAGTGATCAAAATGCCGGATCGGCTCCTCGTAAACATCCTTTTCGCAGCAGCCGTGCGACTCCAGATCCGCCTCATCGATCACATAAAAACCATACAGATCGCATAAACGATAAAATTCCGGCTGATTTGGATAATGGGAGGTGCGGATCGCGTTGACATTATTCTCTTTCATCAGGCGCAGATCGGTAATCATCTGATCGACGCTGATCGCATAGCCGGTCACAGGGTCGGAGTCGTGACGGTTGACACCGCGCAGCTTGACCGGAACGCCGTTGACCTTGAAAATACCGCTTTCAATCTTCACCTCGCGCAGGCCAATTCGCTCGACAATCGTTTCATTTTCGGTTTCCATCTGAAGGGTATATAAAACCGGCTGCTCCGCGTTCCAAAGCCGCGGATGCTCTACCGTAAACCGCGCATCCTCAGTCTTGACAGTGACAGAGCCAACCGTTTCCCCATCCGGCGAAAGCAGCGTCACTCTTTTCTGCACGCTGCTGTCCTGATCAAACGAAATGCGCACCTTCGCCGCGCCGTCCTCCAGCACGGTGTGAACAAAGAAATCCCAGATTGCGTTCTCCGGACGCTCCAGCAGATACACATCGCGGAAGATACCGGTCATGCGAAGCTTGTCCTGATCCTCGCAGTAGGAGCCGTCGCACCACTTGAGCACCACACAGCAAAGCTCATTTTCGCCGTCCGCCGCCTGCTCGGTGATATCGTATTCCGCAGTGGAATGGGAAACCTGACTATAACCCACAAAAACTCCATTGACATAGAGATATTCGCAGGAGTCGACGCCCTCGAAGTTCAAATAATACCGCATTCCCGGCTTTTTCTGTATCGAGAAGGTTCTGCGATAAAGGCAGCACGGATTCTCCTTCGGCACATATGGCGGGTCAAACGGGAACGGATAGCGCACATTAGTATACTGATGATGGTCGTATCCGTAATTCTGAACGCAGGACGGCACCGGGATTGTATCGTATGTATCCGGATGAAAGCAAAACTCCTGCGGAGATGGAAAATAATGGAACTGCCAATCCCCATTCAGCATCAAGACGCGGTCGCTTGCAAACTTATCGCCGCATTTCTGCGCAGGCGAGGACGGAATATAATAAGCACGGTTTTTGCAGGTCCCGACCCGTACTGTGTTTAAATCCTGATAGTACGGCGGAAGCGTATCATAACGATTCTGCATATCATCTCTCCTGTTCTTGTTTCAATAGATCGGACAAAATGCCCTTTTCCCTATCATACCAGTTTTCGAGTAAAAAAGTCAAGCAAAAGAAGCTAATCACGCAAAATATGATAATCCCGGCAAGAATACACAACGCGCCGTCTATTGCCGCAAATGAACAAAGGCTTCCGTCGGACAGCGATTTTTCTGACGGAAGCCTTTTCCTTTAATAGATCAGATACGGCTGGATCGCCGCGCGCCAATTCTTTAGCGGCTGCTCGCACTCCAAAAGGAAAGCGGCGGCGTCAAAATCCGCCTTACGGATCGCATCGGAGCCAAGCAGCTTATCGATGAAATTTGACTCTAGGAAAGCAAACTCCGGATGCAGACGGCGGATGATATCAACCAGATACACACCGAGCGTAAACGGCGCAAAGCTCTCCCGGTCCAGCACATGGATTTGGATTCCGGCGCAAAGCTCTCCCGCATGCTTAGAAAAGCTTGGAATAAAGTAGGTTTCCCGCAGGACAAAGCCGTCCAGATCAAGCTTCTTTATCTGTTCGATCACCTGCCGCGGCTTAAGCCACGGCGCGCCAATCGTTTCAAACGGCTTTGTCGTGCCGCGTCCCTCCGAAAGATTCGTCCCTTCAAACAGGCAGGTACCAATATAAACAAGCGCGCTGCCCACGCTCGGCATATTCGGCGAAGGCGCGACCCAAAGCAGATCGGTTTCGTCGAAATAGAGCGACCGCTCCCAGCCCTCGCAAGGCAGCACCGTCAAATCACAGCCAATTCCCTCGCTGTCGTTGATATACCGCGCAAATTCGCCGATCGTAACGCCGCTTCGGGTCGGAGTCGGATATTTGCCGACAAACGACGAAAACCTGCGGTCTAAGATCGTTCCCTCGCATTTTCCGCCGATCGGATTGACACGGTCGAGCAGGATAAACGGAATACCCGCCGTTTTACAGACGGACATCGCCTGCGTCATCGTATAAAGGTAGGTGTAGAACCGCGCTCCAACGTCCTGAATATCGAACAGCACTGCATCCAGCTTTGCCATCTCTTGCTGCGCAGCCGCTCTGGCGCTGCCATACATGCTGTAAACCGGGACGCCGGTTCTTTCGTCGATATAGGAGAACACCGCATCTCCCGCCTGCGCGTCGCCGCGCACGCCATGCTCCGGTGCAAACAGCGCCGTAAGCTGATAGGATTCGTTCAGCAGATCGGCTGTCGAAATAAGCGAGCGATTGATACCGGTTGGGTTGGTGATCAGGCCCAGCCGCTTGCCGCGCAGCTGATCCTCCAGCAAGTCGATCCGGTCGGCGCCGGTTAATACTGTTTTTTTCAAAGTAACGTCCCTTTCTAAGCCTGCCGCTGCTTTCCGCGCAGGAAATCATTCATGGCGGCGTTGTGGAAAAGCCTTCTGGTGCGGAAAAATTCCGCTCTGCCACGCCCGTAATGAACCGCATTGGTCAGCAGCACGACATAAAAGCCCGTTTCTTTATCGATATACATCGACGTTCCCGTGAAGCCGGAATGTCCGAACGAGCCTTCCGAGAACACATCGCCGCAGATACAGTAGCAGTTCTCCTTAAGCTGAAAGCCGAGGCCTCGTGCCTCTCCCATGCCCGGCGTGTAATTTTTGACAGCCAGCTCCAGCATCCGTTTGGTCAGGTAAGCTTCCCCGTCGAGCCGGCCCTCGTTTGCAAGCATCGACGCAGCCCTTATCATATCGTCGATCCCAGCGAACACACCGGCATTTCCGGAAACACCGCCCATAAAGCAGGCGTTCTCGTCATGTACCTCGCCTTTGGTCCAACCGCCATGGAACGGAGAATTTTCGGTGGTGACAACATTTTCGGTTTTTGGATTATAGCAGGCGGTTTTCATCCCCAGCGGATCAAAGACCTCGCGCTGCGCCAGAACATCCAGCGGCGCGCCGCCGACCTTTTCCAAAATTTTGGCAAGCAGGATAAAGCCCATGCAGCTATACTGCACCATGCTTCCCGTTTCATACTCAAATTTTGAACGCAGGATGACATCAATGGCTTCGTCCGGCGTTTTTGCAAGCTCCCAAAGCCGCAAAGACGGGTGCAGCCCGGAACAATGGGTCATGAGCTGCTTGATCGTGATGCCGCTCTTGTCGTAAGCGTTCTCAAAGAACATTCCAACCTCATCGTAAAGCCCCAATTTTCCCTGCTCGATAAAGCGCAGCGCGGTGAGGGTCGTACCCAAAATCTTCGAGAGAGACGCCATATCAAACAGCGTGTCCTCGTCCACCGGGATCACGGTCGGATAGACCTGCCGATTTCCAAACGATTCTTTATATAAAAGTTCATTCTTACAGCCCAAAGCAACCGCAGCACAGGGAAATTCTCCCCGCGCCTGCGCCGCTTTCAGCATACTGACAGCGTTTTCAAACATTAAAAAAGCTTTCCTTTCCTCACCAAAGCTTACGCCTTGACATAAACCCTCTTTTCATGCTCTGGAAGCGCGAACGCCTCCGCGTATTCGAATCTCGCTTCCAACCCGCGTACCCGCATCAGCGCTTTATAGTATTCCTTATAGTGAAAATCCTTGCTGTTGAGCGCAAACCAGTGGAAATCGATCGCCTTTTCCCAAAGCGCAAATCCCTCCGGCGTTACCTCCATGTAGGTGTGCGGCACAAAGCCGTCGGCGTCCTCCCAGTTTTCCGCCATGTACGGACCTGCCGCAAAATGCGCTGGAAGCTCGCGTTCCACACTTGGCAATCCTGCCAAAAGCTGCGCCTCCCTGACAAGCTGCGAGGTTAAAATATGGTCGCGATGCATGGAGTTCTGCCAATGGGTCAGCAGGATATTCGGTTTATACTTCCGGATGATGTCGCAAAGCATAAAGCGGGATTCATCGTTAACCACCAGCTCACAATCGGCATACGGCATAACGACCGCTTCGCCGCCGAGCATCTCGGCAAAGTTTTTCGCTTCCTCCAGCTTCTGCTGGCGGTATTGCTCAACCGTCAGATGCGGTGGATTGCCGCGCTCGCCGCCGGTGGCGCCGACCGTTACAATCTTCCAGCCCTGAAGCGCTTTGGTGGCAAGCACGCCGCCGCAGGTCAGCTCCGCGTCGCCGATATGACCGCCGATCGCCATAATACATTTTTGTTCCATAGGATTTCCTTCCTTTCTGTTTCTGCCCTTTCAAGCAGGTATCCCCATTTTATTGTTCTATTATTTTTTTCACTTCGGTGCGGCAGCGCTGGTCGTGCTGCGTGAGCAGTCTGCGCATATCCGACCAAGAGCGGACGATTTTAAATCCGGCGGATTCGTAGATATTCCGCGCCGGATTGTTTTCCCCGGTAAAGAGCGTCATATATTGCGCGCCAAGCTCTTTTAAACTGCTGCAAAGCCCGGAGAACAGCACCTTGCCAAGACCGTATTTCCGATATTCAGAATGCACGCCGATCCCAGCAAAATAGCCTCTGCCGCTTTCCTGCGCATAAAGCGGACCGGTAAAGCCGACCGCCTTCGCGCGTCCCTGCTCGTCCAAATCCTCTTTCCGGCTCGAATAGGCGATCAGCACCGGATACGGCTGCTCTTTGGCTAGGTTCCCCAAAATCTGGTTGCTCCAATCCTCGCTTCCCAGATTCTCCATCAGCTCCTCCATACCATAATGCTTTTGCGGATCATAGTAACAGATGCCGAGGTTGTTATCCTTCTGCCAAGCCATCTTTTCCTTGATCACATCCGAAAAGGCAAAAGCAGCAAGCGGCTGATAGTACGAATTCTGATACACGATATCGCGATAGCCGAGGTTTTTCAAAAAGATATAGCCGTCGCTTTTCATATCGACGCCCGGCGCATTCGGATGGTCATGGCGGGGCGTATTTGGAATACACCATTCCAAATTGATCGGATTAAAAAAGGTTACTTCGAATCCAGTCAGCACAGTATCCGCGCATTCGGTCAGCGCATTTTCCAGCAGCATAAGCAGTCTTGCACCGATCCGCTTGCGGCGATGCTCCGGCGCAACGCAGACAAAGGTGATATAGGCGATCGCCTTGCCGCTGCGATGGCAGCCGTTTGCAAAGCCGATGATCTCATCATCTTCCAGCGCTAGAAAAGTGCGCTTTTTTACCTCGCCGCTATCCTCCATCCACAGCGCGAAAAATGCCTGCTCAGACAGCTTTTTGTGTGGGATTTCCACTTCGGCAAACCGATTCCAGAATGTGCAGAGCGCCTTAGCGTCGGCGTCCTTTGCTCTTACAAATTTCATTTTCTTCTCCCCCCATTTTTCATTTAATTCGATTTATGCTGCATCTGTTCCAGCCAGATATAATATCCGCCCTTGGCAGGATCGTTCTGGCAGGCAACGATGTGGTATTCGGTAAATCTTGCGGAGATCGCGCTCTCGAACGCCATGCGGGTCATCCGCGTCTTCGTGATTACGCTGCCGGAAATTCCGATGAGCGGTGCGGAGACGTTATGCCTGCGACAGATCTGAAATACGAGCGCCGCAAGCTGTTCGCCTGCCCAGACCAAAATATCCACCGACTGCTTATCGCCGCTTTCGGCAAGCCGCTCCACCACCGGAACAAGCGCCGCAATGTCGCTTTTCTGGTGCGAATAGACGAACGAGATCAGTTCCTTCAGTTCCTTAATGCCAAGATGGCTGAAGATGCCGACCTCCAGCGGAGTGGAAGGCATATCATTGTCGTTGTTGTCGGTGATGCAGCGAATCGCCCTCGCGCCAATCGAATAACCGCCGCCGTCGTCGTTGATCAAATGTCCCCATCCACCAACGCGGCTTATCTCGCCTTTCCATTTACAGGACGCAATCGAGCCGGTGCCGGAAACGACCAAAACGCCATCCTTCCCTTCCAGCGCCGCATACAACGCCAAAACCGCGTCGTTGCTGGCGTAAACCGGGATGCGCAGCGACGACTCCATATCACGCTTTAGCTGCTGCTTGATGCTGCCGGTTTCAATCCCCGCCGCACCGACGCAGACAAAGGCGCATTTTTTATCATTCGGGGCGATCGCCGAAACAGCGGCAATGCAGCCTTCCACCGCCTTGATGATATGTTCAAATGCGAGATCGTAGTCCAGTGACAGATTGCCAAAATCCGTCACCTTGCTTTGCAGCAGATTGCCCGCCTTATCGTAAGCGCATGCCCTCGTTTTGGTTCCGCCAGCGTCGACGCTTACCATGTATTGCTCCATATTGTCCACCCCTTCTAAGAGCCTGTTTTTCCGCTCTATTCGTTCTCCCGCGCTGTCACCGCGCGTCCGATATGTCCGCCGTTTTCATCCAGAAGCTTCTGCGCCCGCGGCTTTTCCAGCCCGCAAAGCTCCATGACGATCGCCAGCTTAACATGATAATCCGTTTGCGCCAGAAGCTCCTTTGCGCGCTCCTCCGAAGCACCGGTTGCCTGCATAAAGATATTCTGCGCGCGAACGATCAGCTTTTGGTTGGTTGGCTGCACATCAACCATCAAATTGCTGTAAACCTTTCCCTGTAGGATCATCGTTGCAGTCGAAAGCATGTTTAAAATCATCTTCTGCGCAGTCCCTGCCTTCATTCGGGTAGAGCCAGTCACCGCCTCCGGTCCAGTCACCGCCTCGATTGGAATCTGCGCGATCTTTGACATTGCGCTGTCCTTACTGCAGCAAACCGAAACCGTCACAGCGCCCAGCTCGTTTGCATACTTTAATCCGCCGACGCAGTACGGCGTTCTGCCGGAGGCGGCGATCCCGACCAAAACATCCTTTTTACAAAAGCCAATCGCTTTCAAGTCCTCGACGCAGAGCGTTTCGGAGTCCTCCGCGCCCTCCTTGGCGGTAAACATCGCGTCCTTGCCTCCTGCGATCAAACCGACAACCGTATTATCGTCCACGCCGTAGGTTGGGCGGCACTCCGATGCGTCAAGCACGCCGAGCCTGCCGGACGTGCCCGCGCCGCAGTAGATCAGTCTGCCGCCGGAAGACAGCGCCGCATTCGCCGCTTCCACCGCTTTCGCGATATTTGGGAGCGCTGCTTCCACCGCGTCTGCAACCGTTTTATCCTCCTCGTTGATGAGCTTTACGATTTCATACGCTGACGCCTTATCAATTGCCAAGGTGTTTTGGTTGCGCCCCTCGGTGCTGAGCGCCTTGAGTTTTCTCCCGTCAATCTGTTGTCCCATTGAATTGACCTTTCCTTTCTGAGCCTGCCGCGCATGCCCCTATCTGAAGGTTCTGCCTGACTTTCGCTCTTTTTATTCACAAATAATTCATAATTTTGTCTGTAACCGCTTCTCTTACTTGTATTATACAATAAAAAAATCGAACAATCAAGAGAAAATCAAAATTTCTTGTTAAATTTGTGCGGTTTAAAAATTCCGCCTTTTATGCACCATAACAAAAAAGCACGGTTCCATCAGACGAGTATCCGCAGGCTGAGAGAAATATCCATCATCCCCGCTGCCGCAAAAAAGACACGCGCCATTAGAAGGCAAAGCGCGTCGTATTTACGCGGACCTCCATGAATATATAGCAGAAAAAAGCGAACACTTCTATACATTTCTTGCGCGGCGGGAAAAAGCAAAAAAGCGGTTATAAACGCTGACGACTGCGCGTTCCATCGGGATGCTGTAAACAGGAATTTCTGTCGTTTCAAAAATAAAAAGCTCTATCTGGAAGCTTTCTTAGACCACATAGAGCTTTTTGAGCAATTTACTGCTCCGAATTTTTGGCAGGATCGTCCGGAAGAACCTGATGCAGCAGATCGTTGATATGCATGCTATAATCGATCGAATGATCTGCAACAAATTTAAACTCCGGCGCTTTGCGCAGCTTAAGCCGATGCGCGATCTCCCGGCGGATAAAGCCGGAAGCGCTTTTTAACCCCTCGATCGATTCATTTGTTTTCTGCACGCCCTCCACTGCGGAAACATAGACCTTACAGTAGGAGAGATCGTTCGAAAGCTCGATCTTGATGATGCTGAGCATCGGCGAGATGCGCGGATCCTTACATTCGGTGAAAATCTTTTGCAGGGCGATTCGGATATCCTGCGTCCTGCGGTTATTTTGAAATCCTGGCATAACCGTTTCCTTTATTCCACGCAGGGTCAATCACGGTATTCTTCTAGCTGGAAGGACTCGAACACGTCGCCGATCTTAATATCGTTGAAGCGCTCCAGACCGATACCGCACTCATACCCCTGCATTACTTCCTTCATATCGTCCTTAAAACGTTTTAAGGAGCTGATCTTATCCTCTGTCAGCACAACGCCGTCGCGCACCAGACGGATGCTCGCGCTGCGCACCACCTTACCGGAGGTAACATAGCAGCCCGCGATCGCGCCGACGCCGCTGATTTTAAACACCTCTCTGACCTCGGCAGTACCAAGCTCCACCTCGCGGATCTTCGGCGCAAGCATACCCTTCATCGCCGCTTTCACATCGTCGATCGCATCGTAGATGATGCGGTAAAGCCGCAGCTCGACCCCTTCTGCTGCCGCCATATCCTTCGCATTGGCATCCGGACGGACATTAAAGCCGATGATAATCGCGCCCGCCGCCTGCGCCAGCATGACGTCAGAGCGATTGATTGCGCCAACCGAGGCGTGGATAACGCTGACCTTGACCTCATCGTTGGTCAGCTTCTCCAGCGACTGCTTGACGGCCTCGGCAGAGCCTTGTACATCCGCCTTAATGATGATCGGCAGCTCCTTACGCTCGCCCGCCGCCATCTGATCGAACAGATTATCCAGCGTGACCTTATGGAAGGACTTAAACTGTTCCTCCTTCTGTTCAAAGCGGCGTTTATCGGCAAGTTCGCGCGCCAAACGCTCATCCTCGACTGCGTTGAAGGTATCGCCAGCCGCCGGAACCTCATCCAAGCCGGTGATCTCAACCGGATCGCTCGGTCCAGCCGCAGCAACATTCTGCCCGCGATCGTTGGTCATAGCGCGGATACGTCCAACGCTCGTACCCGCAATGATGCAGTCTCCGGTACGCAGCGTGCCGTTCTGCACCAGCAGCGTCGCAACTGGACCTTTCGCCTTATCGAGCCTTGCTTCGATGATGCTGCCCTTTGCAAGGCGGTTCGGATTGGCTTTCAGTTCCTCCAATTCCGCAACAATGCTGATATTTTCAAGCAGGTCATCCACGCCCATGCCGGTGAGCGCCGAAACCGGGCAGCAGATAATATCTCCGCCCCATTCCTCCGGAACCAGCTCGTATTTGGTCAGCTCCTCTTTGACGCGTTCGGCATTTGCAGCAGGTTTATCCATTTTATTGATTGCGACGATAATTTTAACCCCCGCCGCCTTGGCGTGATTGATCGCCTCGACCGTTTGCGGCATGATGCCGTCGTCCGCCGCAACGACCAACACAGCGATATCCGTTACCATCGCGCCGCGCGCGCGCATAGCGGTAAACGCCTCGTGTCCCGGCGTATCTAAAAAGGTCATCTGCTGTCCGGTCGGAAGCTTCACCTTATATGCACCGATATGCTGGGTTATGCCGCCGGCCTCGCCTGCGGTGACGTGCGCCTTGCGAATATAGTCTAACAACGAGGTCTTGCCATGGTCAACGTGACCCATGACCACAACGACCGGATTTCTCGGCTCGGTCATCTCGTCGCTGTCGACGCTGTCGTCAATCAAACGCTCCTCGATTGTAACTGTCACCTCATGCTCCACCTTTGCGCCAAGCTCATCCGCGACAAGGCTTGCGGTATCGAAGTCAACGACCTCGTTCTGGGACGCCATCACGCCAAGCAGCATCAGACGCTTAATCACATCGGCGACCGTCACCTTCAGCCGCGCAGCAAGCTCCGAAACGACGATCTCATCCGGAATCTGCACGCGAAGCTGCTGCTTTCTCGCACGCTCAAGCGCCAAACGCTGCATCTTTTGGGATTCGGTTTCGGTCTTATTCGATTTCTGCTTCCGCTTCTGCTGCTGTGATTTCTGGTTTAATTTCTGCTTGCGCTGCATGGATTCGTTGCTGCGGGAGGCGCTGCTTCCCATCATATTCTCGTAGCGCTCGTTGTATTTATCCAGATTGATGTCGGCGGTCTTGGTATCGACATGACGGACAACCGTTTCAGTCGGACCTTGAAGCTGCGGACGGGTTGGGATCGCCGCCTTGGTTTTCGGCGCAACGATACGCTGCTGCGGAGCGTCCTTATCCTTATTAAACCCGCGGTTATCACGGTTGAAGGAACGATTGTCCCGATTCTCGCGATTATCGCGATTATCGCGGTTAAACCGGCTGTCGCGGCCTTGCCCCTGCGCACCGTCGCGGTTAAACCGGTTATTCTGCGCATTATCGCGATTGAAACCGCGATTTTGACCTCTGTTTTCGCCGTTATTGTTCCCCGCAAAGCCTCTATTATCACGCGACTGACGGTTATCGCGGGTATCCCTGTTTTCCCTGTGGTCGGCATTCTCTTTATTTTCTCGCTGCGGACGCTTGCCCTGCTGCCGCGCGCCGCCCTGATTCTGTCTATTGCTCTCGCCTGCCGGAGTACTGCGCCGCGGCTGACCTTCTTTATTCTGTTTTGGCGCGCTTTGCTCCGTTTCGTTTTTGCTCACGATTTCCTCTTTCCGATCCTGCGGATCCAATTTTATTTCCTTTGCCTTCTTTTCCGGCAAGACAGTGGTTTGCGCTGCTTGCGTTTTCTGCTTTTCCTTTTCTTCCCGCTGCGGGTCCTTCACGCTCGGCTGCGCCGGCTCCTTTTGCTGCGGCGCTTTCTCCTTCGCCTCAGCAGCCTGTTCGGCAGGCTTCTGCTGAGCTTTTTCCGCCGTTTTTTCTTCGGCCGGGGAAAGCTCCGCCTTTTGCCCTTCCTCCTTTTTATTCTGCGCCTTCGGCTTTGGCTCCTCCTGCGGCTTCTGTGGCTGCGGCTTGGCGGCAAAATAATCCGCTAAATCCGCGACCTCGCTTTTCATCATGTAATGCGAAATCACAAGGTTTAATTCCGCTTCATTTAACGTATTGGAGCTTTTCTTTTCCACTCCGGTCTTTTCACGAATATATTCGGTGATCTCAGCGGAGGAAACATGAAATTCCTTCGCAACAACGCTTACCTTCTTTTTGACTGCTTTATTCAAATCGACACCTTCCCTTTCTGACACGGAAGTCCTAACCGATAGCGGAAACACGGTACCGCTTCGGGTCACTCCTTAAAAAAACGCTCGCAAGCCCTGCATCCGATATAGCAAGCACGCCGCTGCGTTTTCCGATGCAATACCAAAGCTCATCCATCGTCAGCGCCGTACCGGCTACCCCGCAATCATGCTGCTCCGCTAAAAACAGCACCTCTTTGCGCGTTTTCTCGGAAATATCCGACGCGAGGATGACAAGCGCCGCCGTCCCAGCCTGCATAGCCGCCTTGCACAAGTCAAACCCAACGACCAGCTTCCCTGCACGCTTACAGAGTGTGATGCTGTTTCTCTCCTTCATTTCATCCATACTGCCACTTTACTGTCCCTCCCGAAGCTGTGCGTTAAGCTGTTCGTAAACGGATGCCTCCACCTGACAGGAAAACGCATGTTCAACGCCGCGCATCTTTTTTGCCTTTGCAAGACAGGACAGGTCATCGCACAAATAAGCGCCCCTGCCCGGCTTTTTGCCAATCCGGTCGATTGAAATTTCGCCCTGCGGCGAGCGCACGATTCGGATCAGCTCCTTTTTCGGCTTCATCTGTCCGCAGCCGATGCACTTGCGCAGCGGAACCCTTTTTACTGCCATATCTGTAGCCTCCCTTTATGAAAGCAGCGCCTTATGCCTGCTCGTTTTCGGACGCCGCATCCGCCGCAGGCGCTTCCTCGCTTGCCGCCTGTTCTTCCGCTAATCTCTGCGCGGCGAGGCGTTCTTCTTCCTGTTTTAACAATGCGCGGGATTTGATATCGATCTTATATCCGGTGAGCTTCGCAGCCAATTTTGCGTTCTGGCCCTTATTGCCGATGGCAAGCGAAAGCTGTGTATCCGGAACGATCACGCGGCAGGCGCGCGTTTCCGGAGAGAGGATCTCCACGCTCTCCACCTCCGCTGGAGAAAGTGCCTGCGCGATGTATTCCTCCGGCGTTTCGCTGTAGCGGATCACGTCGATCTTCTCGCCGCGCAGCTCTTCGACGATCGCGCCAATACGCATTCCCTTCTGACCGATGCAGGAACCGACCGCGTCGATATTTGGATCGTTGCTCCAAACCGCAACCTTGGTGCGAGAGCCCGGATCGCGCGCAATCGACTTAATCTCGACCTCGCCGTTAAAAACCTCCGGTATCTCCTTCTCCAACAGCCGCTTGACCAGCTCTTTGCTCATACGAGTAATCTTCACGCTGCAGCGGCGATCCCCCTCGATGACCTCATGGATATAAACCTTGATATGGTCGCCGACCTTTAAGCGGTCGTTCGGAAGCTGCTCGCTGGCGTACAGCGGAAATTCATGCTTATCGATCACCACAAAGGCGTTGAGATTCGCCGCGTCCATCCGCACGACCTCGGCGTCAACCACCTCATGCTGCTTGTTCTGATACTGGATCGCCATTTTTCGCTTAACCGCCTCGTTGATTCCCTGATGGATCTGGTTTTTGCCGGTTCCGGCGGAAATACGCCCGATCTGCTTGGTATCCAGCTTGATGGAAAGAACGTTTCCTACCTTTGCGGTCCGATTTTTCGTCAGCGCCTCCGCAAGCGAAATTTGGGTGTGCGGGTTTGTGACCTCCTCCACAATCTCACGAAGCAGACATACCTCATATTTTTTTGCCGCAACGTCAAGCGTCACCTTTACGTTGGCAGCTTCTACATTATAATTTTTCATCACCGCCTGCACAATACCTGTTTTGATGCTTTCGATCAGCTCCTCGCCGCCGACGCCGCGCTCCTTTTCCAAGAGATCCAGCGCGTCAAAGATCTCGGTGTTATTTTTACTGCTCATTTTGATAATCAATCCTTTCTAATTGTCATTTTGATGAAATCTCTATCTCAAATTAAAACTGGAAGTCAATTTTCACATATGCGCACTCCGCATAGGTAAAGCCGATCGCCTGCGTTTCCAAAGCGCCCGGCGGGAGGATCACAAAGCCCTTCTCGTCGCTTTCGACCAGTTCACCGGCAAAATCACGAACCCCTTCAAACGGGCGGATGAGCCGAACCAAAACGTCCATCCCTTCGCATTTCGCAAAATGCTCCGGCTTGCGCAGCAGCCTGTCAAGCCCCGGAGAGGAAACCTCTAAATAATAGCTTTGCTCGATTGGGTCGTTTTTGTCCAGCAGATCGCTGAGCGGTCTGCTGACCGCCTCGCAGTCGGTTGTCGACACCGCCCCGTCCTCTTTGTCAATATAAACGCGCAAAAACCAGACGGAGCCTTCCTTTTCAAAACGCACGTCCCACAAAATCAGCCCCAGCTCGTCAATGATCGGCTGCACCATCTCGGAAACAATTTCAGCGGTATTCTTTCTCTCTGCCACTTGTCTTAGCCTTTCCTTTCCTATTTTCTGCCAAAATGCGTCCAGCTCCCACGCCGGTCAGGACGCAAAAAAGCAAACAAAAGACTGGGTCGCCCCAGTCTTTCATCCGCCTTATATCCTCCAACTGCTATTATAGCACATTCTTTTTCAAATAGCAATCCTATTTTTTAAATTTGGAAAAATTATATAATTTTTATTCCTGACAATGCATGAAAAAATACGCTTTTTCGCTGCTTTATCAATACCAATTCTTCTGCTTCTTATGATATAATAGAATTATGAACTTATGTTTTGAATTTCTCCCCAGTTTAGAACATAATTTCATAATCTAGAGAAAGGAAAAAATTTTTAGCATGAGATCAAGCGAAAACAGCATGACAGAGAAAAAAACAGCATTGGGTTATGGAGAAGACGGAAAGGAGGAAAAAACAGCGTTAAGCGCGAAGAAGCTGATCGACGTGTGCTGCCGTTATCTTTATCTGCGCGAGAGGTCGCGGGTTTTATTTGAGCGGATCACGCGAAGCGGCGCAAGGCTGGAAGCCAGCTTTGGAAGATCGCGCAGCGGCGGTGCGGAGCGAGCTTTAGCGGTGCTTGCCGACATCAAGGAGGAGCTGCGTCTGGCGGAGAGCCAGCTTCTTTCCCAGCAGAAGCGGCTTTGCAGGATCATCCGGCTTCATCCAAACCTGAGCGGCGAAGTAAAGCAGACGCTTTTGCTGCGGGTTGAGGAAGGCTGCGGCGTGAGAGAGATTGCAAAGCGCTGCGGGCGCTGTGATTCAGCGATTGTCAAGCGGCTGAAGAAAGGAGCGCTGATCCTCACCGGGGAAAAGGAGGAAGCGGAAAGACTTTACAATTATTGGAGTATGCTGCACCGCATGAAGGAGGGGTTGGATGACCAAGCAGAGTAAGGATGCGATCCAGCGATTCTGGCAGGAGATCATCGAAGACGACGAGATGCCCATCACCAATCGCATGAAGGCAAGCGAGCTGTTGTATCATTCGCTTCAGGAGAAAAGCGTGCCGACCGCCGCGGAAAAGGAGGACGAAGCGCTGGATCTTTCTTCCCGCGTTAAAGCTGCAGCGGAGATCATCGAGCGGTATGCAAAGCGGGGGAGGCGCGAATGAAGGAACTGCTGGAGCAGTACGAGCTGCTGCGCTGGTATGATCGGCTGCGGCAGGAAACAAACCGGAAATTCTTCCCGCTTTACGGCTGTGAAAAGCGGTATCTGGTGTTAATGGGAGGCGGCGGATCCGGAAAATCGATCTTTGCCGGACGCAAGCTATTAGAGCGGCTGATCACCGAGCCAGGGCACCGCATTTTAGTATGTCGCAAGATCGCCAAAACGCTGCCCGAAAGCTGTATTACCCAGCTTTTACGGCAGATCCGTCAGATCAACCTGCCGCAGTACAATACCGGGCTATTCTGCTACAATAAGACCGAGGGAAAGCTAACCTATCTCCCCAACCGAAACGAGATTATCTTCAGCGGACTGGACGACAGCGAAAAGATCAAGTCGATCTATGGTATCACCGGCATCTGGATTGAGGAAGCGACCGAACTAAGCGAGCAGGATTTCACCCAACTGGACATCCGACTGCGCGGCAAGACGAACTGGTACAAGCAGATCATTCTAACCTTCAACCCAATATCCGTCACCCACTGGCTCAAAAAGCGATTTTTCGACCGTACCGACAAGGAAGCAAAGGTCCTTGTGACGACCTACAAGGACAACCGCTTTTTAGACAAGGCGCAGAAAAAGGTGTTGGAAAGCTTTTCACAGACCGATCCGTATTTCTATGCAGTCTACTGCCTAGGGCAATGGGGCGCGACCGGAAAGACGGTCTTTGACGCGGCAGCGATCACCGCAAGACTCCGCTCCCTGCCAAGTCCCTATGCCGTAGGCGATTTTACAGTGGAATACAACGCGCTGACCGTGGAAAAATATGCGTTCACTCCATGCAAAAACGGCATGACGGTCATCTTTGAGCCACCGTGTCCCACGCTTTCCTACTGCATCGGCTGCGACACCGCGGGCAGCGGTGCAGACCACTTCACCGCACAGGTATTAGAGATTTCCACCGGACGGCAGGCAGCGGTATTTTGGGGGAAGCTGGAGGAGGACGAGTACGCAAGGCAGCTATATGCGCTTGGACGGTATTACAGAAACGCGCTGATCGCCATAGAGGTCAACTACTCGACCTATCCGGCGAAGGAGCTGCTGCGCTTGGGCTACACGCACCAATATCTGCGCAGCAGCGGCGACAGCGCCAGCGGCAAGCCGACTGACAAACTGGGCTTTGTGACCAACGCCCTGACCCGCCCGCAGATCATCGGGAACCTCATCCGCGTAATGCGCGGCAGCATAGAGTTGATCTCGCACAAGCAGACGCTTGAGGAGATGTTATCGTTTATCCGCACCGCAAGCGGACGCGCCGAAGCCGCCGCCGGCGCGCACGACGATCTTGTCATGGCGCTGGCAATTTCCTACCATGTGCGGGAATTATATCTCACGCAGACGCTTTGCACACCGAAGGAGCCGGACGATCTTACCGGCTGGAGCGAGGACCGCATGGAGGATTACGAAAACGCTGCGCCCGCCGAACGGCAAAGGCTGCTGAACCAGCGCCTGAAAGAAGAACTGCTGTAAGATGAAAAATCGATAAAAGGGAAAGCTCTTATCGGCATTTGATTCCCGATATCAGATAGCTGCCGACGGCAGCGGCAGGCGCAAGCGCTTGCCGCTCTGGCAATCCTTGGGCCGCGGTTATATCACAAAAAGGCGGGGAAGCACATCTGCTTCCCTGCCCTTTTGTTTCCCAATAAATTTTAGGCTTATCTGTCGAGATAAAGGATGATATCAGCCTTATGCTCCTGAGACGTCCCCCGATAGATGCGATTATCAAATCCGCCTATCTCAAAGCCCGCCTTCAGGCAGAACTTACAGGCGCTCACGTTATTATCCTGCCCAATGGTATAAATGCCGTTGTAATCTCCTTCGTGGGCAGTCTCTATCGCCTTTTCGATCAAAGCCGTTCCAACGCCCTGTTTTCTGTGTCCTCGCAAGACCTTGAAAATAGTTTTCGTCGGGAAAGCACATCTCCGCAGCTTCGTTTTCTGGGAAAAGCCGGATCGAGTAATCCCATTTCCCATCGAAAATCAATGATGGAACAAACGGATGCCGGTAAACGCCATCGTCATACCGTAGGCGTTGCAGGTTTCGATCACATTGTCGTCGCGGATCGAGCCGCCCGGCTGCGCGATGTATCTCACGCCGGAGCGCTTGGCGCGCTCGATATTGTCCCCAAACGGGAAGAAAGCGTCTGAGCCAAGCGCCACGTCGGTCATTGTGTCAAGCCACGCCCGACGCTCCTCGCGGGTCAAAACCTCCGGCTTTACCGCAAAAATACTTTCCCATTTGCCGTCCGCAAGCACGTCCATATAATCATCCGAAATATATACGTCGATCGCGTTATCGCGATTAGCGCGGCCCAATTTTTCAACAAATTGCAGCCCCAAAACCTTCGGATGCTGGCGCAGATACCAGTTATCCGCCTTATTTCCGGCAAGACGGGTACAATGTACGCGCGACTGCTGCCCGGCGCCGATACCGATTGCCTGACCGTCCTTGACATAACAGACCGAGTTGGACTGGGTGTATTTCAGCGTAATTAACGAGATGATGAGGTCACGCTTTGCGCTCTCCGGCAGATAAGTGTTTTCCGTCACGATATTCTGCAAAAGCGTATCGTTAATATCCAGCTCGTTTCTGCCCTGCTCAAAGGTCACGCCAAACACCTGCTTACGCTCGATCGGATCCGGAACATACCCCTCGTCAATCTGGATCACGCAATAGGTTCCTTTCCGCTTCGAACGCAGCACCGCAAGCGCCTTGTCGGTGTAGCCCGGCGCGATCACGCCGTCGGAAACCTCACGTTTAATCAGATTTGCAGTGGAAAGATCGCAGATATCGCTTAACGCAATAAAGTCACCGTAGGAGGACATTCTGTCTGCACCGCGCGCTCTGGCATATGCGGCTGCCAGCGGTGAAAGCGGCGGCATATCGTCTACAAAGTAGATCCTTCTCATCGTTTCGTCCAGCTCGGTCGCAACAGCCGCGCCGGCAGGCGACACATGCTTAAACGAAGCGGCAGCAGGCAAGCCGGTCGCCTGCTTTAATTCTTTAACAAGCTGCCAAGAGTTAAACGCATCTAAGAAATTGATATAGCCCGGATGACCGCTCAAAACCGTCACCGGAAGCTCCTTGCCGTTCTCCATGTAGACGCGGGAAGGCTTCTGGTTCGGATTGCAGCCATATTTTAACTGAAGTTCGTTCATCGCTCGTTTCCTTTCCTTATAAAGGTTTTATACGTTCTTATTAACGATCCGTGTTTCATATACGCCGGTTTCAATATCGATAAACCGGGTAAAGAGGCTGACCTTATTGTCCGCATCCAAGCTTTCCCATACAGTCTTGGTAAAAGCGTCGATATCGCCGGTGATATCGACCTGCTCCGGTTCGCCCTCAAAGCTTGGAAGCGGGCTGCCATCTCCCATATAGGTGTGGATAAAATGTCCCTGCCCTGCCTTCGGATTTTCATACTCGAAGAAATAGCGGCGGACGGAGCTTTCATCTCCGTCGGCGCTCTTTAAGATCGAAAGCCTGTAACGGCCGCCTTCGACCAACCCGGAAATACGCGGGGTAAAGTTTGGAGCATCCGGCTCAAAGGTACGGGTGCGCAGCGCGTCCTCAAAGGTTTTCCCAGCGAGCAGGAAATCCCGCACAGTATCGGTCTGATCGCCGTTTGTGACCACAGTGACGCCGTTTACAACCCTGACCGGCGCATAAATGACCAGAGAAGGATCAGACAGCTTTGCCGGATCAAACGCCTCGGTGCGAATCCCCTCGCCCTCGGCGACAAACACGCGGTTGCGGGAGTTGACGCTTCTGCCCATGATGAAATATGCGATCGCCATTTTTTTACCGTCAGCGGTCTTGCCCAAAACAATCCCGCGTCCCGGATAGCTGTTTCCCGACAGCAGGGCGGATAAATGCTCTTGTTTCATAGATGATTTCCTTTCGTACATAGGTCTTTCTCGCATGATTGCACAAGCGGCTCCAGGCTTTCGCAGAGATCAGCCACCGCCTGCGGCAGCAAAAGCCACTCCGCCTGCTCCATAACACGCCGCTGCAGCGTTTCCGGCGTATCGTTTGGCAAAATCTCGACCGCTTTCTGCGCGATGATTCTCCCGCCGTCAGTTACCTCGTTGACAAAATGCACCGTTGCGCCCGTCACCTTCACACCGTAGGAAAGCGCCGCCTCATGCACCCTCAGCCCATAAAAACCGTCGCCGCAGAAGGATGGGATCAGGCTTGGATGCACATTGATGATCCGGTCGCGGTAAACCTCGATCACACGCTTGCCGATGATCGATAGAAAGCCCGCCAAAACAACCAGATCAATCCGGTTTTCACGCAGTATCGAGAGTATTTTTTCGTCGTACTGCTCGGCGAAGGTAAAATCCTTTTTCCGCACGACCACCGACGGAATTCCGTGCTTTTTCGCGCGCTCAAGCGCATATGCGTTCGGATTGGACGCAAGCACAAGCGCGATATCGCCGTGTGCAATTTTGCCCTCCTCCTTCGCATCAAGGATCGCCTGCATATTGGTGCCGCCGCCGGAAACAAAGATAGCGACCCGCAGGGAATGAGTCTTTGACATATCGTTTCCCTTTCGTTTAAACGAGCATAACGCCCTTCTCGCCGGAGACAAGTTCGCCCAAGCGATACGCATCCTCGCCGTTTTCCTGTAAAATGGAGATCGCCCGATCCGCGTCCTCTTTCGCCACGCAGATCACCATGCCGACGCCCATATTAAAGGTGTTGAACATATCATGCTCCGAAACATTGCCTTCCTTTTGCAGCAGCTGAAAAATCGGCAGAACACGCACATCTTCTCTGTGGATACAAGCGGCAAGGCCCTCCGGCAGAGAACGCGGAATATTCTCGTAAAATCCGCCGCCGGTGATATGTGAAACCGATTTGACCGTCACCTGCCGCAAGAGCGCCATCAACGGCTTTACATATATTTTGGTCGGGGTCAGCAGCGTTTCTCCCAAGGAGGCGCCCAGCTCCTCCCGATACGCGGTCAGATCCGCGTGCTCAATGTCAAAAATCTTTCTCACCAACGAAAAGCCGTTGGAATGCACGCCGGAGGACGGAAGCGCAATCAAAACGTCGCCTTCCTTTTGGGAGGAATTGTCGATAACCTGATCCCGATCCACAATGCCGACCGCAAAGCCCGCCAGATCATATTCATCCACCGGATAAAAGCCCGGCATTTCTGCGGTTTCTCCGCCAATCAGCGCCGCGCCGGACTGCACACAGCCTTCGGCAACGCCGGAAACGATAGAAGCGATCTTCTCCGGCTCATTCTTCCCGCAGGCGATATAATCTAAAAAGAACAACGGCTTTGCGCCGCAGCAGATAACGTCGTTGACGCACATCGCTACGCAGTCGACGCCGACAGTGTCGTGCTTGTCCATCAAAAATGCGATCTTCAGCTTTGTTCCAACGCCGTCGGTTCCGGAAACCAAAACCGGCTTTTGATACCCGGTTAGATCCAGCGAAAACAATCCGCCGAAGCCGCCCAAGCCCGACACAACGTTTTCATTCATAGTTTTTGCGACGTGTTTTTTCATCAATTCCACCGCGCGATAGCCGGCGGTTACATCCACGCCCGCTGCCTTATAGCTTTCACTGTAGCTTTTTTCAATCGTTGGCATAGAATCTCCTTTATTATGCGTTTTCGCTCAAATATTCTCGCTGATGCGATGCTCGAACTTACTCTTTGGATGGGATTTTGGCTCCGGCACAGGGTATTTGCCGTCAAAACAGGCGGAGCAAAACTTACACCGCGCGCCCTCGGCGATCCGCTTGACGCTTTCCACGCTCAAATATCCGAGCGAGTCCGCGCCAATCGCCTTTGCAATCTCGTCAAGCGACATCTGACATGCAATCAGATTATCCCTAGAGTCAATATCCGTGCCAAAATAGCATGGGTTCATAAACGGCGGCGATGAAACACGCATATGCACCTCGATCGCCCCCGCCTCCCGCAGCAGCGCGACAATGCGCGCTGAGGTTGTCCCGCGGACGATCGAATCGTCAATCATCACAACCCGCTTTCCAGCGACAGCATCCTTAACCGCGTTGAGCTTGATGCGCACAGCGGTGTCGCGCTGACCTTGGGTCGGTTCAATAAAGCTTCTGCCGATATAGCGGTTTTTGATGAATCCGACGCCGTAAGGGATGCCGGACTGCTTGGCAAACCCCAGCGCGGCGTCCAAGCCGGAATCCGGCACGCCGATGACGATATCCGCCTGCGCCGGATGCTCCATCGCCAAAAATGCGCCCGCGCGCTGTCTGGCGCGCTGCACCGACGCGCCCTCGATTACCGAATCCGGACGGGAAAAATAAACAAACTCAAATACGCAAAAGCTGCTTTCGCACTGATCACAGAACCTGCGGTTAGATTCCACCTTGATCTCGCCATGATCCACATACACCTTGACAATCTCGCCCGGATCAATATCCCGGATAAAGGTTGCGTGAAGCGTATCCAGCGCGCAGGATTCGGACGCAAACACAATACCGCCGAACTGCGTTTTTCCCATGCAAAGCGGCCGGAAACCATGCGGGTCGCGCGCAGCGATCAGCTTAGAGGCGCTCATAATGACAAGCGAGTAAGCGCCGGTGATCTCCTCCATGCACTGCTCGACTGCTTTTTCAATCGAGCCGCTGTACAAACGCTTTTTGGCAAGCGTATGGGCGATCACCTCCGTATCGGAGCTGCCGTGAAAAATAGCGCCCTCCAGCTCATATTTTTGCCGCAGCTCATAGGAATTGGTGAGGTTTCCGTTATGCGCGAGCGCAAGCGGACCCTTTACGTGGCGGATCAAAAGCGGCTGGCAGTTTTGCCGGTTGAGCACGCCGGTTGTGGAATAGCGGGTGTGCCCAATCGCCATATTGCCCTGCCCGAGCTTCTCCAGCACCTCGCGCTGAAACACCTCCGGCACAAGCCCCAAGTCCTTATGCGCGCTGATCACGCCGTCGTCGTTAACCGCGATGCCGCAGCTTTCCTGACCGCGGTGCTGCAAAGCGTAAAGCGCCAAGTACGCCGCGTGCGCAACATCGGTCCGCTTTGCCTCCAATATGCCGAAAACGCCGCACTCCTCTTTCACTTTATCAAAAATTTCCTTCAAGCCGTTTTTCCTTTCTGAATCAAAAACGTTTCGCTTCATTCACCTAACAGACGGCGCATGATCTCTTGATACGCTTCCTCTACGCCGCCCAAATCTCTGCGGAAACGGTCCTTATCCAGCTTATCGTTGGTCTTTTCATCCCACAGCCGGCAGGTATCCGGGGAAATCTCGTCCGCCAACACAATAGTGCCGTCCGGAAGACGTCCAAACTCGATTTTAAAGTCGATCAAACGGATGCCGACCTTATGGAAAAATTCCTTCATGAACTCGTTGACCTTCATCGTGTAGGCAGCGATGGTGTCCAGCTCTTCCTTGGTCGCAAGCTCCATTGCCAGCACGTGATAGTCGTTAATCAGCGGATCGTCCAGCGGGTCGGACTTATAGCAGTACTCCAAAACGGTGACAGGCAGCGCAGTCCCCTCCGGGATACCCAGACGCTTGGACATCGAACCGGCGGCAACATTGCGGACGATGACCTCCAGCGGTACGATCGTCACCTTCTTGACCACCGTTTCGCGATCGTTTAATTCCTCGACATAGTGGGTCGGAACGCCGTTTTTCTCCAGCTCCTTCATGACATAATTGGTAACGCGGTTGTTGATCGCGCCTTTTCCGACGATCTGCCCTTTTTTCTTTCCATTAAAAGCGGTAGCGTCATCCTTATAGGAAACGATCAGCTTATCCGGATCCTCGGTCGTCCAAACCTTTTTTGCCTTACCTTCATATAATAATTCAACTTTGGTTAAACTGCTCATAACACTTCGATCTCCTTCTGTAATCTTTCGTTCTTTTCAGCCACTTCAGCGGTCATTTTCCGCCGCATAGCAACAAGTTTTTCCTGCAGCGGCTCACATTCCAGCGCCAAAATCTGCGCTGCCAAGATCGCCGCGTTTTTCGCACCGTCCACGCCAACGGCTGCAACCGGAATCCCCGGCGGCATCATCACGGTCGCAAGCAGCGCATCCATACCGTCCAAAACGCTTGCTTTCATCGGAATCCCGATCACCGGAAGGGTGGTCTGCGCCGCCAATACCCCAGCCAAATGCGCCGCCATCCCAGCCGCAGCGATTATCACGCCAAAGCCGTTGTCTTTTGCACATAAAGCAAACTCGCCCGCCTGTTTTGGGGTGCGGTGCGCAGATAAAATCTTGACCTCAAACGGGATCTCTAGCTCCTTTAGCTGCGCAACAGCCTTTTTTACCACCGGCCAGTCCGAGTCGCTGCCCATAATTACGGCAACTTTTTTGCAATCCTGCAACATAATTTAGGACATCCTTTCTTTTTTTCGTAAAAGCTGACAGAGAACAAAAAAGGCCGGCATATGCAGTTCGGTTCATCCAAATGCAATGCGGCCATATTCCTCTAAGCTTTTTTGCACAGCAATATTGCAAAAATCTCTGTTTTTTCGATTCGTCTGTCCGTTTTTAAAGCCATACGTAGTCTTATCCCATGTAGCGCTGTTATAGGATGATCTTAACTCCGGCAGAAACTGCATAAACGAAACCTCCGCATACAATTGCTGATTAAAAAACCTATACTTCTATTGTAACTCATTTTCGCAGAAAATGCAAGCGCCCCACGCATAAGATTTTGAAACGGTTCCCGCCGCTTTTTTGTGCAGCTGCGAAAAAATGCCGCTCAAAGCCATAATCTCCTCTATTTTTTTCGAGATAAAGAGCGAAAAAGAAAAAAAGCACTTGATTTATTCATATTTATCTAGTATGATATTGGTAATGAGGCGCTTTTACAAGAAAAGGGTGGCATTCCGGCTGCCTGCGCTTCAAAACAGGAAGGAGAAATGAAATATGGAAATTACCGACATTCGGATAAGAAAACTGATCTATGAAGGCAAATTAAAAGCGATTGTTTCGGTCACCATCGACAATGCTTTTGCAATTCACGATATCAAGATTATCCAAGGGCAAAATCGTTTATTTGCCGCTATGCCGAGCCGCCGCGATGAAAACGGTATCTTCCGCGACATCGTACATCCGATCAGCAGTGAGGGCCGCGCCGCGTTTGAAAAGGCGATTTTAGACGCCTATTACCGCGCACTGGAGGAAGGTCAGTACAACCAGACAAGTCCATACGGAAGAAACTACCCGGGAAACCAAACGGGGGAGGATTCTGGGACAGAGAATCTGTAAAATCGACCTCTGTACCCCACAAAAAGCAAAAAGGTTCTGATTTTGGTATTAAAAACAGAACCTTTTATTTTTGTGGGAAATTTCCTACAATTTTAGTCAAAATCCCTTTCACAGCTTTTGATACTGCTGCTGATTACGGGAGGTCTTATCTAGGACAGCAATCTGCCTATCCTTCTGTGCGGAAAGATAGAAAAGTGTGCCGAGCGTGATGCGGATATTTTTGGGAATCCGCTTCCATTCAAAGCCATAAAACAGGTCGCTGACGGTGAATATTTCGCCGGGCAGCAGCCGCTCAACCGAGCGCTGCGCCTTTTGCAGCAACGGATACACCTCTGAAGCATCCATGTTTCCCACTCCCTTCATAAAAGTCATAAGCTGCAAGTAACCACTTGCAGCTTATATTTTACTCTGTTTTTGTAATGATGTCAAGCTGTCGCTGTAATGGTTCCTTTTGCCATTTGCACAGAAAGGCGCTTTGCAGACGGAGCGGCGTTTCAAAAAAGCCGCACAAAATCAGCTCATCAGTTTTACCATGACCGCCTTTTGCGCGTGCAGGCGGTTTTCTGCCTCATCAAAGATTTCATCAGCGTGCGCCTCAAACACCTCGGCTGTGATCTCCTCGCCGCGATGTGCCGGCAGGCAGTGCAGCACCATCGCATCCGGATTGGCCTGCGCCATGATTGTGTCGTTGATCTGATAAACACCGGCAAAGACCTTTTCGCGTTCCGCCTTTTCCTGCTCCTGTCCCATCGACGCCCAAACGTCGGTATAGAATACGTCCACGCCCTTTGCCGCTTCCATCGGATCAGCCGTCATCAGGAATTTATCGCCGTAGCCCTTGGCAAATTCCAGAACATCCGCCGCAGGCTCATAGCCCTTCGGGCAGGCGATACGCACCTTCATACCGACCTTCAGCATACCGACGATCAGAGAATTTGCCATATTGTTGCCGTCACCGATATAGCAGAAGGTGTTGCCCTCAAAATTCCCCTTATGCTCCCGGATCGTCATCAAGTCAGCCAGCACCTGACACGGGTGCGCATAATCAGTCAAACCGTTGATAACTGGGATGCTGCCGTAAGCAGCGAGCATTTCAACCTCCTTCTGCTCAAAGGTGCGGATCATGATAGCATCGCAGAAGCGTGAAAGCACTCTGGCGGTATCCTCTACCGGCTCGCCGCGCCCAATCTGAAGATCTCTAGAGCTTAAAAACATCGCATGTCCGCCAAGCTGGTACATGCCGACCTCGAACGAAACGCGGGTACGGGTTGAGGATTTCTGGAAAATCATACCCAAGTTTTTTCCCTCCAGCATCTTATGCGGGATATTGTGCTTCTGCTCATATTTTAGCTGATCCGCCAAGTTCAATAACTCCAAAATATCCCCTCTGGTCAAATCACTCAGCTTCAATAAATGCTTCAACTGGCTCATATGCTTTTCCTCTCCTCCGTCCCTGATTCCAAAACCTGTTTCAAAATACGCAAGCCTCTGCGCAGCTCATCCTGCGAGATGGTAAGCGGCGGAAGCAGTCTTAATCTATCCTTTGCGGTTAAGATAAGCAGTCCCTGCTGCATACATGTTTCCCGAACCTCAGCCGCCTTTTTGGTGCGCAGCCGGATACCGACCATCATGCCAAGTCCGGTAATCTCTTCGACCTCGTCTAGTTCAGACAGCGTTTCGCGAATCTTCTTTCCTTTTTCCCTCACATCCTGCAGCAGTTCGTCAGTCATTCGTGTCAGCACAACCCGCGCGCCGGTACAGCAAACCGGATTTCCGCCGAAGGTAGAGCCGTGATCGCCTTTGCAGAACACATCGCATTTTTCCGCCGTCAGCACCGCGCCGATCGGCAGTCCGCCGCCTAATCCCTTGGCAAGCGTGGTGATATCCGGTTTTACGCCGAATTGCTCGCTTGCTAAAAAGGTGCCGGTCCTGCCAACGCCAGTCTGCACCTCATCTGCAATGAGCAGGATATCCCTCTCCTTACAGAGTTCCGCAGCTGCATCCACAAATTCCTGCTTTAATGGCAGAACGCCGCCTTCGCCTTGGACAAATTCCAACATTATCGCGCAAACGGTGTCATCAAGCTTCTCCCTGAGATCCGCAGCGTCGTTCGCCCTTACGTAAACAAAGCCCTCTGTTAACGGCTGGAATTTCTGATGAAAAACCTCCTGACCAGTCGCGGACAAAGTCGTAATCGTTCTGCCGTGGAACGAATTCGTCAGCGTGACGATCTTATACCGCCCTGCGCCGTATTTTTTCTCGCTATAAAGCCTTGCCAGCTTGATTGCGCCCTCATTTGCCTCCGCGCCGGAATTACTGAAAAAAACGCGGGCATAGCCGGTCTTTTCGCAAAGCAGCTTCGCCGCGATATGATCCGGCGCAGTATGGTAGAGATTCGAGGCATGCTGCAGCGTCATCACCTGCTTGCAGACCTCGGTACACCATTCCTTATCGCAGAAGCCCAAGGAGTTCACGCCGATACCGCTGGTGAAATCGATATACTGCATCATGTCAGCGCCATAGGCGACTGCACTGCGTCCCGCAGTCAGCACCAGCTCGCTGCGGGCATAGGTTTGCATGATATATTGCTGATCGCTTTCGATTAGCACTTTCTGACTTTCCATTTGATTTTTCCTTCCTGATATTGTACATTCAGCACCCACTGCTCAGTGCAGCACATCAAATTCCTCACAGCAGATGGAATGAAACCCCGGCCAATGTCCGGACTCCTCTGGGGTTTTCGCATAGTCCCGCCGGGCAAAGCCTTCGCCGCACAGCAGATCGTCGTCGTATTGTTTTGCCCACTCGCGCAGCAGCCCGCGCATCCGGTTAAGCTGGTCCTTTTCCTGCGGCAAATTCGCCAGATTATGCTGCTCCATCGGGTCATCCGGCAGATAAAACAGCACCTCTTGCCCGCCATAAACCGTATAAATGTACTTATAACCGCCATCCATCACCGCATAATTGCTGTGCTCACAGCAGCCGTAAAAGGTCTGCGGCTTGCTTAAGCCTGCAAAATCAAGCAGGCTGAGCCTTGTCGCATCCGAATCCTGCGGCAGTTCGATTCCCGCCATCTGCGCAACCGTCGCGTAAATGGAGGACATCTGCACCAAAGAATCTACCCGCTTGCCCTTTAATTCCCGATATGCCGCGCTGTTTACCGGAGCCTTAATGATCATCGGCACATGCGCCGCGCCTTCAAAATAGGTCATCTTTGCGCCCATATGATGATCCCCCAGCATATCGCCGTGATCCGAGGTGAAAATGATCCAAGTATCATCCAATATTCCAAGCTCCCGCAGCCTTGCAAACAGCAGTCCCAGCGAATAGTCGATCTGGGTGATGCAGGCAAAATACGCGCGCTTTGAGGCTTGCTGCTGCTTTTTGGAAAGCCGCTGTAAATTATCCAGTAAAAGCGTGTGCTGCAAAAAGCCCTTCGGCATCGTTTGCAGATCCTCCGACCAATCGCCGTAAACCGGCGCCGGCATATCGTCAGTTTCATAAAGATTCCAGTAATTTGCCGGTGGATCAAACGGCGGATGCGGCTTGGTAAACGAGGTCCATAAAAAGAACGGTCTGGTCGGATCCCTTGTTTCAACAAAATCAATCGAGCGGTCGACCGTCCAATAGGTAATACTGTGCTGCTCATCAACGGTGGAGATGACCGGCTCTATCTCGTTTTCGCCAACGCCGTGCTGCTTCGGCAGGCCATGCCCGCTTTTTTTCATCATTCGGTAATAATCGAGCGGCAGCTCAATATGCTCAAAACCATAGTTTGCGCGCACCGGCGTGAAGTGCATCTTACCAACCGCGCGGGTCTGGTAACCGTTTTGGGTCAATAGCGCCGGCAGGGTAAGATTCTCCTGCATAATCCTCGGCTGCAATGCATCAGAGTTGCCGACCATGCCGCTGCGGTAGCCCTCGATACCGCTCATAATGGTGGTGCGGGAGGCAATACAGACCGGGCAGTCTGCGTACATATTACGATAAACAGTTCCCTCGTCGCACAGCCAATTCAAATGCGGCGTATAGATCACATCGTTGCCAAGCGCCTGAATCGTATCAAACCGCTGCTGGTCGGTGGTAATCAGGATAATATTTGGCCTTTTTTTCATTTTGCAAAATTCCTCTCAAAGCCGCGTTAGCGGGTTGTAAACATCGTACCGATTCCCTCGTTGGAGAACAGCTCAATGAGCAGTGAATGCGGGATGCGTCCGTCCAAGATAAACGCCTTATCGACGCCACGGCGCACCGCTTCCACACAGCACTCAATTTTCGGGATCATTCCCCCGGAAATAATCCCCTGCTTTATCAGCGCCGGAACGTCGCTGACATACACCAGCGGAATGAGCGTTTTTTCGTCGTTCTTATCGCGCAGCAGTCCGCGGATGTCGGTCATCAGCAGCAGATCCGCCGCAGAGAGCGCGGAGGCGATCCTTGCGGCAGCCGTATCGGCATTGATATTGTATGCCTGACCATTTTGATCGACTCCGATCGTCGCGATCACCGGGACATATCCGGCGTTCAACACATCGGCAATCGGGCGGATATCCACCCGATCGATCTGCCCAACAAAGCCCAGATCGGTTTCGCCTTGCATTTTCCGGCAGCAGATCATATTCCCGTCGGCGCCGCAAAGCCCGATCGCCCTGCCGCCGTGCTGTGAAAGCAGCGTCACAAGATCCTTGTTAACCTTGCCGCCCAACACCATTTTAACAATATCAATCGTTTCCTCGTCGGTGTAGCGCAGCCCGTTCACAAACCGGCTCTCCTTGCCGATCTTCTTCAGCATACCGTTAATCTCCGGACCTCCGCCATGTACCAAAACCACCTTGATGCCGATCAGCGACAGCAGGACAATATCGCTCATTACGGCGTCCTTCAGCTCCTCACTTATCATCGCGTTGCCACCGTATTTCACGACGACCACCCGTCCGCGGTATTTCTGAATATAGGGCAGCGCGTCGATCAGCACACGCGCCCGCAGCTCGGTCGGTATCTTATCCACCGGGATCATCTTCACATTCCTCTTTTCTGCCGTTTTGCCTGCATGCTTTTAAGTGCGGTAGTCGCCGTTGATTCTCACATAATCATAGGTCAGGTCGCAGCCCCAAGCGGTCGCCTCAAAGCTCCCCATCCCTAAATCGACCGTAACAGTGATCTCGTCAGAGGAGAGGATCTTTGCCGCTCTTTCCTCCGAAAAGTCCACGCCGGCGCCGTTTTCACAGACGGTCACATCGCCAAACTCGCTGCCAAGCACCACGCTGACCCTCTCGATCACAAAATCGTCCTCGCGATGCACCTTGGTATAGCCGATGGCGCAAAGCACCCTTCCCCAGTTCGCATCCTCGCCGAAGAGCGCGCATTTGAACAAATTTGAAGTGATGACCGATTTTGCGACCGCCCTTGCGCAGACCTTAGTCGGCGCTCCGGTCACGCGGCAGGTCAAAAGCTTGCTTGCCCCCTCGCCATCCTTTGCAATCTCGCGCGAAAGCTGCGCAAGAATCGCATAGAGCGCAGTGCAGAACTGCCGGTAATCCTCGGAATTTTCATCGGTCACAGGCGCGCTGCCCGACATGCCGTTTGCCATCACCGAAACCATGTCGTTGGTCGAGGTGTCGCCGTCGACCGAAACCATATTAAAGGTATCGACAATCAGCTTTGAAAGCGCCTTTTGCAGCAGCGGCGCCTCGATTGCGGCGTCTGTCGTCAAAAAAACAAGCATCGTTGCCATATTCGGATGGATCATACCGGAGCCTTTCGCCATGCCGCCGATATGGCAGGTCTTACCGCCGCATTGGAATGAGAAGGCGATCTGTTTTGGCTTGGTATCGGTCGTCATAATAGCTTTCGCCGCCAGCTCGCCGCCTTTTTCAGAAAGCGACGCCGCAAGCTGCGGCATCGCCTCAGCAATCGGCTCAATCGGCAGCGGCTGCCCGATCACGCCGGTGGAAGCGACGATCACATCCTCCGGCTCCATATGAAGCGCATCAGCAGTAACCTTACACATCATCTGCGCTTTTGCAACGCCGTCGGCGCAGCAGGTATTGGCAATACCGGAATTGCAGACAACCGCCTGCGCCTTGCCGTTTGCAATATTCTGCTTGGTCACGGTCAGCGGCGCGCCCTTAACGCGGTTGGTGGTATAAACCGCCGCAGCCGCACACGGCGCTTGGCTATAAATAAGCGCCAGATCCAATTTATCTTTATTTTTGCGGATGCCGCAATGGGTTCCCCAAGCCAAAAACCCTTTCGCTGCGCAGACCCCGCCTGTAATTTGCATCATGAAATTATCATTCCTTTCCCAAATGAGGGTTTTACTCAAAACGCCGGAGGCGCCATATCGATCCCGGTGTGCTCCGGGATACCAAACAGCAGGTTCATATTCTGGATCGCCTGTCCGGCGGCACCCTTCACCATATTATCGATTGTCGAAGCGATCACCAGCGATCCCGTCCTCCGATCCGGATGCAGCGAAATATCACAGTAATTCGAATAGGTGACGCTGCGCAGATTGACATAGCTCCCCTTTGGCAGAATGCGTACAAACCGCTCGTCCCGATAAAAATCCCGGTACAGCGCGTCGATCTCGTTATCATCCATCGTCTCGGTCAGATTCACATAAATGGTCGAAACAATCCCGCGGTTGACCGGAAGCAGGTGCGGCACAAATGTCACCTTAACCGGTCTGCCCGCAAGCTCACTGGCAGTCTGCTCGATCTCCGGCGTATGGCGGTGGCACGCGGCTTTATACGGCGAAAAAGCCTCGTTGCACTCCGGATAATGGGTATTCTGGGTCATCTTGCGTCCCGCGCCGGTGACGCCGGATTTGGAATCGATTATGATATGGGAGCAGTCCGCCTTACCGCTTTTTAGGATTGGCGCAAGCCCCAACGCAATCGAGGTCGGATAGCAGCCCGGATTGCCGACAATTTGACAGTCCTCCAGCCGTTTGCGATGCAGCTCTGGGATGCAGTAGACCGCTTTTTCGTGCAGCGGCTTATTTTGATAGCTTAGACCATACCACTCCGTATAATCCCGCTCATCGGTCAAGCGGAAATCTGCGCCGAGATCGATCAGCTTTTTTCCCGCGCCGACGCATTTCTCCCCAATCCTCTCGCAAAGCCCGTGCGGCAGCGATGCAAAGATCACATCGCTTTTTTGGATTACCTCATCCTCATCGGTCAAGGTCATATCGCAAAGCGTATATAAATTTGGATACACATCGGAAAGCTTCTGCCCCATAAAGCTGAGCGAACTGACCGCCGCGATCTCACAAAGCGGATGGGACAATAACAGCCTGCAAAGCTCCTCGCCTACATATCCCGTCGCGCCGATAATTCCTGCTTTTATCAATTTCATAGCTCCTTTGATTCACTGCTCTGTTTATGTTTCTATTGCGGCAAGCGCCTTTCGAACCTGCTCCCGCACGCTTTCACCGCTTGGCCCGCCGACCGTCCTTCTGCCCTTCACGCAGGTTTCCAAGGAAATCGCCTCATAAACATCCTGCTCAAATAACGGCGAAAAGCCTTTATAGCCGTCCAGCGGCAGCGTTTCTAAGGTCAGACCAGCTTCGATGCAATGCGCGACCAGCTGCCCGGTAATCTTATACGCATCCCGGAACGGCACGCCCTTTTTCGTCAGATAATCCGCGCAGTCGGTGGCGTTGATAAAGCCCTTTGCAGCCGCCTTACGCATATTTTCTTTGTATACCGTCATCGTCTGGATCATTGGCGTAAAGGCTTTTAAGCAGATTGAAACGGTGTCGAACGCATCGAAAATCGCCTCTTTATCCTCCTGCATATCCTTGTTATAGGCAAGCGGCAGCCCCTTAAGCATTGTCAGCAGCGTAATCAGGTCGCCGTGTACCCTGCCGGTCTTACCGCGGACAAGCTCGGCAATATCCGGATTTTTCTTCTGCGGCATAATCGACGAGCCGGTCGAAAAGCTGTCGTCCAGCTCTATAAACTTAAATTCCCATGAACACCAGAGGATAATCTCCTCTGAAAACCGCGAAAGATGGGTCATAATCAGCGAGAGCGCCGCCGCAGCTTCCACACAGAAATCCCGATCGGAAACGCCGTCCAAGCTGTTGGCGCTCACATCGTCAAAGCCAAGCTCCTCCGCGACAAAATACCGGTCGATTGGATAAGTCGTCGCAGCCAACGCGCCGGATCCGAGCGGCAGAACATTCATCCGCTTTTTCGCGTCCGCCAAACGGGAGATATCCCGCAGAAACATCGACGTGTACGCCATCAGATGATGCCCAAAGGTGATCGGCTGCGCGCGCTGAAGATGGGTGTAGCCCGGCATCACCGTGTCGATATGAGCAAGCGCGATCTCGCAAAGCGCTTTTACCAGCTCTTTTAGCTGGGAAACGACGCTATCGATCTCATCCCGCAGATAAAGGCGGATATCCAGTGCCACCTGATCGTTGCGGGAGCGCGCGGTGTGCAGCCGCTTTCCCGCGTTGCCGATGCGGGCGGTCAATTCCCCCTCCACAAAGCTGTGGATATCCTCCGCCGTGCGGTCGACCACAAGCGTACCCGCGTCCAGCTCCGCGATCATTCGGGTCAGCTCCGCCACAATCTGGTCCGCCTCCTCTTTCGCGATAACGCCCTGTCTGCCAAGCATCCTCGCGTGCGCGACCGAACCCATCATATCCTGCCTTGCCATCCGGCAGTCAAACGAGATCGAGCTGTTAAAATCGTTTACCGTGCTGTCGATCTCTTTAGAAAACCTGCCTGCCCATAATTTCGCCATCTCTATCATTGCCCTTTCTTTCCATTTTGAGAGCCGTTTTACAGCGCAGATAGGCGGCCGTGAAAATCGCGCCGCCTACCAACGTTTCTTTTTATTGATCTGCATTCCGTTTCTGATCCAGCAGCGCCTTTACCTTAATCGGCAAGCCGAACAGGTTGATAAAGCCTGCGGAATCCTTCTGATCGTAGACCTCGTCTGCGCCGAAGGTTGCAACCTCCTCATCGTACAATGTGTACGGCGAGGTGACGCCCGCGTTGATGATATTGCCCTTATACAGTTTGAGCTTCACTTTGCCGGTGACGGTCTGCTGAGTGCTGTCTACAAAAGCGGAAAGCGCTTCTCTCAGCGGCGTGTACCACTGCCCGTTATAGACTAAATCGGCAAACTTCAAAGCGATTTGCTGCTTATAATGCATCGTTTCCTTATCTAAGCAGAGCGTTTCCAGAACCTCGTGCGCGTGGTAAAGAATCGTACCGCCCGGCGTTTCATAAACGCCTCTGGACTTCATGCCGACCAAGCGGTTTTCCACAATATCCGCCAGCCCAACGCCGTTTTCGCCGCCGATCTTATTTAGGGCTTTGATGAGGGTTACGCCGTCCATTTTTTCGTCGTTCAGCGCGACCGGAATCCCCTTTTCAAAGGTAAGCGTGATATAGGTTGGAGCATCCGGCGCTTTTTCAGGGGAAACGCCAAGCTCTAAAATCTTATCATAGTCCGGTTCGTTCGCCGGATCCTCTAAATCCAAACCCTCGTGGGAAAGATGCCACAGATTCATATCTTTCGAATAGTTGGTTTCACGGGTCAGCTTGATCGGCGCGTTGTGCGCGATTGCGTAATCAATCTCCTCGTCGCGGGATTTGATATTCCAAATTCTCCACGGCGCAATAATCGGCATATCCGGTGCAAACGCCTTGATCGCCAGCTCGAAACGAACCTGATCGTTGCCCTTGCCGGTACAGCCGTGACAGATAGCGTCGGCACCCTCCGCCTTTGCGATTTCAACGATCCGCTTTGCGATCGGCGGACGCGCAAACGAAGTTCCAAGCAGATAACGGTTTTCATAGACCGCGCCCGCCTTCAAGGTCGGGAATACATACTCGTTTACAAATTCCTCTTGGATATCCGCAATGTAAAGCTTAGATGCGCCGCTCTTTTTTGCGCGCTCCTCTAAACCCGACAGCTCTGCGTCCTGCCCGACATTGCCCGCGACCGCAATCACTTCGCAGCCCTCGTAGTTCTCCTTTAACCACGGGATGATGATCGAGGTGTCAAGCCCTCCGGAATACGCAAGTACAATCTTCTTATATACGTTCTGGCTCATTGGATTGTCCTCCCTAAATTCTTCGCGCCGCCGCGCTTGTGTTCACAGGTTTTTCTTACGGCTTTTTCTTCCTGTCCTGCATATGCTTTATTATACCGCATTTTTTGGAAAATGCAAGCCATTTTTGCATAAATATTCACTTTTTCCGCAACTTTGTAGTTGCTCACAAACCGTACAAACAAACGCGCTTTTATTTGGACAATATTTCAGATACGAGCAAGAATCGAGCGATTTCAAGCAGCTTAACATACAGCAGCAAGAAAAACAGCGTCTGCTTTGTCATAAAACGCTGTCTCTTTCCATTTCGCAAAGATGAATATATTCTTAAAATATGCAATTGCTATTCACTGATTACAGACACTGCCGCAGCACCGACTCAAAGCGTTCAGCCTGTGACAGCTCGGTGGCAAAGGAGGTCACAAACCGTACAACGGCGGTATTTTGATCCAGCCGCAAGGTTTCCTCAAAGCGGTAATGCCTGCTCAGACGCTGGATTGCATCGCGGGAAAGGATAGCAAACTGCTGATTGGTAACCGAGTCGGTATAGGTTTTAACGCCGCAGGCAGCAAACGCCTTTTTTAAGAGCATAGCGCACGCATTTTCATGCCTGCCGATCTCCTCGTACAAACCGTTTTCAAACAGAGCCGCGAACTGTACGCCAAGCAGTCTGCCCTTTGCAAACATCGCGCCCTGACGTTTTATCATGTAGCGGAAATCCGGCTTCAGCGCATCGTTAACCAGAATAACCGCCTCGCCGAACATCGCGCCGCATTTTGTTCCGCCGATGGTAAACGCATCGGCGAAGCTGACAAGATCAGGCAGGGTTACGTCATTCCCCTGCGCAGTCAGCGCGCTTGCCAGCCGCGCGCCGTCGATATAAAGGTAAAGCCCCTTCTGCCTGCAATAAGCGGAGATTGCCGAAAGCTCAGCGTATGTATAAAGCGTGCCGACCTCGGTCGCCTGCGAAATATAGACCATCCGCGGCTTGACCATATGCTCGTCCGGATGGCTGTCCACAACACTTGCGATTGCCGGAACGGTCAGCTTTCCGTTTTCTCCCGGCACAGCGATGACCTTGTGGCCCGTCGCCTCGATCGCGCCGGTTTCATGGACGTTGATATGCCCGGTATCCGCCGATATAACCGCCTCAAACGGACGCAGCGCAGCGGCGATCACCAGCGCGTTTGCCTGCGTACCGCCAGTCACCAGATGCACATCAGCGGCGTAGGTGACGTTTAACGCATCCTTGATACGATGCCTTGCAAGCGTTGTAAAATGATCCTTGCCGTAGCCGCTTGTCTGTTCCAGATTCGTCTGAAGCAGCGCCTCCATCACCTTCGGATGTGCGCCAACGTTATAATCGTTTTGAAAGCTATACATGGGTAATCCACCTTTCCTTGTTTCAAAAATCTATGTCAATCCGCCACATTGTAAATCCGCTCCGGTACAGACAGCGGCGCAAAATCATATCACTGCTCCGCATAGCCGCCCAAAACGCTTTTCTCCGCTGCGGTCATCCCCTTTGCCCTTTCATCGGAGCGCGGCTCTTTCTCACCTATTTTATCATAGCACGAAAAGCGCTAAAAATCAAGGGAAAACACTGGCGCTTGTCAAATTTTGAATCCTGTGCTATAATGAAAATATAACAGCAAAATTGATAGAAAAACAGCGGAAAAGCGCTCGTGCCTTCCGCCATAAAAGGAGCTGATGAAAGATGATAGAAGAAACCCTGCAAACCAAAAAGGATCGTGTTTTGCAGGTCGTAAACCGATTAAAGGAGGTTTACCCTGACGCGCAGTGCAGCTTAAACTACCGCAAGGACAAGCCTTACGAGCTGCTGATCGCCACCCGTCTTTCTGCCCAATGCACCGACGCGCGGGTTAATCTGGTAGTCGGTCCGCTATTTGAAAAATACCGCTCGATCGAGCAGATCGCCGACGCGCAGGTTGACGACATCGCTCAAATCATCCGCTCCTGCGGGCTTTATAAAACCAAAGCCAAGGATATTGTTGAAATGGCGAAAATGATCCGCGACGATTTTTGCGGAGAACTGCCGGACAACATGGACGATCTGACCAAGCTTCCGGGCATCGGGCGCAAGACCGCGAACCTCATCATGGGCGACGTGTATCACAAGCCTGCCGTCGTGGTCGACACGCACTGCATCCGTATAAACGGCAGGCTCGGCTTCTGCGAAGGAAAGGATCCGGTCAGAATCGAGAAGGTATTAAAAGAGCTGCTCCCGCCGGAAGAATCCAGCGATTATTGCCACCGTATCGTCCAATTCGGACGCGACACCTGTACTGCACGCGCCCCAAAATGCAGCGGCTGTCCGCTTTCCGCACTTTGCCCTTCCCACGAACAATAAAGCACTTATACCGCAAGTGTTTTTGCGTAGATGAGCATCCCGCAGACGGCGCAGACGGCGACAACCGCCACCACGGCGATCAGCTTTTTGATGAGCTGCGGATAGCCGGTGCTTTTGCGCTCCTCCGCTTCTTTTTTGATCTGCTCGCTGTTATACATTCCCTTCATCCTCCCTCTGCATATCAGCATACTCCATTTTGGGCTTCTGCGCAAGCGTTCTGGCAAAAGCTGCGGCAAAAAGGGTATTTTTTGCTACAGCAGCCTAACGACATCCGCAAGGCTTTCACAAACCGCTTCGGTCATCGAGGCGGTTTTTTCGTCCGGCAGGCTCAAATCCGGCACCATGCAGACCCGGCACCCCGCCAAAAACGCCGATTTTACACCATTTGGGCTATCCTCCAGAGCCAAGCAGGATTCCGGCGGTAATCCAAGCTGCCTGCAGGCAAATCGGTAAATATCAGGCGCGGGCTTGCCGTTTTTTACCATTGGCGCGCAGACAAGCCGATCAAAAAAAGAGAAAAGCCCCGTCCTTTTCAGATACTCCTCCGCACGGCTTTCATCTGTCGCCGTCACAACTGCGGCTTGGAAGCCGTTTTCTTTTAGGTAACACAGCAGGAGCTCCGCGCCCGGCTTAACCGTCAGCCCCTCTTCCGAAAGACAGCGCCTCATAAGCGTTCTGCGCGTATTCCGCACCGCCTCATACGGAAAATCTTCTCCGAACTGCGCGGTCAGATACGGTTTTGCGTATTGCGCGGCAAGGCTGCGCAGCGAGAGCGCCGTTTCATCCGAAAGCAGGTATCCATACTGTGCCGCCGCCTGCTTCCAGCAGCGGAATAAAAGCCGCTCGGTATCCAGAAGCAGCCCGTCCATATCGAAAAGTACCGCTTTTACCCGCATTAAATCACCCGCTTATCCAGCCACTTTCCGCGGAAATACCGCCACAGGAAACAGATATCGCGCACGATCCAGTCGGCAAACATTGCAATCCAAACGCCCATGACCCCCATCTCCAGCACAATTCCAAACAGATAGCTTAATCCGATACGGCAGCCCCAGACCGAGAGAATCGAAACGGTCATTGTGAATTTAGCGTCGCCCGCCGCGCGCAGCGCATTCGGCAGTGTAAACGCGACCGGCCAGAAGAAGATGCACATCAGGTTATGCGCAAGGATCAACTGTTTGGTCAGCTCTGCGGTTTCGCTGCTTAAGCCGTAGATCTGCACGATTAGCGGGATTGCAAAGATCATCACAATGCTGATCGCCGCCATGCTGATAATCGACAAAAACGTGAGCTTTTTGGTGTACCGCTTTGCGCCTTCCTTATCTCCTGCGCCGATGCACTGTCCAACGATTGTGACGAGCGCCAAGCCGATCGCGCTGCCCGGAATGATATCGATCCCAGCCATATTGCCGGCAACCGCGTTAGCGGTGATGGCTGACGTACCAAACGACGCAACCAAGCTCTGCACCAGTATCTTTCCGAACTGGAATAATCCGTTTTCCAGTCCGTTCGGCACGCCGACCTTCATGATTGTGCGGATGCGGCTAAACTGCGGTTTCCAATCTCTCAGGTTTTCCAGATGGATCGCAAATTTTGGCTTTAGCATCAGGATCGCCATAATAACAGCGCCGGCGGCCCTCGCCACAAGCGAAGCGGTTCCCGCACCGGCAGTACCCATGCCCAGCCCGTAGATCGTGATCGCATTGCCCGCGACGTTGATGAGATTCATAAATAACGCGGTGAGCATCGATATCCTCGCGTTTCCCATCGCCCGAAAAAGCGCCGCGCCCGCGTTATAAACAGCAAGAAACGGATAAGAGACTGCCGACAGCGTAAAATAGATCACAGCGTTATCCATGACGCTCTGCTCCACATGACCGAATACCAGCCCAAGCAGATGCCGGTTAGACACAAGCGCGATCACGCCGAACAGCGCAGAAACAAAGGCAACGAACAAGAACAGCTGCTTCGCGCTCTCGCAGGCGGACTTTTCGTCGCGATTTCCCAAATGCTGCGCCGCAACAACAGCGCCGCCGGTGGCAAGCGCGGTAAAAATATTGATTAGCAGAATGTTGATCGAATCGACCAACGAAATACCGGAAACCGCCGCCTCTCCGCAGCTTGCGACCATTACAGTATCCGCCATGCCGATCGTAACCGCTAAAAGCTGTTCGATAATCAGCGGAATTAACAGACGAACAAGGCTTCGCCGGTCAAAAACAACCGTTCCAGCAGATGATTCAGACAAAACGCACGCACCCTTTCCAACTAAGCTTTCTCTTATTATTTTGCACCATTTTCCGCAAAAAAGCAAGTCTTTTTCTAAAAAAAGGCAAATCATCCCTTTTTCCTTGCTTAATAACAGAAAAATACCCGTTCTTGACCGGACGGTGCAACTGTGCTATAATAAGGTGGAGAAAGAAAAGGAGAAGCCGTCCGCGTTTCGGGCGGTGAAGGAAAAATGATTTTAGCATTAGACGTCGGAAACAGCAACATCGTTATCGGCTGTATCGACGAAACAAAGATTTACTTCATCAGCAGGCTGACCACTGATTCGGGCAAGACCGCCGACGAATACGCGATCAGCTTCAAAAGCATCATGGAGCTATATCAGGCAGATCTATCCGGCGTTACCGGCGCGATTATCTCCTCGGTTGTTCCGCCGTTAAACTCGGTGCTAAAGGAAGCGGTCAAGCGTGCGATCGGACAGACGCCGCTGATCGTCGGGCCCGGGGTCAAAACCGGACTGAACATCATGATCGATAATCCGGGCCAGCTTGGCTCCGATCTTGTGGTCGACGCGGTCGCAGCAATCAAGCTTTATCCAAAGCCGCTCATCATCTTCGATATGGGGACTGCGACAACCGCATCGGTGGTAGATGAGAACGGCAACTACCGCGGCGGGATGATTATTCCCGGCGTGCGGGTATCGCTGGATGCGCTGACCGGGCGCACTGCGCAGCTGCCGCGCATCTCGATGGAACCGCCGAAAAAGGTCATCGGTCTGAACACAATCGACTGTATGCGCTCCGGTATTTTAAACGGCTCCGCCGCGATGCTCGACGGGCTGATCGACCGGATCGAGGAGGAATTGGGCAAAAAAACGACCGTCATTGCAACCGGCGGACTTGCGAAATTCATTGTCCCGCTGTGCAAAAAGCAGATCATCTGCGACGACGATCTGCTTTTAAAGGGCTTATTATTCATCTACCAGAAAAACGTCCGCAAACCGCGGGGAAAGGATTCATCCGCCCGAACCTGAGCGTGCCGCGATCCTTCTCAACGCGGCAAACATAACAAACAGCATAAACACCTCCAGCGGAAGCAGCAGCAGATTTTTAGCGGTACTTTTCCCTAGGTAGTAAAGATAACCCTTGCCGAACAGGATTTGACTCCACAGGCAGCCCAGCCCCATGTTGACAAACAGGTTGACCGACACTTTTGCAATGATGATACGCGGCAGGGTAATCTTTGTACGGTAAAAGCACAGCCCGTAGATAAAGCTGCCAAGCATAGAGGAAACGGTGTAGCCAAAGAAAAAGCCGCCGTCCGGGTACATCATATAACCGACGATGTCCTCGGCAAAGCCTGCCGCAAGCCCCATAAGCGGGCCGCCGACCGTACAGTAGACCGCCTTGGTCAAGAAGGTAAAAAACACCTTGAGATTATCCCCCAGCGGCACAAAAAGCCCGGAGATGATAATTGTAACCGCCAAAAATACCGCGACGGTCGTCAGGCTTCTAAGGTTGCGAAATTCCGCGGCGGCAGCGCGCCAGTAATCCGCTTTCAGCGGGTTGCTCTGCGTATTCAGCGCAAAGCTGTCAAGAACCGATTTGGACATAAAAAACTCCCTCCTGTTTTCAGAAAGACAGAGTTTTTGCCCTTGCCCACATAAAAAGGAGCGAGTTTTTCTCGCTGAATTGATTATGCAGCAGCGGGATGCGAAATATGCACCGCAAGGGTCCCCCTATTTTGTCCGTTCGACAACTCCCCGTTCGCCCGGCACTAAAACGCGCATATCTCTACTCTGCGATAAAATCGAATGTGCAGGATTTTTCCTGCGTTCCTATTATAGCACGTCATCCGCGTGCTGTCAATCATTTTTGACAAAATCAACGAAAAAGCTTCCCGTGAAAGGGGGAGGTCGGTCTGACCTCCCCTTTTTGTTCGCTTTATTTCAGCTCTTCCTGCGGCGTTTCCTTGACGACGCCCTGCAAGCCTGCGGCAAGACCGGCAAGCCCCTGAATCTCGCTTGGAATGATGATCTTGGTGGCTTTGCCGTCGGCAGCCTTCTGGAAGGCCTCCAGTGCCTTGAGCTGAATCACCCGCTCGCTCGGATTGGCGGCGTTGAGCATCTTCAAGCCCTCGGCAAGCGCATTCTGTACCAGCGCGATCGCCTCAGCCTGCCCCTGCGCCTCACGAATACGTTTTTCTTTTTCTGCGTCGGCATAGAGGATGGTGGATTCCTTCTCCGCCTCAGCCCGTAGGATGCGCGACTGCTTTTCGCCCTCCGCCACCAGAATCTGCGAATTCTTCTCGCCCTCGGCGCGGATCATCACCTCGCGGCGCTCACGCTCCGCCTTCATCTGCTTCTCCATCGCGTCCTGAATCTCACGCGGCGGCAGAATGTTCTTTAGCTCGACGCGGTTGACCTTGATGCCCCACTTATCCGACGCCATGTCGATATCCTGCGTGATACGGGTGTTGATTGCCTCTCGGGAGGTTAAGGTGTGGTCAAGCTCCATCTCGCCGATGATATTACGCAGCGTCGTTGCGGTCAGGTTTTCGATTGCGGAAATCGGGTTGTTCACGCCGTAAGCAAACAGCTTTGCGTCGGTGATCTGATAGAAAACGACCGTATCGATCTGCATCGTGACATTATCCTTGGTGATGACCGGCTGCGGCTTAAAATCGGCGACGAACTCTTTCAGCGACACCTTTTTAGAAATGCGGTCGACAAACGGGATCAGAAAATGAAGCCCGTTTTCCCAAGTGGTCAAATAGGAGCCTAAACGCTCGATGACATACGCCTGCGCCTGCGGTACAATGCGGATACGGCTGATGAGAAAAATAAGAAGCAATACGACAAAAACGGAAATGATCGAAATTACAATAATGTTGCTGCCATTCGGCATAAAAATCTCCCTTTCTACACAAAAACTCACGCTGTCCGCCAAATGCAAAAGCCCCGACGGGTTGGATCAGATATAATTCGCATAGAACACAACCGCGCTGACGATCTGACATTCCAGCAAAAACCACGCAACGATCGTAAGAGCGGTGATGCCCATGTTGACAAAATCGGATAGATGTTTCTCCGGCTTATTCTGCTTTTTGCGTATTTTCTGGTAAAGCCAGTCAAAGTTAAAGCAGGCAACAAAAACAATTGGAATATACCATGGAAACAACCTATAGACATTCATCAAATCAAACGGGCCGCCGTTCGGGCCATCCGACACCGAACCCATATACAGGATATAAACGTCGATCAGCAGCGTAATGAAAACAAACAGCGAAAAAAGGAGCCATTTACGCTTATGACCGCTTTTGGATGCTTTTTGGATCGCCTTTGAGGAGGCAAAATACGCCTCGTCACTGACCTCCTTCGCACCGGTCAAAACTGCGTTGCACTCAACGCAGTAGTAATTTTTATTCTGATTCGGCGTCTGACATTTCGGACAGATCTTCATAATGATTTTCCCCCAATCCTTACTATTTCTTTACCAGATACAATTTATTCCCCTGAATCGAATCTATAACCGCCTCCTCTTTTTCTGCAAAGCAGTCGGCTGGATCCTTACTCACAGCCATCCAAAAAACGTCCCCAAGCACGACCCTGCCGACCGCGTCCTCCGGTCCGACCTGTTTGACGATCCGGCAGGTCTTTCCGATCAGGATATCGGCATTGGTGGCGGTTTTTTTAGGCTTTAAGTACTTTTTTAAAAATGGGCGGGTAAGGCCAAGCGAAAGCGCTGAAACAATCACAAACACCAATAGCTGCACCCAAACCGAGTCGGTAATCATCGCAGTGACAAACGCGGCGAATGCGCCCAGCGCAAACCAGACGGAAACCAACCCGACTGTTGCAAACTCCACGATCAGCATGACGATCGCAACAGCCGCCCAGATACAAATCCACATAATCTGCATACCTCTCTCCTTTCCGCAAAATCAGGCAACGCAAGAATAAAGGGTTTTGGAAAATCATTCTGCCGTTATCCTACCACATATGCCCTTAGCTTGCAAGTATTTCGGCAAAAACTGCGCCTTTTCGGGCATTTTTTGCAGGTGCGCAGCTCCGCCCTTTTCAAGCGTCCCTTTCTTTTATGCGTCCAAACGGTATCCCACACCGTGAACCGTGGTGATCAGCCTGCCGTATTCGCCAAGCTGGCGGCGCAGCTTTTTGATATGCGTATCCAGCGTGCGCGCGTCGCCATAGTAATCATATCCCCACACCTCGCCCAGCAGCTCGTCGCGCGTCAGGACGGTATTGCGGTTTTTGACAAGATAGGAAAGCAGCGCGAACTCCTTCGGTGTTAGCCGCAGCCTCTCGCCGGCAAGCTCTGCGACCTGCGCAGTGAAGTCCACCGACAATGCCCGATAACGGAACACATCTGTTCCAAACGCGCTTCCGTTCGTCCTGCGCAGCACCGCCTCGATCCGCAGGATCAGCTCCCTCGGCGAAAACGGCTTTGCCACATAGTCGTCGCAGCCTGCCTCAAAGCCGTGAATCCGGTCCTGCTCCGAAGCGCGCTCGGACAGAAAAATGACCGGAAGCAGCGCTGTTTTCGGGTTTTGCCGCAGGGAGAGCAGCACGGAATAGCCGTCCAACTGCGGCAGCATTGTTTCCATCAGCAAAAGATCGAAGCCCTCTCCATCGCAAAGCTGCAGGACCTCCGTCCCGCTTCGCACCCCCGTTACCGCAAAGCCCGCATGCTCGCCGTAAAGCGTAATCAGCTCCCGCGTTTTTTGATCTTCGTCCGCTGTCAAAATATGGTACATCGCCGCTTTCTCCGCTTCCTTTCTGCTTTTACCTTTTATTATAGCTCTTTTTAGAAAGGTGTGTGTGAATAAATTGTGAACTCAAGCATACAGCCATTATTCTCAAGCTCTGATCCACGGCATAAAGGCAGCAGCGAAATAAAGCCTCCGGTATTTTGTACCGAAGGCTTATCACTTTTCATTTTATGATCGATGATTCAAAGCAAAAACTATCCCAGCGATCAAGCCAACCAAAACCAATACGCAGCCGAGCAGCAATAGGATATAACTGAATAACATAGCAAGCTCCTTTCAACGAGGCAAAAGCTTTTTCTTGATTAACATGCCTGTGCCGCAGCCGACAAGAGTTATGCCGGGATATAAAAGCGCATACATCCACGCGGATTCATTATAGTGGATGAAAATCGCCGGAACAAGCAGGACAAGCGTTCCGACAGCCAGCCATACCGAAAAACCGTTTCGCAATCCGAAGACAACCGCGTCGGACAGCGCAGCAGCGGCATTACACCCAGCAAAACCAACATCCCCGACCCGGTGTCCGAAATCAGAAGCGGCAGCAGATAAAAGCCAAGCGCCAAAACCGCAAGATACGGAAGATGGGCAAGTTCTTTCTTTTCACAGCCAAAATCCCCTTTCTCGTTTGGCAGTGTGGGCGGCTGAATCAGCCGCCGCAAGCATACGTCAAAAATCCGTGTGCCGTTACTGCTGCGGAACGCTGATATACAGCGCCAGGCTGTTGCCGTTATAGCCCTTGTAATTGGTAGGCATAGAATAGAGGTCAAGATTGATCGTATAATATCCCCGCACAGAATCAGGCGTGATATATTCTCCGTTTTCCAGCCGATCCGCGATCTGGCGCATGGTATCGGCGTTCAGCACAATGGACGGGACATAGGACATATGCGAATATTCCTTCAGCAGTGCAAAGACGTCGTCCTCCGCCTTCAGGTAATAGATTTCCTCCGTCACATATTTGTCCGCTGACTCCGTATCCTCTGTAGCTGCGCCATGCGAATACTCCACGGTATCCAAGCCATAGTAGTACGGGGTAGCGGCGACCGCATGGTATCCAAAAGCATCTGTATAGCTAACGCAGATCTGATAGCCGTTTGCATTGTCAGAAGAGGCACATTCGCGCAGCAGCGAAACCATATCCTGTACAAACTCCTCGTTATTCAGATAGCTGAAAAACAACTCTTGTGTTTTCGGGAATTTTGAACTGATCTCGAAGGTCATGCTATAATATTTTCCGCGGCAGAAGCCGTTCCCGACGATTCGGAACATGGTATCAAACGACACATCGGTAACGATGTCGGTTTCACTGCTATAGCTGCGTCCTTCATGCGCAAATAAGTAAGCGGTTCTTTCCTCGTCGGTGAAGGACTGATATTCCTCCACCGCGCAGTCCCAGACAGCGGCAAGCTGCTCTTTGGTCAGCTCATTGTGGCCGACGGTCGAAATATAACCGATCTCAACCTTTTCTATATCCTTGCCGGCAGGCAGCACCTGCGCCGCCTGCATTGCGCGTTCGTCTGCCGACGTGATCGCAAACAAACGCTTATAGTCCTCCATGCTAAATCTCACATAACGCGTAAAGCTGCCCTTGCTGGAGCGGATTACTGTACGCAGCGTAACCGACTCGTTTTGATAATATGCGTTGTTCGAAGGCTGGGCGGTATTGCTAAGCCCGCGCGATACGATCTCCTTCACCTCATCCTGTGCAAAACGCAGTCTGCCGTTTTTGATCGCATGGTAGCTGTCGTCCATCGGGTACATTGCCGTTTGACCGTCAAACTGCACATCCTCGATCTGCTCCGCCGTAACGGTTCTCTGCGCAATGTGCTCCCCTATAAACTGCGCGCCATAGCTGATTCCAAGCAGCAGGACAGTCATACCAACGAACAACGGAATCGATTTCAGCATCTTTTTAAATTTCCGTCCGGTGACCAGCTCATAGATCACGTAAACGCCAAACGCAAAAATCAGGATAATCCATACCATCGTGTCATCCAGCTGCAGTGTCTCTGCGCAGCAATAGTACATTAGGAATACGATAAACGGGACAGCAACGCCGCAGCGGATCAGATTTTGCGTAAATCGGTTAACGGCAGCGTTGCCTGCGGTTTCAGATTTTCTGCGGACAAACAGCAGGCATCCAAGCACCAAATATACGGCGGTGAGGAATACCGAGTAGAGCATCGGCAAACCAAAGCTATAAATTTGTTCAAGCATATGATTTACGGTCAGCTCACTGTGGCTGGTAACTCCGCCGAGCAGCAGCCCAAGCCAGCTCCCAATCGAGATATTGTATTGCGGCGATAAAAGTCCGAGCTGATCCATCGCCAGAATATCGTTGTACGACAGGCCGAACGCAACCGCAGAGAGGATCAGCCTTGGCACAAAGGCGATGACCAGCGCCGCCGCCAGCGCGCTGAGCGTGGTTCCGGAAACGCTGACCGCAATCATCGTCGCGGAAGCGAACATCAACCCGCTGATCAGCATCACAAAAAAGCTGACGATCATCTGATAGAATGAAAACGAAATACCAAGCAGCAGATAACCAGCCGCCGAAAGCAGGAATGCCGCCGCCATCAGCCCGCCGATCCAAGTAAATACCGCGCCCGCCGTACAGAAGAAAAGCTGTCTTCTGCTGCAAGGGATGCTGTGGTAAATATCCGCGCTGCTGCGCTTATTCAAAAAGTGAAAGCCATTGAGCGGGAATATAATGCCGCCGACGATTGCCAACAGATATCCAAACGGGCAAAACGCCTCCGCTATCATAAAATCGGCGTCATTCAAACCGAGGAATAGAAAGGTGCCAAGCAGCGTCAAAAGTCCGCCGACCGAAAAAATGATCCCGCATACCTTCATCTCGTAAAACAGCTCTCGGTATAAATATTTTAACGATTTCATCGAATCTTCCTTCCTTTCCGTCGGTCAGCCGACGTCTTTCTGCTCCGACGCGCCGCTTTGCAGCAGCTCGACAGAATACCCAAGACTTTGCATTTCGTACAGGAAAACCTCCTCCAGCGTCAGCGGCAGCAGCTCGGAAAGGATCGGGTCAAGCGCACGAACCCGCTGCATCGCCTCCTCGGAATTCCCGCGCAGGATCAAATTACAGACGCTTCCATGCTGGGAAAAATGCAGCATATCCAATCCTGCAAATATCTCCTTGGTATAGGGGCGGTCAAATACCGCCTGAATCTTAAACAGCGAGGTTTTGAGCTGTCCAACATCGCTTTGCAGGATAATGCCGCCCTTATGCAGCAGCGCAAGCTGGTCGCAGGTGTCCTCCAGCTCGCGCAGAGAATGTGAAGTGATTACCGCCGAGGCGCCGCGGTCGCAGATATCCTCGTAGATCACCGACTTTACAAAATTGCGCATGACCGGATCAAGCCCGTCAAAGGTTTCGTCAAACAGCAGATATTCGGTGCGGCAGGCAAGCCCTAGAATTGTCGCCGCTTGGCGCTTCATGCCCTTGGAAAAGGTGTTGATATTCGCCTTGGGATTCAGTCCAAACTGTCGGCACAGCGTTTCAAACCGTTCATCCGAAAAGCTTGGATAGACACGCTTATAAAACTGCGCCATGCGCTGCATATCGCTCTGCGGCAGGAAAAACAGCTCATCCGGCACATACATCAGCTTCGCTTTTACCGCCGGATTATCGTAAACATTCTCCCCGTCGACCGAAACGCTGCCGCCGTCCGCCTTATAAACGCCGGTTATCAGCCGCAAAAAGGTGGATTTCCCCGCGCCGTTCGCGCCAACTAACCCATAAATACAGCCGTCCGGAATCCGGCAGTCCACACCGTCAAGAGCAAGATAGTCGCCGAATTTTTTTGAAACTTTACTTGCCGTTATCATCTTATCATTCCCCTTCATCCTAAATTTTCCATCCCTCAGATGGCCTTAAAATTTGTCGTTTCTTTGCACACGCGTTTCTTTGCATACGCTGCGGCCGTTCCATGCCGCCAACCATTCCTTCACCTTTGCCATAATCATATCTTTCGTTTGTCCCACAGCCAACAGGCTTTGCAGCACCTGACGCAGCACGCCGTACAGCTCGTCTGATTCAGTTTCCTGCAGGATCTGACGCGCCTGCGGATGCACGAATCTGCCGTTGCCCGCTACCGCGTAGCAAAGCCCCTGCCGCTCCAATTCACTGTACGCCTTTTGCAGCGTGTTCGGGTTCACACCCAGCCGCAGCGACAGCGCGCGCACCGACGGCAGCGCTTCATCCGCCGCAAAATCATCCGCCAAAATGCGCTCCTTCACCTGCCGGATCACCTGCTCGTAAATCGGCGTGCGGGAATATTTGTCAAGCTCAAAATCGCTTGGATCGATCCTTCTTTTTTCCTGCTCTTTCTCCAAGGTACAAACCTCCTTTCCCTCATTTTCTGTCTGTGTCAAGTGTACTATGTGATATAGTACGCTTATAATATATCACACACTTTTGTCTCTGTCAAGAGGAAATACGA